>NZ_CP101322.1:3083858-3700630 GCF_024300625.1 Halovivax gelatinilyticus | reverse complement strand
TCCCCTGCATCTTGTTTATACTCACTACGGAAGGGCGTGTACGAGTGGACGATTTTATCTATTGATTGATCGCTTCCCTCCACGTCGTCATCTCCGTGGAACACGGTGAAGTACTGTCCAGCGTCGTCGAAATAGTTCTCGGGAACGAACCATACCTCGTCAGCGAGGGAGTCGCCGGCCGTTTGGAGGAATCGATCGTAGTAGTATCCGCCCCGGAGGAGATGCTTGACGTAATAGAGACTGAGGTAGTTGCTCGGAATCGCCTGGTAGTCATATAGCTCTTCGAGCGTTTGCTTGAGATAGTACAGCCGCTTTCTTTCGAGAACGAGCTCCGCGACTCGGTCGTCGTCCAACGCGTCCGCAATGCGCTCGATGGATGATTCGAGTTCACCGATATCTAAGGTCAACGGGGACAGCGTGATATCGGCGCTGTTTGCGGCGTTGGTAACTCGAAGCACGTTCCCTTTCACCGTGTACAGAATCGGGAGCACGTTGCGGAATCTGTCAATTTCCACGTTCAGCCCCGGTGCCGGTTCAGCGATGGTTTCACGAGCCTCTTCGAGCTCCGATTCTAATCCGTCGAGGACCGAACGGTCGACGAACTCCTCGTTCATCTCCCGGCACTCGGCAACCAGCTTCCGCCGTTCCTTGATGTAGCCTAAAATGTCTGTTCTGACGCTCTCGACCATCTCGCGTTCGGTATCCCCCGTCCCTTCCTCTCCCGCCACACCTAGCTCGTCGAGTTTCTCCTCGAGTTCTTCGTCGCGCTCTTCGAGAGCCGCCAGGACTTCCATTATCGGTTCTTGGCCGACGAGGGGGTCAAACGAACCAGTGATACCGAGTGTACGAAAGAGGACGCTTTCCGGGTCGTCGATCAGGTCGTAGTATTCTGCCCAGCCGAGTTCGTCGACCAGGTACTCCTCGTGGAACTCCTCTTTCTCTCGCTTGTTGGAGAAGTGGCGTCTCTCGCGAACTCGCGTCGAACCCTCGTAGAATTCTCGATAGCGGTCGTGAATCCACTCGATGACCTCGTTGTCGGGCTTTAGCGGCGTTCGAATTTCGGAACCGAGGAACCGATCCGCTCGGTAAAACATGTTGGAGTCACTCGTAAGGTCCGAGAGGAAGACGAAGATGAACGAGTCAGTTCCGGGTTCGCGCGCGGCCCGCCCGACACGCTGGACGAATGATGAAAGGTTCCACGGCGTCCGGTATTGCGTCACGATGGAGATGTCACCAACGTCGATCCCAACTTCGAGGAAGTTCGTCGACAGGAGAACATCGCTCCGGATGACGGAGGCATCAAATCCGGCGTCTGAGTAGACGGACGAGAACTCCAACGACCCCTCGACGAATTCTCTGTCCATCCCTTCAGCGACGTCGCGCCAGTCGCCGGGCTCGTCGATGTCCACGTGATGGCGCCACAGTTCCCGTTGCTCATCTGCGTCCTGTAGCTGTGTTCGCTTCTGATTCACCTGACTGATGCTGTCGATGAACGACAACAGTTTTCCTCTAGGACCGTCCTGCTGTTGCAACATCGCGTGTCCGAGCAGGAGGATTTGCTGGATAAACATCGAGGAGACTCCTGGCCCGTCCTCGGTTGCCTTAAGGAAGAAGTAGTGTTCGTGGTCATCGTGGTCGGTCTCGAAGTCTTCATCTGGTGGGGCCACCGCCTCGATTCTACCATCAGGAATCGGGAAGATTTTCGCGGCGAATTGCTCGGCGTCGTCGACAGTCGCGCTGGCACCGAGCCATAACATCGACTGGTCGGTGATGGATTCGATGTTATCGACGACGTTGGCAGCGTGTGCTCCGCGGATGCCCGTATAAAGATGAATCTCGTCGAAGACGATGGCATCGATCTCGTCGATGAGGTCGTAATTTGGTTTCAACCCGAACAGTTCCAACGACTCGAGCGTCGTCAACACGATTTCAGGGCCGTTCGACCGGCGGATGTCCTCGCGGTTCAACACTACTTCCTCCTCGGTGAAGGAATGGCTGTCGTCGTGTTCGCAAACCAACTCGTAGTGTGCGCTCCCACCGTCGTATTGGAACGAATGTGGGTCGTGGGGCTCGCCACACCAGCAGTTGGCGAGTCTAAAGCGCTTGTTCGGCCCCGTTCCTTCAAACAGTGCCTTCTCCGACGCGACGTCATCCAATTCGTAGGCGGTGTCTCCCGACCAGACGCCGACCGATATCTGGTCTTCGCTCGTCGTTTTGATCGTATGCAGATGTTCGAGCACCCGACCGAGCTGGTCCTGGAGGAGCGCCTTGCTCGGATAGACCAGCGCGACACGCTCCAGATCATCTTCACGCAGCAGTTGATAGAGCGGTCCGAGGAACGCCTCAGTCTTGCCGAAGCCGGTAGGGGCTGAGAAGATTGCTCCCTGTGAGTCCCCGCCACATCGTTGCTGGTTCAGGTCTCTCACCAATTCCCAGCTGGTCTGCTGGAACTTGAGCGGCTCAAATCCAAAGATATCGATGATATCCGCGATGAACGGATCTGACCCACCGTAGTCACCGGGGTTCCGTCGCTTTTGTGGTTTGCGAGTGTACTTGAGAGCCGTGGTGACCTGGGGTGGGTTCTCGGTCTCGGGGCCGAATATCTGTGTGTTCTCTAGGAGCCCCCGGACGAGCGGTTCCACGTCCCGTTTCACACGAGACCGGTTAGAGTTGCGATCGAAATACTTCATTCAAGTCGTTACTCCATCTGCTCCCGTAATTCAATTCAATCTTGCGGGGGAACGTCCATGACTATAAAAACATCCAATCTAATATATAATAATTTAAACTAATGTATTCGCTCAGGCATGGTCCGTGATAGTGAATTGGTGTCGCTCCGGTCGAAACATTAGTAATGTATCCGTTACGTTAGTAGGATGATAGGCCCATATGGGGTATCAAGAAGATCAACACTAGGCTACCAAAATATCTGGTTGCTCGTCGTAGTGTAGATAACGTGTAACATTCCAAAGCGCTGACGCCGCCGATTCGTCGATACTGGTGTCAAGCAATCAAGTTGGCACAAATCTTCCACGATTATGACCGTACCACCGCAATGCAGTTCCGAACCCCGGCCGTCAGTTCACCCCAGCATCATAGCGAAGTACTTCAGTCTCAAGCAATGCCCAATGTACCTCTTCCAAGAATATGGTGAGAGCATCCCGGAGTCTATCGACGACGTTCGGGTAAGTCCACTGCTTGCCGAGACTGGCGTGCGATTCGAAATCGGTCAGATACGGTTGCTACAGGGTACGGAGTGTTTCGTGGTCGGACCGGCAGATCACGACCTACATTTCGATGCCATGTGGGCCGGAGAAGCTCAGGGTGACCACGTTCGGGATCTCGTTGACAGCGTTCTCGCTGGGGTACAGGACTCGCCGATTGTTGGCTATCAGCCAACCTTCGAGGGGTCGATAGAGGCGTGGCCCGTACGCGGTGAGGCTGATGGTCTATTAGTATCACCAACCACTATCGATGGGAGATCCGGGGTCGAGGTGCGTGTCCTCGAGATGAAGTCGTCGACGGAATCGAAAACCCACCATCAAATTCAAGCCGCGATGTACGCGCTTTTGCTCCGCAAGCTCCTCGGTGATCGGAACGTGGAGGTGACTGCGAGTATCGTAACACGAGGGAACAGCTTCGGGCCGGTGGTAGCAGAAGGATTGAATTTCGATATACTCGCAGATTTCGAGCTGGAAAGCCGGATAAACGACGTTCGACTGTTGTTAGAGCGAAGTGGTACGCTTGATCGCGTACTTCTCGACCAGAACGGGCGACCGGCAAGCAACGGAGACACCCAACCTCCGAGGTACCGCATCGATGAGCGCTGTGATAGCTGCCCGAAACAGGCCAAGTGTGTCGCCCGCTCGGCGACGACTGGAGATTTGTCCCTGCTCGGTTTCTCCGAGGGCGTGCAGGAAGGTCTCCAAGAGTTCGGTATCGAGAGGATTAACGACCTCGTCGACCTCTATGATCTTCCCACCGGCCGATGGGCCAGACATCCAATTAGACGGTCACTCCCGGAAGCGAGTAACCCCGATCTCGTCGCTGAAATCCAGTCATCGACCGAGCTCTCACGCCTGTACGAGCGCGTACAGATCGCCCACCGATTCCGCCGTGAGATCGATCCGAAATTCGAACGGTGGTGGCAGGCGAACGCCGAGGGCGTCGGTCCGTGGCAAGAGTACCTGATCGGATCCGGTCGGAATCTTCCGGACGACTCTCCACCCGACAGTTTCTCTCTCGAGTACCCTCGCGAATCAATCGTTCGTGTGTACCCGTATATCCAACACGACCACGTCCGGAACCGCCTGTGTATTCTCGGGGCGAAGGTCGATTGCAGCCGGAACGACGGCGACGGGGAGTTCGTTCTCGCGATCACCGACGCGCTTGTGCGAGACCCGGACGCAAAAGACGAAGTTGAAAAAGAGCTGCTCGCTGAATTCATCGATAAGTTGGAAGCGGCGATTGGTAGAGTTCGCCCCGACCTCTCGAATGAAGGACTCCGTTCAGAAGAGGGACTGTTCCACATGTACCCGTACAGCGAGCGACAGCGCGAATGGCTTGTCGATGCGACGAGGCGCCACGAAGGAGACCCCGTCGCGGATGCGGTTCGTACCCTGCTTGGGTACCGGCAAGATATCGACCAAGAGATTGTCAGCGTCCTTCGCGAGGAGTTCCGTGCGCGACACGCCTTTCGATATCCCGGGCTGGGGCTGTTCCAGACGGTCGCACAGTTCTACGACATTTCGAAGGAGCGAGATTTTGGCTGGGAGGACGTCCGAGACGAAACAGAGACGCCGCTGAAGCGCGTGTTCGATCTCGGGTTCTTCGAGGTAGCACTTCCAATCGAGGAGTTCGCGGACAGGGTTTTTCCGAACTCCGATAACGGTCTCGTTGTACCGCCGGATCGATTCCATGGGCACTATCCGGTTATCGAACGTCACCGCGATACGATGCCGCTGGAGTATCTCTACGCGGCCGAAGAGTTCGACGTACTCGATGAGGACTGGGCCAGCGACGAGGCTGCAGTCGCGGAAATTGTGCGATATCGCCACCACGAGGGAGATGATTCACCGCGTGTCTGCCTCTCAGACATCGAAGATCTTATCCACACCATCTGTAACGCTTTCGAGTACATCGAGCGGTGTATTCGGTACAAGAACGCCGGCGTTACCAAGGAACCAATTAATCTGGAATCGTTGACGGCAAACTCCCTGGGGGAGTCGGCCCTTCAGCGAACACTTGTCGAGTATCAACAACTCGAACATGGTTCAAAGCGACGCGCCTTGGAGTATCGGTACAGGCAGCCGCTGGCTGAACGGGTAGCTGCTGGGCAAACTATTCCGTTCGAGGTGACGAACCCGCCGGAAAACAGGGAGAATTTCGAGAAGAAAAACACCGTCGAAGGAGAAATCCTCCGAAGGTTGGGTGACGGCCAGCCCGGGATGACCGCGACCACGACGCTCCGTCGGGAGTCCGGCAACTGGGTCGTGTTGACGCCGCTAGTAGAAGACGACGATGGCCGACTCATCGAAAAACCGGATGACCCGACGAAGTACGCAAATGGAGTTCTCGGTCGGTTGGGCCATATCAATACTGATCGGGGCCAGGTGAAGATTTCCTTCCCGACGGACAGTAACCGACGAGCGGTGCCGAATATGACGAACCACGTCGGTTGGACGAGCGATCCCGACGATGAACGGCAGCTGATTGCCGAGGGAATGACGTTCGCCGTGAACGAGGCCCTTGATGACTACTCCGCTTACCGTGCTCGTGAAGCGATCGATAACGCGAATGAGAACGTTCTTCACAACGAACTACTCGACGTCTATGCGGAGGAAAATCCGACTGCCCTCCAGTTTGATGAGCCGTTTCGAAACCCGGATGCAGTGGAAGGATTCCTGAGGCAATTCGATGCGGCGATGCCGTACGAATCCAACTGCGCTCAGCGGGAGTTCGTCCGGCAGCTCAACCACTCGGTCGGTACCGTCCAGGGGCCGCCAGGAACTGGCAAGACGGCCTACGCATCTACACCAGCCATCCTCTCACGAGTAGCCACGACGCCGGACGACGAGCCTTTCATCGGAGTTGTCAGCGCCCACTCTAATACCGCGGTCGACGAAGTGGCGAGAGCGGTCGGCGACGCGACAATGCGACTCGCGGCTTCGGGGGCAGGGAGGGACGTTACGCTCATACGGGTGCGCGCATCTAGTGCAGGATTGACCGATCTCCCGGATAACGTTCACGACCTCCAATACTACGAGGATAGCGAGGAACTCGAAGAATTGCTAGCCGAACCACTCTCCGATGGGTGCGAAAAGGTCGTGGTGTTTGCGACGCCGGTTACCTTGCGGAACATGGTCAACACGGTTGCCGGCCAGATCAGCGCCGACTCGAATGTCTCCGATCTGTTGAAGTCCGGCGAGGCTGCAATCTTCGACTATGCGCTCGTCGACGAGGCGAGCATGATGGATCTGCCGCTGTTGTTCCTAGTCGGAGCGTTTCTGCGAGAAGGTAGCCAGATTCAGCTGGTCGGCGATCATCGACAGATGCAACCCATCCACTCACACGATTGGGAGTCCGAAGATCGTGCGACCATCGAGGAGCACACACCGGCTGTGTCGGCGCTCGACTTCATTCGATTCCTGCGTGGTGAGACCAACCGCGACCTCGCAACGGTCGAACGCAAACCGCCCGAGTGGGACGATCCGGACCAAGTGATTCCGATGGAGCGGCTAACTATCACATATCGACTGCCACCGGCGATGGCCGAGTTCGAGACCGACCTGTTCTACTACCGGGACGGAATCGAGCTGACTTCCCACGCGGAGGCCAGACGAATCCCGGATGTCCGGACCTCGGCGATGCCCGCGTGGCTCCGGGAAGCACTCGACCCCGAACCAAGAGTGACGCTGCTCCTCCACGACGATCAACGTTTCACAAAAGACAGCCCGGTTGAGGCCTATCTTGCCAAGAAGTTGCTTTCGACATTGCCCGTTGTAGCGGCCGATCCGGGGGAAAGGCAGTGTTCCGCCGGCGTCGTCGTTCCATTCCGACTCATGCGACGGCGCATCTCCGATCAGGAAATCGGCGTTCCGGTGGACACCGTGGAGCGATACCAGGGGGACGAAAAAGACGTAATGGTTCTCGCGATGACCGCAGGAAATCAAGGATATGTAAACGGTCTCGCGGAGTTTCTATTGGATGCGAACCGGTTCAACGTCGGCGCGAGCCGAATGAAACGGAAGCTGTTCATCGTCGCGTCGAAGTCGATCTTCCGCGCCGTCGCTCCAGACGTTGACGAATACGAAGATCAGAAAGCGTGGAAGCAACTGTACAGGCGTCTCGGTGTCGCCGACAGACCCAATCCGCCCACAGCGACCCTGACCAAGTCACAAATTGGGGAACTCGACCCCGGTGAAGAGGTCACCGTGGAGGTGTATACAGGATTTCGGGATTAATACGCACCAATAGCACGACCGAACTGACCAACCTAACGACCTAACGAACCAGACGACACACCCGAATCAACAAAAATGGAATCACCACAAGCAAGACTCGACGCGGCAATCGACCGTGCCGCGGAAATCACCTGGTGGAATCGCGCGATGACCAAGCTCAACGAAGTCGAGGAGGTCAGGGATCCCCAATCGTTCGTCTCCGAGCACACCATCGAGCGAAAGGGTCCATTCGTCGAATTCGTTGACGCTCCGGCGTTTCACGACGAGTCAGCGGCCACGTTCCTGGGCGAGCTCGGCTACGACGATGCCATCGTCGACGCAATCGCTGAGGAGCTGTTTGGTGGTAATCCGGACGGTAAGCTGTACGAGCACCAGGCCCGCACAATCGAGGCAATCGAAACCGAACCCGGAGACAACGTACTCGCCGTTCCAACGGCATCCGGTAAGACCGAGGCATTCTTCCTCCCTATTCTCAACTCGTGTCTATCGAGTGACGAACCCGGTCTGAAAGCGGCAATCCTCTATCCGATGAAAACGTTGGGTTCGGACCAGTTCAACCGGTTTATCACGTACCTCGACCAGATTAATCGGAACCGATCGCCTGAAAACCGCATCACCATCGGAATCTGGGACTCCGACACTCCCGCTCGCGTCGGAACCCGCGATTGGGAAATCGAAGAGGGGACCTACGTACGGGGTTTAATCGATCCACGTGACCCCAACGAGAAACTTCGAATCCTGAGCGACTCCGCCGTCGGGACGAACGATAACACCTACTCGTGGATCAAGGTGACAAGGGAAAACATCAGACAAGGTGTCGACATCCTGCTCACCAATCCTGAGGCGCTCGACTACATGTTCGTCAACGACAAAACAGAAACGAGGGAAATTCTGGGCGATCAACCCGGTGACCAGCCGCTTGAACACATCGTCTTCGACGAGGCCCATGTCTGGAGCGGTATCCAGGGAGCGGCAATCTCTCTTCTCTCTCGTCGGTTGAAGTCGTTTTACGCCGACAACGATCCTCAGGTTACGATGGTGTCCGCGACAGTCGACAATCCCGCCGAACTCGCCGCCTCGCTCACCGGAAGCGAGAAGGAGACGATTAACCGCGTCGAATTCACCGGACGGCAGTTCTCGATCAGAGGAACGCCCCATTTCGATCGACTCGCAGCCAGCGGACTGGACGACCTCGTCCACGCATTGGCTGTTGGACGGTTAAATACGACAGATCCCGAAGCGGTCGTCTTAGAGCACGGCCTCGAAAACGCGATCGCGACACTTCGTGAGATCAGTCTCCTGGAACGAGGGCGTATCGAACCGGCGTCGACCGCCCCCGAGTGGGTGTTCGAGCCGATAGACGACACAGCGGCCACACTCCTCGAATCGGGGGCGGCATCAGGTACGGACGAACTTCTTCGATCGGAAGAGTGCCGCGACGCCCTGGTGGAAGCGGCTATTGAGTCCGGTGGCTTCGCGAGCGGCTGGTACGACTTTGTCCTCCAGGAGGTTCCGGAGGTGGCCGCGTTCACCGAGTGGTTCGATCGGGATACCACCGGTGAAGTCGGTTTTCGGTCGTACGATGCGCTGGTGGAGGAGGCCAAACGTGAGGGCGTATCGAACCCAGAGGGCGTGCTGGGGACCGTGATGGCCTTCGGTCGGCTCGCCGGCATCGTCACCGAAAAGTACCACGTGTTCCTCAAGCCACCGCATCGCGTCCACTGGTGCAGGAAATGCGGCGCGCTCTCGCGAGATAATCGGTGTCGGGAGTGCGAAGCCGCACCCATTCCTGAAATCCAATTCTGCCGCAAAGGGACGTGTCACGAACCTCACGTCGCGGTGGAGGAGGAGACCGGTGAGGAACAGTTCGTCCCTATCCGGGGCGGGTCCGGCGACGACTGCCCCGGTTGCGGTGGGTCGCCCCGGTTGACCGATATCGGTGTTCCGACATCCTCGCTACTGTCATATATGCTATCCGAGGTTTGTCGTGTGTCGCCATCGAAGAAGACGCTCGTCTTCTCGGACTCCCACAGCGCAGCGGAGAGTGTCGGTGATGAGATTATCGGCACGGAGTACGGACTCATGGCCCAGACATTATACCTACAAGAGCTGATCGACGCTGGTGGAGAAGCCAACCAATTCGATCTGTTCAGGGCGGTCGCCAACACACTCCGGGAGGAATACTGGGAGCCGCTCGTTCAGGATAATCTCGACGAGGACGCAGAGGCCTACAACTTCCTTGTCCCATTGCGTGAAGACATCGAGACACACGCGTACCTCTCGAACTGTACGGCGCTTTTCGACAGCGCGCTCGTAACCGCGGACGTCGTTGCCGAAATGGATGACCCGGTCGAAATCACGGTCGCTCACGCGCTCTACAAACGGCTCGTACTCGACAATGCATCGTTCCAGTACTCCGGCGTGAAGATCGACGGCCTGACTCGAGAGAAGATTCTCGACCGATTGGATGGAGACTTGCTGGTGGACCGCGTCCGCATCGACGAGATACTGGACGATATTCTCGGCGAGTTCCTCGAAACCGGAATCATCTCAATTTCGACACACGAGTCGCTAAAGAGGGCAGTGGAGAAGGCCAACCTCACCGAGGATGAAAAGCGGACAAAGATTGGAGACTACCTCCAAGCGGCACGCGAGGATGTAGAGCAGCGGGAGATCGTCGAGGGACCGGCCGATAGCGGGGTGGTCACCCGAAACGTTCGCGAGGATGAATCGTCGCTCGTTCTACTATCCGAGGCGGCTTTCTGCGGCGACTGTTACGCTTCGTTCCCGACGACAGACGAGGGAGATGCTGTCGAATTCTGCCAGGAGTGCGGGGAAGCCATCGACACGTACCAGCGTTTTTCCGAAACTGATGACGGAAAACTCGTCGCGGACCCCGGTTACGCTGAGGTCGATTCTGGCTGGGAGTACGCCGTTGACCACTGGGCGCACGACGTGACGGAACCGATTCGAAACGGCGCAGAGGCAAAGTTCGTCTCCGTAGGTATTCACAAGGGGAACATTTCCTCGGCAATTCGCGGCGCCATCGAAGAGGGTTTTCGAAAGGATCCCCCGGAGATCAACGTCGTCAGTTCGACGCCGACGATGGAACTCGGTGTCGACATCGGGAGTCTCGACACGGTCGCGCAGGTCGGGGTTCCACCAACGCTAACGAACTACGTGCAGCGCTCGGGGCGAACCGGGCGTACCCGTGGAAGCTCCTCGCTAGTCATGACCGTAGTTCGCGGCCAGCACCCCGTCGACGGTCATTATTACGCGAATTTGGATAATTATCTCGGGGGCTTCGAACCGGTGCGAATTCCGGACCCAGAGGACTTCGACGAAGTACTGGCGGGCCACGTCGTCACGGAGGTTTTCGCCTACCTCGCCCGGAACCCACACGAAGACAACGTCTTCGAACTGACGTACAGACTCTCCGAACCGAAACTCGAAAACCTCGAGAAGTTCGTCAGCGGAGTCGAAGAGAACCTCTTCATTCTCCGAGAGTTCATCCAGGAGGAGATGGACGACGTCCTCCGTGAATACGTGCGTGGGATCTTCGGCGACAGAGGGGTGCAGGTATACGAACAGGTGTTCTTCGAGGACGGGCCGCTGGGGCTCTCTCGCCGCGTCGAGCAGACTTTCTCTCGGTTGCGAGGAATGTCGTCCGGTGCGACGACGAACCGCGACCTCACGAGCAACACCTCTCGACTCGACCAGTGGTTGAGTAAACTCGGCTACCTCGCGAACTACCGAAGCTTCGGCCAGAACTTCCCCGTGAAGTTCAGCGGAGATCATGACGAAATCTCCTTCGAGGGGAGTGGCCGGCTGTATGATATGTATCCGGGCGAGGAGAACGATCTCGGTGGGATGGTGTCGCTACACGGCACAGAGTACATCGTAGAGGACGTTCGTGGAACGCCGCAGCCGTTGACGGAGGTCGCGGTCTGCGACAACGCAGAGTGCGACCGACGATTCCGGAGTTTCGACCCCGACGAGGTGACCTGTCCGCACTGCGATTCTGAGCTGGTTGTGAGCGATATTCACGGAGTGTCATCCGTCGAGTGCTCGCTTGCGAAAGGCGGACGCCGTCTCTACCGGACGCACGCGCAGATGTCGACGTACGTTCGACCTACCGACGCAGAACGGGAGCGGTTGGAGACGAGCATATTCGGGATTGACTGCTCCGTCGAGTACGGGCAGTTCGAACTGACGGACTTCGTCTACGCGTTCGAGCGTGGCCACTCGGCCAGTCCGTCGACGGAGATACTCCGATCGCAGGCCCTTATCGAAAAAGACGAGGGAGAGACCTCGAAGAGCGGACTCTCTTGGCGTGACCGACTCGAACAGGCCCAAGAAGAGATGTATCGACCGGTGGGGCAACAACATCACACGCAGGGGCTTCGACTCGAGTTCGACCGGGAGGAGGTATCCGAACGATACGATGCAGTCACCCACCCGACCGCGTCGTGGCCACAGCTATTGACCAGTCTCGAACAGGCGCTTGACCGAGCGATCCCCGTGGTCGTCAAGTGTGACAGATCCGACTACCGGGTCAAGGCGTCCGTCTCCGAGGATGCCGTCGAGGTCTCCATAGTGGACGGGCGTCAGGGCGGAAACGGGATCGGTTGGCACGTCTACGAGAATCTCGACGAGGTCGCAGACCATGTCGTGGATGTCGCCGACTGTCAACGGTGCGTTGACTACTGCGACGAGTGTCTACTCCTCTCTCGGACGCCCAGCCACTACCTCGAGAACGAGTTGCTCGACCATCGGACGCTAAGCGCCATCGTCGATGAGGGGGGATCGTGAGTCTGGAGGCCATTCGGCGGCGACTTTCCGACGCCGACATAGCGTTCATCCACGACCCCGGAGGGAACGTCCACTTCTGGAAGCTGCGGGCCCTTTCGGCGATTACGTACTTGGGGTTGGAGCACGCAACCTACCCGACATCGTGGCGACAGCTCAAACATACCTGGCAACACGAACGGGGAGGGGCCCAATATGCTTTTCCGGGCCACGAGTATCACGTACTCGGCGGGATCGATCTTCCGCCGTCGGAAGACCTCTGTGTTATCACGACAAGCTACTATGAGAAACAGACACAGTATACCGTGAACGAACTCATCGATCGTCACACTCGCACAGACGGGACACTGGTCGTGATTGCAGACGAGCAACGGTTCCAACCGATCGGTGGGCTGCGCCCGCTCTACCAGGAACAGTTCTGCGAGCGGATTGGTAGCTACGACATCGTCTACGACGCGTTCGAAGATTACTACGAGGAGGAGGGGTGGGGACTCCCGCTGCTGGACACGAAGAACCTGTTCCTCCAGGATAATGCGAACATCTACGAACTGGTCGAATGCGAGGGGCTTCGAACTACGCGGGAGTTATTCGATGTACTCACGGATGCGCCCTATCTTCCGCTGTACAGCACGTTCTCCGAAATCTTCGCCCGTAGAGATCAGCTCGGTGTCGCTCCGCTCGAGAGCGACGAGATTATCGAGGCGTTCGGCGGCTGGTTACGCCGACGAATCGAATGGGAGAAGGGGACGGCATCGGCGATCGCTCGCGATCTGAACCGAACGGTGTCGATGGGAGGGACGGCATTCGATCCGTCTTATGCGAAACGGAGTCCGAAACTGGGCGACGCCCGGGACGCGGCCAAATCGGTTGACCCGGAGGCGAACGATATCGAGGCGCGGTACTACGACTGGCTGAGCAATACACTATGAGTGAAACTGCACCATACATCCTGAACGCCGTACAGACACCAACGCCGTTGCGAACCGTATACCGGTCCATCGAGCGAGGGAATACTACCAAAGACGAAATTGCCGAGGATACCGCACTCGACAGTGACCTCCTCAATCAAGGGCTCACCGGGCTTCGCGCGATTGGGATCATCGGTCGGCAAGAGCCCGATTACTACACCGTCGATCTTCCGTGGCATACCGGAGACGACGCCCTCGACTTCCGGCTGGGAATCCTACACAATCTCGCTACCGACGCCGAAAGCCCTGATTGGGGAAAGCAGTCGGTCGTTCTATTGAACTATCAGTACCTACTCCAAGAGGAACACCAGGCGTTCGAGTCCAACGACGGGACTCTCTACGAGAAGATCAACCGCTGGCAGCGCGAGCGCGGATACGCACCACGGTCTCAGGAGGGTGAGATAGATCTGAACGAGCCCAAGTTCGTCAACTGGTCGCGACTGGCTGTGTTTCTCGGACTTGTGTACAAAGCGAACGGGCGCACCCACACGACGTATCCCGATCCCGAGATGATCGATCACTCGATCAGGCTCGCGGCGAACGAGGTCGGAAGCGAACACCGGGTCCTCATCACTGACTACGTCGAGTGGCTCCGAGAGAACCTCCTTCTCATCGAACTCACCGACGACGGAAGCGTTCCAGCTTCCCTTTCACGCGTGTTATTCAATCTCGTTCGTAACGATATGATCCGAATTGCAGAGTATGGAGACGCCGCTGCGGTCAATCTTAATGGCATCCCTCGGCGGGAAGGAATCGCTAAAGATGCGAACGCCATCGAGGTGATTCAATGAACGAAATCCTCCGCCCAGACGCATCTGGACCATCCCGGTGCCCCCACTTCGAGGAAGTCGACGAGCAGATGCTCCGTCGACTATTCAGTAAAGTCGCAGCGGTTCGGTCAGAGGACTACGACCTGTTCCAGTTCACACACCGGCCGATGGAGGTTTTCCGAGGCACGTCCGCAGGCGGCGATATCTGGGGTGAAGATCGCATCTACCAAGAGTTCTCTGAGGACCGGATTGGCAACTTCGTGGTCGTCATCGAGGGGGAGGTCGGGACCGGAAAATCGGAACTCTGTGCGTATATATCACACAAGCTACGCCAAGACGGGCGGCCGATGCTCCACATCGACAAGGACGACGACCTGATGTCGATTCTCTCTGAGCGTATCCCAGACTTCTACCGAGAGAATTTCGGCGAAGAGCTTCCAGGTGCTTCCGAATTCGAAAAGCTGCACGAAGATATCATTGACGTACCCCAGTCGGTTGCCAACAATGCGACTTCTGGTGCCATTTTGGAGTTACGGAAAAATGAGTACGACGTTAGACCTGGTGCTGAGCAAGCAGACGAGATTACTGACTTTGTGACAGAGAAGCTGGAACGGCTCGTAGAGCGCGGTGAATACGCTCAGAAAATCCAGTTCATCGGCGAAAACGAGTACAAACAACGCAATGAACTCCAGATTTTCGACGACAGTGTCGGGACCGATGCGGCCGTCGACGCGTTCAACGAGGCGCTCTGGAACGAGATTCGCGATAGATACGACACTGCCTCCCTGGACGACGTCCTCGAGCAGGTCGGGCAGCGCTTCGATAATACTCGACCGGTCATCGTGTTCGAGGACTTTTCCATCGCCGCGATGGAGGCCGAACGGCTCCGCAAGTACATGGAGCGAGACAAAGGGTCGGATAATTGGGACTTCATCGTCGCTGGAACCCGAGATTCCACGAACGTGCTGCACACGCGGACGGCCGAAGATCGCTTCGAGTTCTTCCAGACGAACGAGCGGGACTCGAATACCGTCCTGTTCCTCGATGAGAATTCAGCCGTCGACTTCGTTCGACCGTATCTCGGCTACATCAAATCACATGACGGCAGCGTACGATACGACCGCGACACCGAGAGTGGGACGTTCAATCTAAATCGAGCGCCGGATGATTCCATCTGTAGCCAGTGCGGCTTCTGTGATGAGTCGTTCCGGGACCTGTTCCCGTTCAACCAGCCGTTCCTCCGGCGGATTTTCGCTGGACTCGACGAGAGCCAGCAGTCCCCTCGCGAATTCATCATGACCGTCTTCGAGGTTCTTCAGGACTTTCACGACGGCTTCGTGGAAGTGCCGTCGTCGGCTGACAGCCTCCGGCCGCTAAAAAATACCGTCTCTGTGGCTGACGTCGTCTATGAGGATGCTGAGGTGTACGCCGACCTTGCAAAATGGTACGGCCGCGAGCGCGGTGAGGGGGTCGTCGTTGAACGGAAGTTTGTCGACGCCTTCGGCCTCGAAATCGACGGGCTACCTGATGCCATCGACATCGGCGACGAGGAGGTCCAGATTTCTGCATCGGGTGGTGAGTCCAGAGACGACTGTCCGAAGTGTGGTGCAGAGGACTGGGCAATCGACGCTGATGGTAATCGTATCTGTTCGAGTTGCGGCTACGGTGCGGGTAGCGGTGGCGGGAAGTCCCCCGTCGAGCGCGAAATTGAGAAACAGAAGTCACAGATCGATTCCTGGATCGAAGACCCGGACAAGTACATCGACACGGAAGACTACATCAGGCGCGCGATGCGTGACTTGTTCGAAGAATTGACGGACGACTTCCGGTTAATCGAGGGGACGCCGCTGCGCTACATGCTCAGCAGTCAGAAATCGCCGTTCGTCTATCCGGACTCGAACGAAGCACCGGACGACGATCAAATAGTCCTCGATCGAAGTGAGTTCCGAAGATCGGACCTCAGGCGCCTTGTTGAGTTCGGGGTCCGCCGAAATATGGATGCACGCTCGGCCAATTACGACACTCAGTTGGAAGGGGCAGGCACTCAGCTCACCGGGTACGCACAGGAATGGAGAAATCGAATCTTCGAGACTCAGCTCAATCACGATAATCGGTTCTACAAAAGACGTGCCCGATACGACTTCACCGATTTTATCCTCGCGACATATGCGACGCTGGTGTTGCTGGATGACCCCTGGCAAGAGGTGACGGCTACACGACTTAACGAACAGTACAAGAGCGATGATGAGTTAGCGGTCGATACGGAACTCCTCGCTGGGCTTCAAGACGTTCTCAATCACGAACAGGTGCAAGCTATCGAAGCTTCGATGGAAGATGCCGAGTACGTCGAGAACGTTCTTGGATCGCTGCTGGGCGTTTCCGCAAGTACACTAGATGTCCCAGAAGTCCGTGAACGACTGGAGGAAAGTCCGCCGTACGACGTGTTGGATATGCTGGGTCGAAATCAGATCGGGCAGATTTCTTCTCGCGTACGGTTCGCAAAGGGCCACAACGTCAGGGATTTCGCCAACACGATGTACGATGTGAGAGCTGCTCTCGAGGATGTATCCGACCATGGCTACAAACGAGATACCGTGGAGTACGTTGCAGGCGTACTCGATGGAACAGACATCACACACGTCCATGACAGATATAATAAACTGAAGACGTACGATACCGTCGACCCTGACCTTACGGAGCAGCTTGGACAGGCTTGTACCCACACACAGACCGATCTAGAAAATGCCGTCGAAGCGGCAGAACTGGCCGACCGGATCTACGGCAGTAACTCGCTCGCCACGGTGACGGCAACGTTATCCAGTCTCAAGTTAGATAATGCACCGATCATTACGGACTTCCAGAAGGTGCCATTGTCGGGAACGGGAGGTATTGCCAAACTTGGGAGCGACTTCATGGAGGTGAGTGAATATTATGTCGAGTAAACAAGTGAAGAGGACGGACAACCGGAACTTCGAGGAGCGCATCGACGAGGTCTACCAGCAATATCGTCACCGGCAGCTTGCGAACCGTCTTGACGATATCGCCGAGACCATGGAGGAAACAATCCTCCAGCGAATCCTCGCTGAGAAGTTCCTTAAAACCGAGATGGAAATCGACTCCGAGGCGAAAAAAGCCGTCGTTGAGGCGCGAAGTCTCCTCGATGCCGGCGAGTTCGAAGAACTCGACGAGCGAATTGACGAGCTCGAAAGGAAGGTCGAAGACCAGAAACGCACGGTGACAAATGAAATACACGAAACGCGAATCGCAATGAACAGACGGGTTGGAGGCATGAGGGAGCTGAACGAGCGCGTCGAGCGGGTTAGCCCCGTTAAACTCCAAGCTGTCGACGAACTGCTCGCCGACTGGGACTGGAGGGGGCAGGTTTACCGCGACGGGGACTTTGACTTCGAGACCCTGAAAGAGCGAGCAGCAGAGTACGGTGAGGATATGCGCGGGTACTTTAAGGAATGTCGGGAAGACCTGTTCGGCCCCTACGACGGGACGGCACTTGAGCCAATCGTCGAGGGTTTGCTCACGGAGAGACGGTTGATGCTAGATCAACTGACCGATGATCAAATCGAACAGCTCCGAGACTCCGACCTGGTCGGACACGTCGAACTTACGCTGTCCTGACTTCGAGAGCGACTTGAAATCAACCTAGCTCCGCTTTAATCCGGAGCGCAACGCCGTCATCGAGGTCAGGGATGTCGCGTAACTCTTCGAGGGTAGCAGCTTCCAAGTCCTCGGGCGTCTCGTAGCCAGCTTCCATCAGTACTGTTGCATCTGTTTCTGTGGCGCCACCTATGCCAGTGAGTTTCTCTATCGGATCTGAGAAGCTGTCTGGGTGAGAGTCGAAGGTGTCACTGGAACCGACATGCTCTTCGGACGCCTCATCAAGTTTCGTTACCGAGAAATCCCGCGTAGTGCTCAGGTGATGGGATGGTGCGTCGTCATCTCCCCATCGCTTTAGTCTTACTTCGTCGAGCCGAAGGAGGTCGCCTACGTCGAACGACCAATCGACATTGTGCTTTTCCCAGGCAATGAGTTCGATATCTTCACCCGCCTGTGTCCGGACAGTTATTTCTGCGTTTCGTCTGGGCTTCTCGCTGTCTGTGACGGTCAGAACGTCGACAACCACACCCGAAAGGCGACCACGTGGAACATTTTCGAGCCCAGTTACTAGCGGGTCCTCGGGGGAAGGTTCTTCGAACGACTCGTCAATGTCCGCAGAGATCGCTGACGTCGATGATTTTTCTGTTGTATCAGAGTCGGTTCTCGTTGCTGCTTCCACCGCCTCCGACCAACTGTCGAAGATTCGGTATGCAGGGCCAACCGACATCCGACCGTGTTCGTTCATGTCTTCGGTCGATGGGCGACCGCCCACCCTTTGCGCTACATCGGCAATCGCATCGAGTACCTCTGCTTTCGAATACGCTTCTTGGTTCGTCGGTTCAGACGAGGATACCTCCGAGTTCTCGTCTGGGAACGTGACTGAGCGGAGAGCCGTCGACCAATTCCCGAACTCCTTCTCGTAATCTTCGGGTTCGAACTTCCCATCGGCTCGCATCAGCCCGCGTGTAATTCGTTTTTCCCTCCCTTTCTGGAGATCGATCAGTTCTTGGACGAGAGCTTCCCGGGTCGGTGTTCCCACCTTTCCGTTCGGTCGTTGTGAGGGCGTCTCCTTCGTCTGTTGGTGGGGAGGTTCTTCCCCCATTTCCATAGACTCTGTCTCCGTTAGTGTAACGTCGATAGCTGTCCCGTCCTCCACTGTTAACTCACTGCGAACGATCTCGTACGTTGGGTGGTCAATTTCGACTTTAACAGAGTCCACTGTGGGTGGAAGAGAAATGTTGCACCTCCCCGTGTCGGACGTCCTGCTTTTGATTTGGAAAACGTCACTCTCCGCTGTTACAGTCGCGTTCGATATCGGATCACCAGCTTCGTTTGAGGCGAGCAATTCAATTTTTGACAAATTGTTAGATTCTCGATTCATATTCCTTCCGGACCCGTCAGCCTTCAGCTTGGCCTGATTTTGAAGTCCACTCGCAGAGGACGTCGAGTTCAAACCATCGGGTGATTGACTCTTTTGAGCGCAATCGCTCTCATTTGATGAATGGTTGGTGGTGTCTCGCCGCTCCGTTATTGAGCGTGCTAAATCCAAAATGTGATTGGCGATGTCTTCGAGTTCAGATCCCTTCCGGACGTACATATCAAAACACGCACTATCCGCTTTCACCGTGATTTTATCCTTGAGAATACCGGTCTTGACTTTCACCTTACGAACCTTCTCGAATGGAACGGAAACCGTTTCATCTCCTTCCTCACATCCTACGACGAATAGGATCCGTCGGTGAGTCACGAGCATTGCAGTTCGATAGCGTGATCCCGGTTTTATCCGTTCCTTCACTCCATCCTTCTCAACCGTGAGTCCTTTCCTGAAATTCTGGAGAGCGTAGTCTACCTTCTCCTGATTCCTTAGATGGGCGATGAGTGGGCCATCGCCGAAGTAGCCGGTGCAGACGAGATTACCACTCCCAGTACCTTGTAAAAGTGCTCGATCAACTTCACCTTCTGCCCGTTCAATCATCTCATTGACATCCATTTTGTGACATCACCTTACCCCTTCCCCCTCGATCAATTTCCCGGGATTGCCACCGTGTTGTCATCAGACCATCGAAAGTGTGACGGTATGCCTGCGGTTCCGACTGGAGAAGCAGATAAATATTCAACTGCGATAACAGTTATGTGGTTTCCGGGCGGTCGTTCAATTACTATTGAGAACAAATGGCACTCGACCCATTCAAGAATCAAATTGACGAGCGGACGAGTACGCTAAGCGTCTCGGAACAGTTTCATCAAGAACGACTCGATAGGGACGATATCACTACTGCCGATTGGCCTAGTCAGATTGATCGGGCTGCAACAGACCTCCTGCTTGGCATCGCACTCGGCCATTCCGACAGCAAATTCGATCACGGAGGAACGATCGGTACGATAGACTTTGGTCGGGCGACTGGGGGATATTACGTCGACGGTCTTATCGATCTATCTAGCAATCATTCAGATCTCCCCGGACTCATTCAAGAATGCGACGAGACGGATATCGGGAATTTCGTTCTCGCACTGGCGAAACTTCGACACGCGCTCGCGAAGGTTGATGACGGCGGCATCCACAACATTGACCGGGCAATCGAAGCTATCGTTGAAAAGCTCGCCACAAGGGGAATGGGACCGAAAAACGGACGTCTGCCCCTTCATGAGCCCCAAGCCGTCGTGGATATTGTCTATCAACTGTTCTCCGACCCATCGGCAAGTGAGTACACCGATGAACTTATAGAGGCACTCGAAGGTGTCCGCCGATCCAACGCAGACATCGACTTACTCGATTATCTCGACCGACCACAAATGGTGACGCCACTCTGGGATCACCAACAGGACGCACTATCAAGTTGGTGTGCGGCCGATTACGCTGGCTATGTGAATATGGCGACGGCTACGGGGAAGACTGTGCTCGGACTAGGTGCAATCGCTCACCTCTTCGGTGAATTGCACCCGCGGGACGAAGAAGTTCTGGCATCTCAGAAGGAGTCGAGTTCGAACGCGTCTGTCCTGATCGTTGCCGGTCAAGACCTCTTACTGGAGCAGTGGCAGAGCGAGTTCGACGAACACCTGAATATCCCTCGAGACCGCACTCAGACTGGCACTAAACGAGTGATCAACCTTTCTTGGGGAACTATCGAGTTTCGCACGGCTCAAGATTTACTGAGTGCGGAGACAGTTTCCGGATATGATCTGGTAATCCTTGACGAAGCGCATCGGTACCGAAGGGGTGGTCGTGACGGTCGAAGTTGGCGAGATCTATTTGATGACTTGACAGATAGGTCGGACGCTATCCTCGCGATGTCCGGATCCATCGATCAGGACTGGATCGGGGATGCTGGCGCTCGCGACGCACTAGAGGCGAACCTCACGGAGTGTGCGACCTTCACAATTCCTGAGGCGCGCAAAGCAAACGTTATCGCAGATTTCAGCTGGGAAGTGACCTACGCCGCTAGTGCTGAGGACGAAACACTCGACGGCGTTACCGAGTCGACCCAGCCACTCGCAGGCGTTTACGATCCGACAAACCACAAGTTTCTCACCACCGGTTTTGGCGATGTACCCGACATCGTCCCGGAAACGTTCGAGACGCTACGCGATCTCCGATCCTTCGCCCAATCGAACGACGGGTCGGCGGCGCGTGAACAGTCAGCTGCGTTCGACAGAATAGCCACCGCTGCGTTCTCCCGTCGACCCCGGCGATGGCAATTGAGCCCACCCCATGAGACTGTGCGGCGGCTGGTCGATCGTCACGTTGCCGAAGCGAAGTGTATCGTTCTTGTCCAGAGCTACGAGCAAGCGACGCAAATTGGCGATGTCCTTCGGGATAATCTAGGGGATGATGTCGTAACCGTCGCAGATGGAAAGACCACTTCACAGAGCGAACAAATAAACGAATTTAAAGAACGAAAAAAGGGAGTCATTGTCGGCCCGGGGGAGGTTATCGGAGTCGGCGTCGATATCCCCGATGCGGACGTAGCAGTTAACCTTTCGAAGGGAGGTGTCAACGCGTCACTTATCCAACGCATTGGCCGCGTCCTTCGAAATCCGACCGGGGCTAGTCGTGCGCACTTCTATCAGGTCGTAACGCTTCCAGCGACGCCAGACGGGCAGCTAGCCGGCGAGGACGGTCGTCGACTACTTCGTCGAGCGTCTGAGTTAAGAGCACTTGGATCGCGATTTCGGGAACTGCCAGGCTTCTCGACGGTTGACGAAACCACAGTACCGTTGTTGGCCGAGTTGGAGGTGGCAGGGTCCATGGCGATGGAAGCCGACCACCGGGCCATCGAAGAAATCGTGGACGATGATGTCGCACAGGAGTGGCTCTATGAACTACTAGATGCCATCAAGGACCGCAACAGACGGATTGATCCTACTCTTCCTCAGGTGTGGACAGGAGAAACTGTTGATCCGAAGACGGAACCCATTCGGACGGCAATCGAATCACGTGAACAAAGCAGGAAGAAGGTGAGGAAAGACAACGGTAGGTCCCCGCAACACTTAGACGCGAGTCCACAGGAATACCTTGAAGTGTCAGTTTCAAATTCAAATGATGAGCCTGTAATCGGGGCATCAGTATCGATTTCTACGGACGAGAAAGATTACGAATCAGAGACGGCTGCCGATGGCACAGCATCGTTCCACGTACCCACCCACTCACGCCGTGTCGAGGCCTCCGTCGATAGCGACGGTTACGAACCAAAGGAGGCCGTGTCGCTCCTTTACGGCCGAAGTGGACCGTATAATTTCACTGTGCAGCTTAGTAGTCTATCATCGGAAGGCGATTCAGTCGATACATCCCATACTGAGGATTCTCCATCTGCATCCAGTCGGGACGAATCAACATCTGTCGGCGGTGATGCAGCAGATCCCTCTGCTGGAAAAGACGGTGCGGTTGCACCGTCGGAGCTGACCGAATTATACGAGGTGTTCCATTCGTATAGAAAACTGGTTGACACCCTCATCGAAGCGTCGGGGATCGAGGAAGGACCTATGGTTACGTGGCGGGATACTCTTGTATCATTTCTTGATTCTGGTTTAGAAGGATGGGACAGCGGTTACGGACCACAACAGCTGAACCGGTCCGGTATCATTTCAAAGGACTATCGTTCCGATTTCGGAAATGGTAAACGTGTAACTGAGTTTCAAGTGATCGAAACGGCTTCTCCATCGCCACTTCTCGACGGCATCCTATCTCACTTCGACGACCATGAACGGAAGATGGTTCCAGTTGTCCCTTCGTCTGGTACTGCTCTTCCCGTAATCGTCGAAACGGAATCTGCCCTAACGGAGGCTCAGGAGTTGTTGGAAAAATTTCCTGAATTGCCGCGAGTTGGGAATCCGCCGGATTCACCCTCGGATTCAGATCTCACGACAGTGAGTGGAGTTACCGATGTGGACGCGAACGTTCTGGAGGAAAATGGCTTCGAGAACGTGGCGGACCTTCGGGAAGCTGCGTACGAAGATATTGCAGCTATTCCTGAGATTCCGGATCATCTCGCACTCAGAATCAAAGCAGATGTGGAATGAATAACATCGCCACCAGATTATTTTGAACGTACACCTCTAATGTTTCTCATGCTGAACTGTGGGTCCCATGAAAATATCTCGCTCTACCACTCAATTTAGGACTGGGATCGAGAGTCATTAGGTAAATTCGGTCGAATACCCCCTTGTGAACTAGTAGAAATTATGAATAAGAATGGGGGGATTTGTCGCCAGTTCGGTTATGGTATTACTCACGAGGGTCGTTGACTAAGCGCCAAAGAGCAGTCGGCTCGTGCAAATATTCAACATGTTCTGCTGCATATAGTCGATCGAGTCGTTTTGTAACTGTTGGTCGAGAAAGACCTGTAAATTCTACTAATGCACCAGTTGTCAAGTTACCATTTTCGATAAACTGGTCAATTACCTTCTCAGTGTTATCGTCTATCCTGAGGGCCATTTCCTAGATTGTCTGTGTGCATGTGCCTTATCCCTACTCCATGAAATCTGACTTTACTATAGACCTTTACTACCCGTTAAGTATATGTATGTCCATGATATAGTATAGGCTGAACACCTGGCTCCTTGGGGTATTCTGAAAGGAATTCCCGCGTGCTCTAACACGCGGGTCAGGTTCCCACATTCGAGGCAAGAACCTATGACAGACAAAACATCAAAGAAGGATAAACACGACGGTCTGGAAATTGAAGACATCAAACAATCAGTAATTGTCGGTTTCGGGGAAGGGGCCGCGATTTGTCAGGTGTGCGGTACACCTCTTCGGGAGGGTGATGCGGTTTTAGCGTACGTGTTCCGTGCGGTTTCGGAGCCTTCGTTTGAGGTGGGGTGTGCGTTTTGTAAGCGTCATGATACTGGGGTACCGGAGTTGTGGACGCTTGGTGTGTACGAGTGTGTTGTTCGTGGGCGCGTAGGGGCGTGTTCGGTTCGGGAAGGGGCGTGGCGGGTAGAGGATTTTGAGTTGGTGCGGGTGAGTCCGGCGTGTGCGGTTGAGGCGTATTCGGTTGCGGAGTGGTGGGAGTTGCAGGCGCCAGCTGCGGGTGAGTTGGAGGCGTCGGGTGCTGGTGCCGGTTCGGATAGAGAGGTGAATGAGTTATTGGAGCCGGCGGATTCGCTTCGGCCGAGTGGTGAGTGGGGTGGTGGGGAATGACGGCTGACGACCTGTCGTTCGCGACGGAGCACTTGGATGGTGAGTTTGAGTTGCCTGAGCTGGCGGAGTCGACGTTTCCGGATGTGTATGTTGGGTTGGAGGTGGATTTGTTGGCGCCGGGTGATGGGGTGGTGACGGATCGGCATCATGCGTCGGCGGGTCGGTATGAGGCTGATGATCCGCAGAATCAGATTGGTGGGCAGATTTCGCCGTTTGCGTTGTCTGGGTGGTTGCGGCATGGGTGTGAGCGAGTGTTGCAGATTGCGGGGATGTCGGCGTGTCATCCGGGTGAGTCGAATGCGGATTACATGCGTGCGGACGTGTATGATCGTGATCTCGATGCGGGGTATCATGAGAAAGGGTCGTGCGTGGAGGGTGGTGCGGGTGAGTCAGGGTGTGTGGTGTATGAGTTGTTTGGTGGGTTCGGTGCGAAGCCGGGCGTGTTGTTGCGTCGGCCGGTGAGGTTTTCGCCGGTTCGTCGGCAGGTGGACGTGTTGCGTGGTGAGGTGGAGGCGCATTACAGGCAGTTACACACGCAGGTTCGGTCGCGGAACGGAGATGATGGTGGGCAGCCGTTGCGGCATGCGACGCGTGATGTGGTGGGGAACGTGGACGGGACGTGGTTGTTGTCGCTTCGGGAGTTGAAGCCGGAGTTCGTGGGGTTGTTGGTTGAGGCGGTGTCGTTTCTGGATGCGCATAGTGATCAGTTCGAGTTCCAGCTCGGTGGGGCGCGGAATTTCGGGGCGGGGATTGCGGATGTGGAGGTGGTGAATCCGTTGTATTCGGATCGGGAGATTCGCCGCGTGTATAATCGCGCGCAGGATTCGACGGCGGCGATGCGTGAGAAGGATGAGAAGTGGCGTGATGTGTACCGTGCGGAGTTCGTTCGCGCGTTGCAGGACAGGGTGAGTGATGTGGATGGTGAGTTACGCCCGGCTGTTGATCGTAGCGGTGTGTCTGGAGGCGGGTCGTGATGGTGAACGAGTCTGGGGTCGGTGGCGCTGCGAGTGATGTGGGTGTGGGTTCGTTGGTGGCGGTGTACAGGCATGATGTGCATAAGTTGCGTGGGCGGCGTCATGGTTCGGGGGTTGATGAGTTCGCGGGTGTACGGGTGAATGAGGCGGTGCCGTTGGGTGCGGATCGGGATGCGGCGTTGTTGAGTCGACCGTCTGGGGAACCGGAGCAGACGGTGTCGAATCACGCGTCGCCGTACCGGTTATCGTTGTTGAGTGGTGAGTCGGTGGGTGAGTCGGGCGGTGGCGTGGCGACGGCTGCTGAGGTGGAGGGGTTGGTTTGCCGGTCGGGTGCTGAACGGTTGCATGCGGCGTGGTTGACGAGTGATGTGGCGTCGTTGGTTAACGAGTCGGTGTGTTACCCGTACACGTCGTTGAAGTTCCACGTGTTGTTGGCGGGTGCGTTGCTGGATTGTTACCGAGCTGGGTACGGGTTTGATGAGTTGTTTTTGGAGGCGGTGCCGGGTGAGGCGTGTGCGGTGAGGGGTGGGGTGGATGCGGCAGTTAAGAGTGGTGTGGTGGTGCCGTTTCGGACGGTGTTGTGGTCGCCGGTGGTGTCGTTGCGGGTGACGGGTGAGCCGGCGGGTGGGGTGGTGGCGCGGCTTGGGTCGGGGCCGGCGCGGTCGTTTGCGGATACGTGGTCGCGGTTGTCGGGTCGTCCGTTCGAGGTGGATCGGCGGGAGTTGATGGTGTTGGATGCGCAGTTGCGTCGGATCCGGTCGTGGTCGGTTGCGTTACAGTACATCGAGGATTTCGTTGCTCGGTTCGAGTTGGGTAGTGACGGTGTGCGTGGTGCGTGGGAGGTGGAGGGGTGATGGTGAGCGCTGGTTGCGTGTGTGGTGGTGTGAGGGGTTGTGTTGGGTGTGGCAGTGGAAACGGGGTGTGTGCGGGGTGGTTGGTGTGACGCGGATTCAGCAGGTGTTGTTCGAGGTGGAGACGGATTACGCGGGGAACCCGTTTTACGTGTCGGGGCATGCGTTGTGGAACGCGATTTCGCGTCGCGTGGATGCGGTGACGCGCCGGGCGTTGTGCGTGAGTCACGGCGTGTTCGTTCCGGGTGAGTACGGTGATGCGCCGTCGTGGCATTCGTGGTCTGGTTCGTTGGGGAAGGTTGGCGGGTCGTTACCGCCGGTTGAGCGGTACGATGATTTGTTCGTGTTTCGTGATGCGGCGCAGCGTTGGTTGAAGTCGTCGCGGCCGCGGGATGCGCATAATGTGCACCCGTTGGTGACGCATGGTGGGCGCGTGGCGTTCGGGTCGAAGTTGTGGTTTGGGCGGCCGCCGGAGGTGCGGACGTCGAAGCGGTCGGTTCGGTGGTTCGTGCAGTGTTATTTGCATGGTGAGTCTGGGGGGCGTGACGTGGTTCCGGTGTCTCGTGAGGTGTTGGATGGGGTGCGTGTTGGTGGGGCGCGGAATTACGGGTTCGGTGAGTTGTCGCTGGTGGATTCGCAGGTGGTTGATCTTGACGAGTTGGATTATCGGCGTGTGTCGCGTTCCGGGTCTGGTGGGTTCGTGTTGGAGTTGGTGTCGCCGTTCGTGTTGGCGAGTGAGTTCCCGGGGGCGGATGGTCAGTCGGTGCCGTGGTGGTGGGGTGTTGAGCGTGATGGGTTGCGTGAGCGTGAGGAGCGCCTCGTGCAGGGTGAGGACGTGTTTTCGCTTCGAACGGTTGATCATGGGCAGGTGGTTTGGTATGCGGGTGATGATCCGGTTGGGACGGCGCGTAACGGTGTGGTTCGTGTCGGGACGCATTCGCGGTTCGGGTTCGGTGAGTTCCGTGTCAGGCCGGCGGGTGAGGATCGCGTTCCGGATCGGGTTGGCGTGACGGGTGGAGGTGAGGCGTGATGGTGTTGGAGTTGGTGGCGTTTGATATTGAGACGACTGGGTTCTCGGTTCGTGATGAGGTGACGGTTGCTGGGTTCGCGTTCCCGTTAGGGGTGCGCGTGTTCGTTCAGTCGGGTGGTCGGGATGCGAGTGGTTTGGAGTCGAGGGTGCAGGATCGCGTGGAGTGTCATGTGCAGTTGTCGGTGCACGCGTCTGAGGCGGCGTTGTTGGAGGCGGTGGGTGCGTTTTCGCGTGACCGGTTGGCTGGTGATGACGTGTTGTTGGCGGCGTTTAATGGTGAGACGTGGCGATCCGGGTTCGATTTACCGTTTTTACGGACGCGGCTTTCGATGAATGATGTTGCGTGGCCGTTCGATGAGGTACCGTACACGGATTTGCTACCGGTCGTGTCGAAACGGTTTAACACGACGATAGGTGGGGATGAGTGTCGGGATCTCGTTGGCGTGTACGATGCGTTGTGCGGGGGGTCGGTTGGTGAGTTGGATCCGTTCGTGGAGAGTAGTGAGGCGGTGGCGGCGTTTGAGCGCGGGGAGTTCGTGGCGCTCGTGTTGCATAACGTCGCGGACGTGTTGCGGACGCGCGAGTTAGGGGTGCTCGCGGAGCGCTACTGTTCGAAATCGGATTTCAAGTTGAAGTCGTTGACGTGTACGCGTAACGGGTGATTCGTGGATGGTGACGGGAGTGCTGGACGGTGATGTGCGGTGAGGTTCGGAGTGGGGTGCGGTTTGAAGCGATACATCACGTGGTGCGCGGTGGTTGAATCGAGGATGAGTGATGCGAGCGGTACGTGATACATGCAAGAAACTGATCGACGAACTCACGGCGAATCGAGTGGCGAATCGACGACGAATGAGGATACTGATGTGCGTGGGCCTGCGGCGTGTCATGAAACGGTTGATCCGGCGACGCGCGAGGCTGTGTTGACGGAGTACGAGTATCGGTGCCAGCTTTGTGGTCGTCGTGGCCCGGAGAAAGGCGGGTTAGCGGCGTTGCAAGCGCATCATATCGAGCGGGAGCCGACCGGGATGGGCGAGCACGACCTGGCGAATCTAACGTTGATTTGCCGATCGTGTCACAGCTGGCATCACCAACAATCTACGCCGGCGGATGCCCCGGTCAACATTACGGAGGAGGATCTCACCGTGTTGTTGCCTCAGGATATCGAGATCCTGCAGGTCCTGGCGGATTCCGGGCCGGCACGAACCGGTGATGTTGCGGCTGCGTTGACGGGTGAGTTATCGGTTTCTGCGGTTCGTGAGCGCCTGTGGGTGCTTATGGGACTCGACAACATCGTCGAGTCGCGTGACCGGCAAGTAGTCGATAAAGATATCGAAACGGGTGAATGGGGATTGACGGATCAAGTGGAGAACTCTGCGCGCGGGTACATCCCGGACGACCCGCAGTTACTGTTGCAACGCATGGAGGACGAGCAGGTCAGGTTAGCGTTGAATCGCGGGTGTGATCGGCGAACGGTTGCTGACGTGCTCGGTGTGACGCGTCGAACGACGTTTAACAAGGAAAAACGCGCGAACGCGTACGCGTTCCCGCTTGACGCGTTCAGTCGCGGCGGGCGGCCAGTGACCGGGACTCGATCGGAGACGACCGGGTCAGTTGAGGTGGGCGAGTCGGATCGGCAGCAACGCCTTGATCGCGTCTCGGAACCCGTTACGGATGGTGCTGGTAACAAGGATGCGTCGATCGACTCGGAATCGCAAGCGGAGCAGTTGGGTGGTGAGGAAGGTGTGGTGGCGGTGTCAGGTGACGGTGAGGGTGGTGAGTTACCGGCGTTGCTTCGTGACGTGATTGATGCGTTAGAACGGGCGGAATCCGCGTTGTAGGCGCACCCGTTTATGAATTATCGATTAGTGTCGGATTCGGGTGCTGTTGTCTGTGAGTGATTCTCGTGTGTTCCCGATTCGAAGCGAGTTGCTATTTTGGAATTGATCTCAGCACCGGCCAATTGCTTTACATATGGTGGGTAAAATGTTTTGGCATGGCTGATACAGGTCGTTCAGGTTTGTCATTGTACCGCCGTAGTGCGTTGCAATCGATTGTTGGTGTGAGTCTTGTGGGTGGTGCGTCTAGTATTTCGTCGGCTAGTTCTGGAGGGTTTCCGAAGGGTGAGATGGTCGAGGTTGCTAAGGATTCGGATGCTGGGTTCGAGTATCCGTACTTGGTGTACGTGCCTGATACGGATTTGAATGATTCTTGTCGATTGTTGGTTGAGCCGAACAATTCTGGTTTCTCGTCTGATGATTTAGATGAGCATCGGGAACGGGCGGAGAGCCGTCTTGAACCGGATGGTCGGACGCGGAATCTGTGTGATGCTCTCGGCATTCCAGCGATTGTTCCGATTTTTCCGCGACCGTCATCTGAACCGGTGGATTGGAAACATTATACGCACGCATTAGACCGACAGACGCTGGAGATCGATGGTGGTCCGCTTGAACGAATCGATTTACAGTTACTTTCGATGGTTGACCATGTGAGAGAACAGATTGAATCGACGTTCGAGATCGAGGTTCTTGAGGAATTTTTGATGAACGGGTTTTCTGCGACTGGGAATTTTGTGAATCGGTTCTCGGCGATTCATCCTGAGCGCGTTCGCGCGTCGATTGCAGGCGGGATTAACGGCACGGCGTTATTGCCTCGGTCGGAGGTAGATGGGCGGGTTGTTGAGTATCACGTGGGGATTGACGATTTGGAGGACCTGACCGGGAAAGGATTTGACTTGGAGGCCTGGCGGGGCGTAGATCAGTTCGTGTACTTGGGTGGTGATGACGATAATGATACGATTCCGTATGGTGATGCGTGGTCAGATGAACTTCGGCAACTTGCGCTTGATGTCTATGGTGAACACATGCAAGTTGAACGGATGCCCATGTGCCGGGGGATCTACGAAGAGGCTGGGTTTACCGGGTGGTTTCGCACGTATCCGAACGTTGGTCATCGATTTATTTCTGAGGAAATGGAATCGTTCCTTGGTCGGCATACAACGTCTGTTTCGGTACGGTATGATCGCCCGTTAGCAATTGGTGATTCGGTTGTTTCAGTGGACGTGTGTTCGTGGCCTGATGAAGAATCGTATGTGATTGACGTGTTCGATGAGGATGGTGAATCGATTGCTGAGTCACCGGTTGTGGTTGACCCTGACACTATTTCGGTAAAAGAAGTCGATTTAACTCGGGCCGTTACTGCTGATGAGGAGATATCGATTGCTGCTGTCGATCCTGATACTGCGTCGCTCTCATCTGCGGTTGATACAGATACGACGCAACCGATTGGCCGAGTGGAATTTGATGAAGACCCGGTTGCTGGTGATGAAGAACTGTTCGTCTCATACGAATTAACTTCCGGGTACGACTCTGATGGGCCCGTGGCGGTACGCGTTGAGACCGAGGAAGGTGACGCTCAAACGCTCGCTACGATCTCACCTGGTGATAGTGATACGATCAGTGTTGATCTTGAGGAGGGTCTTGGTATCCCGTTTATTCAGGGTCGGAACGTCCGCGTCGTTATTGTCGATGATGATCCTCGAGGACTCGATCCCTTGGCGAGTGTAACGGCGTCTGTGGAGCCGTCTGATGAACCGATTGGTGATATTGCCGAGGTTGACCTGCCGCCAGCTATGGAGGCTGGTGAGGAACGAGAGATGGACGTGGAAGTGATGGGGATTGGCGGTCCTGAGGACGGTGAAGCGTTTGTACAGGTTTTTATCGATGATGATGTTGTTGGTGAGACGAGTGTACCGGTTGTGCCGGGTTCGAGAGAAACGGTATCGTTTCCTATTACGGCTCCTGAGGAACCTGGTGAGGTTGAGGTAATCGTTGGGCTTACGGAGCGAACGAGTGTTGAGTCCGTAATCGTTGCTGAACGGCCTAGTGGTAGTGGGACTGAATCTGATCCGTATGAGGTATCGACCCCGGCAGAGTTAGCGTATGGAATACTATCGCCAACAGATCACTTTGCGCTCGTCGACGATATTGATCTTTCAGGGTTCTCTTCGTTTGAGCGGATTGGAACGCGTAGCGATCCCTTCACTGGTTCGTTTGATGGGCGTGGTTACAGTATTTCTGGGCTTGTTCTTCACGATTCGCTCGACCAGTTTGAGGGACTTGGTTTGTTCGGTAATGTAGGGGGTTTTGCACGGGTTCACGATCTCCGGGTCCGCGATGCGTTTGTAGATGCGGGAGATTCGGAGTTTGCTGGGATTATCGCTGGAAATTCAAGTGATGGGGTTCTTTTTGAACGGGTTAGTTCTTCCGGTGAGGTGTCCGGGCGTCGTCATGTGGGTGGGATAGTTGGCGGGACATCCTCTGGGAGTGATGATGTGATGGTAGTTGGTTCCAGTTCTGATGCGACTGTCATTGCTGAAAGTAACACATCTGGTGGGATCGTCGGTCAACTGTCGGGTCAAACTATTCAGCAGTGTTACTTCTCTGGGGAACTGTACGATGATGGGGGGCGCGGTGGCGGGATCGTTGGTCAGGAGTATTTCGGCGGTTCAGTGGTTGAGTGTTACGCTAGCGGTGTGATCGATGGGGGGAACGGGTTGATCGGCGGGATTAATGACGGTGGAGAAGTTGAAGATTCGTATTGGGATATTGAGGCGACAGGGCAGAGCTCGTCTCCGGGCGGTGGTACTGGATTGACTACTGACGAAATGACTGGAGAGTCAGCCAGCGACTCCATGACTGGTCTCAATTTCGATGATGTTTGGGTTACCACTAGTGGGTATCCGGAACTCTTGTGGGAAAACCCAGTTCTAATAACGAAGGTTGATGCTCCGGCAGAAGCGGTCGTTGGTGAATCCGTTGATTTTGAGGTGACTGTTGAAAATGCTTCTACTGAGGAAAGGGATGGGAGTCTGGATTTCACTGTCGCTGGTGACCTCTTCGAGTCGGTCGAGTATTCGTTGACACCTGGTGAAGAGCGGATCTTTGAATTTACTCTTGATACTGACGGTTTAGATATTGGTTCGTGTCCATATGCGTTCCACCTTGCGTACGAGGAGGTAACCCGGACAATCGATCTCGTGTCCGATAGTTCTCCATCATTTCAAGTTTCTGGATTAGATGCGCCGGACGTAATTCCTGTCGAAGCGGAGTATGAGATTTCGGTTGAGGTTACGAACTATGGGCAACCAGACGAACAACCCGTCAAGTGGGAAATCACTGATCATGGTGGTGTTGAGTATCTCTCTGGGTCACTTGGTGAACCGTCACTTGGCCAGAATGAATCAATTGAATACGTAACTACAATTGGAACGGACACGTTACAAACTGGGCAATACGTGTTAACTGTTGAAACAGACGACGAGGAAGCTTCAACGGGATTTGACGTGGAAAAATTATCGTATGTGAGGTTTGCTGAACCACCAACAGAGGGGAGTTCAGAAGTCCGTGTGGATTACAGAGCCGATGACGGGTTAGATGAAGATTCTCTTCGACTTCGGATTGGAGATAAAGTAGGGGATGAACTCACCGCTGGTCCGATTGTTACTTACCCGGGAGAGGAGGGAACAGGCGTTGTGCTTGAACTCGAGCGGGAACTTATAGGCGGCGAGGAAATCCTTGCGGTGTTACTGCCACCCGGTGGCTACAGTCCGGAAGATCCAATCGCTTCTGAGTCGATCACAGTCACCAGCGACGAAGAAGACGAGGATGAAGATGACGACGAAGGGGATACCGGTGGTCCGTCGCTTCCACCGCCACCGTCTGATGATCCAGATGAGGAAGACGAATCAGCTGACGACGAAGCAGGCGATGAATCAGAAGAGTCGGACGATGAGTCCGAATCGGATGACGAGACACCTGGTTCGGACGATGACTCGTCGGGTGATGATTCGACCGACCGTGATCAGGACGAAGACGACGGTGAAACTGAACCGGGGGAACCTTCCGACGATGGGATGTCCGGGTTCGGTGTAGTGAGTACAATTGCCAGTCTCGGTGGACTTGGATACGTCATCAAAAACCGGTTAGAGACTGACCAAGATTCGTAAATCAGTTGAACCGTACAAATCACCGATCAAGCTGGTTGGTTGTTGCGAGGTAAGTTTGGGCTCGGAGATGGGTTAGACAGCAGACGGCGCACCTCGATCTCTTGGTACTCGCACTCGCCATCTGTTTTCCGGCCGAAGTATTTCGTCAACGCGCCCGTATTTGAGTCGCGCATCGGGACGAACGCCACCCAGTGGAACGCGGCCTCGTATTTTAGGCGTATTCCGGCGTCCTCGATGTTCTCTCTGGCTATCTCGATCAAGTGCTGATGAGACTGCGGTGGAGGGTCCAAGTGTTGACTGTGAGGTGGGGGGTGAGCAGCAACGCTTGGAGTTGGCAAGTGATGAGGGTGGATCAGTGTCGTTGGTGAATGGGGCGGGTCGGCAGAGTGGTGAGGGGGCTGGTGTGGGGGATGAGTTGGAAACGGTTATTCGGTCGCTGGAATCGCTGCAAGAGTCACTCTGATCCTTTGGCGGGTTTGTTGAGATGAGTGTGATTATGGGTGTTTTCGGAACGGAGCAACTTCATCTGCAAACGAGACTAGGAGGATAGGTCACTCACTCGATTGATAGTCTTTGACTGTCTCTGATCTCTTCAACTCCTGTTGGTTGAGATGCTCAATGTATCTTGAGTACCGATCGTTCTTTATGTTCTCCGTGATATTGACTGGCATGGCGTCTGTTAAGGATAGCTGGGACACGGTTGAGGACTGGTGGGACCAGTACGTTACTTTTCAATCTCGTGAGTTGATCGAGCTTGGCCGGACGTTGGATGAAATGGATCGGAGTTGGGAGGTGAGTGATTCGCGATTCGATAGTGATCCTCTTGAAACGGATTGGTCACCTTCGGTCAAGCAAGCTGGGCCGTTGCGGAGGGGACAAGAAGAGAACTGGTCGCGGTGGCTCGCTCAACTAATTCGTGATTCATCAGGCGGGTTCACCGAAGTTCTTTTCGGAGATGGATTTGGGTCGATACCCGATTTTGTGCACTGTGAACGGGCGTTTCACGACGATATTCTCCATGATCGACGGATTGACCTTCTGGGTGAATTCGGTGACCGAGGAATCACGATTGAGGTGAAGATTGAGGATGAACACTACGGGAAAACCTTGCAAGCCGCGTATCTCACCGAGAAACAGTATGACCGTAATCTTCAGTGGTCTCACTTTCTCCTTCTCCCTCGTCACAAGTTTGATGCAGTCGTCGATACTTTCGGAAGCCGGTTTCAGATGGATGATGGCTGTCTCAGTATAGAGGCAAGCGGATCTGAAGAGCGACCGGTAACGGTGTTGAGCTGGCTGGATGTCTCCCGTGCCCTTCGAATTTCGTTACTCGAAACTCGGGAACGTGATCCGCACTGGTCGGCCAGTGCGTATCTCTATACGACGTTAATCGAACAACAGATTGCTCGTTTCTATCCAGCCGAATTCGTTCGTGAGATTCAAACTGATAGTGCGACTGTGACCGCTTTGAGTCGCCTGCATTCAATTGACCCCGAACAGCAACTTCAGCATCTGAACGGTGTGCTCGAGGTGGTTTCCCATGGATGAATCGTTCTTGACGAGCGGATTAGATACTAATCGGTACCTTAAGGCTCAGAAGTTGGTCGATCAGTTTGAATCGCAAATCGAAGATGCGTTGGAAGAAACGGTGCGTACGATCCAGGATACTCATTCTGATCTCATAACGCCAGACGCTTCGCTAAGTTTTAGAACGTTTACTGGGTCAACTCTCAGGACGTTGCGATCTGAGGTTAACTTGCTCAAGGAAAATGCTGAGGGACACAATTTAACGTTCAATCTTGGGGTTGAATGGGTTGAAGCGACTGCTCAGCCACACGGTATCACTAACGTGGGTGAAGGCGTGTTCTGTTACGTGCTGTATAAGATCAAATACGGTTCAGACAGCACATTCATCGCAGTCGAAAGGGAAACGTCGGAGTCTGAGGATAAGTGGGAGGAAATTTATTTCGGTGAAGAAAAATGGGATCGCCCACCGAAAGTAGCTCCTGGGATCGTTTATCACCCGGTTGCCTCAGCCGAGGAATTACAGTTCGGACTCGACCGACTGGAACAGCATTTCGCCCAGGTCTACGCTCCATTGATCCTCTCTTAAAATTGTTCTCGGATCTCGACACTTTCTGTGTTTTCGGTTGCCGTTCCAATCTGTGCGTATTAGTTCCGGCAGCACTAGCCAGATTGGTGCTAAATTTAGCAATATGATTGTGTACCGACCATTCAGCATCTTTCAATGTAGTAGCCTGTATGGGGCTATATTCCGACCAATATTCAACGGATGCGTCGGCACGAAGGACCGACTCCCAGTTTGCTGATTTGCACGTCCCTTTGGATTGTCTCTCTCCGCCACATAATTGAAAACTACTAGATTGGTCTTAGAACCTGTCGTTTACGACGGGGGATGTCACGAGGTTTTAGTGGCGTCTCAGTAGTGAGGTTCGTGCTTGGTTCAGGAAGGTTGATTCGTCGTGGTTTCACCGCCCGATCGTGCCTTGGCGTGTGACCGGGGCGTCGGGGTTGATGGTGAATGCGACGATGGTGGAGTTTTCGGTTGCGGTGACGGGGATGTCGGTATCGTCAGTCACGAGTGCGCTCTCGGTGTACCCGACAGGTACCTCGCCGACGTCGACTGTTCCCTCGAAGACGTATAGATAGGTGTGCCAGTCAGCTCGGTTCGGGAGCGTGACTGTGGCGTCGGCGTCGAGTCGGCAATCGTAGAAGTGGACGTCGTTGCGGACGGACAGTGGGGCGTTGGTTCCTTCGGGGCCGAACAGGTGCCGCCATTCGTTCGCGGTGGGGTCGGGAATCGGTTGGTGTTGAATGCCAGGCTCGAGGTTGAGGGTGTGCGGGCGGACAAAAATTTGGAGCATTCGCAGTGGCGGGTCGTCATCGAGCGTTTCTTCGGCGTGCCAGAACCCGGTTCCGGCACCCATCACCATGAGGTGGTCGGGGTCTGTGACGAGTTCGTTGCCTTGGCGGTCGTCGTGGCGCATCACGCCGTCGGGAACCCACGAGATGATCTCTTCGTTGCGGTGTTCGTGCATCCTGATGAGCGTTCCTGGATCCATGAACGACTCGACGACGGTTGCGAGGGGTCCGTACCCGTGGTCGTCGTGGTTCGGGACGGCCCGTCCGGGGAAATCGAAGTGAATCCGGAACGAGCCTTGATCTTGTGAAATATCGGTTCGAGGTGCGTGGTAAATGTGAGGGTGTGTCTGTGCTGACGGTGAATCGCTCATTGTCTAATCCAAGCCTGTCAGCCGTATATGCGTTCTGTGCGTCGGTGTTCGAGAGCCTCTCGGGTTGACGGTAGAATCAACTGTAATTTCGTTGGCGTAGTGTACGTTGCGTTTTAACGCGAGGTGAGGATGGGTCGGGGTCGTCGGGTCGTGAGGCGGGTCGGTCTGCAGGAACCGGTTCGTATACGAAACGGTACCGTCCGCGAACCCGTAGCGGCGGAGCATTGCCAGGCCGTCGAAACGTGGGTCGGGAGCTCGCCGCCGAACTCGAACTTCCCCGGTTCGTTCCGGATCAACGCGCCGGGGAGCCACGACGGGACGGTGCCCTCGACCGACAGTTGCCGGTCTGCGTACTTGGTGTCGACCGTTCGAAATCCGAGTTCGTAGGCGCGGTCGGTTGCGTTCGACATCCCATCACATCGGGTGGACGGACGATCAATCCGCGGGAGGCACCACCGGCCGAGAACGACGGAGTCGCGAAGTTGTGAGCCGACCGTCCACTTCGGGTTAGGGTGAAGCTGGATGCCGTTCTCGAGTGTTCGCCACGAACGGTAATTGTTGGCATGAGTAATTCTTGAACGCCGGATACAATACCGCACTGCCACACCAGCAGAAGGCCACGTTCTGCGGAGAGTGGGAGGCGAGTGTGGAGATCACCGAACGGTTGAGGGCGATGGGTCACGAAGCGCCTGATACTTGTGTCGAACACCGACCGGACATACGATCTCGTCGTCTGGGGTGCAACCGGCGTCGCCGGCCGTCTCGTCGTCGAGTACCTCACCGAACAGTACACGCCGGACGACCTCTCGCTTGCCCTCGGCGGTCGCGACGAGACGCGGCTCCGCGAACTGGAAGCTGCGCTCGTGGCGCAGCGCTCCGGATGGGAGGAGCTCCCGGTCGTCATCGGCGATGCAACGGATTCGGAGAGCCTGCGCGCTCTCGCCGAGGATACTCGCGTCGTCTGTACGACTGTCGGCCCGTACACCAAATATGGCACGCCGCTCGTCGAGGCGTGTATCTCGGCCGGAACGGACTACTGCGACCTCACTGGGGAAGTAAACTGGGTCCGGGAGATGATCGATCGGTACCACGACGATGCGGTCGATGCGGGCGCTCGTATCGTCCACAGTTGCGGGTTCGATTCGATCCCGGCCGACCTCGCCACGTTGCTCGTGCAGTCGTTCGCCATCGACGAGTTCGGGACGCACTGCGACCTGGTTCGGATCTACCTCGAGGACGGGCGAGGCGGGATAAGCGGCGGAACGGCCTCGAGCGTCCTCGAAGTGTTCCGGGCCGCGTCCACCGATCCGGTCGCCCGACAGACGCTTCGGAACCCGTATTCGCTGGCGCCGCGGGGCGAGCGAGACGGCGTCGATCCGGGCGCACAGTCCCTCCCGAGAAAAGATCCGCTGCGAGGGGAGTGGACGGCCCCGTCGCCGATGGCGGTCGTGAACGAGCGAGTGATTCGACGGAGTAACGCGCTGCTCGAGTATCCGTGGGGTCGTGAGTTCGAGTGTACGGAGGTCGTCCCTATCGGATCGGGTCTCGTCGGTATGGTGGGTGCAAGCGCCGTCTCGGCCGGCCTCGGGTTAGCGACTGCGGGACTGACTTTCGACCCGACGCGGGAAGCCCTCCGTCGCTTCGCGTTCCCCGGTCCGGGCGAAGGGCCGACGAGGGAAGAGATCGAGAACGGGTACTTCACGGTTCGCGTGCTCGGTCGCGGAACCGCCACTGACGGGCCGTTCGTTGTCGAGAGTCGAATCAGCGCCGACTGGGATCCGGGGTACGGCGCGACCGCGAGGATGCTCGGTGAGGCCGCGATGTGTCTCGTGTGTGATCGGATCGACTCGCCGCTCGAGGGCGGCATCCTCACCCCGGCGGCAGCGATCGGCGATCCGCTCGCCGACGGGCTTCGCCGGGCGGGACTGATCGTAGAGGTGGGCGAGTGGGACCCAAATCAGACGTAGCAATTGCGGATTCTGGCTTCGATACCGATAGGTGAACGATGTAGTACGAGAGTTCGAAATTCACCCGGAATCTGCCAGAACTGACTTACTGAATACAGAGCATGAATGCAGCACGACGACTTCGTTTGTTTCACATGAAAGCGATGAATTAGCCGTTCAGTAGAACCGCGAGTGTGTTGATAACCTATTTCATGGCAGAATTTTGTCAATTCCGTACGCTACCATGACCGCAAGCCCGAAACCGGTTACGATTCCTATGATGAGTCCGGGTTCCTCACCGTAAAAATGGACACCAGCAACCATACTGAAGGCGAATACGACCGCGGCCGGTCCGACAATCAGTCGAAATTTCAGGTCCGTAATAGCGACTGTCTCAAACAACCCCATTGACAAGAGAAATATATGCTCACTTATACTTAAAGGCTTTTCGACCTTATTACCCGTGCTGACCGATCACCCCGCTTGCAGATCGAGCTAAATCTCGTGGCACATTCGCGCTCTGAATTTAGCACGACTGTTGAAACCGATCTCCAGCCAAGGGTTTCAACAAAGCCAACTGTAATGGACGACCGAGATTCTGTAATGGATAACAGTGGTTCACTACGAACCATGGTATCCGCGGCCGGGTACACTACAGCAGCCGAAAGTGAAGTCGGCTGGTTGTAGGGTACCGGCACCGGTCGGCGAAACAGTGCATGACTGGAGTGAATGCCACTCATTCACCGTACGCCCGATAGCCACCACAGTCGAGATGGAATATCCCGGGATTAATTTTCGAATTCACTCGATCTCGATCGTCCACGAACTGTCGGCCTGGACGTGAATCCAGCAGACGGCGTCGATCTCGATGTGTTCCTCTCCGTCGAACGGACCCAATTCGTTAAAGACCGGGACGAGTTGACCGTGTTCGCCTCGCCCTTCTTCGTCGAGGATCTCGACACCGAAGGCACCTTCGTCTTCGTGTTGGCCCCGCACCGTCGCGGTGCCGGTGATCTGGACGGGACCAACGACGTCGTAGCCCTCGCCGTGTACCTCGACGGGTAGCTGGTGAATCGCGTCGGCGGGTGACTCCGGCTGGGCGAGTTCGAGCGACCAGTCGCCATCGGCGACGATGTCGAGGTAGTAGGTGTCCGTGGGCGTACCGATAGCCGCGGCCCCTTCGAACGGATCGTGTTCTAAGATCGGTCGGAACTCTCGCAGGCCCGTCTCGTCGATCAACAGTGGACCGAATTGATCCTGTCCGTCGTGTTCGGCGATGAATACCGTGATCGAATCCCGAAGGTCGAAGTAGTCGGTTGTCTCGCCACCGCTTCCAGAGAACGAGTGTGAATCGGGATCGTACCGGTCGTCGACCGTCGTGATCGATTCGAGCGTCGTGAGTTCTCCTTCACCAGGCAGATCTTCACCTGGATCGGTGTCATCGCCGGTACTGCTCTCGTCTACATCGTCACCCGGCTCCGAACCGGCGTCGTCGCCATTAGTTGGCTGATCAGCAGAATCGTCACCGCTACCTGTACAGCCGGCGACGGTAACGGGTATCGCCGCGCCGACGGTGCCGAGAAGTGTTCTACGTCGCATCATGACGAGTGAATGGTCGTATAATATAAACATATCGATGGGTTTGGTGCCGTTCTCCCGCTGAGGAAATCAGCAGTAAACCGATTTCAAAAAGTCTCCGCGGATTTGAGGGTTAGTTAAGTGAGTTTTTCAATACCAAACGTAGTTGAATCTATTTGCTCGATACTACCAACCTAAAGCTCACTATACTGGCATACTCGCCGTGTTATGTTCGCGACCTGTACTGATCAGATGGGCACGATTTGTCGTATTAGTTTGGTGGAAGAGCATCATCATATTCGCCGTCAAGGATTTCGGAACAATCGACGGGGATACTAGTCCACGCGTTCTTCACAACCTCGTATCCGGTCCACCCTTCTGTTCGAATCATCTCCACGGTTGCCTCGCAGAATTCTGGCTTTGAGATGAGGTCGTTGTCAAGGAGGATGTAGAGGAGATACGGTGGTCCGACAACGTCAATGTCGTACGCGTCATTGTCAATGAGACGCCGGATTGACCGTCTCGCAGCTGAGTCAAGAATCGTTACGATCTGATACGAAGAAGCTTGCTCATAAAGTTCTTGCTTGAGCGATTGCTCGCCTGCGTCTGGTCCATGCGGGCGGGGAACGACAGTTACGCACGACCACGGCGACGAATCCTCGTCTAGATGTTTAAGAACACGTTGGCTTCCTTGCTTCAAGTAATGCTCACGGCTCCCTTCAGGCGGATATTTGTTCGAGCTAACGTGGTTTTGAAGTTCGTGCTTGCAGACGTTTGTCGTTGTGAGGTTGATCGCGTCTTTCAGCAGTTCCCACTGCGTGGTATTCGCAACCGCGACCAAGGAACTCGTATCAGCCAGTATCGGATAGCGAGCCTCACTCGCCATCGCTTCCCGTCAGGAATTCAGACGTGTCTCGCTCCATAGCCGCCTCGAACGACTCTTTCTCTTCTTCCATCCTATCGAGTTTCTCACCGAGGAGGACTCGAGCCACGTCCTCACCGATCTCACCACGACTGTATCGTTCGTACACCGCAATCTTGTCTTGTTCATCTAATGATTGTCGAAGCATTTCGACCAGGCCGACGCGGGCGAGTTCGCTCACGTTGACGCCACCGATGTGAATCTCATCGAGGAGTTCCGCGGCCTCTTTCTCGGCTCCGGCACGGAACTGAATCGTCTTGTCGTAGCTTGATCCGCTCATACATTGACGTTCGACGGGGAGGGCCATATATGTTATGACGTGTACTCACTTGTCAATACATATTGGCGGGGATGTAGTGCTACCGTTCAGACGTCTCTCAGAAGGGGTGTGATATGAGTTAGGAACTGTGAAGATTTAATTGGGTAGCCTTTGTTTCTCTGATGATTTTGTTGGGTTCGTATCGGTTGTATTGGCCCGAAGTCATTTGTTGGGTGAAAAACATGCTTGGCGTATGGCGGGTTGCTCAGATCGAGATGTCGTTCGTGTACTGATTTTTGCTTGCTTGTTAGCGACTTTTCTGGCTCTCATTGGCTTGGGTGCAATTTCGTCTTCAGTTGCTGAATCGGATACTGACTCTAGTTATGAAAGTTATTGGCTCGGGGAAGAAATAATCATAACCGACGGTGTTGACGAGGGTCATATTTATGAAATCATGAACGATGGTGCGTTATACTGGCAATTGGAACCCACCGAGGTGTCTGAGGATACATGGGGGGTAAAATTTGATTCCGGAATTCTAGAGGAAGGCGGGGGCTGGGAACTAAATAACGCTACCTCGAGAGAATCGGTTCAAGAATTTTCAATCCACCAACAGACACTTCACGTTGATGTTTGGCCTGGTGAGGATGAATATCCTGTCTACGTTGAGAGCTCTCGTCATGGGTACAACCTTGTGACTGATGTGAGTAGTTTTGACGATGATACTGTTGAAGCCATCTTTGGAGAGATTACCGGTGTTGAGATCTCTGAAGATGAAGTGATGATTCCGGATTTATATAGTTCTGATAGCTTTGTTTTGGACTTGTCCTCGGTTGGTCAGTTGAATTACGAGTTTGAATTCTCGGTTGAAGATACGACGGCGACCGATTCCGCTGTGGTTGTTCAAGATACGGATCCTGCGTTCGAGTTTTCGTTCGATAATACTGGTGAGGTGTATTCGGTAGGTATCCCTGGTGAGGTTGATGGTACGTATCGAGATCTCATTACGGAGGGTATGGACGGTGTAGGTGTGATGTATGAATTTGATGGGGAGTCGAATTCTTGGTCACAAATTACTGGAAGCGACTTTGACCTGTCGCCCGAACCGTTGCAAGCGATTATTCTCGTAACGACTGGCGAAGGCCCTGATGAGATAACTGTCGAGCTCCCATTTGAATCTGAGTCGACGGTTGCTCCTGGTGACTTTTCCGTCTCAGAAAGGTGGGAATTCATGTCTGGAATTGCTTTTAACGATGCTAACTTGGTGTATCAGGCAGGGACGGCTGAATCGTCGTTGATCCTTGATCGATACTCGGGTCCAGGCGATTCGATATTCACTCATGATGTACAAAGTTTCCAAAGGCAAATTGGAACGTCGTATCACTACATCGGGTCAGATACTGCACCGGAGGTGAATCCCTTCAACGGGTACTTTGTCTACGTTCAGGACGAAGGCGCGATCCCTGGTGTCTTAACCGGAGTTACTGACATTGAAGAAGCGATGAATCAGTTAGGAGCAAAACCTGGTTGGTACGATGGTGGTGTTTAATTTGTCCACTTTATAGTTGAGATGGTCGTAGATTGTACCCGTAACTTTGCTATCAGCAATCTACGGGATCATCAAGTACTTCTCTATGCCTATAAATAATTTACTGGGAATATAATTAATATGATCGGTAGCGATTCGTATTTATTTTGGTGGCACCCGTACAAACTGGGTGGAAATAGGAACTAGATGAAACGAGGGTTACTGACCGACTTTGGCGTCTATCTTACTGTTCGGTGCGTTGGAAGTCGAAGTCATCTCGACTTCGGTGAGCGAAATAACATTGAATAGTGGGTTGAGACGGTCGCAATGCGAATCGATCGATTACACCGAATCTGGCGGGGAAATCCGGTCAACTTTTTCCTTGGCTCAGACGGTTCAGACACCATTTTTCACACGATCGGCTGAATTAGGGACGTAACGGATGAACTCCCGTTGAGGGGATGCTCAATTGGACAGCTCCCTTCGGAGAGATACACAGATTGACGGGAACCTCAGTGGTCAATAAGCAATTCGTACCGAATACAAGTTATACGCAAATTTTGAATAATATAATCGTGCGATTATCTACTACTCTTAGAATCTGTCTCTGTCGACAACTCATATCTCCCTCGTCCCTGTAGACCAACGTATGTCGCCGGATCGCCCGCGGAGGTTGGAAGACCGCCCCGCCGACCCAGCCGATCAGCTCCCACCGAATAGCGTACTGGATCTCGACGAGTATATAGAAATGTACGCTGCGATCGGAGACCGCACGCGGTACGAAATCCTGTACCGTCTCGTTCACACCGGGGATATGAACGTGTCAGATCTCGCTGAGACACTTTCAACGGACCCCAACACGCTCGGTGACCAGTTGGACCGACTCCTTGATGCTGGCCTCATTCAGCGACGCAAACAGACGGACAAAGGTGACACGGCGGTGCGCACATATTTCCGAGCGACTATTCTCGGAGAAGTTGCGCTCACAGAGGGGATCGACGAACTCATCCAGGGAGAACAAGAGTTTCCAGCGATGTACGGCAGTTCCGTCGAGGAATAACTTCTGTATCTAGCAACCGCGGTAGAATAATGACGTTGAGTGGGAGTAGTGTCATCTCTGCCATCGGCTCAATAACCCTGACTATCACGTGAAGATGATCTTGAATCCGCGTTGGTCAGTATGGGGACCGAATATAATGCGGCACGTTGCCTCCTCTCTAATTTCTGCCAGATGTGGCGTGCTGCATTCAGAGAATGGATGCAGCACTCGTCGTTCGTTAATTCCACTCCTGTCCTGGTGGATTAGCTACATTGTAGCTGTGTGAAGAGACCGGTAGACAGTCTATCAGTTTCAATACTGTTCTCGCTACCGTCCAAGCTACAGGATACGAATGTGGCACAGCTTGAGACTTGATGCGCAGATATCTACAACCAATGACCGGTTTTTCAAGAACAACTCGATACCCCATCAAATCGACTTCTCAGGCTACATTCAAGTCGACCTCGTCGCTACCGTTGCTCGTTCTTTGAGACAGGAATAGTTCACCGTACTTTGAAAAATCTGCGTGCATCCAGGAATAAACAAAAAAAGAATTGTTTATATATGCATATATGTTTAGCATAGATACCACATGCGTCCGAAACTTCGCCGACGGCAGTGGCTCGCACTCTGTACCAGCGCTTCTCTTGCAAGTATTTCAGGTTGTACGGGAGGTGACGACGGAGACACCGACGACGATGAGAACAGTGGCCGTTCAGGGGACGAACAGTTTGACGGAGACACCGACGACGAGGAGAACAGTAGCCATACTGGGGACGAACAGTTTGACGGAGACAACGACGTAGATCCAATCGAACTGAACATCGATCCGTCCGAAGGGTGGGCAACGGAACACGCGGACGTAGCCGTCCCTGACAATCGAGGAGAAGCCGTCCTCAGCATTGGCGGTGAGACGTACGAACTGTCCGCGTCTGGGTTCGCGGGCGAAATTCAACCACCCGGCGAACCGCGCGCACCACCGACGTTCTTTGAACTCAGCATTGCAATGATTGGCGACGAGTTGTCCGTGCAACCGCTCCGTCGGCGACTCGGGATACAAAGGGAAAGACAGACCTACCGGGTGTTCGAGCAGATGGCACTCGTCGATCCGAACGCTACCCCCGTCGGCGAGGTACGGTACGGCCTACTTGCAGACGGTAGTCACAGTGAGAGTAGTGGAATCGGTCTGACGACGCACATGGACGAATCGTTCGTCCGCGTCGACCGGTCGGGAGTAGTTACAGCACGAGGTGAATTCGTCACAGACGACCGCGGCAAAGACGCAGGGTATTCACTCGATGGCCCTTTTGAGTTGGGAGCCCGATTGCAGGACGGATGGAACGCCGGTCTCGACGGCGGTGAGTGACCGTTCGGATCGAATAGTTGTATGTTCAAAATTGTCGCCGCAAACGTATGCTACTTTCCGGGTTTTAATTGAAGCGACATTTGACATAGTTCGATCAGATCGATACCCGTTCGGTAACAGCCCATCCTCCACTAACCGATCACAGCAGTCTCAAATGACCGGGCAATCATGCAACACTCGCGCCCTGTATTCAGCACTGAAGTGGAGAAACATCACAAATTAAGGGTTTGGGCTGGGCCAATCGATTCGGATCTGACGGCTCACCCTTTGATTCCGAACTCTTTGAGGAGATTGTGGCTGATCCTGCCGAACTTGTCGATGTGACCTTCGAACCAGTCAGTCACGTCTCCTTCGGCGAGCGTTCTTCTCTGGTTGAAGAACCCCGTTTGTCGAGTTCCAGCGATTGGATTTCGCCTCCGACATTCCCATTGGGATACGCTTTCTCGAATTTTGTCCCTTTGGGGCCTCGGTCTTGAACGGCAATCAGCCCGCTTGGTGCTCCGTTGTGACGAAGAATATCGTCGCGAAGTGTTTTGATGTCGTCGTGCTACTAAAGAAACCGCTCGGTGAGCTCGTGTTTGACGACTTGTTTCCGGTTCAGATGATCTTCGTTCCCGTTACTCAAACCAGTTCCCTGAGGAAGGCTTCAATTTCGGCTTGCAGGACTGTTTCCGATTGCTGAAAAGTGATGGCAGTGGACCGGTGGAACAGGAGGACCCGTTGTCACCGATCGGGTGGTATGGCAGGTGTGGTGGATTGTCATTTGGCTATGACGATGATCTGAAGTGGTATACCTGCCAATCAAGCCAATGCAGGCCTTCTACTTATCGATTTGGGGGATTACGGAAATAAGCGAAACGGGTTGGTGATGGTGTGTGTTGGTATGGCAATGCAGTCCTCTCCTGTCTATACTTAGAACAGTTGCAGTAAGTCCGTTTCGGAAGGTGACCGAAACGGGCACAACGGGCTATTGAGTTTAGGTGGCAACAACAGACGTTGTACCCGCACATCACGAGAGCATACAGAGGGCGATAATATTGTTGGCCGAATTACGACTTTTCGACTGCAACGGTCGTCTCGATTTAGAAACTGACGACTCTCGTCGAACGCGTCTCGGCGATCACATGGCGCTAAATCTGTGCCTCTCATACCCTGATGCCCGAGTTCTATATGCGCTTATTTTCGTGTTGAGCCTGGGTGTGCGAGTTTAGTGGCCCCTCATGTTGATGTGTTAGCGGTGTGATCATGTGGGTATGGAGAGGGTTTGGATCACGAACGGGTCGACGAGTATCGCGCCGGTGGTGAACTCGTTGGCTGCGGCGTGCGACGGCGAGTACGTACCGACGGATATCTACGTTCTCAGTAACCCGGTTATCGAGGATGTGACGGAGGCGGCGACGTCGTTGATGAAGACGATCGTGACGGCACACGGCGGTGAGGAACCATCAATTTCGGTCGAGTCGATCGATGACGAGACTGATTTCGAGGCGATTTTCGAGTACGTACAGTCAGCGATCGAGGCTGGGGATGCGGCTGGCTCGGCGGTTGCGGTTGATATTACGCCTGGCCGGCGGTTCTGGTCGATTATCAGTTTCCAGGCTGGGATCAAGAACGGCGTTGATCACTTGTTTTACTCGCACGTGCAGACGGAGGCGTATTTCGGGGAGTGTTACCCGGCGATTCCGCGGACGGCGATCAACTTGATCGATTTCACGGAGGTGGTCTGATGCGGGTTCGAAGCGATCACTTGACGGTGCTGTTGAACCGGTTGGCCGATCGAGGCGATGAGCAGTTCGTGATCGAACACCCGTCTCTCGATGTCGGTGAGTTGTTACGGATTGAACTCGATAGGTATGATTCGTCGACGGTTCGATTCGTGACGAAGGGGGACGAGTACGAATCGAGTAGGCAGGCGGTCGCTCGAGCCCACGGTGAGGCCGTTTCGAAGGAGTTGCCGTCTGCGAGTGACTTTCTGAAGACGGTGGTGGCGAGTGGGATTCTCGACGTGGCGAATCAGGACGAGATCAAGACGTTCCTGGATCGGTATGGTGATCCGGATTTGATGGCTGGGCATTCGCCCGTGTTCGCTGGGTTCGATACGAATCTCATGTCGTGGCAGATTGACCGGGTGCTCGGGTTGCACGACCCGGATAGCGGTGTCGGGTATGTCAACGGATTCGTTCTCGCCACCGGTGTTCGCGACGAGTTGGACTGGGATTACAAGTGCCACAACACTGATCCGTACGTCGACGCGTTTGGCGAGTCGTACGAGGAGTTCTGGAATCAAACGCTGGGTTCTGCGCGACTCGGTCGGCTCGGTTTACTCACGTATCGCCGGATCCGTGATATCGAACAAGCGGTCGAGGTGCAAAGTGATCGGGGTGATGCGGCCATCATCGACGCGTACGACGAGTACGACCGCGAGAATCGAAGCGATATCGTGCTGTTCAGTAACGATCGGAACTTCGTCGAAGACGCTCGAGCGCATCGAATGCTCGGCCAACGGGTTGATTTCCCTGGTGAGTTCCCGAGAAAGACGACCGCGTCCTGGCGGGAAATCGAACGGTTACTGTACCTGTTAGCCATCGTGTTCGGAGTGATCGAGGTGCCGGGTGCGACGGTGTATGGGGTGTGGCGCGGCAAAGATGAACTGGACTGGCAACATGAACGCGTCAAGGTAGACGCGCGCAGCCCGAAACTGGAGGCGAAACTGCAGAGTGACCTGTCAATCGTTGAATCGTACGAAGAACTCAGCGTTCGGTAACGCCGAGTCCCTATTTCGAGAACCGGTCGAGGCGCGACTTTTGACTTGCTTTCCGTCTCGGAATCGTTTGACTGAGTACGAAGAAAAGTCGCTGGAGATGCAGGCGGACTGCGAATACTACCCTTGCCCCGGATTTTAAGATACTCTGTCATTAATTCGATGGTATGAGTGGGAGGAACCGGATCGTACTCCCGAGGAACAACGAGTGATCGATACGGTCGCTGAAGAGCGCGGCGAGGAGTTCGCCGAAGAGAACGCGGAGTTGATCGTTGCACAAGCCAGGCTGATCGGTGACATCTGATTCCTTGGGGTGTGCCACAAACCGGAACTCGCTGTCGTAGTGTAGATCGAATCTCCTTCCGTTGAACCCCTCTGAGATTGATACGCCTCGCTTGTTGAATATAGAGGATAATTCAGCACGATAGCTTCGCTTGTTTCACATTGAAGCTAATGAATCAGCCGTTCAGTAGATTTACGTATTAACCAGCAGTCGTTCTATCACCGAGAAAATGAAAAAGATCGGGTATTGTTAGAGATAATATGGTATAGACTAATTATCAACCACGTAAAAAATTACCTAGTTTATATGTCATTTCCTTTCGAACACTGGGGTATGGCGAAGATCAAGTCAATTCAACAAGGTGGCGGATTTGTCATACCTCTCCAGAAGAAAACTACTGGTTTCAAAACTGTATGGGGGGAGCTCAAGGAGGAACTACCAAAGCTACCTGATAATGTTCGGATCACTCGAATTGACTCGGATATTAAAGTTAATGAGGGCGCTATAGGGAAGGGATATGTAAAAGTATATAAGATGACAAAATCATCTTCGGGATCAGTTCAATACCTTTGGGTAGATCTGAAGAAATTTGAACATGTACGATATGTGGAAACGAAAAAGGGGTCCGGATCTAACTACAGAAGCCATGTTGAAAATTCACACAACGATACTGCAACACCCCGCGCAAATCAACAAGGGATGCCCTTTGCCCCTAGTAATCCTAAACGCTAGTTTACATATTCATTGTGAAAAATAAGCGACCCGTTCGGCGGCCGGCCTTTCAATTTCAGAGAAATTTATAGGTCAGTCCTATAACTAAATGCCCTGTACTGAGCGGTCACCGCTCACGCAAATTGAGCTAGATTTCGTGGGCCAGTCGCGCTCTGTATTCAGCACGGCCGTTAGAATCCATCACCGGTCAAGCATTTCAACAGTGCCATTGAGTCGTTTCTGCGCTGCTGGCCGCCGTGGTGGGTTGCTACATCAATTATATAGTTGTAGTGACGAGTTGTTGTCGTAGATGGTTGAGGTGCCTGTTGAACCGGAGTGGGTTGAACCGGAGTTCGATCCCGGGACAGTTGAGTCGCTGGCCGAGTCGTTGGACTGTTCTTCGGTGTTGGCGTCGGTTCTAGTTAGTCGCGGGTACACGGATCCGGTTGAGGCTGAGCGGGCGCTCGACCCGGCGGTGGAGGCGATTCATTCGCCTGCGCAGTTACCGGATATCGACGCGATCGTTTCTCGCCTGGACGCGGCTGTTGAGCGAGACGAGTTCGTGGCGGTGTTTAGTGACCGAGACGTCGATGGAATTACCGGATCGGCGATTCTCACATCGGTATTCGAGGACCTGGGTGTGTCGCCTGTGTCTCGTGCTCCTGAGAAGTGGGACGGATACGGCGTGAGCGAGGAGCACGTGGCCGAGCTCGTTTCGGAGGGTGTCGAGTTGCTCGTTCTGGTTGATTGCGGGACGACGGCGCACGATCCGATCGACCAGGCGATCGATGCAGGGATGGATGTCGTCGTGATCGACCATCACGATCCGGAGGCGACGCTCCCTGCGGCGTCTGCGTGTGTGAATCCGCGTCGTGCTGATAGTGAGTATCCGAATCTGGATCTCGCGGCGGGTGCGCTCGCGTGGAAGGTTGGGCAGGCGTTCGTGGAAGCGCGTGCGCCGCTTCGAATCGCTGAGTATCACGAGATGGCGTTACCGTTGGCCGCGGTGGCGACGCTCGGTGATTACATGCCGTTGACGGTCGAGAATCGAGCAATCGTTCGAGAAGGATTCTCTCGGCTTTCAGAGAGCGATCTTCCGGGACTGGACCAGACGGTCGATCACTGCGGTGTCGAGTCGATGCGAGACATTGGCTGGTCGCTGGTGCCGTTGTTGAACGCGGCTCAAGAGGCGGAGTCTGGCGAGTTGATGCTTGAATTGTTGCTGGCAGAGGATGCTGGTGAGATTGAGGAACTCATTGATCGACTCGAGGGCTACCGGGCTGATCGACGGCGGCAACGAGCAGAGCGCCTCGCGCATCTCGAAGCCTGTATCGACGAGCAACTCGATCCATCGAGCGTTGACGTGGTGTTCGTTGAGACAGATCAGTACGTCGGGGGTGGCCCGATGAGCGAAGTATCGAGTCGGTGGCAACGACCCGTCATCACGTATCGCCGATCGGATACGGGGTACAGAGGCGGTGGTCGCACTGCGCCGGATATCGATCTCCTTGAACTGTACGAGGCGTGCGACGAGTTGCTCGAAACGTACTGGGGGCATCCGGGTGCGGCCGGGTTCAGAGTCAGTGAAGCGAACCTCGCCCCGTTCAAACGCCGACTGACCGAAACGCTGCGAACGCGGTACGATCCCGCAGATCTTCGACCCTCGATCGACGTGGACGCGACAGTCGAACCGACGACTCTCACACCGGGGCTCGTCGAGGATTTCGACCGGTTCGGCCCGTACGGTTCGGGTCACGACGAACCGATTGTTCTCATCGAGAACGTGGATATCGTGTCGGCGGAGTGGTTCGGCAGCGACGACAGTCACTGGAAAGGGATACCTGGCCAGGGAGCCGGTGTCACGTTCATCGATTGGAACGGTGACGTGGTCGAATCCGTCGGGTTCCCGTCTGGTGCGTGCGATATCGCCGGAACGCTCTCGATCGATTCGTTCGATGGATCGGTAACGGTGTCCGTCAAAGCGATCCGCTCGGCGAGCGGGGAAACCGGACCCGTTTAGCTGTAATCCCGTGTCTTTCCCACGCATTCGCGCGTTTCACGCATGCTCGTCCGTGACTACTTCTCGACCGTACGGATCGTCCAACCGCTGGGGAACGTCGTAACGGATTGGACGTTTTGATTCACATTTATGTCCTTCTGTCAGTAATTTCGCGCATGGTCAGTTCCGAATCGAATTCGGTCGCCACGCTCTTTGGGCCGCCCATCCAGCTCCAGACGTACAAGAACCTGTTGTACCTCCTGCTCGCGGTTCCGCTCGGGTTCTTGTACGCGTTCGTCCTGACGTTCGGCCTCGTGCTCGGGCTCTTACTGTTCGTCGTCGGGATTGGGATCGTGATTCTCGTCGCGACTCTCTTCGGTCTCAGGGCTGTCGCCGGCTTCGAGCGGGCGCTCGCGAACGTCTTGCTCGGGGTCGATCTCTCGGCGTACGACGATATAAGTCGGCCCGACGGCCGGTTCGCGGGTCTCAGGAGCTACCTCGACGCGGCGTCGACCTGGCGTGCCGTCGGGTTCGTCCAGCTAAAGTTCCTCATTGGCGTCGTCGGATTCTTGGTGGTGTTCGCGTTCGTGAGCGCCGTTCAACTGCTCGCGGCGCCGATACGATATCCCACGTCCGTCGAGTTCGGCGAGCTGAACGATGATCCGGTCGTCTGGTCGATCGACTCGCTTCCGGAGGCGCTGGGTGCGCTCGCGGTCGGGCTCATTGCCCTGATCGTCGTTCTCCACGTCGCGAACGCCGTCGCGTACGTCGCTGAACGGATGGCTGAGGCCCTACTGGGCGAACCGTCGTCGTAGTCTCGCGGTCGCGGTCTCGTCCGCCTCGTCGAAAAAGCCGTCTCACTCATCGAGTGAAGATATTGCACTGTCGTCACGCGCTGACTATCCAGCTCTCGTTTATTTTGCCTGCGATCGGTGTTCCGTGTAGGGAGCAAGCAGGTATGCTTTGGCTCGGTGTCGAGGGTATAGTCTATGGTTCGAATCTCGACAGTTGTGATCGTACTCGCAATCATCCTCGGGATCGGTCTCCTTCCGATTCCCGTTATTCCTGGCCTCGGGATCATCGTCGGCCTTTCCGGCGTCATCCTCGGGGTCGTACTCCGCGTTCTCGGCTACTGACTCCGATCTACGTTGTCGGTTCGACGATGGTAGCCGAGCGATGACCGTTCGGATCGTTTCTGACAGCAACCGATCGTTCGGTCAACAGCCAAAACTGAGGACGTGCGGAATTAGAATCCGTGCTGGTACTGGACCGGGACGTCGACGGCGTCCTCACGGCCGAGTTGACCGGCGGCGTGGAGCGGGAAGTAGGGATCGTTGAGAAACGTCCGGCCGATGACGGCCAGGTCTGCGCGGTCGTTTCGAATAATCGCGTCGGCCTGTTCGGCGGCCGTGATGCCGCCGACGGTGGCGACCGTGACGTCGCTTTCGGACTCGTTTCGGATGCGTTCGGCGAATCGGAGCTGGTAGTTCGGTCCGATCCACTCGACGTCCTGGTCCGGGTGGATGCCGCCCGAAGAGACGTCGATGAGGTCGGCACCGGCGTCGTAGAGGTCGTCTGCGAGTCGAATGGACTGCTCGATATCCCACGAGTCTCGGTCGTCGAGCCAGTCGGTCGCGGAGATCCGGACGAACACTGGGCGGTCCTCGCCCATCTCGTCGCGAACGGCGTCGGTAATCTCGCGGAGGATCCGGGTGCGATTGTGGAAGCTGCCGCCGTACTCGTCGTCGCGGTGATTCGTGACCGGTGAGAGAAACTCGTGGAGGAGATAGCCGTGGGCCGCGTGGACTTCCGCGATCTCGAAGCCGGCTTCTCGTGCGCGGCGTGCCCCCGCGCGAAACGATTCGACGACGTCGGCGATCCCGTCGGCGTCGAGGCGCGTCGTCACTGGCGGGTCGCCATCGTACGGATACGGAACGTCGCTCGGCGCCACCGTTTCCCAGCCGCCGTCGCCGGGCTGGAGGGGTTCATTACCCTCCCAGGGCCGGGTCTTCGATGCCTTTCGGCCGGCGTGTGCGAGTTGGATTCCCGGCGTCGCACCGTGAGAGTCGATGAACGAGGCGATGGGGGCGAGCGCATCGCGGTGGTCGTCGCTCCAGATGCCGAGGTCTTCGGGGGAGATGCGCCCGCGTTCTTCGACGGCGGTGGCTTCGGTGAAGACGATGCCGGCGCCGCCGACGGCGCGCGAGCCGAGGTGGACGCGGTGCCAGTCGGTCGCCAGCCCATCCCGTTCGTCGACGGAGTACTGACACATCGGGGACACGGTGAACCGGTTTCGAATCGTCGTCTCTCGGATCTCGAGTGGGGAGAACACGTCGTCGGTCATCACACCAGGTACAACCCACGCGGCTTTCGCAACCCGGGCAGCGGTGATATTCTCCGGGTCTCGTCACTGCTTCGATCGAATCATCGAACGACGGAACGGGCTCGCACGCCCGGCTGTCGACACCCCCCGATTACTTTCACGACGGAGATCCGGTTCGATCCGACCCGTATTTGACGGCGTCTCGTTCTGCCGAATTGCGTGCCGTGGGGTCGGATCTGACGGTGACGGTTCCTGTCGGTGTTTTATCACCGTCCGCGTGGTGCGGGCCAGTGCCGATGACCGAACGCACGTTTATCCGGTGGTTAGAGGATCTACGGGGTGAGGACACGAACGTCGTGGGCGGAAAGAGCGCCAACCTGGGTGAACTCGCCGATCTCGACGTGCCGGTGTTGCCGGGATTTTCGACGACGGCCGACGCGTACGACTACTACGTCGAACAGACGGGGATTCAGGAGGCGATCACGTCCCAACTCGACGGGCTGGACGTCGATGACGTGTCTGACCTCCGTCGACGCGGAGAGCGGATTAGACGGACGATCACCGACGCGTCGATGCCGCCCGACCTCGAATCGCAGATCGTCGAACGCTACGACGAACTCGCAGCCAGGTTGGGGATCGACGATCCCGACGTCGCCGTCAGGAGTTCGGCGACCGCAGAGGATCTCCCGACCGCCTCCTTCGCAGGCCAGCAGGAAACGTACCTCAACGTGTCGGGCGAGACGGAACTGATCGACTCGATAACGAACTGTTTCGCCTCGCTGTTCACCGATCGAGCGATCGTCTACCGGGAGAACAACGACTTCGATCACTTCGATGTGAAACTCGCCTGTGCGGTCCAGAAGATGGGGCGAGCCGATCTGGCGTCGTCGGGCGTCCTCTTTACGATCGACCCCGACACCGGGTTCGAGGAGGCCGTCGTCATCGAGGCGGCCTACGGATTCGGCGAGCCGATCGTCAAGGGTACCGTCGATCCCGACCGGTACACCGTCTTCAAGCCGACGACCGGCATCGTCGAGAAGGAACTCGGGGCCAAGACACAGCGCATGGTCCGTCGCAACGGTGGAACCAAACTCGAACCGGTACCCGAGTCTCGCCGAGACGCGTACGCGCTCTCCGACGACCGGATTCGCGAGTTAACCGAATACGCCGCCCGGATCGAAGCACACTTCGACCGTCCGCAGGACATCGAGTGGCTCGTAGACGGCGAACTCGATCGACTGTTCGTCGTCCAGGCCAGACCCGAGACCGTCCACGGCGCATCGGAGGAAACCGTTCTTCGAACGTATCGACTCACGGAATCCGCGGACGAACTGCTGGAGGGCGTGGCGATCGGAAACGCCATCGCGACCGGGTCCGTGCGGGTCCTCGAAGACCTTCGACAGATGGAGCAGGTCGAGGAGGGCGACGTGCTGGTCACGGAGATGACCGATCCGGACTGGGTTCCGGTCATGAAGAAGGCGAGCGCGATCGTCACCGATCGAGGGGGAAAGACCTCCCACGCCGCCATCGTCTCGCGCGAGCTCGGGATCCCCGCGATCGTTCGAACGGGGACCGCAACGACGGACCTGCGGACCGGCGAACCCGTGACCGTCGACTGTTCGACAGACGTCGGACGCGTGTACGAGGGTGAACTCGCGTTCGACGTGATCGAAGAGGCCGTCGACGAACTTCCGGAGACCGAAACCGACGTCATGTTGATACTCGGCGACCCTGGCCGAGCGTTCGCCCTCGCGAACCTCCCCGTCGACGGCGTCGGGCTGGCGCGCGAGGAGTTCATCGTGACCTCTCACGTCGGTTACCACCCGCTGGAGCTGATCGAGCGCGGCGAGCAAGACCGGTTCGTCGACGCGTTGCGAACGGGCATCGCGAAGATCGGCGCGGCGTTCTACCCGAACGACGTCGTCTTCCGGCTCAGTGACTTCAAGACCGACGAGTACCGCAACCTCGAAGGGGGCTGGAAGTACGAACCGGAAGAGGACAACCCGATGATCGGCTGGCGCGGGGCCTCCCGGTACTACGACGAGCAGTTCCGCGAGGCGTTCCGGCTGGAGTGTGAGGCCCTTCGTCAGGTGCGAGCCGACGTGGGCCTCGATAACGTCGTCGTGATGGTTCCGTTCTGTCGCACGGTCGAAGAGGGCGAACGAGTGCTCGATCTCATGGCGGAGTACGGCCTGTCGACCGAGTCGATGGACGTCTTCGTGATGGCGGAATTGCCGTCGAACATCGTGCTCGCGGATCGGTTCGCCGAGCGGTTCGACGGTTTTTCGATCGGCTCGAACGACCTCACCCAGCTCGTCCTGGGCATCGACCGGAATTCTGACCACCTCGCGCCGCTGTTCGACGAGTCCGACGACGCGGTGTTGCGGTTGATCGAGTCGCTGATCGAAACGGCCCACGAGCACGACCGCCCGGTCGGCATCTGCGGCGATGCGCCGTCGACGATTCCGGAGTACGTCGCGTTCCTCGTCGAGGCCGGTATCGATTCGATCTCGGTCTCGCCAGACGTCGCCGTCGAAACGTTGCTTACGGTGTCTGAACTCGAGTGAGCGAGGTTCGTCGGGCGACCGTTGGCGATATACGGGGCCCGTCGGGTCGTGTGGTGTTCACGCTTCGTCGGGTTGGCCGCCGACGAGCGTCACGGTCACCGGCGACCGACGAACGACCCGTTCGGCAATCGACCCGGTGATACCTAACTCGCGGATCGATCGGCCGTGACTGCCCATGACGATCTGGTCGTATTCGTGGGTCTGCGCGTAGGCGACGATCTCGGCTGCGGGTTTCCCGAGCGCGGTGTCCGTCTCTACCGTCACACCGAACTCGTCGGCCAGCGACGTCGCGGACGAGAGGATCTTCGCGCCGCGATTTTCGAGATCGGCGAGCACCTCCTCGAGGTACGTGCCTCGGACAGTGTCCCGCGACCGATCGAGCGTCATCGCTAGGACGTGCAGTGCGGTGTGGTCGCCGTCCGGGAACGTTTTTACGGCGAATTCGAGGGCCGCCTCGGCCTGTTCCGAGCCGTCGATCGGGAGCAGGATCTTGCCGGGGAGGGTGCGCCGGCTCAGTTCGGCGGGCGTCTCGGGGACGACCGTCGTCGACACGGGCGATCGCCGGACGACGGCCTCGCTGACTCGGCCCAGAAACGGGCGGGTGATCGGCGACTCGCCGTGGCTTCCCATCACGATGTGGTCGACGTCTTCTTCGACGGCGAGGCGGAGGATCTCCGTGTGCGGTGAGCCGGTCTCGATCGTCGTCCGACACTCGCCTCCGGCGTTCGCTGCGCGCTCGGTGGCTCGCTCGAGGATGTTCGCTGCTCGCTCTTCGAGCGCTTCGCGGGACGAGAGCGGCGAGTCGAGTTCCACGACGTGTTCTCGTGCCGGGTTTACGACGCAGACCGCCGTGATCGTGGCGTCGGGAAACGACGCGACGGCGTACTCGAGGCCGGCGAAGCCGTGAGCCGATCCGTCGACCGGAATGAGGACGTGTTGAGCCATGATGATGTGGATCTGCGGGCGGTGTGGCGCCCAGAATGACGTTCTACGGTGGTTGGGATATAGCCGGCACCCGATTCCCAGCTACCAGGGTTGCTCGTTCCACCAGCCGGTGGGCGCTCACGCCGGCGGATACCAAACGAGCTGGTGATTCGAATCTCTCTTACCGAACCGTTCACCGGAGTGCAAAAATACTATTAGCCGTTCCTCGTGGCCGATACGCCCATGCAACCGTACGAAACCCTCGGCATCCCATCCCCTGACGACTGTATCGGTGTCGCGGGGCTCACGGCGAGCCTGGCGCTACTTACCGTCGGTATCGTTATTCACCTGTTCTTCGTCGCCTCGGTCTGGAGCTTCGCGGTTATCGTTGCCGGACTGCTGATCGGATGGACGTCGTTCATCTACTGCGGATTGTGGAGCCAGCGGGACATCCCCGGGACGTGAACGGCGAGGCGGACGTCTGCTATCGGTCGAAAGTGGGGGGAGGTGCGAATATGATCGGGAGAACGGTCACTCCGATCGCTCTCGAACGGTCGGGTGATGCCAGCATTGAATGCCGATCGGACCCTCGACGTTCGCGAAGTAGACGGCGAACCGTTCGGGCCCATCATGACCGAACTCGACGCGCTCGAGGCCGACGAAACGTTCCTGTTGATAAATAGCTTCGAGCCGAAGCCGCTGTTCGAGGTGCTCTCTCAGCGAGGCTTTTCCTACGACTCGACGCGGGTCGACGCCGACGAGTGGCACGTCGAAATCAGTCACGACTGAGTCGCGCGTCGGTCTCGGTGGCTATTGTCCGCCCACTGTCAAACCACGCCACGGACTTACTGGCCGCCCACCGTCGAATCGCACCACGGTAACGAACGCACCCGAACGGACGAAGGTGTTCGGCGGACTGTATAGCAGGCAGGGAACCGTCCGTTCGCGTATGGCGGGATTTCGCAATCCGTTCGCGCGGGGCGACGAGGCCGAGTTGTTCGATCCGTACGACGCGTTCGTCGCCGAGCACGTTCCCGAACCGGGGCCGTTCCTGTCGACTCACGAGGTTCTCGGCGGGAACGACCACGTCGCCTTTCATCGGTTGACGCGCGAGTTGTTCGAAGCTAGGGGCGTCTACGACATGACGTTCAACTATAACCTCGCCAGGTTGAACTTAGACACCCGTCACCCGGACGCCGGGTATCGGTACGCCGTCGAGCGAGACGATCCGTCTGCCCTCCGCGCGGAGTTCACGCCGACGACCCCGTTCTGCCCGCAGTGTCACACGCTCGCCATCGGCTCGTTCCGCGCGTGGAACGGACTCGCCGACCGCCACGAGTACGACCTCGTTCGGGTTCGCGCGAATCCGATGCACCACGATAGCGACTGGATCAACGACCAGCTCGAACGGCTCGAGGAGGCGTTCGAAGAGACCGGCGACGCGTCGGTGCGTATCGGAGGAGATACCGCCACTGATTCCGAGCCTCGGTCACCCGCGTCGTCAGAGGGTGGTGAAGTCCCGTTCTGAGTCGGAATCCGGCACCGCGGTTCGTCGTCAGTCTTCTACCGTTCGATCCACGCGGCGAACCGCTCGTTCACCGAAGAGAATCGTCCCGACGCCGTCCGGACTGTGTCGGGTAACGACCAGCCCCATGTTCGCCACGAAGAGGGCGGCGCCGATCGCGATCGCCGTCGTCCCGACGGGAAAGAGCGGGGATGCGAGTGCGAGCTGGTCGGCAACGACGAGACACACCGTCCCGCCGAAGAGGAAGACGAAGTCGAGCGCGGCGACGGTGTCGTCGTAGAGGTCGTCGATCATCGGGACCGGTTCGAGGCCGAGCAGGTCGCTGTAGCGGTGGACCCAGACGATGAACGGCACGACGTGGTAGAGCGTTCCCAGGACGACGAAGGCGATCAGTCCGAACGTGAGGAGGTGGACGGTCCCCGGGGCGCCGTAACGGGCGGCCGGCGAGAGCGGGTCGGAGAGCCAGGCCGGAAGCGTGAGCGCGGCCCAGGTGACCATCGCGCCGGCCACGACGGTGTACCGGGTGAGCATCGGGGTCCAGTCGACGCGCGTCAGGTAGAGCCGACGGGCAAGAAAGAGCCCGATTCCGAAGATCGAGGCGACGATCAGGACGCCACCGCCGCGGGCGAGCCAGCTCAGTTCGAACAGTCGGCCGAGCGCGAGCCCGACGACGCCGATCGGGTAGGCGACCGACTCGAACCGCTGGATGTGACGGTCGAGCGCGTAAAACTCCGTCTGGGTGAACATAGTCGCGAGCTGATAGAGCGCGCCGATGACGGTCGTGAGGACGGCGCCGAACACGGCGAACGTGACGTGACTCGCGAGGACGGCCCCGTGGTCGACCGGCAGGTCGGCGAAGATGGGGCGCGCGAAGCCGAGCGCCAGGAGCAGGCCGAGCGACGAGAGCGCGAGGAAGAAACAGAGCGCCAGCGCGAAGTGGCGTTCGGTGACGTCCCACGGCCTGACGCCGAGCAACGTCCGGCCCACGTTGTAGACGAAGACCCAGAACCCGAGGAGGACCAGTGAGCCGCCGATCGCGAGGAAGGCCAGCCGCTCGGTTAGCAACGCCCCGACGAAGAGGGTCAGGCCACCGGCTACGAGCCACAACTGGACGACGGAGAGTCGGCGCGAGTGGATCGACGTGTTCGACCACACCGGAACGAACTGGACCATCGCACCCATGATCGTCACGCAAACCCAGCCGACCAGCAGCAGGTGTACGTTCGCGAGCATCGCCGTCGGCGGGGTGAGTCCGAGCCCGTTCGCCATCCCGACGGCGACGCCGAGCAGCAGGAATCCGAATCCGACGACGAAGTGACGGATGGGGATCGAGAGCGGCGGCCCCTGATCCGTCTCGATATCGCCGAGTATTGCAGCCATGGTCGTGCTTTCATCTCCGTCCGCCTGCCTTTCCCTGCGAACATGTTCCGACGGTTCCCGGTGGATGGTTCGCCTGGCGATGCGCGAATATGTTCGCGCCCACGACGAGGGTGACCGGGACCGTACGTGCGAGTATGACCGCAAACATCGGCGCCGACCCGCCGACCGACGACGGTCGAACGGCGGGCGAGAGTCGGGAACCGATCACCAGACGCAAACACCAGAACTCCTGGTCTGCGAACCTCGAAGCGCCCCACCACGCCGACGACCGCGACCTGATCCTCGCGGAGGCGATCGACGCGATCGAAGCGACGGGCTCTGGATACCACGTCAACCTCGTTACCCACGCCGAGCATGGACACCCTGACGGGTACCTCTGGCCCCATCTCGAATCGTACGCCCGTAGCCAATCCACTCGTGCTCTGGAGTGGGAGTACGTAGATCAGTGTGGCTGTGGCGGCCACGTGACGAAGGTTCACGTCGGGTGACCGAAGCTGGTGTACTGGTAGATACCACCCACCACCGGACACTCGGTAACCGGACTGATCGGGAACCGCGAACGCTCGTCAGTGTAACCTGTCGTGGTAGCATGGTTTCGTTATTCGACGTTGTTCGTCGTACTGGCGTTCAGTCCAGAGGATCAATACAGCGTTGTGTAAGGGACAAAGCGCATATCTAATACCCGAAGTCCGTTTGGGGTTGGGGAACTGGCAGGGAAAAGTGAAGACTGTCCGATAGATCAGATAATACACCACGGTTCACGGTCTTATGCTACGTCCGTATTAGCGTCCAAACTTGTGCCGAATGTTCGTTGGTTAGTGACTCATCGGTGTAGTCGCCGGTCACTTTCCAGGACTCGAACGGCGACGAGCGAGCGAGCAACTCGAGTTCGCGGTAGGGCAGCAGCGTCGCCCGGCCCTGAAAGGAGAACAACTCCTCGCCGTCCTGTGTGATGGCTTTCTTCTCGGAGACGTACTCTTGGGTCACTTCATCAACGATACGTGAGCAGGTGTGGAATTCGACGGGTTCGTTTCGAAACTCTATCGTCCGCTGTTGCCACTCGCCCCACATGTCGGTTATGTACGCGAAGTTAGGGACAAACGTGTCGAAGACAAACTTTCCGCCAGGGGCCAGCGCATCGTACACCGACTCGAAGAGTGCCTGCTGCTGTTCGATTGTCGTCAGTTCCTGTACGGCGTTGAACGGGCAGGTGACGAGCGCATACTCCTTGTCGACGATGAACTCGGCCATGTTCGCCTGCCAGACGCTCGGTTCGAGTCCTCTCTGTTCGGCTTTCTCCCGGAGGGCAGCGAGTGAGTCCGCCGAAAGATCGATGCCGTCGGCATCCACGCTCGCTTCGAGCAGTTCGAGGTAGATCCGACCGGTGCCACAACCCAACTCAAGCACTGGGCCTTCAACTGTCGTTGCGAGGTCAACGTAGTAGTCCACGTCGTCGCGGGAGGCAGCTTCGTAGACGGTGTCCATGAACTCTACGCGCAACCGGTCACTGTCCATGTATATGACTGATGATGGCTAAGTAAAATTTAACTCTGTTGATGGAATGCCCCATGATGACCCCCCCAACAGTGCGAGTTCGACCTGTATCGAGCGAGTGTTTCCCTCCTAGATCAAGTTCTGACGCTCGGGTCATTCGCGCCTTCTATTCAGCAGAGACTGAATGTACTACTCAGATTCTGTCAGAAACTACCTACCGAATCCAGAGAAAGAGGCAGCAAACGTTGATTCCGAATTGGAAACCGTTCTATCGGTCTCAACGGAGCAACCGCTCAGCATTGGGCCATCGCAAGGTATTCTTCACGTGAAATCGAGTATCGATGGGCATCAACAACGGTTTCGTCCACCGGAAGCCAATTTCGCAGCAATCCCTCGTATTGGCCACCATACCGTTCGACGTACCTGTTGATCGCCCGTCGAGACTTTTCGTTCCCGTCGATGTAGACGGCGACGACGAGTTCAAGATCGAGTCGATCGAATGCGACGGACAGCATGGCATCAGCTCGTTCACCGGAGTATCCGCGGCCCCAAAACCGCTTGCCGAGAAGAATCCCAAGCTTGGCGGACCGCTTTTTCCAATTTGGATACATCCTTGTCGTTCCAGCGATTACGCCTGCCCCGTCTTCTCCGTCTTTCGGTCGAATCAGGTATTTCACACCCGCTAGCTCGTCCCACAGTCGTTCGGCCTCATCCACGTAGTCGTAGGTCTCTTTCACCGTCTCGTGGGGAGACGAATCCCAGTACTCGAACATTTCCTCCGTATCGTCTCCATTGGAGTAGAGTTCGTGAAGCTCGAATACATCGACGGAGTCGTGCGAAATCCGTTCGAGGTCGAGTCGGGCCGTCTCGATGTGGTCGGGAAACATAGTATATCAGCAACGGTCTTCGATCACTTGCATCGGTCCACCAGCGTCCTTCCATGCGGAGATCCCACCGGCGAGGTGTCCGACGCGGTCGAATCCCAGTTCCTGCGCCCGCTGTGCAGCCAGCGCCGAGCGTGCACCTCCCGCACAGTAGAAGATGATCTCGGCCGCGTCGTCGAGGTCATCCACGTACCGTGGATTCTCGGGGGTCAGATGTGACTCCAACCGTCCCCTGGACACGTGGATGGCTCCGGAGACTTTCCCTTCAGATAGCTCGACAGCGTCGCGGACATCGACGAAGAGGATTCCAGCTTCGCCAGCCAGATCGATCGCTTCAGCTGGCGTATACACCTTGACGGTGGCCTCGGCCGCGCGAACTAACTCGTCGTATCTGGTCTGGATAGCGTTCTCGTGCCTGGCCGGCTCTGTCTGGGAGGACCGGTGGTTGACGGTCTCACTCATCGCCCGCTCCTCCGTCAGTCCGTGGCGGTTCGGACGGCGTGACGCCGTGATTGCGGCTGAACACGTTCATCGGATCGTATCTGTCCTTCAGCTCGACTAACCGGTCGGCCGTCTCGTCGCGTCGCGGTGATCGCTCGGGTTCGCCGTCCTCGTTCTCGCCCAGTCCAGGGAAGTTTTGGTAGCTCTCACCCGGGGAGTGGGAGTGCATGTCCCGCTGGAAGGAACGCGCCCAATCGAGAATCGCCTCGTCAGCCTCGGGGTCGTCCCACTTGCAGTCGATGGCGAGAAGGTACGGGTGCTCTCGGCCGTTGAACGCCGTGGCGTGTTCCGGAACGTCGGTGATCGCCCCACCCAGGTTCCACACGTAGTAGAGTATCCGAGGGTCAGGCCGCGACGGCTCACGCTCGACGATCTCCGTGATGACCTCGTCGTCCAGCGAATCGAGGTAGACCGATCCCTGGTAGTAGCGGTGCTCGTGGGCCGGGAAGAACGGGTCGAACCCCCGCTGGAGGTCGAGGTACCGGGTCCGGCCACTGAAGTCGAACAGCGGCGACCCGAACTCGCGAAGTGGCCGGAGGAGTTCCTCACCTTCCTCGGTGTCGCCAGCGTGGACGGCGGTGATGATGGCGACCGGGTCGTCGTGGTACTCCTCCGGGAAGTGGGGGTCTTCCGGTACGCCCCAGATGATCGCCTCCCCACTGACCGTTCGCGGCGCGGTCTCGACGAAGTCGCGCCAGACCTTGAATGCCTCCGCCGCATCCTCGATGGGGTGCCACGTCTCCACCGTGGCCAGTTCGGTCCCGATCGGGTGTGCCTCGAACTCGAAGGCAGTCACGATGCCGAATGCACCGCCGCCCCCGCGGACCGCCCAGAAAAGGTCCGGATGCTCATCCTCGCTGGCGGTGAGGAAGCGTCCGTCGGCGGTGACCAGATCGACCGAGACGAGATTGTCGCAGGTCAACCCGTACGTTCGCCGGAGGTGGCCGTATCCGCCACCGAGCGTGAGACCTGCGACACCAGTGTGGGAAACGACCCCACCTGGAACTGCGAGTCCGAACGCCTGGGTCGCGTGATCGACGTCGCGCCAGGTGGCACCGCCGCCGACGCGAACGCGCCGGATGTCTGGGTCCACGTCAACCCAGTTCATCGGGGAACAGTCGATGACGATCCCGTCGTCACACGTTCCGAGACCAGCAGCGTTGTGTCCCCCACCGCGGACGGCAACGAGCAGGTCCTGCTCGCGGGCGAACTCGACCGCGCTGATAACGTCAGCGACGTCCCGGCATTGAGCGACCAGGTCAGGACGTTTGTCGATCATCCCGTTCCAGACTGTGCGAGCGTCGTCGTAGCCGGAATCCTCGGGGCGGATCAAGTCGCCGAGAAATCCCGATTTAAATACATCGATGTGATCACCGTTTTCTGCGTCAGATCCCATATGACACGGTCCGACCGCAAGATCGTTATAGATTCCTGCTGAAAGATATTCGTCGTGCAAAATCTTTCACCGCGTGAAAAACCGATCGGGCAGCCCACGGTGATTCTGCCTATTCGAGCGACTGCAGTGAACCGCGTTCGTATGCGTCCCTGAGCGGCTGCGCTTCTGCACGGAACTGATCGTAGTACGACTCCGCCCACGCTCGCATGTCGCTACTGGTCGTCTCGATGAGCGCCTGTAATCCTCCCTTCTCGTGATCGTAACAACAGATGGTCACGCAATCGTCGAAGAGAGAGATTTCGTACCGATCTTCCATCGGCAGGTTCTCGTGCAACAAGACGGTGTAGCTGTCGCTGTCGGCTGCCTTCATGATCGTTTCCGTGTCTCCCCACGATAGGAGTTCATCGAACACTTCGGGCGGGTAGATGTACTCACAGTGGAACTCATCATGCTGGTCGAGGAACCGATCGAACGAGGTCTCTAGCGTCCGTAACCCCAACATTGCCACGCCAACACCGCGCCACGTAGATGTCTCCGTGATCAACTCGATACGGCGTGTAGTGGATGTATCGGGGTGTCCGGCAGTCGGGCGAGTGACCGTTACATCCGTAAACAGATCGACGCTGAACCCATCTAATTCATGAGGTAACCACCGCCAGACGTCACGAAGTTGGTACTCAATCGACATCGCGTCCACAAACTCCCTTAGTCGATCGGCAACGAACTCGCCCAGACCGGTCAGCTGGTACCTCCGGTCCTCCCGTTCGACCCAATTGCGATTCTCGAAGTCGGTGAGAATTCGGCTCATGGTTGGCGACGAAGCCCCCGTCGCGGATCGCAATGCGTCGCGGTCATTCGGACCCGAGGCCAGCGTGTCTAGCACGGCGACCCGGTGGTCCGACGCGACGAGAAATTCGATGTCGTCGGGTGTCCCATCCATGGTCTTGGTATGTGCTGGCACACAAAAATCGTATAGGTGGTGATCGCTGCGAATGGTCCTGTGCATGAAACCTTCGCGCCCTGTATGCAGCATGCCATCCTGTTTATCAAACCTTTCTGATAGAACCGATGGCGGTCACTACGCAGACGTAGTGTCCGAACCGAGCCGACTCAGTCGGCCGTTCCACCTGGCGCGACCGAACCGGCTCTGATCTCCGTGTCGGTGAGATAACACTGCGGGTCGGGCGCGAACAGGTCGTCTTCGACCGTCAACGCGCGTAGCCGGGACGCGCCGCGACAGATCGACTGGTAGCGACAGTCTGCGCATTTTCCCGTCAGATGCTCCTCGCGGGATCGTAACGCCGAGAGCAGCGGATTCGACTCGTCGCTCCAGATCTCGCCGAACGGGCGGTCGCGGACGTTGCCGAGGCTGTAGCCCTGCCAGAACTGCGTCGGGTGGACGTTGCCGGCGTAGTCGACGTCGGCGATGCGTTCGCCCGTCGGGTCGCCGCCGTTGCGTTCGAGGTAGTCGTAGACGGCTTCCGCTCGATCGCGTCCGAACTGCTCGCGGGCATACTCGACGAGAAAGCCGGCGTCGGCGTAGTTGCCGACAAGCAGCGTCTCGATCTCCTCGCCGCGGTCGTGGTACTCGATCGTCATCTCGCAGAGTCGACGAACCGCCTCGCGTTTTTCGGCCGGCGCGAGGTCCTGATCGACGATCTCGGCACCGCGGCCGCCGTAGTCTAAGTGGTAGAAGCAAAATCGATCGAGTCCGACGTCGACGAGGAGGTCGACGACGCCCTCGAGATCCGGCGCGTTCGCGGCGGTGATGGTGTAGCGCAGCCCGGTTTTCAGGCCGGCGTCGAGACAGGCTTCGATGCCGCGAACGGCGGCGTCGAACGCGCCCTCCTCGCCGCGGAAGCGATCGTTTCGCTCCGGGAGTCCGTCGACGGAGATGCCGGCGTACGCCAGCCCGGCGTCGCGGAGATCGGCCGCCCGCTCGGGCGTGATGAGCGTGCCGTTCGTCGAGAGGACGGGTCGCACGCCGATGTCCGCCGCGTAGGCGATCAGCTCCTCGAGATCGCTCCGGACGAGGGGTTCGCCGCCGGAGAAGAGGACGACCGGAACGTCGAAGTCGGCCAGCTGATCGAGAAATCGCTTCGCTTCGACCGTCGAGAACTCGCCCGGTGCCGGATCGAGATCGGCGCCCGCGTAGCAGTGGATGCACGAGAGGTTACACTGACGCGTCGCGTTCCAGACGACCACCGGTCGGCGCTGTTTTCGCCGCGTGATCTGCGGTTTCGTCGACTCGTCGGCGGCGTCGTAGCGCAATCCGTCGCCCTCGGCCGTACCGTTACAGAGCAACTTACTGATCGAGATCATCGGCCGGCGTCCTCCGTCTGCGGGTCGGCCTCGGTCTCGCCGACCAGGTCGTACTCGCCAGCTCTCGAGGTGAGCCGTTCGACCGACGCGGCTGGACAGCACCAGAGGTCGATCGCGTCCCAGCCGAACAGTCGCGTCGCGTGTTGGCGGGCGTCCGTCGCGTCGACGGCGGAGACGCTGCCGACGTGGCGAAGCGACTCGGTCCGCTCGCCGCGAACGAAGACCTCCCACTGCGGAGCCATCGTCTCTCGACTCGACGGCGGCGTCGAGACCGTCGAATGCGTCTGTTGGGCGTTTTCCATGGGTGTCATTTCTAGGGTAGAGACGTAGCCGTTGGGCCGAATCAGTGCGGGCTGATTCTAACGTACTGGGAACGAGAGGCGGGTTTAGGCGTCTCTGTGGGAAACGACCGGTCACATGCAACCGCGACGCGTCGACACGGCCGATCGGCCGCTCGTGCTTATCTGGGAACTTACTCAGGCGTGTCACCTGGCCTGTGAGCACTGTCGCGCGGAGGCCGTCCCCGGTCGCCACCCCGACGAACTCTCGACGCCGGAGGGAAAGCGACTCTTAGAGTCGGCGGCCGACTTCGGCGACGGCCAGCTCGTCGTCCTCTCGGGCGGCGACCCCCTCGTTCGCGACGACGTCGAGGAACTCGTCGAATACGGGGCCGATCTCGGCCTGCGGATGACGATCACGCCGAGCGGCACGCGATCGCTCACCGGAGAGCGCATCGAGGGGCTGGCCGACGCGGGAATTCGTCGCATGGCGGTGAGCCTCGACGGGGCGACGCCCGAACGCCACGATTCGTTTCGCGGCGAACCGGGGAGTTTCACGGAGACGATTCGGGCCGCTAACGACGCCCGAGCCGCTGGAATCCCGATTCAGGTCAACACGACGGTCTGCGCCCAGACGGTCGCCGACCTCCCGGCGATCCGGAACCTGCTCGAAGAACTCGGCGTGGTCATGTGGAGCGTGTTCTTTCTCGTCCCGGTCGGACGGGGTCGCATCCTCGATCCGATCTCGCCGGAGCGAGCCGAGTCGGTGATGGAGTGGCTATACGACGTCCGTCGGGAGGCGTCGTTCGCGTTGAAGACGACCGAGGCGCCGATGTACCGTCGCGTGGTCGCCCAGCGAGCGGCGGCCGAGGCGGTGGAACGTCGATCGAGCGGTGAGGACTCGTCGTCCGGTCCGCCCGCTCGTCGTGGCGGTATCGTCGCCGGCGACGGCTTTTGCTTCGTGAGTCACACGGGAGACGTCTACCCGTCGGGATTCCTTCCGCTGTCGGCGGGCAACGTCCGAGAGACGCCGGTGACGGAAGTGTATCGCGAGAGCGAGTTGTTCCGATCGTTGCGCGATCGCGACCGGCTCACCGGCAAGTGCGGCGCGTGCGAGTTTCGGGCGCTCTGCGGCGGAAGCCGGTCGCGGGCGTACGCGACGGCCGGCGACCCGCTCGCGAGCGATCCGCTCTGTTCGTACGTGCCAGCGGGTTACGACGGGCCGATGCCGTGGGACGGTGACGGTTCGTCGGTCGACGCCGATTGAGAATCTTCGTTCAGTAGATCTGCGAATGTAACACGAGAGAATCGTTCTCGTAGGAGTTTCCAAACCTGGTGCTCGTGGCGGTTCCTTTCATCGTGGCGGCGTTGTGTGAATACTGCTATTTACTTCGATACCTGCGGATATTCGATGAGACACTTATGAGGTGATTTACCCGTGGAACGATCTGCCATTGTTTTATCACTGGTTCTGTAGAAAACGTTCACTAATGACACAAAATCTCTGGGAACGCCTCACCACTGGCGGCATCGTCATTCTCATCGGTGTTTTTCTATTGCTCGCCACGACTGGTGTTCTCGAGATGCGGGCGCTCTGGGAGTGGGTTCCGTTGTTGTTCGTCCTGCTGGGTATCTGGGCGCTCGTTCGCAGTGAGTTCCGAAATCTCGTCGGCCCCGTCATGGTGATCGCTATCGCTGGGGCGTTTTTCGTACGGAACCTCGGGTTGATTTCTGACGACGCCATCGGAACGTGGTGGCCACTGTTTATCGTCCTCCTCGGTGTCCTCATCGTCGTGAACCGGTCACGAGGGCGGCAGCGGTTGCGGCTTACTGGAGACTACAGTGCCGACGAGATACGCGCAATCGGTGTCTTCGGCACGGACGAGCGCCGGGTGACATCCGACCACTTTACCGGAGCAGAGCTTGTTTCTGTGTTCGGTGACGCTCGTCTTGACCTCCGTGATGGGAGCGTCCAGTCAACACCGGCGATCGTCGAATCTGTCACAGTGTTTGGTGATACCGAGATCCGAGTTCCACAGGAATGGGATGTTCGACTGGAGGTTCTTAACATCCTCGCGGACTCTATCGACCGCCGTTCTGTAAGCTCGGACAAACGAGCAGCGGACGACGGGCCTGACCTTGTTGTCACAGGGATCGCCGTTTTTGCCGATCTCGAAATTCGGGACTGACTTGTGAGGGGTCGCTGGGCGTGCACACGGCGAGGAATTTGAATCACCGGCGTTATTGTAATCCGCAGGAAATGATACATTCTGGGGATCGGGCTGACGCAGGGCGCGAATGGAGCACGAAATAGTCGGTTTCGCAAGGCCCTTCCAGAACTTGCGATCGGCCTACGCTTTCAGTGTCTGCGCCCATTGTTCGCTGTCTGATGGCTGGATTGGTCAGACAGATTGTAGAAAGAATGTATAGGTTGGTTGAGAACACATGACCAACAACGATATCACCAAAACTGACGAGCAGGACTTTCCAGCCGATCTATATCCAGTCGAGACTGATCTGTTCTCAAGCGTCGAGTGGTTCAGTATCGCCGTGTTTGGCTTTTCGTGTACGCTCCTCGGGACGATTTCGTTCTCAACACTGGCGGTGGTGAGGAATCGCACGGGCAGGCACTTCCGAATCTGGTGCCAGTGACGATTGCGTTTGCGATTTCTATCTTCGTCGTCGCCCTCTACCGGTGGGAGCATCACAAGTTGCCCCGAAACTTTCGAGGCATCGATACTACTCTCGTCAAGATGAACTTCTTGTATCTCGTCCCGATCATTCTCATTCCGTTTGTAAGCGAAGCGGTTGGACAGTTTCCCGAAAATCCGTGGGCGTGGGTCATGTTCGGTGTAACGATGACGATACTCCTCGTTGTCAGAGACGCAATGATAGTGTACACGTGGTTGCGTAGTCTGCTCAGGGAAGACGTGACGGTTCGGCGGGAGTTTCTCCGACAGAGCGCGGACGCGATCGTCATCGTCGCCAGCCTCCCTCTCGCGTTCGTGCACGTCGATGCGACATGGCTCTTGTGGGTACTTTCGTGGCCGATCGGGCAACTTATCCAGCGTTTCTATTGAACCAGAATTGCGCGATGCCGATGAATTGCTCGCTCTCGATAGATAATTACGGATTCTACCCCTTGTAACTGAGTGTATCCCAGACATCCGCTAGTGTGACCCACTGTTCGTCTACCAGTATCAGCAGGCAGAGGACGATTGTGAGATAGAACACGTACCGTTCTACCACGTCAGCGGGTCCAAGAGATTCTCCGGTCGCGTTCACACTCGTGTGAAAGCTGATCGCTGCGAGAACGCTTTTGGCTGTGTTGTGGTAGATCCACGCGTAGATGATCTGCACAAACACCATTCCGCCAAAGAAGTAGAACGGATCCGGATTGATCGTGGCCACGCCGTAGTAGTCCTCCATCAGCCACAGCGGAACGTGCCAGATTGCCCATACAACTCCAGTAATCACGTCAACTGCGACGACGCCCCGGAACGCAAGCAGTCGATGGACGAAGTAGCCGGACAATCCGATCTCTTCGACTACCCCAGCAAGGAGCGTGAATGTCAGGAGCAGTCCCAATGATTCGACGGCTATCGAAGGATTCAACGGTTGCTCCGATGCACCGGCGAGAAGTGCGAGACCAGCTGCTACTACCGCGATCGCGGGCTGGAGAAAAATACAGATCAGGTACCACCTGGGGCTGATGCGACGCGAATTGACGGTCCGGTCCCAGAGATCCCGCAGTCCTGACCACCCTCTACCCGGTGAGTCAGGACGAGACCACCAACTGTTGGACTGAGTCCACCAATATAGAATAACAGACATTCGGAAATGTCCAGACGCTCTGCCTGGACAGGACGATGAATCCCCAGAAGAACCACGCCCAGCCGAGATGGATGACGACGAAAAAGTAGGGATTCGTCGGGTTCGGTGCGATTGTAGCGAGTCGTTCAGTGATGCGCATCGGTTACTCTGTCTCGGTGGTATTGGACTGTTTTTCCAGAACGCCCCCCGCGTGCTCCCTGCCGGGGATTGGTTCTCTGGTCGACAGGTTTCGGCCATAGACGGCCACGATGAGCACTGCGATAAGCAGCAGCAGGACGGTTCTCGACACTCCGAGGAGGTACGGAAATTCGGCAATGTCGAGTTCTCCCTCGTACGGGTAGAGCACCAATGTCGTGTTATAGACGCCGTGTAACAGCGCCGCCATCAGCACGCTTCCACCGGTGCTGTTGTAGACCCAGGTGAACAGGATCGATAGTGTCAATCCGTCTATCAGATAGATGGTCGGTCCCATCTGCGCTTGAAAGGAGTCGGGCTGAAAAAAGAGCGGAAAGTGCCAGAGAGCCCAGAAAACGCCGATGATGAGGCTGGCTAACAACGCGTTGTACCGGTCTTGAAGCCGGGGGAGGGCAAATCCACGCCAGCCGAGTTCCTCCCCGAGACCCGCAGTCAATATCTGATATGCAAGGAAAAACAGCACGATCCACATTCGCTCCGGGAGGATTCCTGGAGCAAGTCCGGTGGTGTCGCCCGTCATAGCGACGTACATGGCCGTTGATCCGCCGACGAAGACGATGGGAAATCCGACCAGTACGATCAGATACCAGCGGCCGCCAGTCTGCCAAATGAATAGTTGTCTTGCCCATCGTCGTACATTCCCGCCGGTTATCCAGGTCACGATCGCAGCGGCGATTACCGGGCCGTACACAGCTATCGGCGGCAAACTGATGTCAGAAGTGAGTTCTATCCCGTATACACTCCACGAAAATCCGAGTGTCAATAGGAGAAAAAGTGCCACCTGGTGTGACTGGGCAAGTCCTCGCAGTCTTGTGCTCATTTTACTATCGCTCCGTTGTCACTATATACGATACTGTCGGCCATAGTGAAGACCAAATGTCGTCGAAAACGTCGCCTCCTCTTTGAGGGTCATTTCGACCGCCTCTAATGCCAGCTACTTTCCTGGCATCACGACAGAGATTTGAGGCGTGTTGCATGGTGGCCGCTTATACAGCAGGCTACATAGTTGGCCCAGGTTGTATTCTAATAATTCCAGGCGAGCAGAAGAACCAAACAAGAAAAATGTGCAAATATTCAGCAGCCAGTTATTGACATTTTTCAGACGTATTGGTCGTCTCTCCGTTTTCTACTTGACCTGTACGCATCACCAGTTTCACACGCCTATTTGATTAACAAAACCGTGCTACTATCTCCTGTTACGGTCGATCGAGTCAAATCACCGTCGGCGCCGGTCGCCTATATCGTCGAATTCGACCGTCTACTCCTCCAATATCGCGTCTAGCAGCTTCGACTGTGCCGCGCCCAGGTGCTCGGCGAACGTCGAGCCGCTGATGTCGAGTTCGTCGGCCACTTCGCCGGCGTTCGCTCCCTTCGGGTACTCGAAGTAGCCGAGGTCGTGAGCCGTTTCGAGCACCTCTCGCTGTCGGTCGGTCAACCTGGCTCGGTCGATGAGCACGAGATCGCTGTCTTCGGAGGCGGTGCTCTGGGTGAGTTCGTTGAGCTTGACGCCCTCGAAACTCGATTTCAACGCCGTCACGGTCGCCGAAAGCGTCTCGAGGTCGGGGCCGGTCACCCGGACGTGGAGCGCCCCTTCGACCGCACGGAGCGAGCTGACCGGATTCCCCTCGCCCTCGACGACCTCGCAGACGCAGTCGTTCGTCCAGTCCCGGGTGAACCGGTACGTTCGATCGGAGCCGGCGCCCGCGACCGGCGTGAGCGAGATCGGTTCGGAATCAGTATCGTCGACACTCGCCGATGAGAGTACCGGTCCGTTCGCTTCGACGTCGCCGGCGTTCGCGGAAACGCTCCCCGCCGCGGTACCGACACCGTTCGACTCGATGGGCGCGGTCGACGATCCGTTCACCGCCGGTTCGATCGGGGCGCACTCTGTCGTCGAATCCTCGGTCGGCTCGCGGTCGGTTGTCGAATCCTCGATCGGTCCCACGAGGTCGCCCTCGGGGTCTTCGATCGTGAACTCCTCGACGACGGTCGACGAGTCGCGTCTGGACGATCGCGAGACAGAATCGACCGTGGTTCCGGCTCGGTCCGCCGCGAGCGCGACCGGACAGCCGCCGGGATCGTCGACGACGATCGTTGCCTGGTAGCCCGTCATATCCGGGTATTCGATCGGGTTCCTCTTAACCGAGGAACGTGATTCCCAGGGGTTGGGTATACCGCGAACCTGTTCGGGGCCAGCAATACCCACGCGACGGACCAACCACCAGATCGAATGGCCGCCTGCACGCTGTGTGAGCTCCCGACGCCCGATCCACCGATCACGGCACCGGACGCCGACGGGAGCTACTGCTGTCGTGGGTGTCTCGAAGTAGACGAGGCGCTCGCGGACATCGATGACGTGGAGGCGGGCGACGTCAGACGACGCGTTCACGAGCGGCTGGACGACGAATCTTCCCCCGACGACGCCGCGTTCGAACCCGCTGAGGGGGACGAAATCGCGTTTCTCGCGATCGAAGGAATGTACTGTTCAACCTGCGAAGGGTTCGTCTCGCTGCTCGCCGAGCGGGTCGACGGCCTCTCGGCGATCGAGGTGAACTACGCCACGGAGACCGCCCGCGTCGGCTACGATCCCGACACGACGGATCCGGACGCGATCGCAGACGCGCTGACGGGATACGGCTACAGCGCCCACCGCCGCGACGCAGCGGACGAACGGACGCGACGCGGTCAAACCGACACTGACGACCTCGCGACGCGACTGCTCGTCGGTGGGTTTCTCACTTTTCTGATCAAACCGTGGTACCTCTTTTACTTCTATCCGAGCTACGTCGGCATCGAGACGGGCATTCTCGACGTGGACGCGACGACGTCCGTCGGCCTCTACGTCCCGATGGTCACCATCGCGGTGATGACGACGATAATCCTCGTCTACACCGGGTATCCAGTCCTCCGGGGTGCGTACGTCAGCCTTCGGGTCGGCCACCCCAACATGGACTTGCTCGTCGCGCTGGCGGCCGTCTCCGCGTACGTCTACAGCACGCTCTCGCTCGTCACCGGCGGCGAGTACCTCTACTACGACGTCACGGTCGCCGTCATCATGGTCGTGAGCCTCGGCCGGTTCGTCGAGCGCAAACGGCGACGAGCGGCGACGGCCACGCTCTCGTCGCTCACGGCCGCGAGAGGGACCGAGGCGACGAGACTGGAAGACGGCGGCGCGGAGACGGTGTCCGTCGAGGACCTCGAACCGGGCGACACCGTCCTGGTGCGTCCGGGCGAGCGCGTCCCCATCGACGGAACGGTCCGCTCGGGATCGGCGGCGGTCGACGAGTCGGTACTGACGGGCGAGTCGCTCCCGGTCTCGAAGGCGACGGGTGACGACGTCGTCGGGGGATCGGTCGTCACCGACGCGCCGATGGAGGTGACCGTCGGCGCGGACGCGGAGAGCACGCTCGATCGCATCGCCGAACTCGTCTGGTCGGTCCAGAGCGCCACGCCCGGCATACAGCGGTTCGTCGATCGCCTCGCGACGATCTTCGTTCCGCTCGTCTTGACGCTCGCCGTCGTCGTGACGGCGATCCAGCTCGGCATCGGCGACTCCCGGTCGGGGGCGCTGCTCATCGGGCTCACGGTACTGGTCGTCTCGTGTCCGTGCGCGATGGGGCTCGCGACGCCGCTCGCGATCGCCTCGGGCCTCCGAGACGGATTGAAGCGAGGCATCGTCGTCGCGAACGAGTCGCTCTTCGAGGCGGCGCCGGACGTGGACACGATCGTCTTCGACAAGACCGGCACGCTCACGACCGGCGAGATGACCGTCCGCGACGTCGAGCCCGCCGCCGACGAGTCGCTCGATCGACTCCTCGAACGCGCCGGCGCGGTCGAACGCTACTCCGAGCACCCCGCAGCCGCGGCGATTACGGACTACCTCGCCGAGGTGCGAGACGGCGACCGCCCGGACGATAGCGGCGAGGACGCGGCTTCGGAGCCGGTGACCGACGGCGGAACGGCCGAGAGCGCCGTCGTCCAGCCGAACCCGTCCGATGACTCGGAGCGGTTCGAAACCGCCGAGACGACGACCGAGGCCGGTCGCGACGTTGCCGACTTCCACCGCCATCCCGGGGAGGGAGTCAGTGCCGTCGTCGACGGCGAGCGCGTGGTCGTGGGGACGCCCGCGCTCGTCGAGGCCGAAGTAGGCCCGGTCCCGGACGACCTCGCGCAGTCGATCGAACGGGCTCGCGCGGCCGGTTCGCTCCCCGCGGTGGTCGGCTACGAGGGACGCGCTCGCGGTGTACTCACCGTCGGCGACACCGACCGGGCGGAGTGGAACGACGTCGTGACGGCGCTCGCCGAGCGCGACGTGATCGTCCTCACCGGCGACGACGAGCGCGCGGCCGCCAGATTCCGAGCGCATTCGGGCGTCGATCGCGTCTTCGCCGGCGTGCCGCCGGACGGGAAAGTCGAGACGGTTCGACGACTCTCGGCGGATAGCACCGTCGCGATGGTCGGCGACGGGACGAACGACGCCCCGGCGCTCGGCGCGGCGGACGTCGCCATCGCGATGGGAAGCGCGACGGCTCAGGCCGCCGACGCGGCAGACGTGATCGTGACGCGCGACGACCTGCGAGACGTTCCGGCCGTCTTCGACCTCGCGCGCGGAACCCGTCGTCGCATCCGGGAGAACGTCGCGTGGGCGCTTACGTACAACGCCGTCGCGATCCCGCTGGCGGCGGCCGGGCTGATCAATCCGCTGTTCGCCGCCGTCGCGATGGGTGCGAGCAGCCTCTTCGTCGTGACGAACTCCTCGAGACGGATCGTCGACGATTCGTAGGGTATCGTCGTCCGGTCGTCGGCGCCGCGCCCGAGTGCCGGCGACGTCTGCGGGTATTTCGAATCGTGCGGACACGACCGCCAAACCGCTTTCCGTTCAGCGCCCGTATCGATTCGAAGAGCTACCACATGTCGTCGTCCGTCCCGGGGATCCGATCGGTCGCGGTGGTCGAATCGGCCGTAACCTGGACCATAATGGCGGTGATTGCCGTTGCGAACGGAGTCTTGCGGGAGTCCGTCCTCGTTTCGTACCTCGGCGAATCGTCGGCACATCTCGCGAGCACCGCGCTCTTGCTCGTGAGTATCCTGGCGATCACGTATCTGTTCTTCTCGTACTCCTCGATGCGGTTCACCGCGGTCGAACTCCTCGCGATCGGCGGGTTGTGGGTCGTGCTGACCGTCGGGTTCGAGTTTCTGGTCGGCTACGTCGACGGCGTGCCGGCGACCGAAACGCTGGCGCAGTACGACGTTCTCGCGGGCGAGGTGTGGATCTTCGTTCCGGTGACGCTGTTCGTCACGCCGCTTCTGTTCGGCTGGTACCTCTCCGGCGGCGGGCGATTCGAAACGTGAACGAACCGACGGCGATCAGAGATCTGCGCCATCGAAGCGGGCGTAGCCCACCACGAACGGGACGACGAGCCAGAACGCGAGGACGACGACGCCGACCTCGGGCGAGAGGAAGAACGGTTCAGCGTCGGCCGCGGTGACCTCGACGCCGGCGCCGGCTCCCGACGGATCGGCGTCGACCAGATCGGCGAGATCCGGTAAGAGGGCGACGACCGTCGAAAAGTACGCGGACGACGGTGAGACCTGCATCAGGGTGAACGCCCACTCGGGCATCGATTCGGGGGAGGGAAGCGAAAACCCGCCCGCGACGTAGAGGACGGCCATCACGACGACGTCCCACAGCAACTCGAAGACGACGAAGAAGCCGAGCGCGAGCGTCGTCGCGCGCGAGGTCGACCCCGTCGTCGCCGAGATGCTGACGACGATCGTCGCGTAAATGGCCGCGAACGCGATCGTCGTGAGGACGAGAACGAGACCGGCAACGGCGTCGAACTCGCCGAGTAGTACGGTGCCAAAGCCGAGACCCACCACGACGCCGACGCCGAGGCCGAACGCCAGGACGCCCGCGCGTCCGAGTACCTTTCCGGCGAACACGTCGGCGCGGGTGGTCGGAAGCGCCAGCAGGAGTTTGATGCTTCCGAGTTCCCGCTCTCCCGCGAGCGACTTGTAGCAGACGACGATCGCGGCCAGCGGGACGAAGAGACCGATCAGGCCAACGGTGAAAAAGACCAGTCCGGCGAACGTCGCGCCCTCGGGCTCGCCGAACATCTCAGGCACTTCGACGTAGGCGTACGTCGAGCCGATCGAGACGATCACGAAGACGCCGACGAGCGCCCACAGGGCCCGCGACTGGACCGCGTCGCGAAAGTCCTTCTTCGCGACGGTCAGCCAGGTCATCGCCGGACCTCCTGGCGCTCGTTCGTGTAGCGGACGAACAGATCCTCGAGCGACGACTCGACGACGGAGAAGTCCTGTACCGGCGCGACTTCCGCGTCGATCGCGTCCAGGACGGCGAACTTCGAGACGCCGTCGACCGAAACGCGGAGTCGGTCCTCGTCGATCGCGACGTCGCCGACGCCGTCGAGCTCCGAGACTTCGGCGACGATCGCGTCGTCCAGCTCGGTGAGGTAGACGAACAGCGTCTCGCCCGTCTCGGACGCGTCGCGGAGACCGTCGATCGTGTCCACGGCGAGGAGCGCCCCCCGATCGATGATGGCGACGCGATCGCAGACGGCCTCGACCTGCTCCATCACGTGACTGGAGAAGAAGACCGTCGTTCCGCGAGCGTTTTCCTCGCGGATGATCTCGCGAATCTCTCTGGCCCCGTTGGGGTCGAGGCCGGTCGACGGCTCGTCCAGGACGAGTAGATCGGGCTCCCCGACGAGCGCCATCGCCAGGACGAGTCGCTGGCGCATTCCCTTCGAATAGCCGCCCGCTTTGCGATCGGCCGCGTCGGCGATTCGCACGCGTTCGAGCAGCGCCATCGGATCCTCGTCGACGCCTTTCATCTCGATCGCGAACTCGACGTGTTGACGGCCGGTGAGCCGATCGTAAACGTGGTAGGCGTCCGGCAGGACGCCGGTCCGCCCCCTGACCGCTTCGCCCTCTTTCTGGGCGTCGTGGCCGAGGACCGTCACCGTGCCCGATGTCGGTCTAATGAAGTCGAGTAACACGTCGATCGTCGTCGACTTACCCGCCCCGTTCGGTCCCAGAAACCCGAATATTTCGCCCTCCTCGACCGTCAGGTCGAGGTCGTCGACGGCGACGACGTCGCCGAAGCGTTTCGTGAGCCCGGATATTTCGATGGCGGCCATCAGAGACGCCCCCGAACGTTGAAACCGCGTTTCGCCGTGACCGTTTCCATAGGGGGTGATGACGGTCGAGCCCGATAAGTATTGTTACTGCCTTTACATATTGTCGGACGAGTAACTCAAATCGAGTTGAGGAGCTCCCGACGGCGTCACAGAGAGGGTTGATTCAGCCGTGGGACGGCCGGGCGGCCGTCGACCGAATCGCCACCCGCGGATGGGCCGTGACGGGCGTCCTCTATCGTGCGGTGGGTGACTCTCGGTTCCGATCCGACGCTCACGCGACCGTCACCGAACCGGATTCGTCCATCTCGAGTTCGAGGCGGTCGCCCTCGAGTGCAACCTCGAACCGCAGTCCCAGCGGGTCGCGGGAACTGACGTCGGTCGTGATCGAGTCCGAGACGATGAACTCGAAGAGTTCCCACAGCGGAACGTCCCAGAGATCGATTCCTGCCATCCAGAGCCGGTTCGCCGCCGCGGGGTGGAACACGGCGACCGCCTCGACCGGGAGGGCGAACCCGAACCAACACTCGGGGCACGTGCTCGCGTGCGTGTACAGCGTGCGCCCTCCCAGTTCGGTGGTCGTGACGCTCGTTTCGACGCGACCGGCACACTCCGGACAGACGCCCGCCCGAAGCTGGACGAGCGACCCCCAGATTCGATGGCCGAAACTCTCGACGATTTCGGCGGCGGTACGCCCGCGGGCCTGGCTCCTCGGGAAGATGTCGGAGAGCAGCGTCTCCTCACAGGCTCGACAGTGGATGTGAAACCCCTCGTCGGCCACGGTCGCGACGAGACTCGCCGAGCCACAGCGAATGCAGGTGCCGCCCACCGGTTCGTCGTCGAACGAAGTCGCAGGTTCGTACAGCCCCGCCCTTACGGCGCGAGCGATTCGGCCGCCGGTGTAGGTCAGTCGGTAGCCGTCCGGCGTCCGCTCAACGAACGGACCAACCAGCTGATCCAGGTGGTAGGCGAACTGCGAGGAGCTTTCCACGTCGGTCGCGTCGTACAGAGTCGAGAACGACAGCGACGTGCCGGCCGTCCCTTCGCTTCGCTCGGCCGCCGCCAGCGCGACAAGAATTTCGAGACGTCGACGGTCACCCAGCGAGGCGATGGCGTCCGCCGCGTCCGCGCTGATGCGTTCGATCGGCTCGCTCGGAGTCATGCTCGCTACTCGATCACCCGAGATGTTACGTCTTCGCTCGCTCGAACCGACACGACCCGTTCATGCGTAGACGACATCGGTCGGAACGGGAAATCGTAGCGCCAGTACGAACCGCTTGTGCGTTCCGGTCGGAACCGTCCACCGGATCAACGATGACGAACGACGCCTCGACGAATCGTGACCGACGTTCGAGCTGGGTTCCGACACGCCAAAACGTACTGTCCCGAGATCGGTCGATCCGGGCGCAGTTTCTCGCGAGATAGCGATCTGTGCTGAATCAATTTCGTAGGCGAAGTCCGATTCGGCTGTGCCGGATCGAGTCGGCGAGCGACGGACTACTCGTCGAGAGCGCCGATCGAACGACACCGAGTCTCAACCAGTTCGCCGAACCCGGAGAGTTGCTCGCGGGCCCGCTCGTGGTCGGTGATCGTACCCGCTCGCGTGCAAGGCTCGATGGTCTCGATCGTCACTGTCACTTCGCCGTCGGCGCCGTGATCGACGTAGACGGCGGTGACGGCCTCGCACTCGAGCCACTCTAACACCCACTCGAAGAGCCGACGGTCGTGTTCGGCTTCGGTGGTCGTCGGCAGATACGTCAGTTCGAACCGGTTGACGGGACGCGGATCCGTCCAGGCGGCAGGATCGTCCGCTGAACCGAGTTTACTCATGTCGCGACGCGACTCCATCGGACCGTCTGCCGAGCTGAATCGGGCCATATTGGATGATAGATGCTCGCAGTCGATGTGGCTCGCGCTACACTGTGTAGGGGTATATGTGGTCGATCGACCGGAACGTGTGGGTCGCCGGGCCACCAGCTGATCACCCTGTGGTGGCGGGGAGATGAGCCATCCAGTCACCCCGACTTGTGTGACGATGGCGTCACCTCCTGTAATATGAAGCGTCGATGCCATACCAATCTGGAGCCGATAACTAGCTATGACCGACGGCGAGGCGGCGGAGACGGTAGAGGGGCTGCGAGGGGTCGTCCGGTACGGTCCCGAGGGCCCCGAACTCGTGCGCGATCCGACCGAGACGGGGGACGTCGACGTCGAGCCAACGGCGGTCGACCTCTTTCGAACGGTGACGAGCGAGCGGTTTCCGGATGAGCCGTACGGCACCCACCTGCGTTCGGTTCACCGCTTCGAGGACGTGACGGTCGTCCACCTCCCCGACGGTCCCGACCGGGGGACGGTGGCTACCCTGAGCGGCGGGACTGACGGCTCCGTCGACCGGCTCATTGAACGCGTTAAAGCACTTTGCGACAAATGACAGATTTTGAGTCCGCCGAGGGGCTGCGGGTCACCTTCACCGTCTCCGACGCGGACGCGGTACGGAGTCTGCTGGAGCAGAGCTCTGGGGTGGAAGCAACCATCGAACCGCGTGGTATCTCGATCACCGATTCGGTCGGCGAGGCGGCCGTCGAGATCGACGTCAGCGGGATCACGCCGAAACAGTGGGAAGCGCTCGAACTCGCCTACGATCGTGGCTACTACGAGCGCCCGCGCGGAACGAATCTCGACGAACTCGCCGCCGCGCTGGGCATCTCGAAGTCGGCCGTCTCCCAGCGACTCTGTGCCGCGGAGGCGCGACTCGTCGGAGCGGTCCTCGACCGTCTCGGGCGGTGAGTGGTCGGTAGCTCGTCACCGGCCGCTCCGTCAGCTCGTATCGGAGGTGACCGGTGAGCCGTCGGCGTCGACCAGCCCGGCAACGAGCCTCGTTTCGACGGCCGTCAGCCGCTGGGAGACCGCCGACTTCGAGATGCCGAGGCGCTCGGCCAGCTCGCCGAGATCCGTCCGACGCGGCGTTTCGTAGTAGCCAGCCTCGACCGCCATCCGGACCGCCTCGCGCTGTTTGTCCGTGATGGCGCTCGTCTCGATCTCGAGGGCTCGTTCGACGCCGCCGGCCTCGTCGACCGACCGAGAGACCCGGAGCAGTCGAACACTGGCCTCCCGCTCGCGCAGCGAGTCGACGATCGACCGGAACTCGTCCCGGCTCGCCACCGAGACGGTCACCACGAGTTCGCCGCGCTCTAAGCTGTCGACCGAGGCGACGCAGTCGTGACCCTGGAAGACCGGACAGATGCAGTACCGGGAGACGTCACTCGAGAGCAGTCGGGCGCCCTCGTCCGCGACGTCGACCTCGGCGTGACAGCGCGAGTCGCAGTCCTCCCCGCCCGCGCCGAGCGACTGGGTGACGCGATCGCCGCGCTCTCCGGCGGCGACGACGCCGCAGCCGGCTTTCGGATCCGGCTCGATGCGAAACCGGGCCCGGAGATGGCCGGAGTCGTTGAGGTCGGTGGGAGAATGGGGGGTGGACATGTACAGCGATCCATGCCGGGTGATCACTTATATCATGACGCCAGTTCCCACGGCGCCGAAACTGGGCGAGAACTCATGTGGGTCGGCCGAACCGTTGGGCCGGCAACGGCCGGGCGGCCGTCGTCTCGGGCTGGCTCAGAGGTTCACGATGATGGTGATCGCCGCCCCCGTGATCGCCAGACCGATGAGGATCACGACCGTGAATCCGAGCATATAGCCGATGGAGATGCCAACGGTTCGAAAATCACGCGGCCCGCCGAACAGCCAGCCGGCAACCATCAGGTATACCGGTATCATGACGATGCCGAAGATGACGATCAGTCCGATGTTGGTGATTGCGTGGGTCATCTGTCTTCCTCCGTAGTGGCGCTATCGGAGTCCAGGCCGACGGTGTCGGACTCAGCCACACCGCGGCCGGTCGTATCGACCGGATCCGAGATCGCTGAGTTAACCGGTTGTCTTTCGGTATCGGCCGCCGACCCGTTTAATTTCCCTCCGCTCAGCACGCCGCCGTCGGCGGCGACGTCGGGTGACGAATCTCCATCAGTCCGTGACGATCGAGGCTCGTCGACGAGCTCGCCGGCGTCTTCGAGTTCGATCATCGGGATAATCTTCGAGACGATGACGAAGCCGAGTCCCACCAGCACGATCGAGCCGAGGACGAGCGACCACTCGACCCAGTTGGGGAAGTACTCGCCCGCGGGGTAGAGATTGGTCAGCGGCGGCACCGACGGGTGCATCAGTCCCTCGACGATGAACATCACCTTCTTGTTCAGGATCGAGATCGCCACCACCCCGGAGACGACGACCAGCACCGGGATGGAGAACCAATCCGGCCGCAGCACCGTCGCGGCGAGGTAGGTGAACGAGACCAGCAACCCGCCGATCGCCAGCCAGAAGAACGGCAGGGTCAGCATCGTCTCGGTGATGACGTCGATGTGTGCCGGCGCGAGGTAGAGGCCCGTGAGGACATCGTGGATGACGAACCAGATCGTCGCGAGCACCAGCAGTGCCAGCACCTTCGAGAGGTCGACGAGGATCGCCTCCTCGATCATGTCCTCCCAGCCGTAGGCGTAGCGGAAAGCGGCGACGACGATGATGACGAACGCCATCGCGCTCGTCAGCGACTCGACGAGCATCGAGGGGCCGGCGGCGGCACCGAACCAGCCGGGCTGGGCGGCGATCAGGCCGAACAGCCACGGGACGACGCCGCCGGACAGCAGCGGGACGAGTGCGAGGATCGCCACCGCGAGCCACCAGGTGATCTGCTCGACCTTCTCGCTCTCGGCCGGGCGGTATCCCAGCAAGATCACCGAGTAGATCGGGCCCAGCCACCAGGGGAGTCGCGGTCGGAGAGCGTAGATCTCGTCTCGCAGCGAGAGCGTGATGTAGGTCAGCGAGAGGACGAGATAGAGCGTGATGACGGCGATGTCCCAGGCCAGCGGCGAGTGGTAGACCGTCAGCGGCCACTGGACGATGGTGTTGAAGATCCGGTCGGGACGGCCCAGGCTGAAGACGATGTTCGCGGCGGCCATCCCGAGTGCGAACACCGTCAACACCTCGGCGATGCGCGCGATCGGGCGGAACCGTTCGATCTTGAAGACGGTCACCGCCGCCGAGATGGCGATCCCGCCGTGGGCGATGCCGATCCACCAGACGAACGCGCCGATGTACAGCCCCCAGGGCACCCCGCCGGCGGTCCCCCAGTCGCCGAGGTTCGTTACCGTCATCATTCCGCCGCGGAGCTGGTAGACCCAGGCGACCAGCAGCCAGAGTGCCGCCAGCCCGAACACCACTAGCAGGGCGAAATGTCCCTTCGTCGTGTTGTGGAGCGGCCGAAGTACGCGCTCGCCGTCGATGTCGGGGCTCACGACCCCTCACCTCCAGCATTCGAGTCGTCCGTTCCATCGGCGACCACTTCATCGGCACCGTCCTCGGCCGGTCGCTCCATGCCGAGATCCTCGTAGGTGTACGGCCCGTCGATCGGATCGGCGTCTTTCGAGGGTTCGTCGCCCAGGTAGACGATGTTCGGCTCGTTGCCGATCTCGTCGAGCAGTTTGAACCGGGCCTCCTGGCGGTTCTCCCGAAGGTACTGTCTGGGCTTACTGTCGGGATCGTTCATGTCGCCGAAGTGGATCGCGTCGACCGGACACTCCTCTTCGCAGGCGGTGGTCCCGCGCTGGGCGGAGTCGTCCTGGCGGTGGACGCAGAACGTACACTTGCCCATGATGCCCTCCGGCGGCGTGCCGCCGACGGTGTTGCCGTGTCTGTCGGTCTCCGAGCCGGTGAACCCCGGCGAGATGTCGGTCGGCTCGTCTTTGCTCAGGGAGTTGACCCCGTACGGGCAGGCGACCTCGCAGTACTTGCAGCCGATGCAGGTGTCGTAGTCGGTGAGGACGAGGCCGTCGTCGTTGCGCTTGAACCGCGCCTGGGTGGGACAGACGTAGGTACAGGAGGGCTCCGAGCAGTGCTGGCAGGGCCGGGGCATGTAGCCTTCCTCGACCTCCCCGTACTCGTCTTCCTCGTAGCGGAAGACGTGCATCCAGTGGGTGCCAGCGTCCGTGTCGTTCTCGCGCTTGCAGGCCTCCGCACAGAGCATGCAGGCGATGCACCGGTCGGTGTCGATCGCCATCCCGAACTGTACGTCGCCAGCTTCACCTCGCTCCGGGCCCGTGTCGGCCAACCCGTCCATACAGCCAGCGAGTCCCGCCGTTACGCTGGCGGCCCCCGCGGCGCCCATCGACTTGAGCAGTCCCCGGCGGGACGGAAACGTGCGGCCCGAGGACGTCGGTACGCCGGGAAGCGGCTCGTCTGATTCCGACGTCGACGCTCGCTGGGCATCCGCCGACGATTCGTAAGTGACGGCTCCGACCTCCCGCGTCGGTCGTTCGTCGACGCCGAACTCCTCGTGGACGTCGGCGTGGTGTTTCTCGTTGAACGTTTCGCGGCTCAGCTCACCCTGGGCGAGCGCCATCGCATCACGGGAGAGTTCGACGCCGAGTTCGGTGTCGAAGTCGACGGTTTCGAGTTTCTGTCGGGCGCGGGTCTCCCAGTCGTCGTCGAGATCGCCCGTGGTCCAGGTGTAGCCGAGATCGGGCATGCCCGGATCCACACCCTCGCCGTCCGGTTCCGGCCCCTCGTCGTGGCCGGGGACGGATTCGTCCTGGCGAGCGGTCGTCTCGTCGCCGTCCGTACTCATATCGATACCCTCCTCATGGGTCATAGTCGGGACGGTCGCCGCGTAGGATTGCGTGTGGAATGTACAGGAGTTTATGTACTCCTCCGAAATTTCGACCGAGGTTGGCGCTGACACGCGTTCCGGACGGCACCAGATCACGTCCCGTTATAAATCGCTGTATACTCCAGAACAACGAGAATCCCCCGACGGTCGCAACGTTCGACCATGACAGAGCAGTCTCAAAATTGGTCGGCTGAGCGTGAAACCGACGTCGATCCGTCGTCACTGAAATCGTCGGACGCCTCGGATCTCGTGAAGGGGAAACCGACGCTACCGAGTGAGACGCCCGGTACGTTGCGCCGTCGGTTCATGAAGGCGATGGGGGCGACCGCACTGATGGGCGCGAGTGCGGGCTGTATGGGTTTGTTCGACGACGATCCGGACGACCCGGCTGGCGGCGACGTCGACTATTCGGAGATCGAGAGCTTCAAACTCGACTGGGTCCCGAAACAGATCCTCAAAAACCTGAACTTCCAGGTCGCCTTTAACGACGAGGAGATATTCATCCGATTCAACTGGGAACAGCCGGATCGCGGGGGCTGGCTCCACGATTACATCGTCTACGAAGACGGCGAGTGGACGCAGTATCTGAGTCCGGATCCGTGGGTCGCCGACGGTGACCACCCCGACCACCGTGGCTTCTACGAGGATCGGGTCACGTTCTTGCTCGACGACGGCTCCGTGAAAGGGTTCGAGCACTTCGGCGGCTGGATGACCGTCCACATGGGGACCCGGAGCCTTCCCGGGGAGGCACCCGCCGACGAGGTCGAGGCCGACCCCCATTTCGGCGACGACGGACTCGGCCGCAACGACATCCGCAAGTACCTCCCGCAGTCGCGCGAGGGCGAGTGGTGGGAGAGCACCCCCTGGGACGCCGTCCGCTCGCAGGACGAACTCGACGGGCTGAAAGAAGACGGCGTCTTCGTCGATCTCCCGATGTTCCGGGCCCATCGGAGCAATCCGATGGGGTACGGCACCGACCACCACGTCCTCGACTACCGCCACGGCGACGACGGCTCCAACTCGTTCGGCACCCAAGACTGGGATCCTGAGGACGGTCCCGAGTACATGTTCGACCCCGAACTCGTCGAAGACGGGGCGCTGGACCTGGAGCGACTCCGGGAAGCGGACTACCGCCAGGACCTCTTCTACGACGAGCGCGACGAGTGGCTCGGCGAGTACGACCCCTACTACCTCCACGAGGACTGGATGGTCGAGTACGACCCCGAGGTCGCCGAACAGGAAGGTGCAGCGATCCCGCGACGGCCGCTCCAGGAACCGGAGGGAAGCGCAGCCGACTGGCGCGCCCGGGGCGTTCACGACGACGAGGCAGGCGAGTGGACCGTCGAGATGTGGCGCGAGCTGGAGACCGACCACCCGGCCGACACCAAACAGCTGGAGTCGGGCGAGGTCTACGACTGGATGCCCGCCATCCACCACGGCTACAACGCCCGCTGGCACTGGGTCGCCTATCCGTACAAACTCGGACTCGGAGAGGGCACCGACGCCGACTTCCAGGCGGTCCGCGTCGACGGCGAGCCCGACTGGGACGAAATCGATACCTACACCATCCCGCTGATCTACCCCGGCCAGGTCGACTGGACCTGGCTCGTCAGCGAGCAGCACCGCGGCTACATCCCGACCCGGAACGACGAGATGTCGATCTGGGACGTCCACGAGAACCCGCGACGGATGGCCGCGATGGTGCTCGGAAAGGAAATCGGCGAGGATCCACGGCGGTAACGCATGGACGGATCGGCCTCGTCAGACGCGGTTGCCGACCGCACCGTCGACGAGCCGTGCGTCCAGGCGTCGATACCGAGGTGGGCAACTGACGCGCTCCGGGAACACAGCGTGTCAGCTGGCGTCGGTCGGTCTGCAGCGGCCATCGAGTACCGTCTCGAGACAGCGTCACGAACGGTGCCGGAGAACGGATCGTCGTCGGCGCTGGTGGACGCCATCGACGAGCGCGCCGAGCGCACCGCCCAGCAAGCGGTCGAGCGCGCCCTGGGGCGACTGGCGGGCGAGTGTGAGCTGACGGCCGACCAACGGCGGGTGCTCGAGGGACTGGCCGACTCGCTGGTCGCCAGCCTCCTCACTGATCGGGTGAGCGAGTACGTCGCCGAGTCGCAGCAAAGCAGCGTTTCGACGGACGACCCGAGCGATTCGGCCGCGAGTGACTCGCTGGCACGACTGTTCGACCTGGAACCGACGAGAAGCGCCGACTCGGACGCGACGTGTCGTACCGAACCGGAGTCAGTTAGCCCAACGGTTGACTCACGGGGGAACGACTCGTGACCGAGCGCGTCCGCAGCCGTATCAACCCGGCGACCGTTGCGGGACTGGGGGCACTTCTTGCGGGAGTGGTGCTCCTTTCCCACCCTCGATACTTCGAGTCACTCTCGATTTACCCCGGTACTGGCTGGTGGTTCTTCCCGATGTTCCACGCGGCATTCACCGCACTCGGCGTGGTGACCCTCGGCGTCGGCTGGTTTCTTGTCCGCGGCCGGTCGCCGACGGACCGTGCTCTCGCGGCTCTGGCTCTGGTAACGATTGTCGTTACTATGCTCTATGCCATTGTTCTCCTGTGGCTAACCGCCGAGGACCCGGGAGTCGTCGAGGGATACGGTCGCAAGCGGGCGCTAGTCGGAGGGCTCGTTGCCGGCCTCTTTACCGTCGGCTTCGCGGTTCCGACTACTCGACTGCGAGCGGGGGGAGTCGGCGTGATGGCACTAGTCGGGCCACTCGCACTCGTCGTCGTCGACTGGGCGACTGGAGACGGTGCGGTCCTCGGACCGGTCGTGGACGTCTTCATCCTGCTGACGAACCCCGGCGTCCTCGGGATCGAGTATCTCGGCGTCTATCTGCTGGTCACGGCGGGCGCGCTCGGACTCGCATTCGGAACGTGGGCCGCGTACGGCGCGCCGTCACGGGCGACAATCGCGAGCAATCCGACCGACGACACCGATGACGGTGACCTCGGCGGCGAGTCGGATTGAGCACTCGACGCCGACGAACCGGCGTGAGTATTCGACGACGAACTAGGTACTGGTGAGCGCGTCGTGACGAATCGCTTGCTCGAGAAAATGCGGGCCGATTGTCGTCGGAGTTATCACGCTCACCGCTCGGTCTGGCCGGCCGACTCGCGCTCGAACAGCGAAGTGACCAGGTTCGATTCGACCGCCGAGAGCCGCTGGGAGACTGCTGACTTGCTGACGCCGAGTCGTTCGGCGAGCTCGCCGAGATCGGTCTGCCGTGGCGTCTCGTAGTATCCCGCGTCGACAGCGAGCAGGACCGCTTCTCGCTGTTTCTCGGTGATCCCCTCCACTTCGAGTTCGAGGTGCTGGTCGGCGTCGCCGTCGGTCCGGGTGGCGATCCGTCGAAGCCTGACCGTCGCACCGGTTCGTCGAAGCGCGACGACGACGGCCTCGAGTTCATCGCGATCGGGTACCATCACGTCTACCTCCAGCGAGCCGGGCTCGAACCGCTGGATCGATGCGATGCAGTCGTGGCTACTGAACACTGGACAGATGCAGCCCTCGTCGACCGCACTCGCCAGAAACTGCCGATCGCCGGTTTCGAGCGTGACCGCCGACCGACACCGGCCACCGGGCCCACGGGGACCGTCATCGAAGATGATGTTCTGGTCGACGTCTTCACCGCGACAGCCTGAAGAAAGCACCGCACAGTTGACCGCCTCGTCGGGCTCGACTGCGAACGTCGCCCGGAGATGGCCGGTCTGGCCCTCCTCGATCGTCTGGAGTGTGGTCGCCATAACGAGTGAAAATCCGACCCGTGCCGCTATAACAGGCGAACCACGCTACCAGTATCTGGGATTCGTACGTCGGAACCCGTCATCGTTCGGTGTCGGGGGTGTTGGCCGAGTTCAGGGTGTGTGGGTCGTGATCGACGGCCCGTCGATGATTGTGTCGCTTTTCCGTTCTCTCACCGTGAACCGTCTGGTGCGTTTTCGAGTTGGATGTCGAACTCCGACTAACGAGAGTTCCAAGCGATGGTCTCGGATACTCATCTACACGAAGAAAGCGTCGTGGGCCTTCGAATCCTGGCACCGAATCGGTTCACTTGTGAGCACGGTGATGCTAACGATCTCAGCGTCTAAGACGGTACTTTCGGACGGACCTGGCCACTGTCCGAGAACCCAGCCGAGTCGATCGTTGATAGTCTCTACGAACCCCACCGTAATACGCCCCTATACTGTGGGCCACCTCGAGACTGTTACTTACCTGTACAGGGTCTTCCCAGGCTCCAGGAATTGACGTACTAACCCACCGACCAGGGGCCCCTATCTCCGACCGTGATGAATCCATGACGTGGACGATCGTCGTCGGGGTGAAACAGGTGCCCGACGCTGACGAAGTCGGGATCGATCCCGACACAGGTCGACTCGACCGGGCGAGTGCGCCCGCGGTGATGAACGGACCGGATCAGCACGCCCTGGAGGCGGCGCTCACGATTCGCGATCAGGTCGGCGGCGAATTGTACGCGATGTCGATGGGGCCGCCGAACGCGACGAGCATCCTCGAGGAGGCCGTCGCGATGGGGTGTGACGACGCCGTGTTGATCTCCGATCGCGCGTTCGCGGGCAGCGACACCTGGCCGACGAGCCTGACGCTCGCCCGGGCGGCCGAGGCGCTCGAAGCCGACGTCGTCCTCTGTGGCGAGGAGACGACGGACTCTTCGACCGGTCAGGTCCCGCCGGGGATCGCCGCCCACAACGGGTGGGCGCAGTTGACCTACGCCGAGGCGGTCGACGCTCGGCCCGACGAGGATCGACTCGTCGCGAGACGCGACGTCGAGGGCGGCCACGAACTCGTCGCCGCGGACCTTCCAGTCGTCGTCGCGGCCGCCTTCGGCGAGTTCCCGCCTCGACCGGCACCGCTCCACCGGAAGATCTACGGCGAGAACGACTTCGAACCGACCGTCTGGGACGCCGAGGATCTCGAAATCGAAGACGAGGTCGGCCTCGCCGTCTCTCCGACGTCGGTCGGATCGATGGAGACCGTCCAGCCGGTCGAGCGAAAGAGCGAGGTGGTCGACGACGTGGACGATCTCGCCGCGGCCGTCGAGGAGGTGTTCGCATGACCGACGCGATCGACGTCGACGACTACGCCGACGTGTGGGTGTTCGTCGAGGAGCACGCCGGCGAGGTCATGCCCGTCTCCTGGGAGCTGCTGGCGGAGGGTGCGAAGCTGACCGAGAAGACGGGCGACGATCTCGTCGCGCTCACGATCGGCGAAGCCGTCGACGACGTCGCGGCCGAAGCGATCGAGCGTGGGGCTGACCGAGTGCTGGCCGCGGACGACCCCGTGTTCGAGCCCTACCGGGCCGATCCGTACGGCGCGCAGTTCCGCGCGATGGTCGAGGAGCGAAACCCCTCGATCGTCCTCATCGGCGGCACGCACACCGGCCGCGACTTCGCCGGACGGGTCGCCGTGCCGACCCACGCCGGATTGACCGCAGACGTGACCGAGATCGACGTCGACGAGGAGGGAATCCTTCAGGCACGACGACCGGCGTTCGGTGGCGACCTCCTCGCGACGATCCTCTGTGAAGATCACCGCCCGCAAATGGCGACGATTCGACCCGGCGTGTTCGAGGCGGCCGGCCGCGACCCCGACCGTGAGGGCGAGATCGTCGACGTCGACGTGGTCGTCGACGAATCCGACGCGATCAGCGACGTACTCGAACGCGTCGTCGGCGACACCGCAGACATTACGGAGGCCGACCGGATCGTCGCCGTCGGTCACGGGATCGAAGGCGACCTCGAACCCGCGCTGAAACTGGCCGACGCGCTCGACGCCGAACTCGCGGCGAGTCGGGCGGCGGTCGACGAGGGCTGGATTGACGGGTCTCGACAGGTCGGACAGACCGGCAAGACGGTTCGCCCGGATCTCTACGTGGCGGTCGGTATCAGCGGGGCGATCCAGCACGTCGAGGGGATGAACAAGAGCGAGACGGTGATCGCGATCAACGACGATCCGAACGCGCCGATCTTCGAGCACGCAGATTACGCCATCGTGGGTGACCTGTTCGAGGTCTGTCCCGCGCTGGCCGATCGACTGACCGATCAGCGAGCGATGGAGGTAGAGCCATGAGCCCAGAACGTGATGTGGAGAGAGACACCAGAGCCGAGCGAGACACCAGATCCGAGCCGAACTACGACGACCACTTCGACGCGATCGTGGTCGGAGCGGGGCTGGCCGGTAGCGCCGCGGCCCTGACGATGGCCGATCGCGACCTGGAGGTGCTGTTGATCGAACGCGGTTCCTCGCCCGGTGCGAAGAACGTCTTCGGTGGGGTGTTGTACACTCCGACGATTCGGGAGTTGACCGACTTCGAGACCGCTCCGCTCGAGCGGTACGTCTCCGAACGACGGTTTAGCATGCTCAGCCAGGACGACGAGACCGCCGTTTCCCTGCGGCCCGGAGCGTGGCACACCGAACCACACAACGACTCCTACACCGTGCTCCGGGGCGACTTCGACGAGTGGTTCGCCGAGCAAGCCGTCGAGAAGGGAACGACGCTCGTGACCGAAACGACGGTCACCGGGCTCGTCCGCGACGGCGGGCGCATCGTCGGCGTCGAGACCGATCGGCCGGACGGAACTATCCGAGCGCCGTACGTCGTTCTCGCGGAGGGCGGAAACTCCCTCGTGAGCGAGGGGGCGAACCTCAAGTCGACGGAGACGCGCGAAAACGTCGCCGTCGCCGTCAAGGAGGTACTCGAGTTCCCCGATACCGACGACGCGATCGAGGATCGGTTCCGACTCCTCGAAGACGCCGGCGCCTCGTATCACTACTTCGGGGAGGGTGCCGTCGGCGACGCGTTCGGTGGCGGGTTCATCTACACCAACGAGGACACGATCAGCGTCGGCGTCGCCTACCGAATCGAGGACGCCGTCGCTGCGAACCAGTCGCCGGAAGCGACGCTGAACGCGTTCAAGACCCACCCGGCCGTTGCGCCGCTGGTCCGCGACGCTCGAACCGTCGAGTACGCGGCGAAAACCATCCCCGAGGGCGGCGCAGAGAGCGTTCCCGAGCTGGTCCACGACGGCGCGGCCATCGTCGGCGACGCGGCCGGGCTGGTGCTCAACAACGGAGTCCACCTAGAGGGAACGAACATGGCCGTCGAAAGCGGCTACCAGGCCGGTCGAACGATCGCCGAGGCCGCGGCGGCGGGTCGGACGGACGCCGGGGCGCTGGCGTCGTATCCCACGGCCCTCGAAAATTCGTTCGTGATGAAGAACTTAGAACACTACGACTGGCTGATGACGAAGGCCGAAGCCGATCGCGAACTGCTGTTCGAGACGCTCCCCCGGGCGTTCGCCAGCGCCGGGACGGAGTACTTCCGCATGGATCGCGATCCGAAGCGCGTCCACGAAGCGAGCGCGAAACGCACCGTCCTCGACGCCGTCGGTGGCTGGGTCGGTGCCGCGAAATTGGCGTTCCGATACCGAAAGGTGGTGACCTGAGATGAGTGTCCAACCGCAGATTCCGCCCGTCGAGAACGAATCGCTCGAAGACCGACTCTACACCGTCAGGTACGACGACCCCGGTGACTCGCACCTGGACGTCAAGGTGGCCGACGTCTGTGCGACCTGCGAGACGAACGACTGCGTGAAGGTGTGTCCGGCGAACGTCTGGCGCGAGGGCGACGACGGCGTTCCCACGATCGCCTACGAGAACTGTCTCGAGTGTTCGAGCTGTCGGTTCGCCTGTACGTACGATAACGTCGTCTGGGAGTACCCGAAAACCGGCGGTGGCGTGACGTTCAAGCACGGGTAGGCCGTGTTGAGCGTCGAACGGGGTGATCTCTCCAGTGACACTCGTTCCCACCCGTCGGGAACGACGTGGCCGTTTCTTGTGTGTTACCCACTAACGCATACTCAGAGAGCTATGTCCGAATACAACCCCACTCCGAGCGAGATCAAGACCAAAGAGGACGCGGCGGTTTGCGCACACGACGTGCTCTCGGCCGAAGGCTGTGAGTCACCGGAGGTCTCCGCACCGCACCAGACGCGATCGACGTGGATCGTCCCGGTCCGCTGTGAGGACGAGCCGTGGCGGGTCCACATCGACCCTCGGTCGGGGTCGACTCGGGTCGTCAGGGTCGTCGAGTGAGCGGGCCACCGATCGCGTCACCGGATCGATCGTCGGTGACTGACGCCGATCGACGTGCCCGTACTCGGCGACGGTTCCCAGCAGCCGAGAATGACGAGTTAGCCCTTTATTCTACGGGGCCCGAGCCACAGCCATGGATCGTCGGAAATACCTCGCTACCGCGGGTGCGACAGGATTGGTGGCCGCTGCTGGGTGTCTCGATGTACTCGGACGCGGCGGGGACACGGTACTTGGCGAACCGTCGGACTCCCGAGGCGATCCCTCTCACCCGATCCACGGCACCGAGTTACCGTCCTTCGCAGTGCCGGACCCTATTCGGGACGAGCAAATCACGGACGAGCGGTTCCGAGACGAGCGGTCGATCGTCGCGACGTTCATCTTCACGAAGTGTCCCGACGGAGCGTGCCCGGCCTTGTTGCAGCGTCTCGTCCACGTGCGGGCAGCCGTTCACGAAGCCGGTCACGAGGACGACGTCGCCTTCCTGGTCTTCACGTTCGATCCCGAACGTGACACGGCCGACGTGCTCGCCGACCACGCCGAGGCCTTCGGGATCGATCCGACGGCCGACGACTGGTTCTTCCTCCGCCCGGAGACGCCGGACCGAGCCGAGCAGGTTGTACTGGAGGACTTCGGGTTGCCGATCGAGCGCGTCGATCTGGACGAGGACGACCACGACCACGATGACGGAGCGAGCCACGACCACGGCGACGAAGACGACGCACACGACGACGGGACGGCGCCTGGCGGACTCGAGTCGCCCAACGTGGACGACCTCGAGTACACCTTCACTCACTTCAACCTGATCCTGCTCGCAAACGAGCAGGGCGTCGTCGAACGCGCGTATCCCAGTGCGACGTCCGTCTCCGTTTCCGACATCGAGGCGGACACACTCGAGGTACTCGAAGGATAATGAGGCGGCGTGAAGCACTGGCCGGGACGGCGAGCCTGGGGTTGCTTGCAGCCGGCGGTGTCGTCGCCATCCGCGGGCCGCCGTCGTTCGGCAGTCGTGACGGCAACGGTGTCTCAGCCGATGGTGAACAATCGGGTTACGAACCGATTTCGGTGGATACACTCGATCTTCCCTGGGGTCGGGACGAGTCCGTCGACGTCCCGTTCGAGGGCCACATCACGGTCGTCACGTTCTTCGCAACCTGGTGTCGCACCTGTAGCGAAATGCTCGCGGACGTGACCGAGGCCCGCGAGCGAGTTCGCGACGACGCACAGTTTCTCTCGGTGACGATAGAGCGGGTGGGCGAGGGCGGGCAGGTGACGACCGCCGACGTCGAAGCGTGGTGGAGAACCCACGGTGGTGGCGAGTGGACGGTGGGATCCGACGAGACCGCCGAGTTACAGGTCCGCCACGACGTTCCCGGGGTGCCGGCGACCGTCGTCTTCGACGCCGATGGCATCGAGCGGTGGTCTCACGTGGGCGTCTCGACGACAGATGACCTCGTCGACGCGGTCGAAAACGCCCGCGACGCGCAGCGATGAGCGACGTCTCGCTCGCCGCGGGCGTCGGATTCGCCGTTTACGCCGGCATCCTCACGTTCTTCTCGCCGTGTGCCTACGCGCTCTTGCCGGGGTACGTCGGCTTCTACGTCCGCCGAACCGACGGAGAAGCCACCCTCGCCGGCTCGGTAGGTCGTGGGCTCGCAGCCGGTGCGGGCGTCCTCTTGACGCTCGGACTCTTCCTCGGGGCCACGTTCGTCGTCGGTCAACTCGCGGCCGACGCCCTCCGGGTCGTCGAACCCGTCGTCGGGGTCGCGCTCATCGTCCTCGGGTTGTTGATCGTCCTGGATAGGGCGCCGACGCTCTCGATCCGGCTCCCCGAGCGCCGCACGGGAGTCCTCGGATTCGGCATCTTCGGCGCGGGCTACGCGGCCGCCTCTGCCGGTTGCGTCGCGCCGATCCTTCTCGCCGTCGGTGGCCTGGGACTGTCCCTGTCTGGGACCGGTGGCCTCGTCGTGGTGGGCGCCTACGTCGCCACCGTCTCTGCGCTAATGATCGCGGTGACGGTGGCCGCAGGAACCGGGCTCTCGGCGGGCAGTGGTTGGGTATCCGCCAACCGAGATCGGTTGGAGCGGGCAGCGGGCGTCGTCATCGTGCTTGCCGGAGTCGGACAGCTATACGTGGCGTACGCGGTTGAGTACACGCTCTGAGGCCGCTGTGAGATGACGAATCGGTCCGGCGGCGCCTGCCGCGTTGTGAGATGCGCTCGGTGATTATGCAGTTGCGTGATCTTCGCCGGCACCGTGTTCGGTCTCGAGCGGTGAGAACGCCACGTAGAGGGACGCGAAGATGATCACGACGTTTACGGCGGATACGAATCCGCCCAGACCGGGTCGGCCGAGCCCGTACGCCAGCGCGGGAACGAGTGCTACCAATCCCACTGCCGCGGCGAGCCTGGGGGTGAGGGACTCGATCACGTTCAGCACTTCGAGCCGCGAGCTATTGAAACTACGCGAGTCGGCCGGGAGGTCGGTCGTCGTTCGCACAGTGGTCGTCGTTCGACGGCCGTCGGCTCGCTCATTCGGGGTCGGATGCACCATCCGCGGGCCACAGCGCCCAGATGAGGAGTGCGCCCATCGTGACGACCCCCAGGCCGACGAGCTGGTTCACCGTGATCTCGACGTCGAAGAACGCCAGGGCGGTTCGAAGCTCGATGAGGACCACGAGCAACAACGCGATCAGGATCAGGAGTCTCGGGGGAGAGATGCGCATCGGAGTCAACGCCAGAAGAGTTCGGCCGCGAGACGGAATAAGGAGTCGATATCGATCCACACCGGGAACGGCCCGACGTCGGGACCGAAGAGGCCCCCGCGCGAAATGATGCTGGCCAGCGGGACGAAGTAGGCGATCACGATCAGGACGAGCGCGATCCCAACCCAGAGCTTGAGGTTGTCGAGGATCCTGGGGGAGTCTTCCGGTCCGGAGAGTGCGGGCGGAATCGTTCCGTCGACCAGCGGCGTCTCGTCGCGGTTTATCGCCGTCGCGAGCATGATTGTAAGGAATAGCGCCCCCGAGACGAACAACAGGACGCCTCCGAGCGCGAGCTGGGCGTTTAGCTCTCCCATCGAGCCGACGCCGACGCCGTAATCGAAGTCGTACTGGGGTTCCGCCGTGCGGCGGGGCATTCCGAACAGGCCGGCCCGGTACATCGAATTCGTCATGAACACGATGCCGACGAACCAGAGGACCACCTGGAAGAGCGCGAGCTGACGGCCCCAGAGCCGGTTACCGGTCAGCTGCGGGACGAGCCAGTAGGCACCGGCCATGAACGTGAGCGCGACGGCCGTCCCGACCTGCGTGTGGATGTGGCCTGGGATCCAGACCGTGTTGTGGACGAGATAGTTGATGTTCATCCCGGCGTTGACGATGCCGGTGAACCCGCCGAAGGCGAACACCAACCCGGCCAGCGCCATCCCGGTGAATGCCGGATCCTTCCACGGGAGCGCGCGAAGCCAGCCGAAGGTCCCCTCGCCGCCGCGCTGGCGAGCGCCGTGTTCCATGCTGGCGACGACGGTGAACGCGGTGAGCAGACTCGGCAGCAGCAGGAACATCGTGTTCGTCATCGCGATGAACTTAAAGCCCTCCGCGATCCCCGGATCGAGATACTGGTGGTGTATTCCAACGGGCGTCGAGAGTAGTACGAACAGGATGAACACGACGCGAGCGAGCGGATCGCTGAACAGTCGACCGCCGGAGAGCTTTGGCAACACGATGTACCAGAGGAGGTAGGCTGGTAGCAGCCAGAAGTAGACGAACGCGTGGCCAAAGTACCAGAACAGCGTTCTCGTCAGCGTCGGATTGAGACTTTCGGTCAGACCGAGCGACCACGGCATGATGAACGCCAGAAGGGCGACGGCGACGCCGATCGAGGAGACGTACCACATGATCATCGTCGTCAGAACCATGAACGTCGGCAGCGGGATGCGTTCGCCCGGATTGTCGGATTTCCAGGCCAACCAGGTGCGAAACCAGTCCGCACCGGCCAGCCAGGTACCCACGACGAAGACGACGAGACCGACGTAGAACAGTGGGTTGGCCTGCAACGGCGCGTAGAACGTAAAGAGCACGTCCGCGCTGAGTTCGGAACCCAGCACTTCCGGCGGATCGTCCAGAAATCCCGCGAGAATCGCCACCGCCGTGATGAGCGTGCCCAGCGACATCAGCCCGTACCACGCCCAGGTGACGCGGGGGTTCACCGGCCCGCGTCCGAGGCTGTCTGTGACCGCCCACTGATACAGTCCGACGAGAAAGAAGATGGTGAACGTGACGACCAGAAACACGCCGTGGCCGGTCAGCACGGTGTAGTAGGTCGGCGAGTCGACGATCCGGAGCACGTCGGTTCGGTGGAGCGCCTGTATCAACCCGAAGACGGCGCCAACTCCCAGCGCCACGAACGAGGTGAGAAACGCGAACTTGACGACGCGGGCCTGCTTCGGATACTCGTCGACGAACAGCTCGCTCACGCGCCCTCACCTCCGGCCATCGGGCCCGCGACGTCGACGGATGCGCCGGTGACCGCCGCACCGCCGGCGGGTGTGCCCGCCTCGTTCGCGTCGTCATCGTTCGTCTCATCGCTGACAGTCACCGTCCCGGTCTCCTCGTGGTCGTCGACGGTCACGGTCCAGTCGTGGTCACCCTCGCCGAGGTCGCCGGCGTCGACGGTGACGGATAATTCCTCAGTCTCCTCCCCGTCGACGGTCAGGTCCTCCGTGATCGTCTCGTCGCCGACCTGGACCTCGACGGTGGTATCGAGCGAGTCGAGCAGACCGTTTTCGACGGTGGTCGAAAGCTCGATTTCGTCGTCCGGGCCGACTTCGTCGGGCGCCTCGACCGCGAGTTCGGTCAGGTCGAACTCGTCTTCGGGGACGACGACGAGTTCGGCCTCCATGTCGTGATGACCGCTCCCGCAGTACTCGTTACAGAGGATGCCGTACTCCCCGGGTTCGTCGAACTCGACGGTCATCGTCGACACCTCTCCGGGGACGACCATCGTGTTCACGTTGGTCCCGACGACGGTGAAGCTGTGAATCACGTCGCGGCTGGTGACGTAGAAGGTCACTTCGTTGCCCGCTGGGATCTCGATCGTGTCCGGCTGGTAGATGAACGTCATCGCGACGACGTGGGCTTCGTACTCGTTCTCGCCGACCTGCTCGACGCCGGGGTCTGCGAATCGTTCGTCATCGTCGATTTCACCCGGCGCCAGGACGTCCTCGTCGTCGCCGATCATCACGATACCCAGTCCGACCGATCCGTAGGTTATGGTGGCGACGAAACCGACGATCAGGACCATCGCGCCGGCCAGCCACAGCCGTTCGTACGTGTGAATGTTCATACCAAGAGCATCGGCGTGGGTTCGTTCCCGACGAACTCGACGAAGTACGTGAACAGCCAGAGCATCACGAGGATCAGGAAGTACAACCCGATCAGCGCGAGCGTACCGATCGGGTCGAACTCCTCGTGACCGATCTCCTTGGAGGCTCGTGGACGAGACATGCCACTCTCTGCCCACGACCACGCTAATAAAATCCGAGCGTCCCCTCGACGGTGAAACCGTTTCATAGGTACGAAAACGCGTCTTACGTCCCGTAAATCGAATATTTCAGCGGTGACTCCCGGGTTCAACGACGCCGTTGGGGTCGGCCGTCGTGTGAATCGATAGACGCGGACCCCACGGTCAATCGGTGAAGACCTGGATGTCCCCGACTTGCGTCGACTCGTGGTACGCGCAGATGTACGTGACCATCTCCTCGGTCGCGACGACGCCCTCGATGTCTGCTTCTTCCCCCTGGTCGCTTACGTCTTCGCTCTGGTAGTCGTCGATGATGCCGTCGTCTTCGTCGCGGATCTCCATGTTGTGGGTCACGCCGTCTTCGTTCACCCACCTGAAGTCGTACTCCTGGCCCTCGATCAATCCGATCGTCGGATTATCCTCGCCCTCGATGATACCCGGTTCGATACCCGTCCAGGCTTCGATTCGGCCCTCGAAATAGAATTCTTCGACGTCTTCCCAGTCCTCGCGGTCGAGTCCATCCACCGCTACGTCATCGTCAGTATCGTCGGTATCGTCATCGTCGTTGTCCGGACAACCCGCGAGGAGCGAGAATCCCCCGACGCCCGCCGACGCCAGCGCAGTTCGACGTGTCAACTGACCTTGCATGTTCCAATCTCATTCCGCTGAGGGCCTTATAGGGCTATTGCGGGCGGCCATGACGATCAATTGACCTGACGAGACGGCCGGACGTTCCGCCTCGCTGTGGGCTGTTGGCGAGTCTAGGGAAACCACGAATGTCGGCGTGCGATGTCGTCGGTGACTCGTCCGTGAATCTCCACATGGTGCGAGTGGCCAGCCACGAGCCGGTCCGAAGAGAGACCACCAATCGCTGGCGATAGCGTACGATCCGCGTACTGTCGTCTGAGCGCTGATCGAGCCCGTTAGATCCGCCGCGAGGAGTTTACGACCACCAGCGCACTGCTGGTCGCCATCGCCACCGCCGCAAGCAGCGGGTTGAGCAGCCCGGTGATCGCCAGCGGGATGGCGACCCCGTTGTAGACGAACGCCCAGCCGAGGTTCTGTTTGATTCGGCGGTTCGTCCCGTCGGTGAGAGAGAAGACGTCGGCCACCGATGCGAGGTCGTCGTCGACGATGACGGCGTCCGCGGCGTCGGTGGCTAGCTCGGTGCCGCCGCCCATCGCGATTCCGACGTCGGCGGCGGCCAGCGCCGGCGCGTCGTTGCTCCCGTCGCCGACGACGGCGACCGTCCCGCGTGCTCGGAGCCGGCGGACCGTCTCGGCCTTTCCCTCCGCCGGCACGCCGGCGTACACCTCGTCGACGGCCGGGATCGCCCGGAACCGCTCGGCTGCAGGTCCTTCGTCGCCGGTGAGGACGACCAGTTCGCGGCCACGAGCGAGCGTCTCGACCGAATCGCGCCACGTCTCGCGCGGCTGATCTCCGACGGTGATCGCGCCCTTGGCGCGGCCGTCCCAGCCGACGAGGACGGGAACGTCGCCGCGATTACGCGTCCGGGCCGCCGCGTCGTCGAGTCCCGCCGGGACGGTCCAGTCGCGCTCGACGAACAACTCGGGGTGACCGACGGCGACTCGCTCGCCGTCCACCAGCGCGGAGACGCCTCTGGTCTCTCGCGTGAAGTCCTCGACTTCGAGGGGATGCGAGGCGGTCCCCCCGTCCGCGACGCCCGGCGCTTCGCTGTCGTCCGCCTCGCAAATCGCCCGCGCGATCGGGTGCTCGGAGAGGCGCTCGACCGCCGCGGCGCGTCCCAGCAGCCGTTCGCGGTCGATCCCGTCGGACTCGACCGACCGAACCGACATCGTGCCGGTCGTCAGCGTTCCCGTTTTGTCGAGGACGACGATATCGACCGCGGGAGCGTCCTCGAAGACGCTCTCGCTCGCGAGAACGACGTTGCGTTCGGCGGCCGAGCGGACGCCCGAGGCGACGGCCAGCGGCGTCGCCAGTCCGAGCGCGCACGGACAGGAGACGATGAGCACCGTCAGTCCGACCAGCATAGCGGCGGTCGTCCCGCCGCCGAGCGCCAGCGTCGCGGCGGCTGCGATCGCCGACAGAACGAGCACCAGCGGCACGAAGATGGTGGCGAGGCGGTCGGCCAGCCGCTGGACGCCGGGCCGCGCGCTCTGGATCCGCCAGAGCAGTTCGACGATCCGATCGAGCGCGCTCTCGGCGTCGTCGCCGACTGTGACGACCAGCGACGCGTCGGTGACGAGCGTGCCGCCGCGGACGGGGTCGCCCGGCTCCTTCTCGACCGGCAGGGACTCGCCGGTGAGCAGCGACTCGTCTACCGCAGCCCGCCCCGAGCGGACGGTCCCGTCGAGCGGGACTCGCTCGCCCGGACGAACGAGGAGTTCGTCGTCCGGCTCGACGTCTGCGACGGGAACAGACTCTCCGTCTGCCAACCGGGCCGTTTCGACCCGTTGTTCGGTGAGGTCGCGTAGCAGGCCCGCAGCACGTCGTTTTACCCGCCCCTCGTACCAGGTCCCTGCGGTTACGACGAGGATAATCGCGACCGAGACGTCGAAGTAGAGGTCCGTCCGACCGACGACGATCGCCAACGTGCTGTAGGCGTACGCCGCGAGCGCGGCGACCGAGACCAGCAGGTCCATGTTCGGCCGGCGCGCCCGAAGGCTGACGTACGCACCCCTGAGGATGGGATAGCCGGTGTAGAAGACGACGAAGGAGGTCATGAGCCAGATGTTGGCGAAGAGGTACAATCCGTCGTAGCCGCCCAGGTCGACCAGGGGTTCGTAGCCGAAGTAGGTTGGATACAAGAAAAGCGCGTACCAGAGCATCACCATCATACCGAAGAGGCCGCCACCGACGAGGAACGTTATCAGGGCCCGGTCCCGACTCGACTCGCCCCGGCCTTCCTCGCGGTCTCTCGCTTCGTAGCCGTATCCAGAGAGAAGTTCGGGAAGTTCCGCTTCGTCGACGGCTTCGGGATCGTACTCGACACAGACCGTGTCGGTAGCGTAGCTCGCAGCGGCCGTCCGAACGCCCGCGGCGTTCGCTGCCCGCGTCTCGAGGAACGCCTCACACGTCGCACAGTGCATCCCGTCCACGCCGAAGTACGCCCGCTCGTGACCGCGTGCCGGCTCCGGACCGAGACCGTCACGATCGCCGTCGAGTCGCGCTGCGATCTGCTCGTCGTCAACGACATCGAGGTCGCCGAGCGCTCGCTGCACCTGGAGGCAGCCGCGACAGCAAAATGAACCGTCAACGTCGGTGTCGGTGACCGGGGACCGGCCGGTAGGCAGTCCGCAGAGGTGACAGCCGGCGTCACCGCTCGTCGTCGCGCCGGCAGCTTCGGTATCGGGGGTTGGTGTCATCGATCGGTGTCCGAACGCTCGGTTTGTTCGCCTCGCAACCGTCTGATTGCCGGCCGGATCGATACCGCGTGTCCACCGTACGAGGCCGACGGTGAAGAACGCTTCAGGGATTTCGCCGACGACATCTCATCCGGCCCGAAGAGCGACTCGGACCGACCATCGTTCACACGGTTCCCGGCCCATCGCACCACCGGGCCCGATGGTCGATCACGACGCCGACTGACCGTTCGCGCTCTCGGGTTCGATCGGCTGCATGGCGATCCACAGGGCCGCGAGCACGATCAGCACGTTCACCGCGGCGACGAATCCGCCGTTACTCGGGCGCCCCATCGCGTACCAAACCGTCGGAACTATCGCGAGGATGCCGACCAGTACGGCGACTCGCGGTTCGATCCCGTCGAAGTTCATAGCCAGATGTGGGTACGATCCGATCAAAAGCGGTGTTCGTGATTCTCGGAGTGTGGGAACGACCAGCCCCCTACATCGGGGACACCTGCTGAATTTTGGACATGGAAGCCGAGCAACGCTCAGGAGAGGAACCGACTTACGAGCCCGCGATATCTCGGGAGATCAGCCACGACGAGTTCGATCCGATCGGGACGCTCACCCTGATTGCGATCTACTTTCTGATACTGCTTTTCATGTGGTTTTTCGTTTACTTCGTGGAGTTCCTCGGCAACGATCCGACGGTGATCGGTTCGGTCGGGCCGGTGATCCTCGCATGAACATACACAACTACGAGAAACTATGGTTGGTCGCGGCGATGGTCCTGATCGTCGTCTTCATCGTGACGATCACCTACGGCAGTGTCGGGCTCGGCATCGCCATGATCAGCGATTCAGAAGAGACGATCGCGCCCGACGAAATCAACGACCACCCCGGCTTCGGTGATCCCGGCGTCGAGCAGGTCGGAGAGAACGAGTACGAGGCCCACGTCGTCGCGATGACGTTCATCTACCAGCCAAACGAGATCGAGGTGCCGGCCAACAGCGAGGTGACGTTCTACGTCACGAGCCGGGACGTGATCCACAGCTTCAGCGTCGCCGGCACCAACGTGAACACGATGGTCATTCCCGGTGAGATTTCGGAACTCACCGTCGAATTCGACGAACCCGGCGAGTACGGCATTCTCTGTAACGAGTACTGCGGGATCGATCACCACAACATGGAGGGGACACTGACCGTCGTTCCCGAAGACGAGTTCGAACTGGACGGTGATTCCGAATGAGCGCGGGCGTCGAGGATTCGTCCGACGTCGTGGGAGACGGCCAGCCCGGCGTCCTGGCTGGTACTCAGTCCGGCGAGCTGAGTGAGGGTGCCTACGTACACCAGTTTCCGCGCGAGGCCGCGGTGATTCGGGCGGCGTTCTGGAGCGCGTTCGTCTCACTCGCCATCGGGGGCCTCTTTGGCTTCGTTCAGGTGCTCCACCGCGCCGACGTGCTCCGATTCGTCGATTCGGCCGACTACTACACCGTGCTGACCGCCCACGGGGTGTTGCTGGCGATTACGTTCACCATCTTCTTCCTCGTCGGCGTGTTCACGTGGGCGATGACGACGAGCCTCGAGCGCGAGGTCGAGGACATACGGTTTACCTGGGCCTGGTACCTGACGATGCTCGCCGGGGCGGCGATGGCGGCGATCCCGATCTTCGCCGGCTTCACCGACGCGACGGACATGAGCGCGAGCGTGCTCTTTACGTTCTACGCGCCGATGCAAGCGCATCCGCTGTTCTACCTGGGCCTTACGGTCTTCGTCGTGGGTACCTGGATGGCTGGCGCCGACTGGCTGCGATCCTATCGCGCGTGGCGGCGTGAGCATCCCGACGATCGGATTCCGTTACCGGCGTTCATGGTCATCACGACCACCATCATGTGGCTCATCGCCAGCCTGGGGGTCGCCGTCGCCATTCTGGCATTCCTGTTACCGTGGTCGCTCGGGATCACCGAGAGCGTCAATCCGCTCTTGACCCGGACGCTGTTCTGGTTCTTCGGCCACCCCGTCGTCTACTTCTGGTTGATGCCGGCGTACATGATGTGGTACGTCATGCTGCCGAAGATCTCGGGCGGAAAACTGTTCAGCGATCCGCTCGCCCGCGTCGTGTTCGTTCTCTTTCTGATCCTCTCCGTGCCGACTGGCATCCACCACCAGTATCTCGATCCGGGGATCGCGGAGGGCTTTAAGTTCATCGCGATGACGAACACGATGTTCCTGCTGCTGCCGAGCTTGCTCACCGCGTTCACCGTCGTCGCCAGCATGGAACACGGCGCCCGCCAGCGCGGCGGGGAGGGCAAACTCCGCTGGCTGGGTGCGCTACCCTGGCGTGACCCGGTGTTCACCGGGATGGCGCTGGCCGGATTGCTGTTCGCCGCGGCTGGCTTTTCCGGCATGGTCAACGCCGGGATGAACATCAACTATCTCGTCCACAATACGTTCTGGGTGGTCGGACACTTCCACCTCACCGTTGGAACGGCCGTCGCGCTCACGTTCATGGCCGTCACCTACTGGTTCCTGCCGCAGGTGACCGGCAAACCGCTCTGGGGCCGTTCGGTGGCCCTCGTCCAGACGGTCCTCTGGTTCGTCGGGATGGTGTTCATGTCGAACGCGATGCACCGCGGCGGTCTGATGGGCATCCCGCGCCGCACGGCCGAGCCGCAGTACGACTTCGCGTTCGAAGCCTCCGTCGGAACGGTCGCAGAACTCGACGCGCAGGTCGTCCTGGGCGGGACGCTGCTGACGATCTCGTTGCTGTTGTTCCTGACGGTTGTCGCCATGACGTCGATTGGCGGACGCGGTTCCGTTCCGGACAACGGGTACGCGGACTCGCTCTCGGGCCCCGAGCACGCTCCGGCGGTCCTCGACAACCTCAAACTGTGGACGGTCGTGGCGGTGATCCTCGTACTCTTCGCCTACGCCATGCCGCTGTGGAGCATCATCGAGCGCGGCGGCCTCTTCGGACCCGGAATCGAAGGAATAGACGCGATTCTCCCGTGGATCGACCCGGTCGTGACCGCCCTCCAGTCGGTGGTGAGTCCCTGACATGCGCGTTCACCCTGCCCTGCTACTGGTCCTGGTCGCCCTGACGGTTCCCTTCGTCGTCGAACTTCGGACGATGGCCGTCTGGGTAGGGATCGAGCTTTCGCTCGTTCAGACCGCCGTTATCGGCGTCGTCCTGGTCTGCGCCCTGCTCGTCTGGGCGCTCCAGCCGCCGAAAGAGGCGTGTGCGGACGCGTCGGACGGCTAGACATCCACCGGTATAACCGGTTCGAACGGCGAGGCGACCCGTAGGTGCGGAAACCGTCGGGTCAGATCGGGTCACGACTCGCCCGACCACCGGAGTTGATATCGCCAGGTGTCGTCCGATCACCGATGGACCGAATCGAGTTCAGATACACGGTCGGCATGGACGACGACGCGCTGCAACGCTACCTCGAGCGCGAGGAAACTGCCGTGCTCGCCCTCGCCGACGATGGGGACGCGTACGCGATCCCGGTCGCCTACCACTACGCGGACGGCTCGCTGTACGTCCGACTGGCCGACGACGGCGACAGCGCGAAGATGCGCTACCTCGACCGAACGGAGACCGCCTGTCTGACGCTCTACGACGTCGACGAGACCGGCGACTCCTGGAGCGTGCTCCTGACCGGCTCGTTGCGGCGACTCGACGGTGACGAGCGAGCGTCGTTCGACGAGACGGCGGTCAACGAATCGTTTCTGGAATTGCGCGTCTTCGACGAGGATATCGAGGAAATTGCCCTCGCACTGTACGAACTCGAGATCGAGACCGCCGTCGGCCGACGAACTCCCGAGTAGCGCTGGTAGACTGCCCGTGGCCGCGACGACCGTTTCACACCGACCACCGGTTGTGTTCGCGGGCGTCCGTGTGGCTATCGGTGGTCGCTTCAGAACCAACGGATCGTGTGCACCCCGTCTCTTCCCGGAGTACTGACGCTCAGAACGGATCGGCTTGCAGGCCGTACGTCCTTCCACCAACGAGGCAGACCAGCGACGCAGAACGAAGGACGAATACTGACCGCCTTCAGGTTGCCGGGGATTATCGTGCGCTTCGTCGGAAGACACCGACTCGGTTGCCATCTTCGTCGTACAGCGCCACCGAGTACTGTTTCTGTCCGACGACTTCTTCGAGAGCATCGACCCGGATCTCGAAGGGCCCTCCTGGATCATCGACGATGGCCACTTCGCGGTCGCCCGAGGTAACCTCGATTCGATCGACGCCCTCGGTACTCGTCAACTGACAGGTGATCAGGTCGTCCGTTTGCTCGCACTCGAGGTCCGCCGTAACCTCCGAGCCGGAATCGCTCTCGAACGCGCCGCCGAAGTCGAGCATCATGGGCGAAAATTGCACCACCGCCAGGACGATGACGATGACGACGAACACGGAGAGGTTGATCTTCGAGACGTTTCGAGCGAAGAACCGGGCGGCCGGATGTTCGGCCGTCCGTCGAAGGCGAATTGCCAGGGGAACGATCACGAAGTGCGTGAGCGGCCCCCAGACGATCAGGGCGAACCCGTACGCCATCACGTAGTGAAGGAACGTCCAGTCCGGTCGGTACGAGAGGAGCAAGGAGGCTGCTGACCAGCAGAAGAAGCCGAACACGAGGAGGCCGCCGCTCTTGAACCAGCGCCAGATCGGCGTGTTCGCGTAGTAGATGCTGAGCAGGTCGTTCCACGCCCGCCTGACGATACGTCGTGGCGCCGATCGGTTCGCGGTCGTTGAATTTGCCATAGATTTGTTTGGTTCCCGTCGGGATGGATGATCGTTCACGCTCGAATCTCGGGTTCTGTGCTCGTGATCATTCGAGTCGTTCGTGGCGTCCCACGTACCCGACGGCCGTCTTCCGGTTTCACTCGGTCGTACGGGGTCCACTACGGTGGGTCGTTTCCCGAACTGGTTCGACGGTAGAACGGTCGTCGAACGTGCGTCGGTCTCTCGCCGGTGCGGTCGTAATCGAGGAGAATTCGATCGCCCGCTCAGGCCCCGATGGACCAGAGCTGGGTGATCAGATACCAGTTCAGGATGTACGTGATGACGAACGCGGTCAGGAAGATCAGACAGAGCACGAACGTCCCGCGCATCTCGTAGGCGTGGACCGGATCGTCCGGATCGTCGGCCATCTCCAGACTCTCGCGAGACTGGGCGATCTTCGTTCCCGCCGACTTCGTACCGCCGTCTGCGACGAGGTCCCAGTCCCCGCCCGGTTCGATGCGCTCTCCGAACAGGACGGAGAGGACGGCGAGCGCGATGAACAGCGCCCCGCCGATGATCGCGATGACCGCGAAGATGCCAAAGACCGCGAACAGCGGAGTGGCGGCGTCGAGGCTGAACTCGTAGCCCGCCCGCGGGATGTTCTCGACGACTTCCGGCGTCCGGCGCGGAACGCCGTAGAGGATGCCGACGTACATCATCATCAGCGCCGTGATGCCCATGGCGCCGCCGTAGAGGAACGGCTGGGCCGAGGCCAGCTTCGTCGAGATGAACTGGCGCATGAACATGGTCCGGATCAAGAAGTAGATCAGGCCCATGAACGTGATCGTCGTGCCGAGGACGACGGTGCTGTGGAAGTGCCCGACGGTCGCGAACGTGTTGTGCCACGCCATGTTGAGCTGGAGCTGGCCCATCAACACGCCCGTAATGCCGCCGAGGAATCCGAACAGGATGATCGCCAGGATCGGCGCGGAAAACGCCGGGTTTCGCCACGGCGCGGAGGTGAGCCAGCCGAAGAGGCCGCCGCCCTTGCCGCGTTTTCGCCGACCGGCTTCGATGCCGGCCGGGATGGCGAAGGCGTGAATGAGGCTCGCGAGCGTCGCCCCGTAGAACGCGTAGGAGGTGTTCCAGATCCGCCAGCCGGTCGAGATGCCGGGGTCGACCAGCAGGTGGTGGGCCGCGCCCATGTTGATGAAGAAGAGATAGAGGACGAACGCCGTTCGCGAGACCTTCTCGCTGACGACTTCCGCCCCACCGACGACGTGGGTGAGGAAGTACCAGACGACGATCATCGCCACGAGATTGATCTGCTGGGTACCGTGACCGACGATCCAGAACCACATCCGGTAGGCGGCGGGGTCGAACTGCAGGATTTCCAGGCGCCAGAGTAACCCGCCGGCGAAGGCGACGACGCCGCCGAGCAGCGCTTCGACGGCGATGATGCTCGTGATGAACGCACCGAAGGTGACGAGCGGAAGGCTCTCACCTTTGTTCTCTCGCTTTTCGTTCCAGAGCGCGACGAAGAACGGCAGGGAGGCGACGACGACCCCGAGAACGAAGAGCAACGCGCCCCCGTAGAACAACGGCGCAGATGGAAGCGGAATGTAGGCGGTCAGAAGCGGCGCCTGGTCGGGCGCGCTCGTGGTCCATATCGAGTAGTAGACGGTGATCGTCCCGGCGACCATCGTGAGGTAGCCGAGCTTCGCGAATTTCGTCAACGGCAGCCGCCTGCCGAGGACCATCGGACCGCCGACGTAGAGGATGCCGACCTCCATGAAGACGATCCAGAAGAGCAGCATGCTCCAGGCGTGCATGCTGAGGTGGATGTAGTAATCGGTGGCATCGAGGAGACCGATCGCCTCCCATCGGGTCGTCGCGACCGTGATCGCGAAGATCCCGCCGATGATCAGGTAGACGAGCGCCGTCAGGCCGAAGAGCTTGACGTGGTTTTCGACCGACCGGTGGACGTTCAGCCCGGTGATTCCGCACATTCGAAAGCCGTCCTCGTCGTACTCGTTGTCGAACAGTCCGAGGACGTCGAACCTGTGGGCCATGGTCAGGCTTCCTCCACGTAGAGCGTCCCGGCCATCGACTCGTGGCCGTCGCCACAGAACTCGTTACACAGCACCCGGTAGGTGCCGGGTTCGTCGAACTCCATGGGGACGATCCACTCGTAGCCCGGGATCACTTGCAGGTTGATCTGTTTGCTCAGCGTATCCTCCGGTCGGATCGAGAATCCGTGCTGGACGTCGGTCGAGCCCAGGTGGAAGTCGTACTCTCGGCCCGCTTCGAGGACCACCGGGAGGCCGTCCCACTGGTAGGTCATCGCGTTGATGTAGACGCTGTCGCCCGGCGGGATCAGGTGGCCGTCCTCGTTCTCGTCGGCTTCTTCCTTGTAGGCCTGGACGGTGTCGAAGTACTCGTCGTCCTCGACTTTGTAGCTCTGTCCGATCGGGTTCTGATCGCCGATCCGGGTGAACGCGCTCATCCACCCGAAGAGGACGACGGCCCAGGCCGTCCCGAGCCCGAGCCAGATCGTCTCGCGTCGGTTGATCGGTTGATTCCACCAGTTGCCTTCCGGCGGCTTGATCGGTGACGTCATCGAATCACCGTGCGGGTACCGTATAGATGTCTAGTAGCCCCCAGCCGACGTACGAGACGGCGAAGAACAGCAGGGCTAGCAGTGCTAGTAACCACACGTTGTCGTACAGCCGCTGCATGAACGGCGGCTCGTCGTCGGGATGAATCGTACTCATGGCGTACGTGAGCGAGTCGGGACGTAAGGGCGGTAGCCGTTCTCCCGTACGGGTTCGCCCTAGTTCTCAAATCCTGGGAGTTCCGAGCCGAACACCCTCGATATACGGCGACTTTACATAGCGGAGCGTCTCGTGCTGAGGCTCGGCGATCGCGTTTTTTTTTAATCGTCGCCGGTCTGCGGCCGCGACCCGAATTCTTATGGTATTGGGGTATCTAAACAATACTATGTCAGATGCGCCATCTGCTACCGACCCCGACGACGAGTCACTCGAATCGATGACGATCGTCCTCGAGACGAACGATCCCGAACGAGCGTGGAACGCGTTCAGACTCGGAATTACGGCGCGCGAGGCCGGCCACGACGTTTCGGTCTTCTTACTCGGCGAAGGCGTGGAGGTCGAAACGATCGACGACGCCCCGTTCGACGTCAGAGACCGCATCGAAGCGTTCCTCGAGGTCGACGGCCACCTCGAAGCCTGCGGAACGTGTCTCGAGATGCGCCAGGAGGAAGGAGAGTACTGCCCGATGTCGACGATGAGCGACCTGCTGGAACTGACGACGAGCGCCGATCGGGTGTTGACGATCGGCTAGGCCCGGACGCGGACTACCCCGTGGTACTTTTTGAAACGACGGTGTACAGTACACGATGTACGACCGAATACTACTCACGACGGATTTGAGTCTCGGTGTCGACGACGCGATCGAGCACGCGATCGACGCCGCGACGCGGTACGACGCTACCGTTTACGTACTGTACGTAATCGACGCAGACGCCTACAGTTCGTACCCCGGGGACGAGTACGTCCACGAATTCGAAGGGCTCGAAACGGCGCTCGAACGTGCCGGAACGGACGCCGTCGACGCGATCGCCGAGCGAGCGACGGCTGCCGGGGTCGAGACGAAAACCGCGACCCGTCACGGGGTTCCCCACGAGGAGATCCTCGCGTTCGCCGACGAGACCGATATCGACCTCGTCGTGGTCGGTTCCAAAACGCGGTCGGGTGAGTATCGACGCCTTCTGGGGAGCGTTGCAAATCGCGTTGCAACCATGGCCGAGCAACCGGTGACGATCGTAAAGACGCGCGTCGACGATTCGGCGTGAGCCGGGTCAGTTCGTCAATCACACCAGAGCCGTCTTTTCGGTCGGTCACCTACTGGTAGTATGGACGACACACATTCAACGCGGCCGGACCCAACCAGACCGATCACTCGACGGACAGTTCTCACCGGCGTGACGGTTGCGGGTCTAGCCGCAGTCGCCGGCTGTCTGGACGATTCGGACGACCCCGTTTCTGACCCGATCACGATCGAACCGGAAATGGCCTGTGACAACTGTACGATGGAGATCGGAAACTATCGCGGACCGGCCGGTCAGTCGTTCTACGACGAGCCCGAGCCGATCCTCGAAACCGACGAAGACCGCCCGGCGCAGTTCTGCAGTTCGCGATGTACCTACGGATTCACGTTCGATCACGAATCTCAGGCCGAGCCCACCGTCGTCTACCTGACGGACTACTCGAGCGTCGACTGGGAGGTCGTCACCGGCGGCGACGCACCCGAGATCAGTCGCCACCTGGACGCAGAGACGTTCGCGGATCCGGCGGAACTGACCCTGGTCGTCGACAGCGACGTCCACGGGGCGATGGGTCGATCCCTGATCGGCTTCTCGGATCCGGACGACGCCGAGTCGTTTCAGGACGAACACGGCGGCGATCGCTACGAACACGACGAAATCACGCCGGAACTGCTCCAGTCGTTGATGGGGTAGGGCCTTCTTCTCTAGCCGAATTCGCGCCGAGCCCACCGAACGATTCACCGTCGCAGCGCCCACGCCGCGACGACCAGTGACCCAACCAGCCAGGCGGCGAGACCGAGGATACTGGCCGGTACGGAGGCGGTCTCCGGCCCCGATCCGGCGGCCGTCGTGATCACCGTCTCGAAAACCAGCCCGCGGTAGGCGCTCAGGGGACTGATCGCGATCGCCTCGAGCAGCGCCGACTCGGGAAGGTAACCGGCAGAGAGACCGAAGACGAGCGCCAGATCGAGTCCGACGAGCAGGACGATCAACGCGACGATCGCGAGGACCAGGCCGCTTCGAATCCCGCCGGCGAGCGCGGAAATCGCGAGCGCCACCGCCAGAACGACGAGTGCGAACGCGATCGTCAGGAGGACGAACCGGGCGAACAGGATCGGCGAATCGGCCCCGGCGGTGGTCGCGTAGATCGCCACCGGCTCCTCACGACGGAACGCCACCGCGCCCCCGACGATGACGAGCGGGGTCACGATCGCGATCAGGAGACCGACGGCGCGACCGATATAGACGCCCAGAACGTGTTCTCTGGCGGAAACCGGATACGTCGCGAGCACGTCGAGTTCTCCGCGGGCATCGTCGGCGACGATCGCACGATAGCCGAACGCCACGGCGATGATCGGTACGAGCAGTTCCAGCGGCGTGAGGAGGTCGACGACCGTCGGGACGTATCCGGCTGTCACGCTCCCTGTGAGCGCGATCCCGAGCAGGATGGCCGCCAGCGCAGCGGTCAGGAAGAGGTAGGTCCGGGTTCGAGCCACCGTCCTGAGTTCGCGACCGAACAACCGCCAGACGCGCTCCGCAGGGCCGGGCGGGCTGGCCTTCCCGGTCATGCCGTCTCACCCTGGACGCGGACGCTGTAGAGGTCGCCCGAGACGGTCTGTTCGTATACCGCTCGGAGCGAGTCGACGCCCAGGCGGTCACGCAGCTCCGTGGGGTGCCCACGCGCAGCGACCCCTCCGTCGTCGAGAACGTACACGAGATCGGCCGTCCGCTCGACCAGCCCCATCTCGTGTGAGGTCAGTATAACGGCTGTGTCCGTGGCGGCGATTTCGCGAGCCACCTCGTAAATACGGGTACTCATGCCGGGGTCGAGACCAGAGCCGGGTTCGTCGAGGACGACGACGGGCGGATCGCCGATGGTCGCCTGTGCGATCCCGACCAGTCGGGTCATACCGCCGGAGAGCGCGCCGACATCGCGACCGGCCGCGTCGGCGAGCCCGACTCGTTCGAGCCGATCACGCGCTTGCGCGCGACCCTCGCCGACCAGCGAGGCGTAAAATTCGAGCGTCTCGAGGACGGTGAACCCGGGCCGAAACGCCGGACGCTGGGGTAGGTAGCCGATTTCGCGGGGGACGGACGGTCCGCGGTACCGGACCGCACCAGCGGTCGGCTCTTCGAGCCCGGCGAGGGTGCGCAGAAGCGTCGTCTTTCCCGTGCCGTTCGGGCCGATCAACGCCGTCACGTCGCCGGCGTCGGCAGTCAATGAAACGTCGTGAAGCACCTGCACGTCGCCGTAGGAGAACGCGACGGCCTCGGCAGTTAGCACGGTCGAACCCGCCTGATCCGGGTCGTTCGATTCGTCGGATCGATCCACCGACGTCGGGGCATCGTTGGCTGGTGAGTCCGCGTCGTGGACACTCGTCCGCGTCGTATCTTCGTTTGTCATGGTTCTGATACCGTCGTTCCGTCGCAAGCGTAGGCGTCGTCGGTCCAGTCAGTGCTCGCGAGCAGGGCTGGATTGTTCGGTTCGCACGTTGGTGTGAGATCGGCAATACTCGCCGTTTGCATCCCCGAAATAGAAGCTTCGAGCCCCGCCAGGGCATCGACCGCCGGCGCGCGGGCCAGCGTTTCGATCCCGTCGGTCGTGTGCATTCTGGCGCCGACCGGATCGGTCGGCGAGTAGGCCCGTGCCGGCGGATCCCCATCAGCTAAGGTCGTAGCTCCTTGCCAGTAGTTACCCACCCCGTCGTGCGACCAGATTCGAAGCGGTCCGTGACCGGCCGTCGCGTGGCGATCGTTGGCGACGAAGTCGTTTTCTATCACTCGATTTGTGGGGAGGACGGCCGCCGCGTGGGCGCCAACGCCGTTTCCGGCGAGGAGGTTTCGCTCGTAGAGCGAGGCGTCAGCTTCGATCCGAAGACCGACATTGTTGTGCTGGAGTACGTTCTCCGCGACGTACGATTCCGAGCCTCCGATGGTGATCCCCACGTCACTTCCGCTCACGTCGTTGCCGACGATCGCGTTCCCCACCGGGCCGGTCATGACGTAAATGCCGGTGTTGGAAACGTCTCGAAGGACGGTATCTGCGATGAGTGCGTCGTTCGTGTGCATGAGGTGGACGCCCAGGACGCCACCATGCACCTCGCTGTCCCGGAGGACGAATCCGTCCGATCGGTACATGAACACCGGATCACGGCCACCGATTACCGTCACGTTTTCCGCGACGCCCGGCGATCGGAGCGCCATCAGACCAGCGTACGGCCGGTCGGCGTCTGCGGCCGCTTCGACGGTGACGTTTCTAACGACAGCGCCGGGGCTCTCTCGGAGGGCGATCCCGTTCGCTCGCAGGTCGATCGAAACGTCGACGATCGAGACGCCGTCGGCGACGTGAGCGCTGATCCCGGCGTCTGCACCGCCGTAGTTAACCTGGAACCCATCGTCAGGGTGATCTCCCTCCGGACCCGGGAGCGTGTCGGCTTGGGTCGCGTTGAGTCCGCTTCCGGCGACGGTGAGGTTGCGTACGCCGACGTCCGGGTGGGTGACCGTCACGACCGATCCGTTCTCGTTCCCGCGAATCGTCGCCTCACCCTCGCCGGCCAGGGTGATCGGCCGATCGATCTCAACGGTCTCCTCGTAGGTCCCGTCGGTAACGACGACGGTCGTGTTCGCCGGGGCCGCGTCGATTCCCTCCTGAACGGTGGGAACGTCCTCGCCCACGACCACCGACGCTGGCCTGTCTCCGTGCGCGCTGGCGCCGGCGACGACCGCCTCGGCGTCCGCTACCTGTCCGTCGACGCGCTCGCGGACATCGTCGGCGTCGTCGCGCTCGAAGGACCGATCGGTCAGCGCCTCCCAGGATTCGACGGTCCCGCCGTACCGCTCTGCGAACGCCGCTGCGCTCTCCCGGTCACCGAACGATGGAATCGTTTCGCCGGCGGGAGATCGGGCTTCGCTTCCGACGACGTACCACGCCGACTCGGCGGGAATCCAGTCGGGGTCGCGTTCGACGATCGGGTACCCCTCAGTGGACAACTCGACCGAGGTGTCCGCGTAATCGGTGACGTAGCTCGCGCGTGTGTACCCGAACCGCTGTTGATGGCCGGGCTGTCCCTGGTTCGCGAGGTAGGTGTCCACGCCGTAGTAGCCAACGACGTACTCGTACTGAGAGTAGAACGTCTGAACGCGCGGGAGCGACACCTCCGGTCTGTCGAGCAGTGCGAACTGAGACTCGAGGGTCAGGCCGACGGTGACGGTGTCGTCGAACTCGACCGGTTCCGGTTCGGTGGATCCGGTTTCGACCGTGAAGAGAAGGCCAATCCCGACCAGAGAGACGGCCAACGCCAGCACGAGAATCCAGACCCAAAGCCGTTGGTTCACACGCAACCCTAGCACCGTAAGCGACAAAGTTGATCTGGTGTGACCGTCGAAAGCGACGAGGAATCGTCGATGCCACCGTCGATGACGGTCGTGCGTGTATCTCTCGGAACGGTCGTGACCACGTTACTCGACCGGACGAAGCTCCCGGCCGCATCCGCGATCACGCGGTCGAGGAACGTCGTGAGGTGGTGCGTCACTACTGAACTCCCTCGAGCGCGTCCAGGAGAGCGTCTACCTCGTCTTCAGTGTTAACCGCGTGGACGGATGCGCGGATCGCGTCCGGTTCGGGAAGCGGTCGGACGACGATTCCGTCCGCTCGAATCCGTTCCGTGACGGCCTCGGGGTCGTCGACGGCGATCGTAACCAGGCCGGATTCCGGAGCGGGTGGACTCAAGAGACGATCGGCTGGGACTTCGTCGGCGAGCCGTTCTGCCAATCGACGTATTCGATCCTCGATGGTTTCGATGCCGATACGCGCGGTGATTTCGATCGCCGCCTGGAGCGCGACGTGCGGGGCGGGATTGATCGTTCCGATCTCGAACCGAGTGGCACCTGGAGCGAGTTCGTACGGATCGGCGGTCGCCTCGACGACGCCGCGATAGCCGAGCGCACCGGGGACAAGCCCATCGGCCACGGACGCTTCGACGTACAGGAAGCCGCCACCCCACGTGCCGAGCAACCACTTGTGTCCGGCCGCCGCGACCGCATCCGCGCCCCACTCCGCGAAATCGATCGGCGCCTGACCCGGCCATTGGACGGCGTCGACGAGGACGAGTGCGCCCGCCTCGTGGGCGATCTCTGTAAGTTCTCTGACCGGCAATCTGGTCCCATAATTCCAGGAGAGTGCGCTGAACACGACGAGCTTCGCGCCGGCGACGGCGTCGCGATAGGCGTCGAGATCGATCCGACCTCGCTCGGTTTCGACGACCCGGACCTCGACGCCTCGTCCGTGTTCCAGTCGCTGCCACGGGAGGATGCCCGCGGGGTGCTCCAGATCGGTACGGACCACGATATCGCCTGGCTCCCACTCGAGTGCACACCCGAACCGGTTGATGGCGTCGGTCGTACTCTGGGTGAGCGCGATTTCGTCCGGCGACGCGCCGACGAATCTGGCGACGGTTTCGCGGACGTCGTCGTAGGTGTCGAACGCGGCCGTGTACATTCCCTCACCACCCGGCGCGTCGAACTCGTGATACTCGAGAATCGATTCGGCGGCGTCGACGACCGGTCGAGGACTCGGACCGCTCGCACCGAAGTTCAGGTACGTGACGTCCGAAAGCGCGGGTATCGAGTCGCGCAGATCCGCTGGCGTGGTGATCGGTTTCGCCACGGTTAGTCCTCCGTTTGCAGTTTCCCGCCGAGCACCTTCGCGGCCGTCAGAATCGGATCCCAGACGGGACTAAAGGGCGGAGCGTACGCGAGGTCCGTATTCTGTAGTTCTGAGACGGTCAGTTCGGCCGAGAGCGCCGTCGCGACGGTGTCGATGCGTTTCGTGCCCTCCTTCCCGACGACGCTCGCCCCGAGGACGCGCCCCGTCGATTCGTCGGCGACGAGCGTCACGGTGAGTTTCGTCGCACCGGGGTAGTAGTGCGGCCGAGTCTGCGCCTCGATCGTGACCGATACGGGCTCGAAGCCGGCCGACCTCGCCCGTTCTGCGTCGAGAATACCGGTCCGCGCCGCGCCGAGATCGAACGCCTTGACGATGGCCGTGCCCGCCGTTCCACCTGTCCTCATCGGATCGCCGGCGACGGTCGATCCGATCGCTCGACCGGCGCGGTTGGCCGTGAGCGCGAGCGGAACGTGATCGGGTTCGCCGGTGACGACGTTCGTCACCTCCGCGCAGTCGCCGGCGGCGTAGACGGACTCGATGACGGAACCGTCGGACGCGTCGAACGTCCGGCCGTACTCGTCGGTCGCGATTGCGCCGGTCGGGCCGAGTTCGATCCCGGCGTCTTCCGCGAGTTCGACGTTCGGCGCGACGCCGACGCCGACGACGACCAGATCCGCGTCGGCCGTCGCCGTCGCGTCGCCGTCCTCGTAGGCGATCGTTTCGACGGTTTCATCGCCGGCGAAATCGCTCACCGCCGTTTCGAGGTGGAGGTCGACGCCCCGCTCGCGAAGGTGGTCTTCGACGGTTCTGGCGGTCTCCTCGCCGAACGGCTGGAGCGTCCGGGGAAGCATCTCGTACATCGATACGTCGATCCCGCGTCCGTCCAGCGCTTCTGCCATCTCGACGCCGACGTAGCCGCCGCCGACGACGGCGGCCGTCTCCGGGTCGCGCTCGGTGACGTACCGCTCGATTGCGTCTGCCTCGTCCATATCGTGGATGGTGAATACGCCCTCGAGGTCGAGCCCGTCGAACGGCGGTTCGATCGCGCTCGCGCCGGTCCCGATCAACAGGTCTCCGTAGCGCTGTTCGACGGTCGTTCCGTCGCGTGCGACCGTCACCGACTTTGCGTCCGTGTCGACCCCGACGACCTCGTGGTTCGTTCTGAGGTCGACGTCTCGCTCTTCTCGAAATTCTTCCGGCGTTACGGCGACGAGGTCGTCGAGTTCGGGAACGGAACCCTTGACGTAGTAAGGCATCCCGCAGGCCGCGTAGGAGACCCACTCACCCCGTTCGAAGACGATAACGTCTCGACTCGGATCGTCACGCTTGGCCTTACTCGCGCCACTCATCCCGGCTGCGTCACCGCCGACGACGACGAACGGATCTGTCATAGACGACAATACGGGACCGACTGGTAAAGTATTTCTCAAACTGTGCAATACTAACTGGTCGGAATAGATCTCCCGTTGCTGGTTCACCGACTCCGTCGGCGAGGAGGAAATCCGAAGCTCGTCGACGGGCCGGGGGACGGATCGCTACTCGACGGATTCGACGATTTCGATCCCCGACGAGGCCCCGATGCGGGTCGCTCCGGCTTCTACCATCTCCAGCGCATCGTCGAAGGTGGCGATACCGCCAGAGGCCTTCACGCCGGTGTTCCCGTCCAGCGGTTCCCGGATGGCTTGGATCTCCTCCGGATCCGTTCCCCCGTCGTAGCCCACCGCCGTCTTGACGAAGTCCGCTCCTCCCTCGGCCGCGAGCTCCGACGCGCGACTGATCTCCGCCCTCGATAGCGCCGGCGACTCGATGATACACTTCAACGGGCTGTCCCCGACCGCATCCTTTACGGCGGCGACGTCTTCGACGACGGTCTCGGCGTCGTCGTTGGCGAAGGCCGTCCGGTTCATGACCATGTCGAACTCGTCGGCGTACTCGGTGAGCGCCTCGACTTCGGCCCGTTTCGCCGCTGCGTTCTGAATTCCGTACGGAAAACCAACGACGACGACGACCTTCGCCTCGTCGCCGAGTAGCTCGTCGGCGAGTTTGGCGTGGTACGGAACGACGACCGCAGAATAGAAGCCGTACTCTTTGACCTCCGAACAGAGGGTTCGAATTTCCGCTTCGGTCGACGCCGGATCCACGTTCGTGTGCTCGATGATCGACGCGATTCGGTTCGGCTCGTCTCGAAGATCCGAAGCCAGACTCATACCGACGCTACGACCTTCCGATACAAACGTCCACCGCCACGATCGATTGGCTGATGCCTGCTCAGGACTGACTGGCCGCCGGGGGACTGTGACGTATGGATCACACGACCGGTCGTAGGCGATTATTTTTCTTCTGCTATCTCCGATTCGTCCCCGCCAGCGGCGTCCGGCTGGGGGCCGCCACCGGTTTGGGACTCGTGCGCCTCGCTCCAACCGCCCGCGTCGACGATCTCGAAGAGCTTTCGCCAGTTCTCGTCGCCTTCGCTCTCGGGGAGCTGATCGCGTAGCTGCTGGAAGTCCGATGGTGGGACCTGTTCGGCGACGAAATCGATGATGACGCGAGCGTGATAGGCGGCCTCGGCGTCGTCGACCCCGTCACCCTCGATCTCGCTGACGCGCGTGACAAACTCGCGCCAGTCGAACCGCTGGCCGTGGTCGTGTACGGCACCGGTCAGGAACCACTTGATCTCCAGCGGAAGATTCGCCGCGAGATCTTCGGCGTTCCCCTCGGGGATGCGCTGGCCGAGGGTCATGAGCGTCGCTCGGATGGCCCTCACCGTCCGCCCGGTGTCCGGATATTCGAGTCGGTGCTGGATCTGGCCGGTGAACTCGTCGAAATTCATCCCACTAGCTCCAGCCACGAGGAGTATCGTCAATCCCCACCGTGAGTGCCAGCAGGGGTGATTGTCACGTCGACGCGACTGCCTCGATCGCGAACTCGTCTTCGGATCGTCGGCCACAATGTGACTCACGATTCACACCGAAGCGACACTCGGTAGTACGGGGTACTCTCGGAACTCGTAGAAGCTGTGAAATTGCGTTCTAAGACGGTCGTTCTCCGGATGCGTCTCACAGACTTAGATGGAAGAAACCCGGAGAATATCGCGTCGGTTTTTGCGCTGTAGTGGGGTGGCCGCGATCGTCAGACCAGCAACTGAACGTCGGATTCGGCCATGTGCTGAAGGGCGGTGGCCGCGCCGACGCCGGTCGTCACGCCGTCGTAGAAGTCGTCCTCGTCGTAGTCCATCAACTCGATCGTCATCTGACAGGCCTGCAGGTCGACGCCGGTCTCGAGCGAGAGATCGATCAACTCTTCGATGGTGGCGGTGCCGTTTTCGTCGATTTTCTTTCGCATCATTCGCGTCGCCATGGCGTCCATTCCGGGGAGCGCTGCGAGAGCGTTCGGCATCGGCATGTTCGGGTTACCGACCGCAGAGAGCTTGAGGTTCTTCGAGTTCTCCTCGTGGAGGATGTCGAGTCCCCAGAACGTGTGAAAGACAACGACGTCCCAGTCGAAGGCTGCGGCCGTACTCGCGAGGATGAGCGGCGGGTAGGCCATGTCGAACGTCCCCTGCGTGGCGATGATCGTCATCTTCTTCCCGTCGTCGGTGTCGGTAGCCTCGATGGACGCTTCCAGTTCAGCGACGCGGTCGCGCAACGCCTGGATTGCTTCGCCATCGAACTGACCGTCGTCGACGGTGGGTGTCGTATTTTCGGTACTCATCTTACGCGGTTTTCTCGACGTAGTGGACGTACAGGTCGTCGTCTTCGGTCTGATCGAGCAAGGCGACGCCGTCGGTTCCCTCGGCCCAGCCTTTGATATCGCTCATGCTACCGGAGTCGGTCGAGATGACTTCGAGTACGTCTCCGTCTTCGAGGTCGTCGACCGCGCCCTTCGTCTTCACGATCGGCATCGGGCAGGACAGTCCTTTCACGTCTAGCGTCTCGGTTACGTCGTATTGTGAACTCATGTTGTATCGATGCTCTGTATTGGAGCTATCACACAATATCGTACCGGGCCATAAAAGCGTATCGATTATTGGGCGTGTAGTGGACAACCGCACTATTGAGGGTATCAAATTATGTGGGAGGATTCATCTTATTGCATCTAACGTGCGTTTAGAGCCGGTCTATCATCATCGAGGGCTCAGTAGTATTGCACAGTAGGGGAAATTCTATGAAAACTCTTATGTGGTCCGGCCCGGTACGGTGAGGTGTACAACATGGAAGACATGGACTTTCCAACACCAGACGTTGCGGTCGAATCGATCGCCCCCGACGAACTGAAAGCCCGAATCGACGCGGGTGAGGACGTAACGATTCTCGACGCTCGAATGCAATCGGACTTCGAAGAGTGGCGGATCGACGGCGAGAACGTCTCCACGATCAACGTTCCGTACTTCGAATTCCTCGACGAGGATCTCGACGAAGACATTCTTGCACAGATTCCGGACGACGACCAAATAACGGTTCTCTGTGCGAAGGGCGGAGCCAGCGAATTCGTCGCTGGAACGCTCAAAGAACTCGGCTACGACGTCGATCACCTCGAAGACGGAATGAACGGCTGGGCGCGCATCTACGAGCGCGTCGAGGTCTCTCAGTACGAGGGGTCGGGGACACTCTACCAGTACCAGCGCCCATCTAGCGGCTGCCTCGGCTACCTCCTCGTCGACGGCGACGAGGCCGCGATTGTCGATCCGCTACGGGCGTTCACCGATCGGTACCTCGCTGACGCAGACGAACTCGGCGTCGACCTGACGTACGCGATCGACACCCACATTCACGCGGACCACCTCTCGGGCGTTCGCACGCTCGCCGAACGCGGTGTCGAGGGCGTCATCCCCGACGCGTCGGTCGACCGCGGAGTCACGTACGCAGACGAGCTGACGGTGGCAGACGATGGCGACGAGTTCACCGTCGGCGACGCGACGATCGAGACCGTCTACACGCCCGGACACACCTCCGGGATGACATCGTACCTCGTCGACGGCGGGCTGCTCGCGACCGGCGACGGCTTATTCGTCGAGAGCGTCGCCCGACCCGATCTCGAAGAGGGCGACGACGGCGCACCGGAGGCCGCCGCACAGCTCTACGAGTCGCTCCAGGAGCGGGTGCTGTCGCTCCCTGAGGACACGCTGATCGGCGGTGCTCACTACAGCGACGCCGCAGAACCCGCCGATGACGGTACCTACACGGCACCGATCGGCCAGCTCGTCGACACGATGGAGGCGCTCACGATGGACGAAGACGAGTTCGTCGACCTGATCCTCTCGAACATGCCCCCTCGGCCGGCCAATTACGAGGATATCATCGCGACGAACCTCGGCCAGCGCGAGGCCGACGACGAGGAGGCCTTCGAACTCGAACTCGGCCCGAACAACTGCGCCGCAAGCCAGGAATCGCTGGCCGGTGACTGACTCCAGTAGATCCGGATGGTAACTGAATTCATCGACCCGGGACTGTACGAGACACTCTTTCCCAACGGCGTCAGCCGGTACGCCGTCGGCGGGTTACTCGTCGGACTCGGTGCCGTCGTCATCTACGTCGGAACGGGGATCGCCGCCGGCGCGAGCACGTTCCTCGAGTCGACGCTCAGCTACGTCTCAGAACAGTCGCGATTCCAGCGATACGTCTCCTCCAGAGACTGGCGGATCGTGTTCACGTTGGGCATCGTCGCCGGCGCGGCAGTGTACGCCCTGACGTTCCAGTCGGGAGTACTCACGAGCGGTCTCTATCAGTCCGGATCCACCGGTAGCACGTACGATATCGGCGGACTGACGCTCTGGCTGACCGACGTTCAGCCCTGGCGGTTATTCCTCGGCGGCATCCTCGTCGGGATCGGCACCCGTATCGGCAAGGGTTGTACCTCCGGTCACGGCGTCTGTGGCGTCGGATCGGCGTCGAAAACCTCGATCGTCGGCGTGATCACGTTTCTCGCCGTGGCGATCGGAACGGCACAGATCGTGATGGCCCTTGAGGTGAGTCCGTAACCATGATGGAACACCGTCATCCCCTGTTCATGCCGCTGATCTTCGTCGGCGGCCTGATCTTCGGGTTCGGCCTCGGGTTCAGTCACATGGCTCGCCCGGAGGTCGTCCTGAACTTCCTCCAGTTCGAGGACTTCGGGCTGTTGTTCGTAATGGGTGGCGCAGCGGTCGTCACCGGCCTCGCCTTCGGGCTGATACCCCGTCTTCTCGACGACGCGCCGCTCACGGGAGACGCCTACGGTCGCCGTCTGAAATCGTTCGACCGAAACGTACTCATAGGTGGCGCGATCTTCGGCGTCGGCTGGGGGCTGTCGGGAATCTGTCCCGGGGCCGCCTACGCCAGTCTCGGCGTCGGAAACGTGACGATCCTCTGGGCGCTCGCTGGCATGTTCGTCGGCGCGTACATCCAGGGCGTCTGGCGAAGTCAGCAGGACGCTTCGGAGACGATGCCCGCTGGTGCTGACTAACGAACTCTCAGTTGTTTTTCTCACCGGTTGCGCTCTTCTCGCTATCTTTCGTGGACGTCGAGTCGAGCAACTTTTCGAGCGTACTTGGGAAGAGTCGTTCAAGGAATCCTGCGGCGAACGAGACCAGAAGAAGCAACGGAATCTCGATGGTACCGGCATCGATCGGAACGACGAGGTCGCTTAGTAACGCGAAGTAAAAGGTCAGCGCACCGATCGCACCGATCAATATCCGGCTGAACGCGAGTTCGGGCAGGAGTATCGTCGCCGGGGTGAGCTGTGGAACGGCCGAGACCTCGGTCTGGTCGATGGGTTCGGCTATGTTGCGCCAGTTCTGAAGGCTGCTGACCGCCGCACCGAGCGACCCGGCAATGATGACGGCGAGCAGTGTCGACGGAGCGAAGCCGGGTTCATCGAACACCTCCGGGAGGATATCGAAGCCGAGGATTGCTGCTACGCCGGGGACAAATCCGATGACGCCGATCGACACGATCCAGAAGCGGAGTTGCTTCTCCGTGTTTCGTTGCTGTTCGAGTTCCGACAGTTCGTAACTCTGAATAATACCCTGAACCCGTCGGACGTTCTCGATGGAGGCCGATGACTCGTACCGCCCGCGAGCGATTTCACTGAATGATTCTGCTTCTTTACGGACGTGGCTCGGAAGTTGTTGGACGTCGATTTCGAGTTCCCTCGCAAACGATTCGAGGTCGCTTTCGGGTTGGTAGCGTTTCTCGACGGCCGGTTCGCCGCGGCGTTGCGCGGGGTCGCCCTCGGACTCAGTCTGGTTCCTTCCATCGCTCCTGGTAGCGTTCGTCCCGTCACCGTTGATCGCTTTACGAGACGACCGCTCTCTCACTCTGTCCTTGTAATAGAAGATGTTCGCTTTGTATCGCCTCGCGTGGTAGAATTGAACGTAAAATCCCGCCGGGTCACCGGCGTCGATCCGATGTTCCGCCTCGTTTAGGTACTCAACGGCCGTCTCGATCGAAGCTATTCCCTTCCTCGCGGCTTCGTTTACCACCGGATCGGTCGACCCGCTGGCTTCGTCGAACCACCTCTGCTGGTGGGCGAGCCACTGTCGATACGCTCCGCTCGTATTCCGATACGACTGTTTGTCGGCTTCCGTTCGTGACGTCGAAAATCGACTCCGAGGGTGGAGAAGAATCGCGACGAGTCCGATCCCGGAAAGAACGAGGGCGCCAGTGATGAGGACGGTATCGTCGACCGGACCAACCCATCCGGCGACAACTGGCTGGAGAAGCCAGACGCTGCCGACGGCGAACGCGGCTACGACGAATCCGATGGCGACGTGGTCGCGCAGTCGTCTGCGTGACACTACTCGTAGCCGCTGTCGGTCGAGAACGCCGTAAAGCCAGGAGAGAACGGCTGCGAGGGCGCCGATTGCCAGCAATAGCACCATCCACTGACCGACGGTTGTCGGTCCGACCGCCTCGAAGAGTCGGATACTCCCCGCGATGAACGCGATTCCGATGCCTCCACCGACGACGAGCGAGGGCCAACCAGCGCCAGAGCCGGGTGGTCCGGTCAGGCGCGTCGGTGGTGATTCGTCTGGCGGATCTGCCGTTTCGGATCTCGGCCCAGAGGGGAGTGCGTCGGAGGTGAGCCGAACGGTGCCGTCGCCCCAGCGAAAGACGCTGAACGTAACCCACGAATCGTCAGTCCTCGAACCATCGTCGCCGTCTCGTTCGGGTGATTCGAGCAATCGAGCGGTTGCACGCGCTAGCGTCGTTCCCAGCCAGAAGACGACGATGGCCAGTACCAGTATGACCAGAATCTGCAGCCATGCCGGGATCGATACCACAGTTTCTACCTGTGGTCCGAGAGAATCCGCGGCGGCGAAGACGAACAACCCGAGCGCGAAGCCCGAAAGCAACGCAGCACCGATCGCAACCGCGACGCGTTCCCGGGGGGAATCAACGAGCGAAATGATCGTCGCATCGGTTGCGGCCTCCTCACCGACGAATTGTATCACGGCGCGTCCGAATATCCCGACCCAGAGGGCGAACAGAACCAGTACTGCCATCCAGAGAGGTGAGTCTAGCGTGGCGGTGGCTATGTCGAGAATCGCCAGATACCACAGCTCCGTGGCCGCCAGTCCGCCGAGGATAATTCCCCAGGCGAGATACAGTGCCAGCATTCCAGCGAGTAACGGCCCCTCGACTCCCGTGCCGGACAGTTGGTCCCAGATTCCGATGTAGAGGATGACGAGTATGGCTGAAAAAGCGAGAATCGAGGTGACGACGAAGACGACGATGCCACCGGGGTGTACTATCGGCAGCATACTCACTAATATGGCGGTGACGGCGATCGGGAGTAGCAGCGTTCCTACTGCCACCAGAAAGATGACGAGCAGGAGGCCAACAATTCGTCCACCGTTCTCATTATTCGGACGCATTTGATTCACCGCTGACTCCGTCTATACACGACCTGACACGCCTCGACACCTACAATCCGCCAACGTGGTGATGGTGTTCGACTATCGTTGGTGCTAACTTTTCCACCGTAGTAAAGCTGTTAGTAGCCTCCCGGGAGTGTCATCAGCGGCTTCAACTCTCACGGTGTCACCTCCATGATTTCTATCGAACGATGCTCGCCTCTGACGGCCAGTGATACTCGTCGGACGAACGTGGACGGCCGGCCCCAAAAGAGTGGACAACCGAGTGATTTCGTGGCCAACGGAAGATTGGTCGTACGTGATCAACATCTTCTCGACAGGAACGTCCCTGTGTCGAGAATCTGATTATAGAGCTGATGTAGCGTCCGGGAAGACGGGTCGACGATAGCTGCAGCGCTGAAATTGCAGGGTGGCCGGTGGATTTACGACCATCGCACCCATCCTGAAGTACCAGAATGGGTGTTCTGTTAGGTATCCGTGAGGGTCGTTACCTGTGAGTGATCCGACCTTGCTCCACCTGGGTTACGTGGCTGCGTTCGGAGCGAGTGCGATCGTTTGCATTGCCGTGTTCTCTCGGACCTCGAGTATCGACCACGACGAGACGCGGGTGGGGTTACAGTGGTTACTCAGATTAACCGGTGCGTGGTCCGTTTCACACGTCGGCTATCTGGCCGCGTCCGGGCAGTCACTCCAGCACCTGTTTTACGTCGTCGGGTTGATCGTGGGTATCGCCGCCGTCGGCCCGTGGCTCTATTTCTGCTCTGCGTATACGGGTCGTTCACTCCACCGAAACGCCCGAATTCGGGTCGGAGCAGTGGTGACGTTCTTGCTTATTTCGGCGATCAAAGTGACGAATTCGTTTCACGGGTTGTACTACGTGCCGGAACCAGCGATCGAACCGTTCCCTCACTTGATGATCCATCACGAGCCACTGCACTGGGTGACGATGGGTCTCGCCTACGCCCTCGCGTTTATCGGGATCTTCATGCTCGTCGAACGCTTTATCCAGGTTTCGGCTAATACGACGCCGCTGTTCGCACTCGTCGGCGTCACCGGACTCCCCGTTTTGCTGGATATCGGGGCGACCGGTAGCACGAATCTCCTCGAGACGACGTACTCCCCGATCGGCGTCGCCATATTCGCCGTCGGCGTCCTCACGATATATCTCGAGGAGTTTCGATTGATCCGGCTTTCGGGTCAACGAGACGAACCCGTCCTGGCTCTCGACCAAGCTGGGTGTATTCGCGATTACAACCGAGGAGCCAGAGACCTGTTCGCTGGTGGACTTTCCGTCGAGTCGCTGGGTCGACCGCTCGCGACGGTGCTCCCGGACGTCGCCGAGGCGATGACCGAAGATCCTTCGGTGTTCGAACGTGATGAACCCGCTACGGGTACCAGCCGGACGTATCAGGTAACGTCGACCCGATTCGAAGCCGGCCAGGTCGATCTCGGTCAGTTCATCTCTATCACTGATGTGACTGACAGGGAGCACTATCGTCGGCAACTGGAGCGCCAGAACGAGCGTCTGGAGCGATTTGCGAGCATGGTATCACACGATCTCAGGAATCCCCTCTCCGTCGCCCAGGGGTACGTGGAGATGGCCGGAGAGGACGCCGAACCTGAACACGTCGACGCGATTGTTGATTCGCTAGACCGGATGGAAACGTTGATCGACGACCTGTTGACGCTCGCTCGACAGGGCCAATCGATCACGGATACGGAGGGCGTCTCGCTTCGATCGCTGAGCCATCAGGCGTGGAAGATGACCGATACGCCTGAGGCGTCACTGGAAACTGACGGCGAGTGTACGTTCACTGCCGATCCGGATCGGTTCCAACAATTGCTCGAAAATCTCTTTCGAAACGCCATCGAACACGGCGGTGAAGACGTCATCGTTCGAGTTGGCCCGCTGGAGGAGGCGGCGGGCGTTTTCGTCGCCGACGACGGACCCGGAATCCCGCGTGAAAGCCGAGACCAGGTCTTCGAGTCCGGCTTTACGACGGAAACGGATGGAACAGGATTCGGCCTCGCAATAGTCGGCGAAATTGTGCGCGCCCACGGCTGGGAGATTTCCGTGACGGACAGTGCGACCGGCGGGGCTCGGTTCGAAATCACCTTCGAGGAGCAGACCCCCTCGTCTGATGCGGATCGTCGGATACGTCAGACCGTGAACTGAACGGTAGGGTAGGAGCGTTACGAAGTACGTCGCTGAATTCACCGCCAGGTCCCACAGTCCATTTCTGAAACCACCGCCAGTATCGACGTCCAGATCGATCTACGCGGTACGTTGGATCGGTGAGCCGCCCTCGTTAGCTGTAGCGTTCGATCAGCGTTTCGAGCGTCGCTCGATCTTGCACGCCGCTCAGGCGTTCTTTCGGCCCACCGTTCGCGTAGAGGACCAACGTCGGGACGCCGCGGACGCCGAGTTGCTGAGCCAGGCGCTGGTTCGCGTCGATGTCGACCTTCGCGACGGTCGCGTTCGTCTCCGACGCGATCGCGTCGATCGTCGGTTCGAGCATCTGGCAGGGGCCACACCAGTCTGCGTAACAGTCGACGAGGACGACTGGATGCTCGGAGACGACCGACTGGAGGTGGTCTGGCCCGTCGATTTCGATCGGATTCGACGGGGACTCCTCGTTCGACGTATCCGAAGCAGGTGGACGCGATCCGCCCTCGAGTTGTGCCTTCAGATCTGCCAGTTTCTGTTCTCTGATCCGTTCTCGTTCGTCGTCGATAGCGTCGCTCATACCGAGTTCGTACGGCCGAGGCCTACATAACAGTTGTGCACTCAAAGTACAATACAGTTTCACTCCTACGTCGTGGCGTCCATCGTCACCGTGAGTGGGCGCCTGGCGGCACCAGGAGAACGTTCCCGTCGGCTCTCGCGACGATCTCCTCTGAAACGCTGCCGAGTAGAAGTCGGCGGAGCCGACTGTGGCCGCGCGAACCGACGAGAATGGTCGTTGGATCGTACTCGGCCTCCGCGGCGAGAATTTCGTCGGCCGGATCACCGTCCCTGACGTCGGTCTCCGTTTCGATCCCCCACTCTTCGAGCTGGCCGGCGAGTTCGGCGAGTTTCGCTTCGGGATCGATCTCGTCCGGCAGTTCGGGATCTTTCGGGGTTCGAACGTGGACGAGCGTCGCCTTCTGGGTGGCGTTACGGAGGAACGAGAACGCCTCGAACGCGTCCTCCGCGTTCGCGGAGAAGTCGGTCGCGTACAGTATTCGTCGGAACAGGTGTTCGTACATCACTTCGGGGTCGTCGACCCCGCGTTCGATCCGGTTTACGAGCAGCGGACGCTCGCTCGTTCGCGCGAGATTACGCGCGGTCGAACCGATAACCCGATTTTCGAGCGGACTCTTTCCCCGAGAGCCGACGAGCGTGAGGTCCGCGCCGACGGTCTCGGCGATGCCGTTGATGCGCCGATGGGGCGTTCCGCGGACGACGTGGGTCTCGACGTCGAACCCGGCGTCCTCGATGACGCGACGATATCGTTTGAGCGCACGTTTTCGCCGGCCCTCGAAGTCCATCCCGGGCATGCCCGCGTGGACGTTCGCGGGAACGACGGTCACGAGGTGCATCTTCTCGACGCCGATGCGTCCGAGACATTCGAGACACGTCTCGTTCTGAATCGTTGCCTCGCTCGCTGCTGAGAGATCGGTTGCACAGACTGCCTTCATAGGTGGGAGTACGCTCCAGCGGTATAATATTGTTTGGCCCGACCAATACCGGGGACACCCTGGTTCGTCGCCTTAGGACTAACGGACAGAAGTTGCTGGTCACGTTTCCGATCGAGTCGGCGGACCACTCGCCGCTCCATCGGAGCGAACCGCACCCGCCATATCCGAATAACGTATGGAGATATTTTCGTCGGATACTCGTTACATACTCAGCAGTAATATTGTGCGCCAATCCCAAAAGCGTTATACCATCTCTCCGGGTATGGGAAGATGAGTAGAAAACCATGAGCTGTACACAACTGATCGACCGGGTGAATCGGTACAAATGATCGAGACACTCGCGCTACCGTGGCTCCTACAGGGTGGCCTCGTCGTCGGGCTGATCCTTGTCCTGGCAGTCGCCCTTTACCTCGGATACGCGGTGGTAGAACGCGTCATCGCACAACCACTACTGAAAACGATAGAGGAACGGTAATCGATGGAGATACTAGGTCTCGCACTACCGCTGGTACTCCTGTTCGTGAGCTTCGGCTTTATGGTCGGCGTCCTGTTCGGCTTTTTCGGGATGGGTGGCTCGTTCCTCGTCACCCCTACCCTCCTGATTCTGGGCTATCCGGCCTCCGTTGCCATCGGAAGCGGGTTGGCCTTCTACTTCGGGACGTCGGTCATCGCCGTGATGAAACACTACGACATCGGACAGGTGGACTACAAACTCGGTGCCATCCTGTTCGTCGTCTTGTCGGTCGGAATCGAAATTGGGAGCATCCTCGTATTCGGCCTCGAAGAGATCGGCGTTGCCGACCTCGTAACCGGGATCGCGTACGTGGTGCTGCTCGCCGGGATCGGTGTCCTGTTTCTCCGTCGCGCCCTCGCGGGTGAGGACGAGGATGAAGACGGGAACGTCGACGAGGACGTCGACGACATTCCCGCTGTCGGCCAGACGATCCAGTCGTACACCATTCCACCGATGATTTCGCTGGTCTCTGGTGGCCGAACCTCTCTATGGACGGTTTCGGGAGCCGGCGGCGTCGTCGGCATGATATCTGGACTGATCGGTGTCGGCGGCGGATTCATGCGGATGCCGATGATCTACTACCTCATCGGGACGCCGTTGACGGTTGCCGTCGGAACGAGCCTCTTTGCCGGCCTCTTCTCCGGTGCGTATGGGGCGTTCACCTACGGCATGTCGGGGAGCGTCGACCTCGTGGTCGTCTCGCTGTTGCTGGTCGGGAGCGCACTCGGTGCTCGAATCGGATCGGGGGCGACGACGGTGGTCGAAGAAGACGACGTGATCGTCTACTTCGGGATCATGATGCTTCTGGCAAGCGCTGGCATCGGCGTGAGCGAGGTGGCCAACTGGCTCGGATTCGGGATATTAGACGTCCTGAGCGTGGTGTTGCTGGTCGGATCGTCGTTCGCCGTCGCCTCGATCATCCTCTATCAGGTGTTCACGACCGTGCGAACGAACCGAACTGATATGACGCCGGAAGGTGTCTCTGAACAGACAGACTGATGGCGCCGTCCACTCTCATTCGCGGGCGTTCGTCACCAGCAGCAGTGAGATATTCGACGCGAGAACGTGGCCGACACGTGATTGGATACGAAGTGACGATACGCTCCACCGAACCGCAACCGACGGGGTCGGGCTGAATCGATGGAACTCGTCGTCATCGTCGCCGTTGTACTCGGCCTCGGCGTACTCTCTCGCGTTCTCGCCGATCGGCTTCGAATACCTAGCGTGCTGTTCCTGATCGTCGCCGGTATCGCGATCGGTCCCGAAATCCTCGGCCTCGTCTCGAAAGAAACGTTCGGTGACGGGCTACCCGTGATGGTCGGCGTCAGCGTCGCGATAATCCTCTTCGAAGGCGGCTACCACTTACACGTCGATAAACTCAAAGAGAGTCCCAGAGCGATGGTCAGGTTCGTCACGATTGGAGCGGCGCTGACCTGGCTCGGAACGGCACTCGCCGTCGTCGTCTTCCTCGATACGACACCCGAGGTCGGATTACTCGTCGGTGCGTTGCTCATCGCCACCGGTCCCACGGTGATCGGACCGATCCTCCAGGTCGTAACCGTCCGGGACCACGTCGCGGCCGTCCTTGAGGGTGAGGGAGTTATCAACGACGTCACCGCAGCTATCCTGGTCGTGGTCGTCTTCGAGGTGCTCGTCGCGGCCAACGGATGGTGGCCGATGCTCGCGTTCGAATTCGCCGTTCGACTCGCCGTCGGCCTCGGAATCGGTGCTCTCGTGGCGGCGATCGTCTGGTTCGTCCTGACGCGGAGCAATCTCGCGCCCGGGACCGGTCCGCTTCACGCGCGATTGATCGTCCTCGCTGGGGTCGTTGCCGCCTACGCCGGTGCGGAGGCGGCGGCGAGCGAAACGGGCATCGCCGCGGCCGCGATGGCCGGTTTCGCACTCGGAAACGTCGATCTCCCCCACCACGAGGAGGTCATCGACTTCTTGGACGACCTCTCGGTCGTCGTCCTTTCGTTCGTCTTCGTGGCGCTCGCCGCGCTGATCGACTTCGAGGACATTCAACTGCTCGGCCTGGCCGGCCTCGCCGTCGTGATCTCGGTCACCGTCGTGTTGCGTCCCTTCGTCGTCTACATCGCGACGACCCACGAGCGGTTCACGACGAACGAACGGCTGTTTCTCAGCGCCGTCGGCCCGCGTGGGATCATTCCAGCGAGCGTCGCGACGCTGTTCGCCGTCGAGCTGGAAGCGCTCGGTCGACCCCAGGAAGCCCAGTTACTCGCCGGAACGGTGTTTCTGATCATCTTCATCACCGTCGTCCTTCAGGCCGGGCTGGCGAGACAGATTGCAGATCACTTAGACGTATCACCAATGAGAACTATACTCGTAGGCGCGGGACGGGTCGGGCTGTCACTCGCCGAACGACTCGAACAGGATGGAGAGAACGTCCTCGTCGTGGATCTCGATCCCGACGCGGTCGAAACGGCACGCAACCGAGGAATTAGGGCCATCGAAGGCGATGGCACGTCGGCGGACGTCTTAGCACGCGTCGGCGCCGCCGACGCGAAGGCCGTGGTCGCGACCACGCCGGATGACGACGTCAACCTGCTCGTCTCTCAACTCGCACAGACGTCGTTCGACGTGTCGACGGTCGCCTCCAGGGTCAACGAACCCGAAAACGTAGACGCGTTCGAATCGCTCGGCGTGCGGGCGATCGACCTCTCGATGGCGACCGCCTGGTCGTTAGAGAACGTCCTCGAACGGCCGTCGCTGTCGGCGTGGATGAACGAACTCGGACGCACCGGTGACGTTCAGGAGATCGAGGTCACCGCCTCCGATCTCGTCGGCGAGTCGATCGCGACCGTCAACGCCGAAATTCCGGACGGATGTATCGTCGGCCTCCTCACCCACGAAGACGGCACGCGAGAAGTCCCCACCGGCGACCACCGATTGAGCGAGGGCGACCGGGTGACGTTCATCGGGCAGGTCGACGCAGTCGAGCGGGCGATAAAACGGTTTCACCCGCACGACTGATTCGACCGAGGGGTCGGTGGCCGTCACCGCAGACTACCGTTGCCGGCGGTCGGTCACGATTCGGGGCTCTTCCCGGGCGCGTGTCGTCCCGCAGTCGACGCGACGAACGATGGACTGAGCAGTCTTGCCCAAAAAATCCAAAACCGTTATATCCGAGCCATTGGTACGTAGTATTGCATAGAATTGTATGATCCATGCAAATCAAAACTCACTCATTCTCTCGCGAATGGACCGCACCTCGAACCCATCGACGAACGACAATGTACGCCACGGCGGATTGTCGAACCGACTCGCAAACGATTCGATCCGAACGGTTGCATGAACCGAACGGCTCAGCAGATACCAATCACTGGCCGAATCTGTTTCAGCGCAGTTTCGACCAACGTTCCCTATTCCCCGTCCGGTCGCATCCGGGGAGCGACAGTCTCGGCGAACTTTCCATGAGTGGTGACTGACGATGGCAGCTGACCTCCAACGAGACCTCGGACTCCCGGCTACGACGGCCATCGCTATCGGCGCGATGGTCGGGTCAGGAATCTTTATCCTTCCAGGCATCGCCTACGCGACCGCCGGGTCCGCAGTCGTCGCCGCCTACCTGATCGCTGGATTGCTAGTTCTACCAGCTGCACTGTCGGCCTCTGAGATGGCGACCGCGATGCCAGAGGACGGTGGGTCGTACGTCTACGTCGAGCGAGGGATGGGACCACTGCTCGGTACCATCGCCGGCATCGGCAACTGGTTCATGCTCTCGTTCAAGGGTGCGCTCGCGTTGATCGGTGGCGTCCCCTACCTCGTTTACGTCGCTCCCGGCCTGGCCGAGTACATCTTGCCGATTGCGCTCGGGCTTGCGCTACTATTTACGGCTCTCAACGTACTCAGCACGAAAAGTACCGGGAAACTGCAGTTCGGGATCGTGGGTATCATGGTGCTCGCGATGGCGTACTTCGTCGTCGCGGGGCTCCCCGACGTCACACCGTCTCAGACGGCCGGTTCCTTCGACCTCGCCTCCGAGGGGATCCTCGCCGCGACCGGTCTCGTGTTCGTCTCCTACGCGGGCGTCATCAAGATCGCCGCCGTCGCCGAGGAGGTGAAAGATCCGGGACGGACGATCCCGAGGGCGATGATCGGATCGCTGCTTGCGACCACCGCTCTGTACGTACTCGTCGTGTACGTCGCGATCGGCGTCGCCCCGGACCTCTCCCCCTCCGGTGGGTTCGTCCCTGCAGCAGGCGAAGAGGCCGCCTCGATCGCGTACGCAGCCGACGCAGCCCTCGGTACTGTCGGCGCGATCGTGGTAGTGATCGCCGCGTTGCTGGCCCTGGCGTCGACCGCGAACGCCGGGCTCCTGTCCGCCTCGAGATTCCCGTTCGCGATGGCGCGAGACGGGCTCGTGCCGCCGCAGTTCGAACAACTCCACGACCGATTCAAGACGCCAGCACTCGCGGTGGCACTGACCGGCGGCGTCATGATGATCATGATCGTGACGCTACCGATCGAACAGGTCGCGAAGTTCGGCAGCGCCTTTCAGATTCTCGTGTTCATCCTCGTGAACCTCGCGGTGGTCGGGTTCCGTGAGGGTGCCGTCGCTGACTACGATCCCGAATTCGTCTCTCCGCTGTATCCCTGGACCCAACTCGCCGGAATGGCCGGTGGCGTGATCGTCCTCACCCAGATGGGAACGGTTCCATTTGCGGGGGCCGTCGCGATCACGATCGTTGCGATCGGCTGGTACGTCGGATACGCACGCCCGCGAGTCGACCGCGAGGGTGCCGCACGAGCGGGCGTCCGTGAAAACGTCAGCGAGCGTGCCGCCGAACGGACGAAGGCACTGTTCGACGCCGAGGAGGCCTACGACGTACTCGTCGCGATTACCGAGGACACCTCTCCCGACGCGCGACGGGATATGGTCCGGATGGCGACGGACATGGGACGACTTCGATCTACCACGGTCTCGGTCGTCGAATTCGTGGATGTTCCGCACCGGGTATTCGCTGGTGACCACGCTGACGTCCTCACGGGGGACGTTCCCGACTGGTTGCCGGCGGAGCCGGGCGAGGCGCCGGACTGGTTCCCGGACGGCCAGAGCGTCGAACCACCGACCAGATCCTCAGGCGGCGTCGCAGTCGGTAACGGCACGTCGAACCCGTCGGCGACGACCGACACGCACGTCGAGTACCGCGAGATCGATAGCGAGGATCACAAGCAAGCGATCGTCGACGTGGCGACCTACGGTGGCTACGATCTGGTGATCGCCGAGCGCCGCCAGGCGGACTTTCACCGACGACTGTTCGGCGGCGAGACCGACTGGCTGCTTCGCAACGCCCCCGCTGACATCGTACTGGTCGAGGACGACGGGTTCGACGGGGCCGACGAGATCGCGGTCGTCGCGAACCGGGGCGCCTACGACCCGCTGAAACTGCTGTTCGCCGACGCTGTCGCAGAGGAAACCGGTGCGGAAATCAACCTCCTGCAAGCGATCCCGGCAGATGCTCCTGAGAGCCAACGTCACACGATCGAGCGGTATCACGATGAACTCATCTCGCTTCTGACTGTGCCGGCGCGCTCGACGGTCGTGGAGACAGACGACGTGAACAAGGGGCTGACGCGGTTCGTCGGCGAAGCGGACCTGCTGGTAACCGGCGTCGACCGAACCGGGTTGAGCGCTCGCCTGTTGGGTCGACCGGGCAACCGGCTCGTCGACAGCGTCGACACGACAGCTGCGATGGTCCAGACCCGTGACGGTCGCCGACCCGGTCTGCTCGAACGACTGCTGATGGATCACCTGTTCGGCTGAAGGCAACGACGGTTGAGCCCTGGTACTGACCGGGTTCAGGCCGAACGATGTGGGATCCCACGAGCCCGTTCGTGGCGTACTCCGCGTACGCCGGCGGTTCTTCGAGTTTGTACAATATCCGCACAACCCTTTTATCACTCCGGTACGTAGCCTCGAGTAGGAACATGGCACAGTCGATGGCAGAACAACTCCAGCAGGACATGAAGTGTGAGGGGCTTCTGGAGTGTATTCACGGGTTGAAGCAACTCGATAAGGAGTGTTTCAGGGCGCTCGTCGAGAGCGACGAACCGCTCACGATCGACGAGGTCGCAGAAGACGTCGACCGCGAACGCTCGACCGCCTACCGGTCGATCCAGCGGCTACTCCAGAGCGGCTTCATCCAGAAAGAACAGGTAAACTACGAACAAGGCGGCTACTACCACGTCTACCACCCGACCGACCCCCAACAGATCGCAAGCGACATGCAGCGGAAGTTGAACGACTGGTACGCTAAAATGGGGCAACTCATCCAGGAGTTCGAAGACAAGTACGAGACGACCGCCGACGTGGCGGCGACGGCCGAGAACTGAAACTGTCGATCGAACGGATTTTCACTTCTCTGTCCCAATGACTGACGATGCTCGCCGTGTCTGGTTGGTCGAGCGAACGTACTCCGACGACGAGCAGAACCTGATCATCCTGATTTATGCGACGCTCGACGGACGACGGTATTACCGGAAAGAACGGGCGTTGACCCACGGTGAGGACGTTCGACCCACGACCGCGGCCGTAACCGTCGAACCGACGAATCTGGGAAGCGTCGACGACGCGAGCGAGCGAGAGCGATACGCGATCGAGGCGAGACGAGTGTCGGAGAACCACGATCCAGACGACGAACTCTGATTGCGGTCGTGGCGTATCGATTGCGCCCAAGCGCCGGTATTGGCGAGTAGTCTCCGCGTCGCCGGGGTTGATAGTTTCATCGTCCTGGCGATTGTCTATCGGCTATGGAGACTGGTATCGAGGAGTTCGACTTCGTGACGATCGGTTCCGGGTCCGGTCTCGACGTAGCGAACGCGATGGTCGATCAGGGACGATCGGTCGCCGTGATCGAGAAGGGCCCGCTCGGTGGTACCTGCCTCAATCGGGGCTGTATTCCTTCGAAGCAGTTGTTGTATCACGCCGAGGTGCGAGAGACCGTCGAACGGGCCGACGAGTTCGGTATCCACGTCGACGTGACCGGCGTCGACTTCGCGGACATCGTCCGCGAGGTGAACGAAGACGTCTCGGGAAGCGCCGAATCGATCCACCACGGACTGCGCTCGTCCAGTCGACATGAACTGTTCGAGGGCGAAGGGCGGTTCGTCGACGATCGAACGATCGAGATCGTAGACGGACTCGACGCGGGCAAGCGAATTCGCGCCGAGACGATCCTGATCGCCGCCGGCACGCGCCCTGCGATTCCGCCGATAGATGGGATCGAGGACGTCGATTATATGACGAGTACCGAGGCCTTGCAACTCGAGACGCCGCCCGATAGCCTCGTGATCGTTGGCGGTGGATACATCGCCGCCGAACTCGCTCACTTCTTCGGAACGTTCGGGAGCGACGTCTCGATCGTCGGGAGACGGCGGCACCTCCTGCCGCAGGCAGACGAGGAAGTAGGCACGGCGTTCACCGAGCGGTACGCGGAACGGTTCGACGTCCACACCGGGTACGAGGCCCTGTCGGTCTCGCGGTCTACGGTCAATACGGATGGAACCGATGGGGTGACCGTCGAGGCTCGTCCGTATCCACCGGCGCTCGACGATCCGGATGCGCATCAACGGGTAACCGTTTCCGGCGACACCCTACTCGTCGCGGCTGGCCGACGTCCCAACTCGGACACGCTCGCACTCGAGGTCCCGGGCGTCGACACGGACGAGAGCGGATTTGTCGAAACGGACGAGTATCTGCGAACGACCGCCGACGGAATCTTGGCGCTCGGTGACATCGTCGGCGAGTACCAGCTAAAGCACAACGCGAACCACGAAGCACGCACCGTGGCGGGAAACCTGCTCGGGGACCAACTGGAACCGATCGATTACAGCGCGATGCCGTTCGCGGTCTTCGCCTCGCCCGAGGTCGCAGGCGTCGGTGCGACCGAAGGAGAATTGCGCGATGCCGATGTGGAGTACGCGACGCGAACCTACGACTACGAGGATACCGCTCGCGGTAAGGCGATGAAGGTGTCGGGATTCGTGAAGGTACTCATCGAACCCGAAGGTTCCATCCTCGGTTGTCACATCATCGGCCCCCAGGCGTCGAATTTGATCGAAGAGGTCGTCGTCGCGATGACGGCCGGGTCGGGGACTGTCTGGGATATACGCGAATCCATCCACATCCACCCGGCCCTCTCGGAAGTAGTCGACCGCGCGTTCGCTGGCCAATTCGTCCTCGCCGGCGAGCACCATCACGACCACAGTCACGAGAACGGCGGCGGACACAGTCACGGCCGCGAAAACGGACACGAACACGACCATGGCCCAGACGGGAACGGTCACAGTCACGACAACGGCTCGTCTCAGCACGATCACGAGCGCGGAGACGAACCACAGTGAGCGTTCCGGTCCCGGGAACGGACACCGACGGGCCGAGCTCAGCGATCACGCCGATATTGCGGTGGGAGAAACCCGAGTGTTGGATAGATGAAATCGTCACTTGGCCCGGACACTCGACTGGCTCGTCCCCGTCCGGAGCGAGAGGAGGACGAGGAGTAGTCCGCTAGAGACGATGGCGGCCTGGATGAGCCCGGCTGAGACGATGGACGTGCCGAAGGCGACGTAGATGAGGCCCTCACAGATCGCTCCGGCCCCGATGAAGACGAATCCCGCCGCGACGTAGAGCATCGGTCGTTGACCGCTTCGGCGATAGCCGTGGTAGGCGAGATAAGCGACGAGGAGACTCAGTACGAGGGTGATCAACTTCGCGACGAGTAGCGGCGTTTCGATCATGATCAGTCGGTCCCTGACGTTTCACCGCGTATGTCGCTCCACAGGGCCGTGAACGAGTCCGCCAGTTCGTCGCGGGTCTCGAGCGTGACCGTCATCGCTCCGTCCGATACTTCGACGGAGAGGCGCTCGAGCGAGGTCTTATACTCGCGACGATGGGTTCTGTCGGAGTCGACCGTCGTTCGCTCCTCGACGAGACCGCGCTCGTCGAGGGTCGCGAGGCGCCGATACACTGTCGAGAGCGAGGCATCACAAGCCTGGCTGAGGGCCTTCGCTGTCATCCATTCCTGGTCAGCCGCGACGAGGATCGCGCGTGCGTACTCGTCTGCGAGCGTCTGAAAGAGCGCCGGCGGATCAGTCGTTCCCGTCTCCTGCACGCCGTCGTCGAGGGCACCACGTCCCAAATAGGCGGCGATTTCGCCACAAGGGCCGTGTTATCGCCGTGTGTTTTTCCACAATCCCTTTCAGGTTCAGATCCGTCGAGCCGAGTATGGACGACGATACGGCCTCCCGTCGATCGGTACTGGGTCTCGGGGGCCTTGCCGGGATCTGTTGTCTCGGACCCGGAACGGCAGCCGTCTCCGGTGGGGCCGCAGTCGGCATCCGAGCCGGTATCGTGGAGGCTCTCATCATTGGACTGACGCTCTTTCTCGTTGGACTGGTGATCCGTCGTCGGACGGGCTGTGATGGCTGTGGGTCCTGACGAGCCTCTGTGCTTGGGATCACTCCGGTCCGAGGTATCGGTCCACGTCGATTCCCGAAATCTCACGCGTTACAGGTCGGGCACGTGCGCTGGTGTCGCACGTAGATCAAACCGCCGAACGTTGCCACGGCAACGACACCGAGGACGGGTCGGAGCGGATCGAAGTACGTCATCAGGGCCGACGAACTGAAGAGCGCGAGCAGGAACGCGTTACAGATTGGACACCCGACGGCCAGGAAGCCACCGATCAGGCCGCCGACGGCCCAGCGATCTTCGGTCACGCCATCTCCGTCCTCGAGTTCGGTCTCGGGGAGGTCAGTGGCCAGTCGCAGGGTGGTGTATATTCCCGCGAGTGCCGCGGTGGCGGTGAGTAACCCGTAGTCGATAGGCGTTCGGGGTACCATCCTGACGTAGATCGGATTCGGGATGAGGCCAGTGACGATACCGAACAGGGCGAAAACACCCGTCCCGACGAGCACGCCCCAGGCGATGGCCTGGCGATTCGTTCGGATCGCTCCGAACCCGTGGGCAGTCATTCGGTCGTCACCTCCGTCGTGAACGAACATCGTTCCGGGTGCCCCGCCCGCCCGAGAAAGAACACGAGCAGCGCGAGTCCCGCGATTTGTAGGAGTGTCCCATCGTACGGTAGCAACGCGAGTCCGCCGGCGAACCCGAGGAAACCGAGGAGTCCCGCCCCACAACTGGCGCAACCTGACGCGAGCAACCCGGGCAGGACGGCGGAAAGGTCGGTCAGACTGGTCGGTCCGACGATCCGCAGCTGTGCGACGGCGTTCACGACGGCCACGCCGGTGAGCACCGCGTAGAGGACGATGATAGCGAGCCCCGACGGCCCGTCGGTCCGATAGATGGTTTCGGACAGCGAAACGAGCGCGTAGTCTAACCAGTGGAGGCCGTCACCGAGCAATTGAATCGAGAACTCCGGCATCGTACTCAGCACCAGCAGGGTGTAGGTGGCGACCGTTACGATGAGCAGTCCGACCGTCCCTCGCCATGACTCGAACGGATACGTGACGGCGTCGGCGAGGTTCCGTCCGAACGTCGTGAGTGAATCGGTCGCGATCATCGGTTCGTGGTAGTCACTACTGGGTCAGCACTCGATTCGCCCACTCCTCGTTCGGCCGCCGTATTCGAACCCGTCATCGCTACACTTCTCTCACGTTGTCCAAGTGAGTACGTCCATAAATCTTCAGTCCCGATTTGCTGGGCCAGCGAATCGACGAGTTCGTTTACTCCCCACACTTCCAACCGGGTTTCGAACCTCGTATGTCTCTCAACAACCCAACACGCCGTGCTCTCGTCGCCGGTTCCGTCCTCGCTATCGGCGGTGGTGGCGCCTACGCGATCTCCCGGTCGAGGCGGGGCGACGAACGGTCCTGGAGTCCTGGTACCGAATCGTCCGGCGATACGGCTGCGACGTTTCACGCGAGCAATGATACGTCTCCCCTCGGTATCGACCTGACTGGAAAGCCCCTCCTCGGATATCCCGACGCCCCGCTCGATATCTACTACTGGACGGATTTTCAGTGCCCGTTTTGCAAACAATTCGAGCGGGAAACGCTCCCATCGGTTATCGAGGATCACGTCGCACCCGGGCAGGTTCGCCTCGTGTTCGTTCCACTGCCGTACTTCGGTCCTGATTCTATGACGGCGGCCGTGGCTTCTCGCTGTGTCTGGAACCAGACCCACGAGTCCGATCCGGCCGCGTACTGGCACTGGCACGAAGCCGTCATCGACGAACAGGGTGAGCGAAATTCGGGCTGGGCCGGAGCGGACAACCTGCTCGAACTGACGCAGTCGGTCGACGGCGTGGACGCGGACGCACTCGATACGTGTCTAGCCGAGCAGCGCTCTATCTACGAAGACGCAATAGATGAGGACGCGGCGTTCGCCGGATCCGTCGGGATCGACGGAACGCCGACGTTCACCGTATTCGACCGAGAGACCCATGAAGCCGGCACGCTCGTCGGCGCACAGCCAATTGAGCGCTTCGATCAGGCGATCGAGCACTTCGAGCCACAGTGATCGTCGTCTAGCACGCCCGAAATCGATCGTTGTCGGGCGATCCCAATTCGACCTCGGGCGATCGACGTCCCCGATCGACGCCTAATTCACGACAGTTTGGATGACCGGGCTTGCACCGGCACGTCCCCCGTTGATGGGTCATCGCGTCGTCCGTCGCCCTACAATGGCGCTACAGGACCTTCCCCACGCCGACGACGAGATGGACGAGTGCATCGACAACTGTCTCGAAGCGGCACAGGTCTGTGAGTGGTGCGCAGACGCCTGTGCCGACGAGGGCGAATCGATGGCCGAGTGCATCAGGCTCTGTCGGGACGTCGCCGACCTGGCGTCGCTGCACGCGAGATTGATGGCCCGCGATTCGACGTATCACGCCGAACTCGCGAGTCTCTGCGCGGATGCCTGTGAGGCCTGTGCGGAGGAGTGTGCCCAGCACGACCACGACCACTGCCAGGCGTGTGCCGAGATCCTCCCGAAGTGTGCCGAATCCTGTCGGACGATGGCCGCACACTAGTTCACGATGACGTCCAACTCGGCCGACGGCGAACGGGACCGATCCACACACCCCGACACCTGGTTCGGGCTCGATTGGACGGTCAAACCACTCGTCCAGGCCGGGGTCGTCCTCCTGGCGTCCGGCGTGGTCCTTCTAGTGATCGGGTATACACTCATCAGAACCGCTGAGGCGTCCTATCCAGGGACGCGTGACGAATCCAGATCGAGCACAGACTGAACCGACTGACGGATCGTTACCGCAGGAACGGCGACGTCGCCCAGTACGGACGACGGGGTGGGCCGAACCCCTCAGTTCGCCGCGCAGTTGTTCGGGCCGAGTTCGAGCGAAGCGGCCTCCTCGCTCAACGGCTCCTGGCCCCAGTTAATCGCCTTGATTCGGTTGTAGTTCGCCGGCTCGTCTGAGAGTCCGTCGAGAATAGCTTCGACGAATCGGTCGCGATCGTCCATTCCGAGGAGTTCGTTCTCGGTCTGCAACGTACCGAGGGTCGTCGCGAGCGGACGCATCTCCTCGTCGCTCATGTGTCCGGGAAGGACGATCGTCTCGTCGGGAAGCGCCGTGAGTTCTCCGAGGCTCTCGTAGAGTTCGCTGGCACCCTCGCGAACGTCTTTCTCGGTCGACCCCTCCAGGTCCGGACGACCGACGCTCCGAATGAACAGCGTATCCCCCGAGAGCAGCGCTCCGTCCCATAGAAGCGAGACGCTACCGGGGGTGTGTCCCGGCGTGTGGACCACCTCGAGCGATCGGTCGCCGACGGCGATCCGGTCGCCGTTTTCGATCGGTTCGAACCCGTCGAGATCGCCGCCGTCGGCCGGGTGGAGGTAGTACGGGACGTCCCACTCGTCGGCCATACGACGGCCACCGCTGACGTGATCTGCGTGGGCGTGCGTATCGATCGCGCCGACGATTTCGACGCCGCGCTCGGCTGCGAGGGTTCGATACTCGTCGACGTACAGGCTCGGATCGACGACCACGGCCTCGCCGTCGCGCTCGACGAGGTACGAGAGACAGCCGGTTCCGGGTCTGACGATCTGGACGACGCCGTCTGCACCGCCGGTTTCGCCGTCGCGGACGGCGTTCACCTCGTAGCTGACGTGGACGCGGCCCCAGCCGTTCATGCCGTCTGCGACCGATCGTGCGTCGTAGCCCCGGTCGCCCAAATACGCGGCGGCGTCGGCCGACGTTATCCCGGCGACGCAGATCACGGCAATCTCTCGATCGGACGGAATCTCGTCGAGGGCGGCTTGGAGCCCGCTCGTGTCTCCGTCGAGCAGTTGATCGTATATCGGGAGGTTGTGACTTTCCTCGACGCGCCACTCCTCGTACTCGTCCTCGCGACGGACGTCGAGAACGAACAGGTCGTCGTCCTCGCGCCGGTCGGCCAACTCGTCGGGGTGCATCGTCGGGGATGTCGATTTCGTATTGCTCATGTCCCACAATATTGTGGGTCCTCTGTTTATATCTATGGGTGCGTACGCCGGCTGGCACGCGAATACGCAGTCGAGTACATCCGGGGTGGTGATCCGAACGTTAACTGTCGACCTCCGTCGGATCGTCTCGTGCGTAGCGACGTATCTCGACGCCAGACACGTCGCTCAAGTCCCGTCGGGGGTGTATTGGCCAGACGCTAGTGACTATCCTCTGGATCCGGTAGCCAGTCTCGCAACCGGTTCGGAGGACAATCGGGACGCCGCGTTGGTGAAAGACGCTATCCGTTCGATACCACGCCAGCCCGTCGGACCCGTCGATTTGAATCCGATCGAGAGATACTGGCTCGGATTGCGTGGTCAGTGGCTCGTCTTCGTTCGTGCAATCCTGATTCGCGGTACCGAGAAGTTGTGTGGTGTGTCGAGCGGTTCGCTCACGAATAAATACCGTCGGTCGGCACCTAACGGCGCCGTGGACGTCTGTGGAACCTGATTCTACGGGATACGATCGGCCGATGGTGCGTTGTACATTGTGGGTGGTGTATTGCACAATTCACACACAACCTTTAAACCGGTCCGGCCCCAAGGATGCAATGATGGCAACAGACTCCTACAGCGGAACACCCGTACAGACGACTGACGAACCGGTGGCCGTCGAGAGCGCGGCGCACCTGGACGCGATCGTCGACGAGCACGACGTGGTGCTGGTCGACTTCTACGCCGACTGGTGCGGTCCGTGTCAGATGATCGCGCCGACGCTCGAGAAACTGGCCGGTGAAACGGCGGCCGTCATCGCGAAGGTCGACGTCGACGCTCACCAGCAACTCGCCGCAACCTACGGCGTGCGCGGCGTTCCGACGCTCGCCCTCTTCGCCGACGGCGAACAGGTCGAACAGCAGACCGGAGCGCTGCCCGAAGACCACCTCCGTACGCTCATCGGGGGGTACACGTCCGAATGAACGGTACGACTACCGAGTCGATCACGGAGTCCGCTCGCGACGTCGTGATCGTCGGCTCCGGTGTTTCCGGGCTCTCGGCGGCCGTCTACGCGGCGAGAGCCGATCTCGACCCGCTCGTCCTCGAGGGTCCGGAACCGGGCGGCCAGCTGACGCTCACGACGGAGGTGGAAAACTACCTCGGATTCCCCGAGGGCGTCGGCGGAATGGAACTCCTTCAGCGCGGCAAAGAGCAAGCCGAGCGGTTCGGCGCCACCTTCGAGCGCGCGACCGTCGAGTCGGCCCACCTCGAGGACCGTCCGTTCGCTCTCGAACTATCGACCGGAGACGCGATCGAAACCCGGGCACTGATCGTCGCGACGGGTGCGAGCGCCCGCTGGGTGGGCGCGGAGAACGAGGACGAACTGATGGGCTACGGGCTCTCGACGTGTGCGACCTGCGACGGGGCGTTTCACCGCGGCGACGACGTGCTCGTCATCGGCGGCGGCGACAGCGCGATGGAGGAGGCGCTCTTTCTCGCGAGGTTCGCAGAGAGCGTCACCGTCGTCCACCGCCGCGACGAGCTTCGGGCGTCGGACATTATGGCCCGACGCGCACGAGACCACGAAAAGATCTCGTTCCGGTGGAACGCAGAGCTGTTGGAGATTCACGGCTCGCGTGACGATGGCGTCACGGGCGCGACGCTCGTGAGCCACCCCGACGGGTACCCGAAGGACCGATACCAGGACGGCGATGGCGTCGACCTCGAAACCGTCGAGATCGGCGGGATCTTCTACGGCGTCGGCCACGTCCCGAACACCGATTTCCTCGTCGACACGCCGGTTCCGCTCGACGACGAGGGTCATCTCCTGACCGAGACGGGCATGACGACGAAGACGGCGGTCGAGGGCGTCTTCGGTGCCGGCGACGTGATGGATCCCGACTACCGGCAGGCGGTCACCGCCGCGGGTACCGGAAGCATGGCCGCCCTCGATGCGGAGACGTGGCTCGACGAACTCGAGGCGACGGCCGACTTCGACGCCCCGCTCGAAGCGGTCTGATCACCTTCGGGTCGTCGATTCCCACGGGTTTGCCGCGACGACGTACGCTTTTGACCGTCCCTGTCGAAGGCAGCGTATGAACGTACTGGTCCCGATCGACGAATCGGATCCCGCCATGGAGGCGGTCGAACACGTCATCCGCGAATATCCCGATGCGTCTGTCACTCTGCTTCACGTCATCGAACCGAATACCTACCTGTACGGTGACGGGGCCGCCTACGCGTACGATTCGTTGATCGAACCTCGCCGTGACGCAGCCGAGAACCTGTTCGACGCCGCCCGGGAGAGTGCCGGCGAGCGCGATCGACCGTTCGAGACGGAAACGGTCGTGGGGATACCGGCGAGAAAGATCGTCGAGTTCGCCGGTGACGGTGAGTTCGACCACATCGTCATCGGCAGTCACGGGCGTTCGGGTCCGACACGCGTCTTGCTCGGAAGCGTGGCAGAACGGGTACTTCGACGTGCCCCGTGTCCGGTGACGATCGTCAGGTGAATCGTCGAGACGGAACGTATTCTCTCGAGTGTTAGCGTGTCTTTATCGAACGACCGTCACCGGGCACGGTGCCCGGCGGACGACGGCTTCGGCGACGCTACCCAGCAGAACGCGAGAGACGCCGGACCGTCCGTGACTGCCGATGACGACGTGATCCGCGTCGACTTCTCCGACGATGTCGACGATCGTGCGCGCGGGTCGACCGAGTTCGACCATCGTTTCGACTGTAAGATCGGGACTGGCCGCTTCGACGTGCCCGCGTGCGTCACTCACGAGCGATTCACCGTCAGCGTGCGCCCGTTCGTATCCGTCGACGTCCGCGTAGCCACCCTGGCCGGACCAGTAGAGCACCTCGCTCGGATCGAGGCAGTGTGCGATCGTCAGCCGGTCTACGTTCGGGTACTCGATGGCGTGTTCGAGCGCGTCCCACGCGGGTCGAGAGTCGTCTAGCGCGACGAGAACGTGTGTTCCCATGTACGAACCGAGGGACGCCCGGCGGTTGGACGTATCGGTCTGTTCCCGGATGCGAAGAAGTTCCGTTCGTTTTACGGTCCGTCTCTCCGATGGCCCCGTATGGAGACGGATCGTCCGAGCGTCGAACTCGTCGTGTTGCTGGCGCTCGGTGTCGTAACGACGGTCGTTATCCACGGAATTTACGTCCCGCAGTTCGGGCCGGATGAGTACATCGCGGTCTTGCCGTACCTCGTCGCCGGCTGGATCGCGTTCACAGCGTCGTTTTACGCCATCGCGCGGCTCGTCTCGGAGCCGGCCGACCTGCCGAGCATGCGCGGCGCCGATATCGGCGTCACGCTTGTTTTGCTCTCGTTGTTACTCGCCGGCGCGCTGGGAAACTACGGGTTCACCCCGCGGGCCGTCCCCACCGTCTACGTCGCTCTCGGTATCGGCCTCTACATCGGGTTGGCGCTGATCGGCTGGTCGCTCGGTCAGCGAACCCGGGCGGTCAACCGGATGGTCGCCGATCGGTAATCGAGAGAACGCGAAGCTATACGTCTTCGATCGGTTCATCGTCGGCGTCGACCACGAGCACACGGAACTCGCCGAACCGAATTACGTGATCGGCGATAGACCCGACGGCCGCGCGGTGGAGCCCGCCGCGACCGCGACTGCCCATGACGATCAGGTCGGCATTCACGTCGCGAGCGTAGTCCAGAATCGTAGACGGCGGCGGCCCGTCCAGCACGGCTCCGGTCACGTCGACGCCGGCGCTCTCGGCGCTGGAGATGGCCTCGTCGACGAACTCCTGTGCCCGATCGCGAATCGCATCGGCCGGCCGGGCGGTCTCACCCGGCAACCGAATGTTTCCGAACGGACCGCTGTCTGCGACCGAGATCACGTGTACTGTAGCGCCCTGATCGGCGGCGAGTTCGATCGCGTCCGCGAGCGCTTTCTCGGCGTGGGGGCTCCCGTCGGTGGGTGCCACGATCGTTTCGAACATAGTTTCAAAAACGAGCCCCCGTGCCGTCAACGTTGTGTCCCGCTTACCGTGTGTCGGACGTACGTGCGATCAGATGTCTCGGCGGCGAAACCACAGTTGCGAGACGACGAGGAGCCCGATCGTCGCGAGGACCAGCATCGTCGCCCCGACGAGATCGTACGTACCCTCTAAGAGGATCTCGTTCGGATCGTAGTACCGCATCGGCGTGAGCGCGCCGACGGCCTCGTAGTCCGTCCCGTCGAGCAGCGATTCGACCATGAAGAGCCCGAAGACGATACCGAGCGAGAGTCGCTGGGCGATGGCAGCTCGGTCGACGGCGACAGATGCGAGCAAGCCGATCGCGGCGCACGCAAAGAGGTAGGGAATCGAGAGCGCGTGGACCGCGATCAGGTCCATCGCCGCCATCGGTTCGTCGATCAACTCGGCGGCGACGTAGACGACGACGGGCGTGACGACGTTGACGACGAGTATCGGAACGGCAAGCGAGACGAACGACTCGAGCACGAACCGGGCCCGCGAGAGGGGCATCGAGAGCAGGATGTCCGTTCGACCGCGGTCGACGTCGTCGGCGATCGTTCCGGCCGCGGCGTACGCCAGGTAGAGGCCCAGCAGGATCACCCAGCCGAATATGTAGAGTTCGAAGGCGAGAAACCCTTCGAGCGATTCCATCGTGCGAATGTCGAACGCTTGCAACATCGCGTCCGGGTAGGCTTCGAGCAGTTCGTCGTCGAAGGCCTCCGAAAACGATGGATAGACCCAGATGACCAGCGCCGCGAGCACCGACATCGCGGCGGCGAGGTAGATGCTTCCACGAATCCGATTTCGCGCGTAGTACCGTGCCAGTTCGGTCATCAGCGTTCACCCGAGGGGGAGGCTGTGGGTCGGGCTTGGTCGTTCTCTTCACCGTAGAACCGTAAGAACACGTCCTCGAGCGGCGCCTCTTCGATGGTGCAATCTACCAGCGAATACGATCCGAGCGTCTCGAACAACTCGTTCACGTCGCCCGTGAACGTGAACGTGTACTCGCGAAAGGACTCTGCCGCCGACTCTCGTGTCGACCGGTCGGTCTCGCCCGCGTCGAAATCCGTTGGGCCGTCGCCCGTTTCCGCACCGGCAGCGCCCGCCACGCCATCCCCGTGTTCCAAATCGTATATACCGTCGAGTCGCTCGTCGATCGCGTCGATCGGGATCGGATCGGCCGCGGCAAGTCGAACGACCTTTCCGCTTCGTTCGAGCAGCGACTCGATCGGTTCGACCGTGACGAGCCGTCCATCGCGGATGATCCCCACCCGATCGCAGAGCCGTCGGACTTCACCGAGGACGTGCGATGAGAAAAAGACCGTCAAGCCGCGTTCGCGTTCCGTTCTGACGAACTCCGCAAACCGCTGTTTCATCAGCGGATCTAGCCCACCGGTCGGTTCGTCGAGGATCACGAGATCCGGTTCGTGCATGAACGTCGTCACCAGTCCGAGCTTTCTGACGTTCCCGTGTGAATACTCGCGGATCGTCCTGTCGAGGGGCGGACCGAACAGGTCGATGAGTTCCTCGCTCCGTCGATCGCCCTTGAGATCGGCGTGAATCTCCAGAATCTCGCGACCGGTCGCCGTCTCGTCGAACTGTGGGTCGTCCGGGAGGTACCCGATCCGGTGTTTGGCGTCGATCAGCGCGCGTTCGTCGGTCACGTCCGCACCGAGGACAGTCGCGGAACCGGCCGTCGGGGAGATGAACCCGAGGAGCATCCGTATCGTCGTGGTCTTGCCGGCGCCGTTCGGTCCGAGGTAGCCGAATATCTCGCCCGCTTCGATCTCGAACGTGACGTCGTCGTTAGCGAGCACCTCGCCGTAATCTTTCGTGAGTCCGTTCAGTTCGACCGCGTTCATGTCTGTACGTCTACTCGCTCGTCACGTAAAGTGGTGGGATGAGTCACCCAATTCTTGGGACGTTCCCACGGTTTTTCTCTCCGTTCCCCGAAGATGGGTCCATGGACACACAGGTAGGACTCACGGTCGGTGATTCTCTGGACCGATTCGAGGCGACCGTCGCGGGATTCGACTTCGCGGAGCTCTCGATCGGCGACGACACGGCGATCGACCGCGACTCGATCGAGCGGATCGAGGCGATCCGAACCGAGACCGGCACCGATCTCTGCGTTCACCTTCCCTACGAACAGGTCGTGGCGACGGGCGTCGCCGAACTGGACGACGCGATCATCGACTACCAGTCCAGGTTGCTGGCGCTTGCGGGCGAGATGGGTGCGACGAAGGCGGTTCTCCACGGAACCGTCAGGAAAACCCAGGATACGGACCTTCGACCCGTATTCGCGACACAACTCGAGTCGATCGGTCGAGCGGCGACGGACGCCGGCGTCGAACTCGTCGTCGAAAATGTCGGCCACCAGGCCCGGGGACTTCCGCTATCGGTCCTCGGCGATCTCGCCAGCGAGACGGACACCGCGGTCTGTTTCGACGTCGGACACGCCTACATGGAAGACAAGATGAACGGGATCGAACGATTCCTCTCGGGATACGCAGATATCGTCTCGCACCTCCACGTCCACGACGTTCGAAGTCGAGGCGACACGCACCTTCCGATCGGCGCCGGCGAGATCGAGTACGGGCCAGTCGTGGAGCGACTCGAGCCGTTCGACGGGACGATCGCGGTCGAGGTGTTCACCGACGACATCTCGCTGTTGCGTGACAGCGCAACCCGAATTCGAAGGGCGTTCGCGATCGGTGAGTGAGCACGGAACGGACGGCTCGTCCGCAGTCGTCTCCGCCGCCGTGACTGTTCGACGATCGGTATCGGAGCCGCACTCGTGGGAATCGGTGGTCGGATTTATACGGTTTCGGACGAAGTATCGGGTATGTATCGCGTGTTACTCCCGGTCGATACCGACGACGACCGCGCCCGGGCTCAGGCGACGTACGTCACCGAGTTACCCGAGGCGAGCGAAGCGGTCGAGGCGATCGTGTTGTTCGTGTTCCAGGGTGAAGGCGAGGAGCTTCCGGACGAGCTACAGCGGTTTAACTCCGCTTCGCGAATCAGCTCTGTCCGGACCGCAACGGAGACGCTCGAAGCGAACGGCGTCCCGTATTCCGTCGTCGAGGATAGTCGAGATACCGTCGACGATATTCTGGCGGTCGCCGACGAGCACGACGTGGATTCGATCGTTCTCGGCGGCCGAAAGCGATCGCCGGTCGGGAAGGCGATATTCGGCAGCGTCACGCAGTCGGTCATCCTCGAAACGGACCGGCCCGTCGTGGTTACCGGAAGCAGGGACGAGTGATTTCTTCCTGGTGATCGAACGATGTCAACTGACTCACCTCGATTCGAGAACGCTGCAGGGTGGAAACGCGTTTCAGGCCAGATCCAGGTGAATCTGCCGTGAGTGATACCGTCCTGGTTCCGGTCGACGGATCGGACCCATCGAAACTCGCGATCGATTTCGCGATCGAGCACTTCTCTGGCTCGTCGATCGCGATCATCTACGTGATGAACCCGCTGGCAGACTACAGTCGCGTCCGCGCATTTCCGGGCTACACCGCGTCGGACGAGTACTCGACGGAACGGGAAAAGGGCGAAGCGGTGATCGCATCCGCGGTCGACCGAATCCCCGACGACGTCGACGTCGAGACCGATCTTATCGTCGGAAAACCGAGCCGGGCAATCATCACCTACGCCGACGACGCGGAGTGTTCGCACATCGTCATCGGCAGTCACGGTCGAACCGGTACGGCGCGTCACCTGCTCGGATCGGTCGCAGAGACCGTCGTGCGCCGGGCATCGACACCCGTGACGGTCGTTCGTCCGACCGACTCGACGTGACCGATTCGCGTCGCGGGGGTAGTCCGTCTCAGAGAAGGAGGCTATCCAGGATGACCCAGACGAGCACGACGTGCCAGACGATCGCGGCGGCTGCGCGCGGTGCCGGGTGATCCGGAAGCGGCGGATGTCTGAACATGGCGTCGTAGACGAACGGGGTAGCGATGAGAACGCTCGCGACCCTCGCGATCTGCATCGGGACGGCCGTTACGGTACCGACCAACCATCCCCCGGCGAAGATGACGGCGATCGCGAGTAAGATCGTGTCGTAGCGTTCGACCATCGTTCCACCTCATCTGAACGGACGGCTTCGGTCGCGTTTAGCGGATTGCTTGCTCCCGTATTTTGGGAGAAACCCCTTGTACAAATTCGCCGGCGGTGGAAATACGACACTGGTAGCTGGTGGACCTGGGGCAGACGGCGGATCCGGTACTCTTGGTATCTAATACGGTGTGACCGGACAGGTACAACACAGCCTCGAACTCCCGGTTTTGTCCCGCGGTCAGAGTCACCCGAGTCGTCCTGCCAACCCCGACGTCGGTCGTTCGAATCACCCGCTATCGACCGAACGCACCGTCAATACGGGTCTACCGGCGTCGTGAACGACATGCTGTGAGACGCTCCCAATGACGAAGCGTTCGAGACCGGCGCGACTCTCCGTTCCCACGACGATCAGATCGCTATCGATTCGGTTGGCGTATTCGACGATCGTCTCTGCGGGGACGCCAGCCTCGATCGCACGAACGGTCTCCACGCCGACGGCCGATGCGCGTTCGTCGATCGTTGTCGTCGACTCCTCACCGATACGCTGGAATTCGTCGCGGATCACCTGCAGGTGCGGGCGCGTTTCGTCGACGACGTAGAGCGCGTGGAGCGTGGCATCGTACGTCTCGGCAAACGAAATCGCGTGGTCGACGGCGTCGTCGACGCCGGGTCTGCCGTCGGTCGCGACGAGGATCGAATCGAACGACGATCCGACGGTCGCGACCGCCGGTCCGACGGAGAGCACGGGCTGTCGTGCACCGCGGATGATCTCGGTCGCGACGCTCCCGACGAGCAACCGGCGCATGCCGGTTCGGCCGGTGGTTCCACAGGCGATCAGATCGATCTCTCGTTCGTCGGCGTAGGTGAGCAGTCGATGTCCAGGCCGTCCGGCGAGGACGGTCGATCGTGTCGTAACCCCGATTTCCTCGGCGTCGGCGACGATCGATTCGACGGCCCTGTCGGCCTCGCGACGCGCAGACGATGGGACGGATTCGAGCGACGCGTCGTGTCCCGCTTCGACGACCGAGACGACGTGGGCGGTCGCGTCGACACGGTTTGCGATCGCGAGGCCGTAGCCCGCGGCCGTCGTCGCGACGTCGCTACCGTCCGTTGTGATCAGAAGATCACGGTACATCCGAGGACGTACCACGGCCGGGCTCTTGAACGTGGGCCGTCTCTGGGAGAATTTCTGGCCTCGCCTAGGTCGTGATCGATACAGATATCAGAACGAAGTGAGCGGATCGTCGGATTCCGCCTCCGTGAGCGTTACTTGCACGCCGTCGCTCGCGGTGACCGTCACGGTGAACTCGTCGATTCGGGCGGAGTACTCGCTCGTGTGCTTTCCGGACCGACGAATCCGCAGTCCCTCCTCCAGGAGTCCCGCTTCCGACAACTGGTCGAGCTTTCGATACGTCGTCGAGAGGGCAAGCTCACACGCCTCGGCGAGTTCGCTCGCCGAGTGTGCCTCGTCGGTCGTCGCTTCGAGGATCGCGCGGCAATCGGCGTCTTCGAGCGCGCCGAGAACGCCGGTGAGTTCCGCTTCGGTGTCGAGAACGGTCGGGCCGGTCGCGCGTCCAAACGGGTTCGGTCGAGTCGCCGCAAGCGTCGATTGGCTCATACTCAAAGGGTAGTGCTACGGGGGAAGGAATGTGAACCACCAGTATCTGGGGTGGTTTATATACCACGGCTGAAGTTGCGGTCTCGGTGGTTCAGCCGACGGGTTCGAACGCCGATGCGGGAGCGATCGTCCCGCAGTGGGCACAGCCTCGCTCTTGCAGCGCCGATTTCGTGTCCGGGGCCGCGGTGAACGACGCACCACACGCCGGACAGGTGAACGCGTAGGTGTCGTGGGTAGTCATGGTTACACGTACGCGTCTACCGGGTAAACACCGACCGAACGTTCTTACGGGATAGGAACAGCCGAACGAGTTCGGCCGATGAACCCCTCCACGTGGGTCGCTGGGGTCGATACCGACACCACTGCACTAAAGACGGGCCGTATCGAATCCGTTAGCATCGACGAATGGCATCGGGAATTCGAGCAACGGTGAGCTTCGACGCGCCGACGGCGTGTCCGATCGCGCAGTTTTCAGCGGCGTCGGGGTCGCCGATCGATCGGGTTTCGACGAGCGTGTCCGGAGTCGATTCGACGATGAGCGTCTCGGAATTCATGGCCGATGCCGACGTGGAGTCCGACGCTCCGGTCGAACCGATCCTATCCTACGGGCAGAAAACGCTCTATCGGACGGTCCACGAGAACTTCCAGTGTCCCTGTACCTGTCTGGGTTCGTACGGTTGTCCCGTCCACAGGTACGTCGCGGTCGACGGCGGCCTGACGCTCGTCTTTCACGCCGAATCGTTCGAACAGTTACAGAACGTGATGGCAGAATTGCGAGATCGGTTCCCGTCGGTCGACGTCCAGCGGCTACTCCAACCGCCGCTCGAGGCGTCGGAGGACGATCAGGTGTTCGTCAACCGCGGGGCGCTCACCGGCCGGCAGCGTGAGGTCCTTCAACTGGCCTACGAACGCGGGTATTTCGAGCGACCGAAGCGGATCAACGCGACGGAACTGGCGGCCGAACTCGACATCTCGCAGTCGACGGTTACCGAACACCTCGTCACCGCACAGCGAAAGCTCTTCGACGACATTTTCGATACCCGGTGATTTCAGCGCTCGACGATTCTCGCTCGCGGAGATCTGGTCGGTTCCTTCGATTAGAGAGCACTCGTAAAATCGGCCGGACCAGCGCAGAACTAGCCACCGTCAGACGCATCGGGGGCAGTGGGAACGACTTAAGAGTACCCGCGCGTTCGATCAACGTACGACTATGTCACTCGCCCAGGAAACCGAAATGGCACCCGCCGAAATGGACGAGTTTCTCGCCGGGACGGAGACGGGCGTTCTCTCGCTCGCCCAGGACGACGAACCGTACGCCATTCCGATCTCGTACGGCTACGACGCCCGAACCCGATCGTTCTATCTCCGGCTCGTCTCGACTCCCGAGAGCGAAAAGCGCCGATATCTGGCTTCGTCTCCCCGAAGCCGTCTCGTCATCTACGACGAAGATGCCGAGAGAACGACCTATCGAAGCGTCGTCGCCGTCGGGACCCTAGAGGAGATCGCCCCGGAAGAACTGACCGTCGATCACATCGAACAGTACGGCGAGGCCAGACGGCCCTTGTTCGAGATCTGGGCGAAGGCAAAAGCGGATCTCAACATCCAGCTCTACGAGTTGCAACCGGAGGAATTGAGCGGCAGACGGACCGAACTCGACCGAGATACCTAAAACCGGCGCTGGTTACGACGGGGACTCGATGGGGACGACGTGCTCGGGCTCAACAGGCGTCGAACAGATCGGACACCCGTTGGACAGGATCGCCTCGCGCATCGGATCGTTTATCTCGATCTGTTGGCCACAGCCCGGACAGGTGAACTCGTATTCTTTCATGGGGAATCTACGATGCTGTTCTACCGTCTCTTACAGTCTCTCCCGGGATAGGGGTTCCCCCTCGGTATAGGGGACTACTTATGGCGACACGCCGCCGCCAGCGTCTTGATTCCGAGGACTTTCCGGTACGCTATCATCCTTTCGATTCGGGTACCGCGCACGAACGAGACGAGTACCGATTCGACTCGATTTCGTGGTTCTCGGTGCGAGGACTACCCAATCCTCTCAAGAGGCGTCTTCGGCGGTCAGTGGTTGACAACACGTTGGTTCGACTCTCTCGATACCGGTTATCTCGAATCTAGCACCGCCTTCGGTGCCTGACGTTATCTCGACCGTCCAGCCGTGGGCGTCGACGATCGTGTCGACGATCGCGAGGCCGAAGCCGGTTCCGTTCGGCGCCGTGGTGTGGCCGGCTTCGAATACTTCCGCTCGCTTCTCGGGCGGAATGCCGGGTCCCGTGTCTTCGACGTAGAAACCGTCGTCGCGTTCGCCAACGGTGACGGTTACGTCGGGGCCGCCGTGTTCGATCGCGTTCCGAAAGAGGTTCTCGAACAGTTGCTGGAGTCGATCCTCGTCTGCGCATACGGGCCTGTCGGCGTTTACGCGTAGTGTCGCGTCTCCTGTCTCGACGAATCGCCATCCCGCCTCGGCAATCGTGTCGAGAGAGACGGCACGCTTTTCGCCGATCTGTTCTCCCTCTTGGGAGAGCCAGAGGAGGTCTTCGATGATCGCTTCCATGCGATCGATCGCATCGCTCGCTTCGTCTAAGTGAACCAGATCGCCAGTCTCTTTCGCCATATCCAGTCTTCCGGCGGCGATAGTCAGGGGATTTCGCAAATCGTGCGAGACGGTTCGGTTGAAACTTTTGAGGTGGGCGGTTCGAGACCGGAGCTCTGCTCGCTGTCTTCTGAGCGTCTCCTCGCGCTCGGCGCGATCGAGCGCCGCGATAGTCGACGCCGCCAGGACGCGTATCGTCGTCCGGTCGATCCGATCGAACGCGTCGGTGTGGAGCGAGCCGACGTTGAACACGCCGTGGTCGTCGAGCGGGACGATGATCTCACTACGGATCGGCGTCTCCGGATTGTACACCGCCTGTTCGTCGGCAACGTTCGACGTTTCGAGCACCGACTTCGTTTCGAAGACCTCCCACGAGAGACTGTTTCCGGGTTCGTATGTGGGGTACTCCTCGAACGTGACGGTCGAGGGGTGACGATTCGAAACGGGAACGAGGGCGTGGTCGTCTTCGTCGTACAGCCAGATACCGACGAGCGAGAGGTCGAGACCGTCGTACGCCACGCGAACCACGTGTTCACAGACTGATTCGCGCGTCCGGTGGTTCATCAACGCCGTCGACGTCTCGTGAATCGTCTCGATCTGACGCGCTTTTCGTCGATTGTGGGCGTCGTAGATGCCGATGAAAAACCCGCCGAGTGCACCGGCAGTTCCGGCCGTCGCGACGATGTAGGGAGCGTCACCGATGTGGTGGCCGGCTAGTAGCTGATGGACGACGATGAGCCCGGCGGTAACACCCAGTACCGCGGCACTGGCGATCGTCCAGAGCGTTATTCGACGAGCGAACGTCGATAGCCTCGAGGTCGTCGCGAGCCAGTGTCCGCTGTAGATAACTCCGAGAGACAGGGCCAGCGGGATGAGCGCTCCCGAGACGGTAGCGAGCACCGGCTTGTGGGCGTGATGAACCAGGTGGACGGTGTGAATCAACGCCAGCGCGAGGCCGAATCCGGTGATCACGGCCCCTGTACGGAGGGATTCTGTCCGAGTGCTGGTCACAGTCATCGTGGCGCTTTCCAGATTTTCGTCGTCGAATTCGTCCGACGTCATCGATCACGGTGTAGTGGCCGCCGGTCGTTCAGCTTGTGTGAAATACTCTCGGTGGCTGGTCGGCAGGTTGTCCGTTCCTCTATAGTCGTTTTGGCCGTCCGATATCGCGTCTTTCTGGGGGACTTGATCGAAGTTCGTCGACGTATTGGAACGGAAACAATCCGAGTAATGTTGGGGGTTTTGAACACTCTTACTGGAACGTACTTCTCATTGGTACAAAGCCTTTCGATTGGCGACCTTTTTGAGAGGAAATTGAATTAATGGTCACCAAACGCCCGAACCGTTGGTTGCCGTTCGCGGAATTCCCCGATGCTCGTATCGGCGGTCGGCCCGCTCTACGCGGACAGTTGCGCACCCGCCACCCGGTTCGAACACCGACGGCTCGGTCGTGCCGATCAGCCGCTTTCGAAGCCTAGAAATCGATGGAACTCGAATAGCCTCCATGAACGAACCCGAGCTCCAGGTGCTGATGGATCAGTCGGAGCTCGACGCTCGGGTCGAGTCCGGCGTGGTTCCCGACTGGGTGGGCGCTCACTGGCGCTCGTTCCGCGACGGTCTCACGGGCGAACGAAACGACACGCCGTTTCCCTGCTACTTCGGCGCTGAGTCCGTCAGAAACGCCGATCCGCTCTACACCGTCGTGCCGTCGCTGACCGACCCCGACGCCCTGCTCGGTCTTCGCGACGTCCTGTGTGAATACCTAACCGTCTACGAAGATCACAGCGACCGCGCCTCCCTCGTGACGTTTTTCAAACCAACGGCGCGCGTCGAGACGGAAGCCGACTACCACGAAGCGCTCTGGCACGTCCTCCAGTTCTTGCACGTACACGATCCTGAGCCGTGGCCGGACGACATCCCGACCGACCCCGACGATCCCTACTGGGAGTTCTCGTTCGGCGGTGAACCGATGTTCCCGACCTGCCGGGCGCCGTTTTACGACGAACGGATGAGTCGCTACTGTCCGATCGGCCTCGAGATCACGTTCCAGCCCCGCGCGCTCTTCGAGTCGCTAGACGTGACTGCCGATACGGAGGCGGGCCAGTACGCACGGGAAGTCATACAGGACCGCCTCTCCGAGTACGACGGCGTCTGCCCGCACGCTGACCTGGGCGACTGGGGGGTCGAAGGCGACAGAGAGTGGCCCCAGTACATGCTCTCGTCCGATCCGACGCAGTCGCCCGACGACTGCCCGATCACCGTGACGCGCGACCATCCGAAGGCGTCGCCGTCGATCGACCCTGGCGTGACCGACGGGTGTGCTTCCGGCGATGACTGAGCCTGATTCGGGCGACGGAGCCGTTCGAAACGCCACGGCGCTGACGCCGCTCGTCCTGATCGACTTTCAGCGCGGATTCGACGATCCGTCCTGGGGCGACCGAAACAATCCGGACGCTGAGGCGGTCGCCGCGACACTCCTCGACGCCTGGCGAGAGCGCGACGGTCCCGTCGTACACGTTCGCCACGATTCGACCGAACCCGATTCGCCCCTTCGGCGCGATCGGCCCGGGTTCGCGTTCACGCCCGGGCTCGAACCCGAGCCGGGTGAACGCACCGTCGAAAAGCGCGTCAACGGCGCGTTCGTCGGAACGGATCTCGAGGCGTGGCTCGAGGAAGAAGGGTACGACCGACTCGTCGTCTGCGGATTGACGACGGATCACTGCGTCTCGACGACGACGCGGATGGCCGAAAATCGCGGATTCGACGTCACGCTCGTCGCCGACGCCACCGCGGCGTTCGATCGGTCGTACGGCGGCGACCGGTTCGACCCGGAGACCGTACATCGCACCGCTCTGGCCCACCTCAACGGCGAGTTCGCGACGATCGTCTCGTCGTCTGAACTACTCGAATCGATTTCGCCGCCGTAACCGGCGTGGATTCACCGGAGACGCTAGAGCGCGACGTAGATCTGTCCCAGGCCGGCCAGCACCAGGACGACCCCCGCAATCCGGACGAGTCGCTCCGAGAGCCCGACGAATCGTTCGGTGCTCAATCGGTGCCCGACGGCGACCGCGACCGTGACGGCGAGTAACATGACCGCGAAGCTCGCGGCGTAGGTTCCGAGGACCAGGGTCGTCTCGGCGGCCGGCATCGTCAGCGTCTGGAAGACGAACGCCAGAAACAGCGGGAGGACGCAGGCCGTCGCCGCGAGGGCGTACATCGCGCCGAAGACGCCGAACCCGACGATCGACGCGCGTCGACGCGGGAGCATCACGTGGACGGCCGACGATCCGCCGTATGCGATCCAGAGTCCGAGGACGATCAGTGCGCCCCCGACGCCGAGTTCGAGATACGGAAGCGTTCGCTCCAGGGCGCTGCCGGCGACGATCGCGACCCCGGAGAGGGCCGCGAAGGTTCCGAGCGAACCGACCGCCGCGGCGCTCCCTCGGGCGAGTGCGCCGCGCAACGGCGCCGCGTCGCGTCCCGTGGCGGCGACGTAGTAGCCGACGTACCCGGGTAAGAGCGCGTACGAACACGGCGCGAAGAACGTGGCGATACCCGCGCCGAGGGCGAAGACGATCTCACTCAGGACCTCGCCGGCGGGCACGGCTCACCACCCCGTCTCGTCGGTCGCGAGCGCGCCTTCGATCGGCGCTCGAAGCTCGGACTCGGACTTGTAGCCGCTGTCGCTCCAGGTGACGGTGTTGTCCTCGTCGAGGACGAAACTGTAGGGAACGCTCGACGCGCCGAGCGTCCTCGTCAGGTCGAGGTCGACGTCGTGGGCGACGGGCCACGTGCCGCCGTGGGCGTCCCACCAGTCTCCGACGTCCGCTTCCGTCACGGTCTGGCCGAGCGGTTCGTTCGTCACTGAGACGAACTGGACGTCCTCGCCGAGGTCGGCGTACACCGACGCCATCGGGTCCATCAGGTCCGCACAGACCCCACACCACGTGGCGAACAGTTCGACGAACGTGACCGTTCCCCGTTCGGGGACGGCGATCGTCTCCGCCTCGACTCCCGCCACGTCGATCGTCGGAAGGTCGAACGACTCGATCGATTCGCCGTCGTCCCACGGATCGACGCCGCCGATCGCGAGAGCGGCGCCGCCGGCGGCTACGCCGAGGGCGGCCGCTCCGGCGAGGAGGTCACGTCGACGCATCGTCACCACCGGTCGACGAGCGTTCTCGCGTCGTCGATGAGCACGTCCGGCGTCGGTACCTCGCCGGCGTACGTTCTCTCTACGTACCCGTCGGCGTTCGCGAGGACGATCATCGACTCGTGCATGAAGGCCATTTCCATGTCGCGCATGTCGTCCTGTTCGTGATCGTCGTTGCTGTGGTCATTTTCGTCACCGTGTCCGTGTTCGTCTTCGTCACCGTGGCCGTCGTCCTCGTGTCCGTGTTCGTCGTCCGCGTGGTCGCCACCCTCGTACTCTGGGTTGCGAGCGAAGTAGCAACCAAACGCCTCCTCGACGTACTCGTGTGCGGCGTCTTCCGTCTCGGGGCGGATGAAGTACCAGTTTCCGACGTCGTAGTCGACCCCCATCTGCGCTCCGTACTCGTAGAGCACGTCGGGAGTGTCGTATTCCGGGTCGAACGTGACCGTCTTGAGTGCTACCTCGTCGGCCACACCCTCGTCGATCGCGTCCGCCTGGACGTGGCGCAGGCCGGAGACGAGTCCAGGACACGCGGCGTGACACCGCGAGAAGATGAACGTATACATCGTGTGGCACTTGTCCTCGAAGTCCGTGGTTGCCACCGGTTCGTCCCTGATCGTACACGGCGCCGAGACGTCCGGGAGCGGGTCGCCGTGAATCGGGTACACGAGGTCGTCGTTGTCCCTCGCCTCGCGCAGGAGTTCGTACTGTTCCGGTGGATCGAGTACGGTGTTCTCGGCGGAATCGCCTCCGTCGAGTACGTCGAGACATCCGGCGGTGAGGCCGACGCTCGCGGCACCGACGCCGGCGAGGTACCTCCGTCTGGGTACGCGTTCGTATGGTGACATTGGTATCAAGTGAGTCTAGGTGCTATCGGGGCTAAAGCCGGTCTTCGGTTCCCGCGAGTCGGGAACATCGGCGAATCGGTTCGGATCGTCCACCGTGATCAGTGTGAACTGGTACTCGCAATTTCGAATGCAAAATCCAACAATAGCGAGTACCGCGTTAGCGTTCTCGGAGCGCCGCGTCCGTCTGCTCGTTGAGCTCGCTCATCGTCTGCGTTGCCCGTCCGCTGAGTTCGGTTTCGTCGTGCAGGCAGGCGGGTTCTTCGTCGGGATCGGGCCAACCGACGACGACGCGCCCGACGGCTCCGAGCGTCTCGTGCGGGGCACACAGCGTTCGCGTGTCCACGTAGTCGTAGACCCCCTCGGAGGCGAACGTCCACTCGAACTCGCCGTTCGATCGCAGGAATCCGCTGTTGAACGGCTCTTCGTCCTCGGGCCAGCGGAGCGGTCCGTAGGTGTCGGGGTGGTAGGACGTCACCGTGTGAATTCGGCCCTCGACGACCCAGCGGACCGTCGCTCCCGGCTCTACGTGAACGACGGGCGGATCGAACGCCGGATTCGGCATGTCGAGGACGCGAACCTCGGCGTTCGGGGCAGGGTTTCCGAGCGTACCGTCCCCGGCGTGGTCCTCCCCGCCGAGTGCATCGAGACAGCCGGCGAGCGCGCCGAGTCCGGCCGCTCCGGCGAGAGCGAGCGTCGAACGCCTGGTGTATTCGGTCATGGGTGGCGGTACCGGTGGTGGTGTTCGTGTGACTATTCGTCGTCGGGGTTCGGGTTGTAGATCTCGTGGTCTTCCTCGCCCTCGACCATGATCTGAGCGATCAGACCTTTCCGGTTGACTCGGCTGAGCGCGTGGTCAACCAGGGTGATCGGGCCGGGAACGACCATGTCCATCGTCCCGAAGGACGTGGTTCCCGCCGCGGCCGCCGTCCCTTCGATGTACTGGGCCGGTTCGGAGAGGACGTCGCCATCGCGGTACCACGTCGTCCAGACGTTACCGATCGGGTGTGGGCCGCTGGTGAGGTTCGGGCCGCCGTTACACCAGAACACGCGGACGGTCTCGCCGACTTCCGCGTGGAGCGGTCCGACCTCTCCGCCGTCGGCGAAGCGTCCGACCTCCCCGTTGAAGAGGACGTACGTTGGGTCTTCGTCAGCGGCTGCGTCGAAGTCGAACGTGTGGTGGCCCTCTTCGCCCGTGTCTCCGTTGGTGTAGAGTTCGTGCTGACCGAAGTAGAACTCCCGGTCGACTTCGGGGAGTCCGTCTTCCGGCTCGACCAGGATGGTGCCGAACATCCCGAGGCTGATGTGCTGGTCGTGGTTGCCGGGCGCGCAGTGGTAGATGTGGGCGCCGGGGTACATCGCCTTGAACTCGATCACTTCCGTGTCCTCGCCGGGGGCGACCGTCGTGTCGACCGCGCCACCGCCGGGGCCGTAGACCGCGTGGAAGTCGATGTTGTGGATGTCCCGGTTCAGGTCCTCGGGAACGTCGAACTCGAGGCGAACCGTGTCTCCCACGCGAACCCGGTACATCGGACCGGGGATCTGCCCCTCGAAGGTCATGAACCGCGTGGTGACGCCGGGTTCGATTTCCGCGACGTACTCTTCGGTCTGAATTCTGAGCTCGTGCGTTCGTGGTTCGTTCCAGTCGACCGGGTCCGGGACGTCCGTCGGATCCGCCGCGACCGTGTCGACGTCGACCGGTTCTGCCGCTGGGAGACCTTCGTCAGCCGATCCCGTGTTTTCCCCGCCGTTTCCGTTCTCCTCGCCGTTCTCGCTAGAGCTACCGATACAGCCAGCCACCGCCACAGCGCCGGTCGCACCGAGCGTCGCCAGGACCTTGCGTCGGTCGTAGGTGGTTCGAGTCATGTTACATCTATCAGTACGAGTCTACACCTGTTCAAGAGTAGAGTCCATTCCTTGAAATTGGGAACAAGCCGAAGCTGTTCGGTTGAATGTGTAGGGGTATATCTTAAAGCCCCCAATATAGATGGGTAATCTGGCTGCCCCCACACCCGATCGAACACGATCACATTCGGTCCGGTATGAGTCGATTACTGGTAGAAAACAATCATTTCCTAGCAGAATCACGCCATATCGGTGGCGGTTACGGCGACTGCCGAGCGCTACACCAGCGCGAGCCCGGATTCGACGGCGATCGCGAGCAGAATAACGCCGAGGTAGGCGTTCGAGACGTAGAACGATCGCAACGCCTGCGCGCGGGTCGGCGTCGAGTACTGGCGAACGACCGATCGGAGGAAGACGACTCCCAGCGCGACGGACCCGACGACGTAAACCAGCCCGAGTCCAACGATCCAGCCGAGTACGCTCACCGCCAGCATCGTCGCGCCGAGATAGCCGATGATGTGGCGACGGGCGACGAGGTCACCGGCAACGACCGGAAGCATCGGGAAGCCCCCACGCGCGTAATCATCTCGATACGCGATCGCGAAGCTGTAGAAGTGCGCCGGCGTCCAGAGGAAGATGACGGCGGCGAGGACGACCGCGGGCCAGTCGATTCCACCGGTCACGGCCGCCCACCCGATCAGCGCCGGGATGGCGCCGGCTCCACCGCCGAGGACCGTGTTCCAGGCGGTGTTCGGTTTGAGGACGACCGTGTAGAGTATCGCGTAGTACGCGACCGCGGCGAGCGTGAGGATCGTCGCGAGAACGTTCACCCACGTGAGCATGACCGCCGTCGACGAGACGGTCAGAACGGCGACGAACGCGTACGCATTGCGAGCCGGGACGCGATCGTGGACGAGCGGTCTGTCATCGGTTCGCTCCATGCGCTCGTCGCGGTCGCGCTCGTAGACCTGGTTGAACGCCCCGGCGGCGCCGATCGCGAGCACGCCGCCGACCAGCGTCGCGACCGCCGTTTCGAGGTGTACCGAATAGCCCGCGGTCGTCGCCAGCCCCATTCCGGCGACGGCGACCAGACAGAGCAGCCACATCAGCTTCGGCTTGGTGAGGTCGAAGTACGCACGCGCCGTGATCCGATATCGATCGACCGCCGAAACAGCGTCGTGGTGATTCGGTTCGTGTTGATTCGCCCCAGCGTCCGAACGGTTCGTTCCAACCGATTCAGATCCACTGTGCGACTCGGCCGTCGTACTCGGCGTCGGTCCATTGACGGCGACGCTCTCGACCGCGTCGTCGACGCCGCTGACCGCATCGACATCGTGTGTGTCGTCGACGTGCACTTCGAGCGTGCGGGCGAGTGCGACCAGCAACCCGACGAATATCGTCATCGCGAGCAGGAGGTGGAGTGCACCGATCGTCGACGAACCGGAGCCGACGAGCGTGGCACCGACGCCGACCTGAATCGGAAACAGGATCAATGCGGTCGCGATTCCGCCTGCCGTGATTCGGTCGACGCCGAGCCGATACGCGAGGAGTCCCGTCGCGACGAGGAGTACTCCTGCGACGAGCGCGGCGGCACGGTGAGCGACGTAGAGTGTCAAGTCGCCAGTGACGGGGCCGATCGCCCAGGCCGATTCACACCCTGGCCAGGTGGTACAACTGCCGGCGCTGCCAGTGGTCGAGACGGCCGTGCCGAGAGCGATCAGGACGTACGTCGCAATCGTCGAGAGAAACAGCAAGCCGACGAGTCGTTTTCGAGAGCGGTGGTGGATCATGAGTGGTGTGGTTGGTGTGTTCGTTGGCGGGCCGGTCGTGATGTGGGAACGATTCAGGGTTTCCAGATGAGCGTGATGACGTCATCCTCGCGTTCGAACGATTCGTAGGCGTACCCGCGGTCGTCGAGTTTCGGGAGCAGAAACTGTGGGACCCGATCGTTTCGTTGGACGAGGACGGTGTTTTCTGCCAGTTCTGGGAGTAACTCGAGCGTCTTCGCGAGCGGGTTCGGCGGCCCCATCGTTCTCACGTCGAGTTCTTCGCGCGGGCGATCGCCCGGCGCTTCGCTGCGTTCGACGATCGACTCGATGGAGTTCATACCAACCACTGGCTTCGGAATCTCCCTATCAATCCTGCCGAACCGGTTCGACGTCACTCTCACTCCGTGGGAACAGGGTTCCTCAGAACCACAAGCCAAATGGGGACGTATCACCGGAGAAGTCGGTACGAAATCAGGCCTCTACCTTCGGAAACGTCGCCCGGAACGTCCGATCGTCGACCTGTTCGACGTCGTATCCGTCGGGATCGAACGCATCGACTTCGGCCTGAAACTCGTAGAAGAGCGGTTTCGGTTCGTGGTCGTTGACGATGGTGAGCGACTCGCCGGGTTCGAGGTCGTCGAAGGCGTCGTGGATCTTCGGGTGTCGGTTCATCGGCGGGATCTCGCGAACGTCGAGTTCTACCATTGCACGTCGACCGTCGGCGTCAGGCCCCATCCACCTTGGGCCGAACTGATTCGGGCGCTCAATCTGTACAGCGACGTATGCTACGACGGTAGCCAGAACCCGCCCGAATACGTTCGCACCAAGCTCTAATAGGATCTCGGCCCGAACGTGTTCGTATGGCACACGCGACGCTCTCGGTGACACTCCCGGAGCACGTCTGGATCGCAGAACTCTCCCGGGACAACCCGCAGGCTACCTTCCGGGTTCTGGCCGGTGTTCCCGGCGAGAATACTGGATTCGCCCTGGTCAGAATCACCGCCGACGACCCGGAATCCGTCGTCGAATCGATGGCGACACACGATCAGATAACCGAGATAACGCCCGCTCAACTGAGCGACGGTGAAGTGACGGTCCACTTCGAGACCACCGCACCGTTGCTTCTCTTTTCCTCACAGGAGTCGGGGATGCCGATCGAACTCCCGGTCGATATCCGAAACGGGGAGGCCGAAATCGACGTCACCGGTTCCCGAGAGCGCCTCTCGGAGCTCGCAGATCAACTCAACGCGTTCGGGCTGCAGTACCGAGTCGAACACGTCCGCGAGCGACTCCACGAGAGCCAACTCCTCTCGGAACGACAGAAAGAGATCATTCTGGCGGCCGTCGAGGAGGGCTACTACGACACGCCTCGATGTTGTACGCTCACCGAACTCGCCGACCGACTGGACATCGCGAAGTCGACCTGTAGCGAGACGCTCCACCGGGCCGAGGAGACGATTGTCAAGCGATTTGTCGAGGAGTTACCGCCCGCTGAAGAGGGGACGAGACTCGAGGCCGCGCTGTCTGAAACGTAGATTCCACCGTTCCTGATCGGCCCGCTCACGGCCCGGCCGGACGAGGCGACAGCGACCTGCCCGACGAGCCGTCGCCTTCGGTTCGATCCATTCAAAGTCTCGCTCGCGATAGATATCGTCATGGATCCAGACGCCTCCCGCGAGCACGTCGTTCCGGGAACCGACGAAGAACTCGGCGGTGCCGACGTCCGCGGTTTCGACTTTCGAGGAACCTTCGACCTGTCGACGCTGCTCGATAGCTACGCGACGACCGGTTTCCAGGCGACGCACCTCGCAGACGCGATTGCGATCGCAGAGCGAATGCGAGCCCAGGACGCCACAATCTACCTCACGCTGACGTCCAACGTGATCTCCTCGGGACTGCGCGAGGTCGTCGCCGCGCTCGTCCGGGAAGGCCACGTCGACGTGATCATCACCACGTCGGGGTCGATCACCGAGGACGTCATCAAGACGGCGAAGCCGTTCAAGATGGGTCGCTGGAGCGCCGACGAAGCCGCGCTGCGCGAACGTGGCATCAACCGACTCGGCAATATCTTCGTTCCATCGGATCGCTACGTCTGGCTCGAGGAGTACCTCTACGACTTCTTCGACGACTTCTTCGCCGAGGAGTCGGTTCGCACGCCCACCGAGTTCGCCTACGAACTCGGCCTGACGCTCGACGACGAGGATTCCGTGTTGAAGCAAGCTGCGGACAACGACGTCCCGATCTACTGTCCGGCGCTCACCGACGCCGAAGTCGGTAACTTCCTCTACTACTACCGGAACCGCGTGGACACAGAGGATGTCGGGATCGAGATTGTGCAAGACTACGAGCGTCTCATCGAGGAGGGAATGCTCCAGGAGACGACCGGCCTCATCGCCGTCGGTGCGGGCGTTCCCAAGCACCACGCCATCATGACGAACCTCTTTCGTGGCGGGGCCGACTACGCCATCTACATTCAGACCGGGATGGAAGGTGACGGCTCGCTCTCGGGTGCCCCGCCGAACGAGGCCGTTTCCTGGGGGAAGATCAAGGCCGAAGACGAGACGAACTACACCGAGATTCAGGCCGAAGCGACGCTCGTGTTTCCGTTACTCGTCGCCGGGGCGTTTATCCAACCGTAGTGGGGCCCGTCCGGCCGAGTTAGCGTAGTCGGTCGGCTCCCCGACGGGTTAGTACTGAATCGGCGAGTCGCGAGATCGGTCGGGTTCGTCGTCCGGGAACGTAACCGTCGTGCCGGTGATCGACTCGACGTACTCGGTGACGGGTTCGGGGCAGTGCTCGCTGGTTAGCGAGTGCCCCTCCATCAGAACCTCACAGCACTCGCTCTGGGGCCGGTCTGACGCCTCGGCGGGGCTGTATCGGTGGGATGCCCGGAGGACGAACGCCGATTCGTCGCCCCGCCCGTTGAAGATCCACATACGAAAGTCGAGCGGCTCCGGATCGCGCGCGACGAGGTAGACGTCAGGGACGTACTCCGAACTGTCCGACTCGAACGTCCAGACGAGAAAGTCCCCGGTCGAGGTGTCGGGCGGCCCGCGGGGCTCGCGCGGCGCCTGGTCGTCCGGTCCGAGGTCGTTTTGCTCCCCGTAGGAGTCGAGGTCGTCGATCAGGCTCATCGGTTACGGGTCGTTGGAGACGGTGGCGAATATACGTTGGGAGAGATGGCTGTCTCTGATTAAAGTCTATACGCAGTGCGTACGTGACGGAATCGTCAAAAAACAGTTTGGTCAACCCTTCGCTATGTAATTAGTCTTCGAGGAGGGCGATAATATCTAGACTAACGTCAACGTCCACGTCGCCTCCGCTGCCATCAGCGACTGTGGTGGCAGAAGCGTAGTTGGTCTGGCTTCCCTTTTGGACGTTGATCACGCCTGCATCACCGCCAGAGTACGCGGATGCTTGTCCTATCTGGCCCGCTGCATTACCTTGATTGATGTTCGTTTCTGCGTGGGCGTGTCCGTCACCACCGCTGAACCAGCTATCGCCGTCATCGTCATTTCCATTTTCATGACTGTCTGCGGCAACGCCGCCCGCGAATCCCAGCATGGCAAGCATGCCGATCGCTACGACCATCGTCAGTGTGAACGTGAGTGCTCGTTTCATGATTTGTTGTGCGTTGATCGATGCGCGCACCCAGGCGCGGATCTGACCGCGTTGGATCTCGACCGCGGTCACCTGCCTGTCGGCGCACATTCGTTGGCATGGCGGATTTTGCATTTGTATTGCGGCCGTTTGATCGCCGGCTCAGACCCCTTTGAAGGCGTATTAGAGCCGTTTGTAACACCTATCCAATCCTGAGGCTTGCCGATAAGAGCGGCCAGAAACCACTCCGTTGGACACTACGATTGGTAACATTGGTCCTTCGGTCCGTTTCATTCAGTTTCATACCGGTCTTCGGGGCCGTTGCGTATCCCGAAAGCAGCAGGTTGAGCGGTCGAAATGACTGGGTACTATCACGAAACCGACGATTGTCTGTCTGTAGGCAAATTGGAGCGTTCTACCCTGTTAGATGTATAATCAGTCCGTCGGTCGATCGAAGTATCGTCTCCGTGTCGGACACACATCGATACTGAATTCTCATATAAGTCATCAAACACCTTTACGTCACAGGTCGATGCCAGCTTTCACTGAGGCCGGCACTTATGGGATCAAAAACACACGATCGCGGGGATCCGCCGGTTCCACACGGCTGGGACGGACCACCGATGGAATCGACGCGGCGATCGTCCCCGGAACGCCGGGCGACGATGGATCCGATAGAATCGACTGCCGTCTATAAAGACAAGCTGTTCAAAGTCCTCGGAAACCGACGACGACGCCACGTGCTTCACTATCTGGAGTGGGTGGATCGACCCGTCCGACTCGACGAACTCGCAGAGCGCATCGCCGCCTGGGAGAACGGGACGTCGATCGAGGGGATCGGATCCGCGGAGCGAAAGCGGGTCTACACCGCCCTTCAACAGTTTCACCTGCCGAAACTCGACGACGCCGAGTTGATCGCCTACGACGAGCGAGCTGGTGTTATAGAACGGACACGAATCGCGGAGGATCTCGACGTCTACCTGGACCTCGTCCCAGATAACGACGTTCCCTGGAGCTATTACTACCTGGGAACCACGCTTACTGGGCTCGTTCTTGCCGTATTGAGCGGTGCTGGGGCGATACCGTTCTCGTTCGTTCCCCCGGTCGGATGGACGGCTGTCTTCTTGCTGATCGTACTCGGGTCGGCAGCCGTACACGCATACCGCGACCGCCGGCTGCGAGTGGGCGCCACCGAACAACCGCCCGAGATTGACACCGAGTAGTACCCACGAGACCGAACGCACACAGATGACACCGACCGACATTGGCGCTCCGATCGACCCGCCTCGAGGTGGACGGCCGCTCGTTCTTTCGACGTTCTCGTTAATACCTGGTATCGAGTCCGGTGCACCCCGGCGGAACGTACTCGTCGCGCTGTTCTATGTACTCGTTATCGGGTCAGTGTGCTGGCTGGTTCAACTTCTCTGGAGTGTCGCCGGCGTTGCCACTGTCGGTTTCGCACGGATTCGTGACCACTATCGTCCCGATCGGTGCGTTCTCGAATTACATTTTTGAGCCAACCGAGTGAGGTCGATTCGACCGATCTTCACTGTATTGTGTCACAAGAACCCCGACGTACCGTCTACGGCACCGTCTGTCGAACGCAGCCACTCTCGTCGTACTGGTCCTCAACTGCTGGTGTCTGCACCTAGCCCGTTATAAGTAACATAAATTACACGCTAACGCTATTGGTGGCCGGTTATGGTCGTTCTTCTCAACATCTATGTCCGATTTACGGCGTACATTCTTCGCTCTTGACGAAACATGTGGTCGATTGCTGTTCAACTAGCGATTCACCTACCCTGTAACGAACACTCTGTCAATTCAGAGTTGTTGCTTCGATAGCACGTCCCTATCGATCGGTAGTTGATCGTGAACGGAAAGTAGCTCCTTTACTCATCGACGAAACCGACAGATAACAAAGCAAGTCATCGGGATAGGGAGGTTCGAGTCGCGAAGACTCAGCAAGAAACGACCCTCACGGGTCGTAGAACATCGTTCGAGAACCTTCCAATGACAGCACAGTCACGAATCACGACGATACTGATCGCTTGTATGGTCGTCCTATCGATGGTCGCGGTCGCGTCGCCGGCCGCCATCGCCGACGAGGACGACGATCACACAGAAACACTCGAAACGCTACAGAACGGAGAAGATCTCTACCTTGCGTTCGGTGCCGACCTCGGAGATATGAGTCTCGAGGAGTACATCGAAGCGCACGCGAGTGATAATCCAGCCGGTGCGTCAACTGACGCCGCTGGGCCCGGTGATGCTGAAGTAATTCAGTACCAGGACGTCGGCCAGGTGAACCTCGTCGAGGAGGGTGAAGCCGTGTCGGTCGCCATCGGGGGCGGCCAGGCAATCGCCATCCAGGAAGTGGACCAGCAGAACCTGAACGACCAGGAGGGCTACGCGACGGCCGAGAACCATCCGACCGCGAGTCACGAAGCGACCTTCGAGGACGTCGGTGACGTTTACGTCGTCGTCGGCAACAACGGTGACCAGTCGTTCGACGGCTGGGCCATCGCCGACGACAAGGGCGAGGTGACCGCCAGTCAGACCGCTATTGCCAGCGTCACGCAGGGCCAGGAAGTTGGTCAGGCCAATATCGTCCAGAACGCGACCGCGTTCGCGCTCGCCGAAGACGACAGCGACGCCGTCGCCGTTCAGTTCACCGAGCAGAACAACCTGAACCTCCAGGAAGGACACGCCAGCGCGACTAACGTTCTCGCGGCCGATCTGGACGACAAGAAGGACGGACACGACAAACACAAGAAAAAACACGACGGTGATCTGAACGTCGATCAGACCGCCGATGCGACGGTCGAACAGGTCCAGGAAGCAGATCAGGTAAACGCCTTCCAGGAGGGCGCAGCCGTTGCGATCGCCATCGGTGAGAATTCGACGGCGACGGCGATCCAGATGACCGATCAGTCGAACATCAACGAGCAACTCGGAACCGCGGAGGCGGTCAACGTCCTCATGGACTCGGCCGGCATGAACGTCGCGACGGCGTCGATCGGGAGCGCAACACCGATCGTCGCGCAGGATGCGATGGCGTACGACGAGCCGAAAGAGAAGAACGACGACGGTGAGAAGAAAGACGGTGACGTCGATCAGTACGCCGAAGCGAGCGTTCTCCAGTATCAGAGCGCCGAACAGGCGAACATGCTGATCAACAGCTCCGCGACGGCCGTCGCGACCAACGCTAGCACGGCCCAGGCGATTCAGCTAACCTACCAGCAGAACGTCAATGCGCAGGTCGCGTCCGCCGACGCGCTGAACATCTTCTTCGAGGAAGACGAGATTCCGAAGAAGCACGATGACAAAACGAAAGACCACGACGACAAGAAGAACGCCCACGGAGTACCTGAAGCCGGACACTCCTTCGAGACGTTCGTAATTACCGAAACCACCGCGTTGACGCTCGGCGGCGACGAACTCGCTGACGCCGACCGAACGTCGTTCGATTACGACGGCGGCTCCGATCAGCTCAACGACGTCGAGCAATGGTCGACCGCCGAGGTCGAACAGAGCCAGGAAATCGTCCAGCTGAACTACGAAGCCAGTAACGCGATCGCCGTCGCCGAAGATGGCGGCAGCGCGTCCGCCGTGCAGCTGACCGTCCAGGAGAACGAAAACGTACAGGTCGGATCCGCGGAGGCGATCTCACACGAGAGCGGACCGATCGGTGACGAAGAAAAGAAGGACGAGGAGAAGCCGGATCCGAAGGACGACGAGGAGAAGAAAGCCGATAGCGACGACTCGGTCGGCTCGACGCAGGTCTCCGCCGACGAGGAGACAGAAGCCGATGATGCCGACGACGGCATGCCCGGATTCGGCGTCGCCGTCGCGCTCGTCGCCTTACTCAGCGCTGCCGCCTTCGCGATCAGATCGCGACCGTAGCCGGCCGCCCTTCGACGGCATCAGCTGACGGATCGAACGCGAATCTTTCCTTTCGATCACGCCCAACCCGGAGGCGATCCTGTGCAGTTTCTCAGTGGATCCCGTGATCCGTCGCCCGACGTGGTGAGTAAACACTATCCGGTCCCCGGGCGGAGAGTCGAACGTATGAAAGTCACAACGGAGGGGCGCACCCGACGTCCTCGCTGGCAGGTGAACCGATAATGGGGTTTCACACCTTTCCGACAGAGCGCGCAGAAGCGTTGCGCGACCCGTCGCGGTACCGGTTCTGTTCGCGCGAGGAACTGCTCGAATCGCTACCTACGGGGCCGGAGACGATCGTCGCCGATCTCGGATCCGGAACGGGATTTTACACCGACGACGTGGCGCCGTTCGTCGGCACGCTCTACGCCGTCGACGTTCAAGACGAGATGCACGAGTTCTACCGAGAACACGGGGTGCCCGACGGCGTCGAACTCGTGACGGCGGAAGTCGCATCGCTTCCGTTCGACGACGGCGAGCTAGACGGCGCGTTCTCGACCATGACTCACCACGAGTACGCGAGCGACGATTCGTTCGAGGAACTCGCCCGGGTGATCGGACCCGGCGGCAGACTCGTGACGGTCGACTGGAGTCGCGACGGCGACGGCGAGAGCGGTCCGTCGCTCGACGAACGGTTCTCGCTCGACGACGCGACCGACCAGCTGGAAGCGGCCGGGTTCACCGCCGAGTCGACACGCCAGCGTCCGGAAACGTTCCACCTCGTCGCTCGTCGGTAGGCCCGGTGGCGCCCGCCGTCGTCGGCTACCCGTTAGCCGAAATCCGGGAGGTCCTCGGGCGGTTCGTACTCGGCCTCCCAGTCGATGTACTCCTCTTTTAAGTGTTCACACACCAGCTGTCCGAACTCGGTTAACTCGGCGTTGATCGACGAGACGGTGCCCCAGGAGTCGAGGTCGGGGTGATACTCTCGTTCTCGCCAGTCTTCCGGGATACCGGGTGCGTGGTAACCGACGCGATCGGCGAAATCGTCCCAGAAGAAGTCGTACCGCGAGAATAACTCGAGGTCGATCGCGATCTCGAACGCCGCTTCGGTCATGTCGGTCTCCGACACCCAGCGCTCGAACGCCTCGTCCCAGGCCCCCGCGTCGAGAAACGACTGCAATTCCTCGCGCCGGTAGTCGACGTCCGGGCCGCCCGAGACCGTTGCGTCGTCGTACTCGTTCGGGTCGACGTACTCGAGCTCGGGCGGGTCCGGCGGTTCGACCGGGAGTGACATAGCGGTCGGTACGGTCGGTTCGCCGATAAGGATTGTCACCGGCCGGCAGGTCGCATCGACGATCGCCGGTCCTAGCGAATATCCGTCGTCCAGATGCAGCGTCGGCCGATCACGCCGATCGTTCGCCGCTAAGTGCTCGCTCGCGGAGCTCTTCGCCTCGCTCCGTTTCGACGTCGAATTCCGGAACGGGCGTCGGCGTTTCGTCCTCGTCGATGGCGACGTAGACGAAGTACGACTCCGTGGTGAACTCGCTCTCGCCGGTACGCAGATCCTCGCGTTCGACCGTCACTCGCGTCTTGACGCTCGTGGTTCCCGCGTCGTAGACGTAGGCCGTGACGAGCGCCGAATCGCCGACTCTGATCGGCCGTTCGAAGTTCATGCTGTCGACGCGAGCCGTCACGCAGGTCTCGCCGGCGAAACGCATCGCCGACATCGCGCCTACCTCGTCCATCCATTTCATGACGTTTCCACCGTGCGTCTTCCCGAGCATGTTGGTGTGATTCGGCTGGACGAGTTCGCGATTCTCGATGTACGTTTCCATCAGACTGGTCATGTGTGAACGATGTGTGGCTACTGAAATGATGTTGTTGATGCTGATCGATGGGACCCCTGGCTCGTTCGGGCGACGACAGGGTTCGATACGCCTAAAAGTCGTGGGCTTGTTGACCGACAGTAATGAGTGACGTACGCGACGACGGGGTGCCCACCGCACCCGACCCACCGGATCGAGACCGCGGCGAGGTGACGGTGGTCGGCACGGCACACGTCTCGCAGGAGAGCGTCGACGAGGTTACCGAAACGGTCGCGGAGGTGCGACCGGACGTCGTCGCCGTCGAACTGGACGAGGGTCGGTACCGCCAGTTGAAAGGGGGAACGCCAGACGATATCGAAGCAGCGGACTTACTCTCCGGAAACACGGTCTTTCAGTTTCTCGCCTACTGGATGCTATCGTACGTCCAGTCTCGCCTCGGCGAGCGATTCGACGTCGAGCCCGGAGCGGACATGAAGGCGGCGATCGAGTCGGCCGAGCAACACGGTCTCGGCGTCGCGCTGGTCGACCGGGACATCCAGGTCACGATGCAGCGCTTCTGGGCGCGCCTCTCGTTCGGCGAGAAGGCGAAACTGATAGGCGGGCTCGCCTTCGGCGTGACGAATCCGAAGACGGTCGGCCTCGCCCTCGGGGCGACGGTCGGTGCGCTGTTCGGCCTGTTGTTCGCCGGATTGTTCGCACCGTGGTTCGGCCTCGACGGGGCGCTCACGCTCGGAATCACGAACGAAACCGTCCTCCAGTACGTCGGCGCGATCGGAATCGGTATCGTCGCCGGGATTTTTCTCGGACTCCTGTTCATCCCGTCGTTAGACTCCGCGGTGACGAAATCGAGTCCGCTTGGCGGCTTCTCGTTGCGAATCGCACTCGGTGTCGTTCTCAGTATCGGTGCGCTGTTCGCCCTGCTCGTCACCGAGACGTTCGTCGGACCGATTTCACCCGGGGCCCTGGAGAGCACGGGGGCGCTGTCGATCCGCGCCACCATCGGCGTGCTCGCGGGAATCGGTATCGGTGCCAGCCTCGGACTCCTCTTCGGCCTCGCGATGACGCCTCCCGAGGAGGACGTAGAGTCCTTAGACGAGATCGATATCGAGGAACTGACCGACGGCGACGTCGTGTCGGCGATGATGGAGGAGTTCCGACGCTTTAGCCCCGGCGGCGCCCAGGCGTTGATCGACGAGCGCGACGCGTTCATCGCCCACCGCCTTCACGCGCTTCGCACGGAAGGGTACAACGTCGTCGCCGTCGTCGGTGCTGGCCACCGTGCGGGAATCGAGCGATATCTCGAATCGCCGGAGACGCTTCCCTCGATCGAGAACATCTCCGGGACGGATTCTGGTCGTCGATTCTCGATCGCCAAAGTCTTCGGCTACCTGCTGATGGTCGGGTTCATCGCGTTCTTCGGGTTGTTGTTGATGGCCGGGGTCCAGGACACGCTGTTGCTTCAGCTGTTTCTCGCGTGGTTTCTTATCAACGGCATCTTCGCGTTCTCGCTGGCGCGCCTGGCCGGCGCCCGCTGGACCAGCGCGGGCGTCGGCGGCGGCGTCGCCTGGCTGACGAGCATCAATCCGCTGCTCGCCCCGGGCTGGTTCGCGGGGTACATGGAGCTTCGCCACCGGCCGGTCAACGTTAGCGACATTCAGGTGCTAAACGACCTGATCGACGACACGGAGCGGCCGCTCGGCGAACTCTTCTCGGAGATGCTAGAGGTCCCACTGTTTCGGCTCATCATGATCGTCGCCATGACCAACATCGGAAGTATGATCGCCACCTTCTTATTCCTCTTCGGGGTGTTGCCGGCGTTCGGCGCCGAGATGGGACCGAGCGAGTTGATCGGCGAACTGATTCAGGGCGCGAACAATAGCCTCGACCTGCTCCGGGGGCTGTTACCGTGAGCTACGCGACCCGCCCGGAGATCACGTTTAGCGACCGCGAGCTGGTCGACCTCGCCATCGCGTGGATCGTCCTGAGTATCGCGTTCGCACTATTATTGACCCGCGAACCCGGAACCGGCGGTATCGACGTGGCAGCGATGCCGCAGATGACCGCGCTGAGCTTCGTGACCGTCGGCGTCGCGTTCTTGCTTCACGAGCTCGCCCACAAGGTGGTCGCCATCCGGTTCGGGCAGATCGCCGAATTCCGCGCCGACTACAACATGCTCTTTCTCGCGATCATGAGCGCGCTCATCGGGTTTCTCTTCGCCGCGCCCGGCGCCGTCTACCACCGCGGCCGAATCACCGTCAAACAGAACGGGCTGGTCGCGCTCGCCGGCCCGCTGACGAATCACGCGCTCGCCGTACTGTTCGTGCCGCTCATGTTCGCACCGAATTTCGCGGGCGCGCCCGAACTCGTCGGCGAGATCGGCCGACTCGGCGTCTGGATCAACGTCTTTCTCGCCGCGTTCAACATGATTCCCTACGGTCCGTTAGACGGTAACACGGTCAAGGAGTGGAGTACGGGCGTGTTCCTGGCCGTCTTCGTCCCGAGCCTCCTGGCGGCGCTCTACGTGATTTTCTTCGTCGGATTGCGCTGAGTCACTCTCTCTATCGAGTTCGAACCGGCGAGTCACGTCGCGTCGCGCCGGACCGGTGACCTTTTTGCCAATCCCCGAGGTCGTTCAGACATGACCGACGAAGGAGAGGGACTCACCTACGCGGAGACGGGGGTGGACATCGACGCCAGCGAGGACGCGACGGCGGCCTTGCTCGCCGCGTTCGGAAGCGACATGACGACCGAATACGCGGGCTTGCTCGACATCGGCGACCGGTACCTTGCGCTCGCCACCGACGGCGTCGGGACCAAGTTGATGGTCGCTGAGGCCGTCGACGACTTCTCGACGATCGGGATCGACTGCATCGCGATGAACGTAAACGATCTCGTCGCCGCCGGCGTCACCCCGGTCGCCTTCGTCGACTACCTGGCGATCGACGAACCGGACGACGAGTTGACCGAAGCGATCGGTCGAGGACTCGCCGTCGGCCTCGAACGCGCCGATCTCACGCTGCTCGGCGGTGAGACGGCCGTTATGCCCGAGGTGGTGACCGGATTCGACCTCGCCGGGACGTGCGCGGGGCTCGCTGAGCCGGAGGAGGTACTCTCAGGTGAGGCGGCGGTCGGCAACGCGCTCGTCGGCTTTCCGTCGAACGGTATCCACTCGAACGGGTTGACGCTCGCGCGCGAAGCCGTGACGCGCGAACACGGATACGACGATCCGTTCCCGCCGATTCCCGAGCGGACGATCGGCGAAGAACTCCTCCGTCCGACCAGAATTTACACGGATCTCGTAGAATACATCCACGCCTACGACGTCGATGCGGCCGCCCACGTTACGGGTGGTGGCTGGACGAATCTGCTTCGTATGGGCGAGCGCCGGTACGTGATCGACGATCCACTGCCCGCACAGCCGGTGTTCGAGTTCGTCCAGGAGTGTGGATCCGTCTCGGACGAGGAGATGCACCGAACGTTCAACATGGGAACCGGGTTCGTCCTCTCGCTCCCTGAAGATCAGGCGACGGAACTCGCGAGCGAAACCGACGGCGTCGTCATCGGGCGCGTCGAAGCCGGTTCGTCGGTCGAAGTGAGGGGATTGACACTCGAATAGCTCTCGGGCGAGCGCCGTACGCCGGCTAGTAGGCGTCCAGGATGTCCGCCGTCGCCTCGCGTACAGTCTCGTACTCTTTCTCATCGAAGGCGATAAATCGGACGTCTCGCAGCGATTCGGCGTCGAATCGGTCGAGTTCGCCGGCGATGAGTTGGGCGCCGGTTTCGAGATCGAAGCCGGCGACTCCGCAACCCAGGGCGGGCAGGACGATCGATTCGCAGGCTCGCTCGTCCGCCGCGAGGAGAGCGTTTCGCGTGGCGTTACGGATGCTCTCTTCGGTCGCTTTACCGTCACCGTAGTGGGGCATCGCCGCTGCGTGAATCACGTACTGGGCGTCTAGTTCGTAGGCGTCGGTGACGGCAACGTCGCCCAGGTCGACGGGACCCTGCTTCATCGCCTCCTCGTTGATCGGCCCGCCCGCGTTCCGTCGGAGGGCCCCGGCCACACCGGAGCCCATTCGAAGACTCGTTCCGGCGGCGTTGACGAGGGCGTCTGCCGACTGCTCGGCGATGTTTCCCTGGACGATGGAAATCTCCATAATCGGTAATCGTAACAACCCGTCGTCAGATAAACGATTCGGCGTAGGGGATTTCCGTGACCTGATGCAGGTAGGCGAACACAATGCTTATGCTTTTAGGCTCACCTAATATTGGTATCCGATGGACGTCTCCGCCTCAGCGACGGATCCTGTGATCGAAGGAACGCCGCCAGAAGAACTCGTTTCGTGTCACCAGACGCGACCCGGCCGGTTCGTCTTCACCGAACGGAACAACGTCGACGGCTGGATCGCGACAGACGTGAGCGTTTCACTCCAGCCGTAATCAACGACGGTCACACCTCCCAGCCGTCCGCACGTCGACAACCGGTTTGCAAGGTCGTCCGCCGAACTGGTGCCGTACGATGGTATCCGACGAGAGGGCCGTACCATCGTCGGTCCGTGTTCAGTGCGTCGCTTCTTCGAGCACCAGCGTGTCGTCTTCGAGGTAGTGTTCGAAGTGGTGCGCGTCTTCTTCGAAGACGACGAGAATCTCACGGAGGATCTCGGACGTGGCGTAATCGCCGAGATTCTCGGTGAGTTCGATGCTACCGCGCATCGATTCGATGACGTCTCCGTAGCGTTCGAGGTCGTTTTCGAGCATCGTTCGGACGTCGTAGACGTCTTCTCCCTCGAATTCGATGGTTGCGCGACGTTCGAGTGCGGTCGGTCCCGAGACTGGAACGCCCCCGAGCGCCCCCGCGCGCTCTGCGATGACGTCCGCTCCTTCCTCGGCGTGTTCGTACGCCTCTTCGGTGAACTCGTGGATCGGCAAGAATTCGGCCCCCTCGACCACCCAGTGGTGTTTTTTGAGCTGGTGGTAGAGGACGTACGCGTTCGCCAGTTCGGTGTTGAGCGCGTCGACGATCTGTTCGGCGCGATCCGTGTCGATCCGGAGTCCGTTTTCTTCGATAGCGTCGGCTGGCTGTCTGACTGTTCGTTGGGTGCTCATACGTTCGACGGTACGCGATGCAGCCCTTTAAGCATTACACAACCGGAACAATTTTTCTAATTTTACGAATATCTGTTCGATGTTTGCGTACATATTTCGAGTACTTCCTTCTGGCAGACTGTCGGGACGAGGAAACCGAGAGAGTCATAGCACGGGAGTGTCACGGTCCGCTCAGATGGTGGACCGGGGATTCGACCCCAGCGAACGGGTGCGCGAGCTACGGAGCGGTCGGGAGACCCATCGATTGAGACCGTCTGACCGTATCGCCGAACGCGTTTACCGGGCCCAACCGTCCGGCGAATCACTTCCGGTCCTCGACGGAACGGAAACGCTCGTCTTCGGATCCGAGAACTATCTCGGCCTGGCACACGATCGCCGTATTCAGGAGGCGGCCACCAGGGCGGCGAGGACGGTTGGTACCGGCGCCTGTTCCAGTCGCGTTCGATTCGGAGATACGTTACTCCACCACGATCTGGAGCGGACGCTCGCCGAGGTTTCAGAGACCGAACGAGCGCTCTCGCTTCCGGACCGGAGCGACGCCTATCGACTGCTGATTGCGGGCTTACAGCCCGACGCCGTGTTCGTCGACGACCTCAGCGCCAGGTTTGCCGAGGGGATCGCCCAGCGCGTCGGTTCGACGCTTCTCAGATACGATCAAACGGAGATTTCCACGCTGGAAGCGAAATTTCAGGCTCGAGAGGCCCTCGATGCCGACGGTTGCGAATCCTGGCTCGCCGTCGTCCCGGCCGTCTGTCCGATACGCGGGGAGGCCTGTTCCCCGAGAGAATTCGTCTCGCTCGCGTCGGAGTACGGCGCCTGGACGGCGGTGGACGAAACGCACGCGATCGGGCTGTACGCAGATGGAGGCGGGATCGTTCAGGCAGAAAATTGCCCGTCCGACGTCGACGTACAGCTCGGCTCGCTCTCGACGGCGCTCGCGAGTCAGGGCGGCTACGTCGCCGCGAGCACCGACGTGATCGAGACGATCGTCAACACGTCCGACTTCGAGCGTCTCTGTGCGATCTCACCGCCATCGGCGGCCGCGGCAAGTGAAGCGTTGCACGTCGCCCGCCACGGTTCGTGTCGGGCTCAGCTCTGGGATAACGTGACCCACCTCCGAGAGGGGCTTCGGTCGATCGGCTACGGCGTCTCCGGTGATTCACAGATCCTGTCTGTGCCCGTCGAGGGGCGTGGCGAACCCGGGCGTCTCGTCCGGGCGCTCTCTGACTCGAACGTCCTCGTCAGAGTCGCCGGCCCACCGGACCGATCGCAGCCAGCCGATCGGCTGCTGGTGACGCCGCTTGCGAGTCACGGATCGGACGACATCGTCGAGTGTCTCACCGCGTTCGCGTCGGCTCGTGAATCCACCGATCCGACGATTCGGTGACGTCGCGACCGGTCTCGTCGGGTTACTCGTCACACGATCGGACTACTCCCGCCGGACACGTGTGGTCGTACCTCCCGTGGTCGAACTCAAATTCTCGCGGTCTACGCGAAAGTCCGTCCGTTCACTCGATGACGTCGATCCGGCGTGCGGCGTACCCGAACACGTTCTCGTAGCCGTTGGGCGACATCAGGACCGGATAAAACGCCTCCGAGGCCGTCTGTACGGTGCCGTCGGCGGCAGCGAACGGTTGTCCGGGTTCGACGCGTTCGAAGTTGTCGACGAATAGTTCGTACCGGTCGGCCGGTTTCTTCGCGATCATCTCGTTCAGTCGGAACACCGGGAGCGGTCGCCGACTCGTCTCACCCGGGAGGACGCCGGTCGCGGTGAGAAACGCTCGGGCCAGAGTATAGGCGTTTTCCGTCGCCGTTTCCGTCCCCTGGAGCCCACACTCGACTTCGATCGTTTCGGCACCGGTGAACAGTCGCCCCTGAGCGAGCGGGCCCGTTTCGACGAGCGACGAGACGGGTAGCTGTGGCCCGATCGTCTTCGCCGTCCCCGTCAGCCCGTCGACCACTGCGAAGGGGCTCGCGTGGCTTTGCGTCGAGTGCATCGAGCAGACGTAACAGCCTTCGAGTTCCGCTGCGAGCCGTGCGGCGAGTCGGCTCTCGTGTGTCGAGCCGTCCGGATCACCGGGAAACGCCCTGTTCAGGTCTTCCTCGACGTATCGAACCGACTGTTCGATGGCCAGTTCGTTCGCGACGACGAATTTGACGGGTTCGATGACCTCCGGTCGCGTTTCGAGCAGTCGATCGATCGCATTGACGCCGCAGGGTTCGTCTCCGTGGATCCCTCCGACGAGCGCGACCGACGGGTCACCAGTACCGAGCTGTTCGACTCGCATATGATATCGTACCACTCCTAGACGTTAGAAGGGTTCGCCATCGACCGGTGCAGGGTGAATTTGTCGAACGCACACGGCTTACAGGTCGATCCAGTCTGTTTGTGCAGTTCCGTCGCGGAGGTCCCAGCGGTGTTCGATCCGTTCGCCGTTCGTTCTGAGCGTAATGACCGCGTCGAACAGCGGCTCGTACAGACTGACGGCTTCTTCCGCCCGGTCGATTGGCAGGTGGTAGTGTCCCATTCCGCGACTCTGTCTGATTCGCGTCGTCATGGCGTGTAAGAGCCGAAAAACGTTCTCGGTGTCGTACATCTCGACCAGGTCCGAAACCGAGTCGACGCAGACGCGAAGTTGCGACGGATCGAGGTCCATGTCCGCTTCGATGTCGTTGATCAATTCGACGAACGTGGTTCCGAGCACCCCGAGAAGGGACACTTCGGTGGCGTTATCTGGAATTTCTTCTTCCGCGCGGTCGCCGTCTCCGAGGACCAGAAACTGCGTTGCCTCGGGGCCACAGCAATCGGCCGATACGACGCGACTCCAATCCGTGGTGACGACGATCCGAGATCGCGAGTCGACCGAACCGGTCCCCATCAATCGGCCGCACACCGCATCGTGGGGCTTTACCGCTGTCGTACCGACGACCAGTACGTTGCTCCCCTGCCGCTTTAACGCCTCGAGCGATTGGACGAAAGAGGCCCGCTCCGGCGTGGCACCCCCTGGCTCACTTCCCATTCGATAAGGAACATACTGTATCTACAAATAAGGATTGCGGTTGTAAAACCATCTATAGGCATTGGCCAATGGTAATTGCACTGACGTTGATACCAAGATCGCACAGCCGAGACGGATCGGGGACTGTTCGGCTCCGAACGACCGGTTCGATCGGGCTACCCGCCCACTTTTGGCCGTGGGGAATCATCTATGGAGTATGTCCGACGACGATCTCGCCGAAGCGCTGTCCGAACTCGCCGAGGCGATCGAGGCGCTGGGCGAGTCGGCTGAACCGGATCGCCGACGGGGACTTCGGCCGCCGACGCCAGCGCAACTGCTACGTGCGACGGACGACGTGGCGATTCCGACACTCATAGCGATCCTCGAGACGCAGGTTCGGGTTCTCGAATCGATTCAGCGGGCGACGCGATTGCTTCGTTACGACCAGCGCGTCCGCGACCGAGCGTCCACGTCAACGCGTCGGTCGCGCCGATCCACCGCCGAGCGAACTGACGCCGTTCTCGACCAACTCGGGGCGACGATCGATCAGCTACGGAGCCAACTTCCCGCTGACGAGGACGACCGCGTCGAGGCCTCGCTCGACCGAACCCAGTCGTTGTTCGAAGACCTCGAGCGACGACTCACTGGTCGGGAGGGCGATTCGAAACCCGCAGACGTCGACCGCGGGTTCGAAATCGAGATCGACGAGCGCCCGTCGAGCGATATCGATCCCACCGACGGGCGTTCTGGCGGCCGCGATCAGGTTGACGTAGACGTCGAAGCCGAACTCGATACTCTGAGAGAACGGTACCACCCCGAACACTCGTCTTCGGAGCCCGATACGGTTGATGACGGCGTGTCGACCGGAAACGCGGAGACGGACGATTCGCCGGAACGTCCGACGGAGGACGGCGAACCGGGTGACGCGTCCGAACCAACCGCCGACGGTGATGACTCGACGAGCGACTCGGACGAGTCCGAAAACGACGAGCAGTGAGCCAGTCCGCCGATCTGTGCGCCGGGCCCAGTGGCGTCTCAGTTCTCTACTGGTTCGAACCGGAAGCCGTCCCAGCGCTGACTCGCTGCGGCCCTGATGGCGGCGTTCGGATCGCGTAGCTGCTCGGCGTAGACCGGTCTGACGCGTTCGCCGATCTCGACATCGTCGGTCGTTACCTGTCCGATGGCGCGAACCGAATCGCCGTCGACGTCGAATTCGACGATCGCGAGCGTGTTCGGTTCGCGAACGCCCGGAGGCGTCGCCGTACTCGTCGTCCAGGTAACGATTTCTGCAGTGTACTCGCTCAGGTCGACGGTTTCGACCGGTTCGGCCCCGTTCGGACCGAGGGGGTGGCCGGGATAGCCGATCGAACCGTCGTCGTACCGAACCGCCTCCAGCGAGTCGGGCGGCGAGGTCGGCCGCTCTCGAGGGCTCTCGTCGGTCATTATGCGCCCTCCAGAATCGTCGTCGTCACGCAGTTTCCGAAGCCGCCGACGTTACAGCACAGGCCGACGTCCGCCTCAACCTGCCGCGGCCCCGCGTCACCGAGTATCTGTTCGTAAATCTCGACGGCCTGGGCAACCCCGCTCGCCCCAAGTGGGTGGCCCTTCGACTTTAGACCCCCGGAGGGGTTGACCGGGATCGAACCGGTATCCCGGTCGAGTTCGCCGTCCTCGATCAGTTCCCACGCCGTTCCCCGCTCGGCGAAGCCGAGCGCCTCTAGCTGTAAGAGTTCGAGGATGGTGAACATGTCGTGGAGTTCCGCCACGTCGACGTCCTCGGGGCCGTACCCGCTCATCTCGAACGCCCCGTCGCCACTCGCGGCCACCGCGGCCATGTGGGTCGGATCGTCGCGTTCGTGGACGACGTGCGTGTCGGTTGCCCCGTCGACCCCAGCGACGACGACGTACTCGTCTGCGATCTCGGTGGCGACCGATTCCGGACAGAAGACGAGCGCGGCCGAACCATCGGTGATCGGACAAAAGTCGTACAGTCGCAACGGGTCGGCGACGATGGGCGAATCGAGGATCGTCTCGACGTCGACTTCCGTTCGAAACTGCGCGTTCGGGTTATCGACGCCGTTTCGGTGATTCTTCGCGGCGACCTTCGCGAGCGACTCGCGCGGAACGTCGTACCGGTCGAGGTAGTGCCGTGCGACGAGGCCGGCGAAGGAGGGCAGCGTCACCCCGTGTTTGTACTCGACGGGATGGGTGAGCGAGGCGATCACGTCGGTCGCTTCGGCCGTCGATCGGTGGGTCATCTTCTCGCCGCCGACCAGCAGCGTACACTCGCTGGCACCGCTCGCGATCGAGCGCCACGCCGCGTAGATGCCCGCGCCGCCGCTCGCGCTGGTCTGGTCGACGCGTTCGGTGTAGGCCGGAACGACGCCCAGATCGTGAGCCAGCGCGTTCGATACTCCCGTCTGACCTTCGAGTTCTCCGCTCGCCATGTTCGAGACGTAGAGGTGATCGACGCGCGATGGCTCGACGCCGGCGTCGTCGAGACCGGCCCGTCCGGCCTCGACCAGTAGCTCGCTGATCCACGCCTCGCGCGAACCGAACTTCGTCATCGACGCTCCGATTATCGCGACGCGTTCCATACCCTACTCTCGTCCAATGTCGGGTTAAACGGTGTGGATTGACGGACGAATCCGGGACTACCGATCCGAATACCGGCTCGGTTCGTCGATTCTTCCGACTAGACGCGGAGAACGTCCTCCAGATCGATCGCCCGATCGGCCAGGCGGTACCGACCGTCCGTTCGGTCGACGACGTCGTGATGGACGAGGTGTTCGAGGTGCGAATACGCCTCGCCCGGACCGTGGAGGATGTGAATACCCTCCAGCGAGCCGAACAGATCCGCGCTCACGTCCCAGGCGCTCATCGGGCTCTCGTCGTCGAGCACGGCGAGTACGTTTTCGGTTCGATCGCGATGGTGTTCGATGATCGTCGTCGCCCGCTCGGCCGGCGCGTCGATGACGTTCCGGTGGCCGGGCCATAGTCGACCGTAGCCGCTGTCTACGATCGCGGAGAGCGATTCCAGATAGCGAGCGAGCGCCCCGTCGAGTCGAAGGTCCGCCCCGCCCACGTTCGGCGTGTAGACGGGGAGTACGACGTCACCGACGAACGCTTCTAGCGTGTCGTCGCGGTCGAACTCGTAAAGACAGTGGCCGGCGGTGTGGCCCGGCGCGTGTCTGACGGTGAGCTGGATCTGGCCGACGTTGATCACGTCTCCGCTGGTAACTTCAGTGACCGTCTCTGGCGGATCGACCGGTGGATTCTGTGCGAAGAATTCGCGTAACTCCCTGCGCTTCGGTTCGGGCATCTCCCACTCTTCGAATCGTCGTTCCTGAAGGGAGTCGTACGCCTCGATAGCATCCTCGTCCCGACGGACCAGCGGCGCGTCGATCTCGTGGACGTAGACGCTCGCCCCGCTTTCGGCGGCGAGCGCCCCGGCGAGTCCGCTGTGATCCATGTGGTGGTGCGTGAGTAGGATGTCGTCGAGATCCGAAACCGACCGACCGAGATCGGCGAGTCCATCCCGCAACTGGGCGTCGATATCGGGTCGATGGATACCCGTATCGATCAGCGCCGTCTCGTCCCCGGACTCGAGGAGGTACGCGTTGTTCTCTCCTTCGAACTCGTGATTTCCGAGCTCGATCGAATGTACGTTCACGGTGGAGAAGATGCGGCCGTTTCACGTAGCGTTGTTGGATCCGGCGACCGCGTCTACTCCGCTTCGATTCGATCCTCGAACCGTTTCCGGACGCGCTCGATCTTCGGCGACGCGTGGTGTTGACAGTAGGCGTCGTTCGGATTCTTCTCGAAGTAGTTCTGGTGGTAGGCTTCTGCCTCGTAGAACGTCTCGAGCGGTTCGATTTCGGTGACGACCTCGTCGTCGTACGCCTCGTCGAGTTCGTCGAAGAACGCTCGGGCGAGTTCTTCCTGCCGGTCGTCGTGGACGAGAACGATCGACCGGTACTGGGTGCCGACGTCCGGCCCCTGCCGGTTGCGCTGGGTTGGGTCGTGGATCGTGACGAACGTTTCGAGCAGATCGGCGTAGCTGACGGCGGTCGGATCGTACTCGAGCTGTACGACCTCGGCGTGGCCGGTGGTCTCGTTGCAGACGTCCTCGTAGGTCGGATCGTCGGCGTGACCGCCGGCGTACCCCGACGTGACCGATTCGACGCCCGGAACCAGTTCGAACGCCGCTTCGATGCACCAGAAGCAGCCGCCGCCGAAGGTTGCGCGTTCCATACCGGAACTGCGTCGTCACCGACCAAAGGCGTGACGGGTCCGGAGGATCTGTCCCTCGAGTTCTGTTGACCGGCGAGTCGACGCGCGAAACCGTCGTCCTTTTTGTCCGACCGGCCGATTGTTCGCGTATGGATCCCAACGCGGTCGAGCGGCTGATCGAAGCGGCGATCGAAGACGCCGACGCGACGGTCCGTCGCGCACGCGACGAGCACGACGACGATCACCTCGCCGCAACCGTCGTCTCGCCGGCGTTCGACGGGAAGACCCTCGTCGACCAGCACAAACTCGTCTACGACGCCCTCGGCGACCACATGACGACCGACATCCACGCACTCGAACTCTCGACGTACACGCCCGACGAGTACGACGCGTAAGCTCGCACGATTCAATCCGTCGACGCGGTTAGCTCCGGTGGAAACCTCGTGGTAGGTCCGGTCGGTCGATTCGGCTAAATGCTACACTTTTATCGTTCGTGCATCAAATGTGGCGACTATGGAATCCTTACACGCCCGGACCCGTATTCTCTGGATCGTCTCCGGACTCCTCTGGGGTGCCGTGGCCGCGTTCGTCCTGCTGGCCGTCGATCGATGGCTGTACGACGTCCCCGCGGAGGCACTCGGCGGGGCGGTGCTGGTCGTGTCGCTTCTCGGCGCGGTGTACGGGTTTCGCCGCTACCAGGTGTGGCGATTCGAGATACAGCCCGACGCGCTCTACTTGGAACGAGGCGTGATCACGTTCGTCGAGACGGCCGTCCCGTTCGTTCGCGTCCAGCACGTCGACACGCAGTTCGGCCCGCTCGAACGCGCCCTCGGGCTCTCGTCGGTCGTCGTCTACACCGCCGGATCGCGAAACGCCGACGTCAGAGTTCCCGGATTGCGACCGGAACGTGCGCGAAAACTCCAGGACACGCTCCGAGAACTGGCCGTCGAGAGCGAGACGGAAGACGCCGTATGAATCGACTCCACCCACTGAGTGCGGTCTTTCTCGCGCTCAATCGCGGCGTCGCGGGACTTTTCATCCTCTTCTTTCTCACTTCGATAGTCGGGGGCGCGATCGACGTCCCGTTCACCGGCCTGCCCATCTTCGCCGCCGCGATCGGTTTCTTCCTGGGCGCGGCCTACGGCGTCGCCTACTACTACCGATTCGGCTACGAACTCCGAGACGATACGTTCGACATCGCCTCCGGCGTCATCTCGCGGCGGTCGCGCGAAATTCCGTATCGTCGCATCCAGAACGTCGACATCCGACAGGGCGTTCTCTTTCAACTGCTCGGATTCGCGACCGTCACGATCGAGACGGCCGGTGGCGGCGGATCGGAGGGCTCGCTCAACTTCGTCAGCGAGGACGAAGCGGCGACGTTACAACACGACATCAGGAAGCGAACGGCGACCGCGACGAACAACCGGAAAGCGGCCCGGTCTCGCGATTCGGAAGCGGGTGTCGAGTCGTCTGAACCGGCGAGAGAGGCCGAAACCGATCGCGAGGTGGAACGATCGGTCAAGGGTCCCGACGGTCCGGCCGACGCGGACGTCTCTCCGGACGACCCGACGCGAGCGTACGATCGACCCGGTTCGCCCGATGCTGACCCGGTGAGACCGGACGACGCGCGTCGGGAATCCGACGCGGCGTTCGACACCGGCTACCGAACCCGGAAACTGTTCGCGCTGAACTCGCGGGAGTTGCTGCTGTACTCGTTCGCGTCGTTCAGACCGGCGGCGCTCGCCGCGGCCGGCTTCTTGCTCTTCTTCGGCGGCGAGGCCCTGCTCAGGTACTTCCTGCTCGCCGCTCAGCCGCTCGGCGGGCCGGAAACGATCGGTGCCGGGACGACGAGCAGTTACCTCGTTCTTTCTGCCGTCTCGATGGTCCACGCGGTCGCGATCACGTACCTGTTGAGCGTCCTCTACTCGTTCGTCTCGTACTACGGGTTTCGACTCGGAAAGGCGGGAGACGACCTGGTTTACGAACGCGGCCTGTTACAGCGCTACTCCGGTTCGATCCCGCTGGAGAAAGTCCAGTCGGTGACGATCTCCGACAACCCGATCCAGCGCTACATCGAGTACGCCGGGCTCTGGGTCGAGACGGCCGGCTACGGCCCGGATAGCAACGGCGGCAGCCAGTCTGCGGTTCCGCTGGCTCGCCTACCGCGCGTTCACCAGTTCACCGAACGGCTCACCGAGATCGAACCGCCGACGTTCGAGCGTCCGACGACCGTGGCGCGACGGCGCTACCTCGCTCGATTCACCATCGTCGTGACGGTGTTGCTCGTGCTGGCTGCGGTGACGTCGGTCGTCGTCGATCAGTTCCAATCGTGGTGGCTCGTCGCCGCGCTCTACGTCTTCGTTCCCCCGGCGGCCCACCTCAAGTGGAAACACCTCGGCTACTACGTCGGCGAGGACCACCTCGTGATCAGAGAGGGCTTTTGGCAACGACGGACGACCGTTATTCCGTACTATCGCGTCCAGACGGTCTCTACCCGCCGGTCGATCTTCCAACGTCGACTCGGTCTCGCCTCGCTCGTCGTCGACACGGCGAGTTCGCGGACGTTCTTCTGGTCGACGCCAACGATTCACGACATCGACCTCGCCGTTTCCCGGTCGATTCACGAGACGACGCGAGAGCGGTTGCAGGTCGCCCTCGCCGAACGCGGCGAGGACGACTCGATACCCGGCGAACGGCTGTGACCGCCTGACTCTCCCGGATCAACCGAGCGCGTGCGACGGTTTCCACGAGGCGGTTCCGGTGGCTTTTACCTCGCGCGCGGGAAATCGCCGACCATGGCAGAAGAGACCCGGACCGAAGCGGACAGTCTCGGCGAGATGGCGGTGCCCGCCGACGCGTACTGGGGTGCACAGACCCAGCGCGCGGTGGAGAACTTCCCGATTTCGGGAATCACGTTCGGCCGGCGGTTCGTCCGCGCCCTCGGCGTCGTCAAGAAGGCGGCCGCGCAAGCGAATCGCGACCTGGGACTCGTCGACGACGAGGTCGCCGAGGCGATCGTCGAAGCCGCCGACGAGGTCATCGCCGGCGAGCACGACGATCAGTTCCCGGTCGACGTCTTCCAGACGGGCTCTGGCACCTCGTCGAACATGAACGCGAACGAGGTGATCGCCAACCGGGCGGCCGAGCTGATGGGGGCGGCGATCGGCGACCGCGTCGTCCACCCGAACGACCACGTCAACTTCGGCCAGTCGTCGAACGACGTGATCCCGACGGCGATGCACGTCGCGAGCCTCGAAGCGATCGAAAAGGACGTCACGCCGGCGTTAGAGACGCTCAGAAAGTCGCTTGAGGCCAAAGAAGCGGAGTTTTCGGACGTCGTGAAAACCGGCCGGACGCACCTTCAGGACGCGACGCCGGTCACGCTGGGTCAGGAGTTCGGCGGCTACCGAACGCAGATCGCGAAGGGACTCGTCAGAGTCGACAAGGCGAGAGAACACCTCGCCGAACTCGCCCTGGGCGGAACCGCGACCGGTACGGGATTGAACACGCACCCCGAGTTCCCCGGTCGGGCTGCCGAGTACATCACGAAGGAGACGGGCGTTCAGTTCCGCGAGGCTGACGACCACTTCGAGGCGCAGGCGGCCCACGACGCGATGGCGGAGGCACACGGGGCGTTGCGAACCGTCGCCGGCTCGCTCAACAAGATCGCGAACGACCTCCGCCTGCTCGCTTCCGGGCCGCGAAACGGGCTCGGCGAACTCGAACAGCCGGAGAATCAGCCGGGATCGTCGATCATGCCCGGTAAGATAAATCCCGTCGTCGCCGAGGCGGTCAACCAGGTTCACACGCAGGTGGTCGGAAACGACGCGGCCGTCGCCAACGGCGCCGCGGACGGCCAGCTCGATCTCAACCTCTACAAGCCGGTCCTCGCGCACAACTTCCTGCAGTCGGCCGAGCTGATCGCGAACGCGAGCGAGGTGTTCGCCTCGCGGTTCGTCGATCCGATCGAAGCGAACCGCGAACACTGTGAGACGCAGGTCCAACAGTCGATGGCGCTCGCCACCTCACTCAACGTTCACATCGGCTACGACAAGGCGAGCGATGTCGCGAAGACGGCCCTGAAGGAAGGCAAGACGGTTCGCGAGGTCGCACTCGAAAAGGGCTACCTCGACGAGGCGGAAGCCGACGCGGTGCTCGATCCCGCGAAGATGACCGAACGCGGTATCCTCGGCGACGAGTAACCGCCGCGAACGGAGAGACGGTCGACGGCGACTGGACGGATTTTTACCGACGCGTCTCCCACGTGCGCACAATGAGTGCAGACGACTACGAGCAAGTCGGACTCGTCGCCGGACTCGAGATCCATCAGCAGCTCGATACGGCGACCAAGCTGTTCTGTCAGTGCCCGACGCGTCTTCGGGAACCGGACGATTCGACGCGGCAATTGACTCGGTTTCTCCACCCGACTCGGAGCGAACTCGGCGAACTCGACGAGGCGGCCCTAGAGGAGAGTCGTGTCGACCGCGAGTTCGAGTATCTCGCCTACGATTCGACCTGCCTCGTCGAGGAGGACGACGAACCCCCGGGCGAACTCGACGAGGAGGCGCTCGGAACGGTTCTCGAAATCGCACAGCTGCTTTCCATGACGCCGGTCGATCAGGCCCACGTCATGCGCAAGCTCGTCGTCGACGGTTCGAACACGTCCGGCTTTCAGCGCTCGGCGCTGATCGCGACCGACGGCCAGATCGAGACCGACGCCGGTCCGGTCGGCATCGAAGACCTCATGCTCGAAGAAGAGAGCGCCCAGCGGATCGAGGAGACCGACGACGGCGTTCGCTACAGCCTCGATCGACTCGGCATTCCGCTCGTCGAGATCGGGACGAAGCCGGACCTCCGTTCACCGGAACAGACCCGCGAGGCGGCCGAGCGAATCGGCATGTTGCTGCGCTCGACCGGCAAGGTAAAGCGCGGACTCGGGACGATCCGCCAGGACGTCAACGTCTCCATCGAGGAGGGCGCTCGCGTCGAGATCAAAGGCGTCCAGCGATTGGACGACATCGACGACATCGTCCGGACCGAGGTCGATCGGCAAGTAGCGCTTGTCGAGATCGCAGCCGAGCTGTCCGATCGGGGGGCGTCGGTTGACGAACCGACGGACGTCACCGATCTCTTCGAGGACACCGAAAGCGGCGTGATTCGGGGTGCGCTTACCGACGGTGGCTCGGTCTACGCCGTGCGACTCGCCGGCTTCGACGGGCTGGTCGGCCGGGAGATCGCGCCGGATCGTCGACTCGGAACGGAGCTATCCGACCACGCGAAGCGTCACGGCGCGGGGGGCATCTTCCACACCGACGAGTTACCGGCCTACGGAATCACGGCCGACGAGATCGAGTCGCTCCGAGACGCGATCGACGCTTCACCCGACGACGCCGTCGCGCTCGTCGCGGCGTCGGACGACGTCGCGCCGGTCGCGATCGAGGCCGTCGCCGCCCGCGCGAAGACGGCGACTGCGGGCGTTCCCGAGGAGACGCGCGGGGCGAACGAGGACGGGACGACTCGCTACCTGCGACCGCTTCCGGGCGCCGCCCGCATGTATCCGGAAACGGACGTCCCGCCGGTCGAACCGGATCCGAGCACGGTTCCGGTTCCCGAGCTACTCACCGAGAAGGTCGAGCGCTACCAGTCCGAGTACGACCTTGACGCCGGGCTGGCCGAGCAGGTCGCAAACGGAGAGCACATGCCGTTGTTCGAAACCGTCGTCGGTGAGGGGGTCGATCCGACCCTCGCTGCGAGTACGCTCGCCTCGACGCTGACCGAGCTCCGTCGGGACGACGTTCCGATCGACGCGCTCACGGACGATCACCTCGCGGACGTTCTCGCCCTCGCGAGCGAGGGAGACCTTCCAAACGAGGCGATCCCGGAGCTGCTCTCCGCGCTGGCTACCGAGCCCGATCGATCGGCCGAAGCGGCGATGGACGACGAAGATCTCGGCGGGGCGGACGCGGACGTCGTTCGAGAGACGGTCGTCGAGGTCGTCGAGCGAAACGAAGCGCAGGTCGAATCCGAGGGAATGGGCGCGTTCTCCGGGCTGATGGGTGAGTGCATGGGCGCCCTTCGCGGAAAGGCGGACGGCGATCAGGTGAGCCAGCTCCTCCGCGAAGAGATACAGAAGCGAGCCTGAAACGGGTCACGGATTGCGGTTCGGCTCACCGGTCCGATCGTCAGAGTGGGGTGGCGAATCGAGATCCGGTCGTTCGGCCGCCCGGCGTAAGATTCCCGTCAGCGTCTGGATCTCTCGGCCGGTCGGGTCGGCGCGTCCGAGCAGTCGGCGGAACATACGCGTCGCCTTCGCTCGTTTTTCCTCGGGGTGATTGATCGCGGTCAGCAGCGATTCCCAGCGCTCGTGGCATCGGTCGACGTCGACCTGGGGAGCGCGGGTCCGTTCGACGTCCGGAAGCTGCGTCTCTTCGAGGGCGAGTTCGCGCAGTTCGTATAGGGTGATGGTCGCCGCCTGTCCGAGGTTCAAGACGGGGTACGCCGCGTTCGCCGGGATCGCACAGAGTTCGTCGATCCGTTCGAGTTCGTCGTTCGTCAGCCCGATCCGTTCGCGTCCGAAGACGAATGCCGTCTGCCCGTCGACGTGACGGAGCCGATCGGCTAGCTCGGCGGGCGTCGAGACCGGGTACCGGACGTGACTGCGGTCGTCCTCGTTGGGGATGGCCGTACAGCCGACGGTGTGGTAGGTCTCGACAAGTTCGTCGAACGGAAGTTCCGTCGCGTTCGCCAGGACGTCCTCTCGGGCCTGACCGGCGAACCCGAACGCTTCGCCGTCGCGGTCGAGGGGCGGCGGATCGACGAGCAAGAGCGTCTCGAACCCGAAGTTCTTCATCGCCCGGGCGATCGTTCCGACGTTTCCGGGCGTTTCGGCGCCCACGACGGCGACGGCGGGCGGCTCGCGAGCGTTCATACTGGTAGCTGGGAGTCGATGGTGAAAAAACGAGCGTCCGGCGGCGCGTCGGCGCCGTCGACTCTGCCGCTACGGCTTTCGAAACCGGGGCCCCTATCACTGTTCACTACTGAGGACCGGTATGAACACGGTGGACGCCGCCGGGCTCGCCATTGGAGACGGCCATCCGCCCAGGATTATGGGCGTGTTGAACGTCAGCGAGGAGTCGCCGTACGATCCGAGCGTGTACGACGATCCCGAGGAGGCCGCACGGTACGTCGACGAGGCGTTGATCGACGAGGGTGCGGACATCGTCGACGTCGGACTGGAATCGGCGAACAAACGCTTCGAGGTGCTGAGTGCCGAGGAGGAACTCGAACGACTCTCGACCGCGCTGGAGACGATCGAACGCGTGACCGGTGACGCCATCTTCTCGATCGAGACTCGGTACGGCGTCGTCGCGGACGAGGCGCTCGCGGGCGGATTCGATATGGTGAACGACATCTGCGGGTTCGCCGACCCGTCGATGCCCGAGGTGTGTCGGGACCACGACGCGGCGGTCGTGAAAATGGCCAGCCCGCCGGATCTGGACCGTCCCGGGGCGGTCTCTGACGTAGACTGGGCCGAGCGTAAGTCTCCCGAGTGGGCGGCGGAGGCCGACGTAGTCGACGAACTCCTCGCTGCGCTCTCGGAGACGCCGCTGACTGAGAAGACGATCGTCGATCCGGCCTTCGGGGGCTGGAGCGAGCGAAAGACCCTTCGTGACGATCGTGAGACGTTGGCGCGTCTCGAGGCGTTTCACGACCTCGGTCACCCGGTGTTAGTTTCAATCAACCGGAAGAATTTCCTCGGCGAGATCGTCGACCGTCCCACCGACGAGCGGCTGCCGGCGAGTATCGCCGGAACGGCGCTGGCCGTCGACCGCGGCGCCGACGTGATCCGAACGCACGACGTCGCCGCGACGCGCGATGCGGCGCTGATCGGTGATGCCTTCGGTCGGACGCGGGGCTCTCGAGAGTGAGCGATGTCCTCCCATTCGACGCGACGTGTGGATTCCACGTTGGGAGCGTATTCGACCAACATATTCCTCACGTTTGATGGGTATTTGCATTCGATCGTCACGGAATGTGACAATCTCCCAGCGAACGCGCAGAACTATATTCGAATGGACAGGTCACGAACGGCGTCGGTCACGTCGGAAATGAAGAGAAAACTTATACCGGAGGCATCTGAAGAAGCGGATGGAAGCCGGGTTGCCTCTCGGGTAGGGGTACTACGAAGGCGATGCCCGGCCCACGACTTTCAATTATTCGCGGTGGTACTGTGAGAGCGTCAGCTATGAACGTCGACTGGCGCGAGTGGGAACCGATCTACGAGGCGATCCGGGCGGATTTCGGCTTCGACCGGGCCGCAGACGGGCGTGCGCGAGATCGGCTGTGGCGACTCTCGGAGCCGTTCGAGGGGAGTACCGACTCGCTGGCCTCGAATTCGGAAGTGGTTATCGCGGGAGCGGGACCGTCGCTCACCACCGACGAGTCGCTCGCGCGGGCCGGCGCCGCGGACGCGATCGTTGCCGCCTCGACCGCCGTCGATCGACTGGCGGCGCACGGACTCTCGGTCGACTGGATGGTCACCGACCTCGATAAGAACCCCGAGACGGTTCGCGAGCTGACCGCGGCCGGAACGCCGGTCGCCGTTCACGCCCACGGTGACAACGTAGAGCTGGTCGAATCGATCGTGCCGGCCTGTGCGTCCGGCTCGATCCTGCCGACGACGCAAGTCGCGCCGCGCGGGCACGTCGTCAACATCGGCGGGTTTACCGACGGTGATCGGGCGGCGTACCTGGCGGACGCGCTGGGGGCGAGTTCGCTTTCGTTCGTCGGCTGGGATCTCGACGACCCGACCGTGGATCGGTCGAAAGCGAAGAAGCTGGTCTGGGCCCAGCGGTTGCTCTACGTGCTCGAACGTCGCCGGAACGAGCGGTTCGGCGTCCTCGACGGACGTCGATCCGAAATCGACGTGCAATCTCTTCCCATCGACTGAGTCGGCTCGCGTGAATCCCGCGGGCAACAACAGTTAAGATGGAAACCGCGAGTCCGTGATACGTGGACGAACGTCTCATCGTCACGGTGTCGTTTGCGGCCTACCTGTTCGGTGGGCTTATCTTTACCATCGCATATACGGCGACGGACGCGACGTTTGCCGGCAACCAGCACCAGTTTCTCGTCGGCGTCGGATTCATCTGCCCGCTCGTCGGGTTGGCGCTGATCTGGCTCCGCAGTTACGATCTCGGGGCGGCGCTCTACGTACTCTCGACGGCCGCGACGAGCTGGTACGTGCTGTATCACTTCGTCCTGGGCGATAGCCCGGCCGCGGTGTTTCACGTCGGCGGCGAAGCGAGCGAGGCGTACACGGTGGGCGTCGTCGTCCTGTTTCTCGTTTCGATCGCGGCCACGCTCGTCGGGTTCTGGCTCTGGTATCGGTCGAGTCAGGGGCTCAGAACGGTCGTTGAGGCGCTACTCGGACGATCCGGCTCCGCACAGCGATAATCGGCGAAATCCGCGCGACACTCGCTGGGGGTTCAGTTTTGCGGGGCGAGCGCGTCTATCGTCCGCTCGATCTCCTCGTGGGTGGCTTCGCGCGGGAAGCTGATCGCGAGTTCGTCGAGACCGTCGACGTCGTCCCACCGAGCGAGCTGCTCGGTGACTTCCTCCGGCGTCCCGGCGATCGCGAGCTGTTCTAGCAGCGAATCGTCGATGAGTTCGTCGAGTCGATCGAACTCGCGGTTGGCGACCGCCTCCGAGATTGCCATCGCCTCGTCTTCGTACCCCTGCCGGGCGAGCGAGTCTCGATAGTACGTCCCCATCGCGCCGACGTAGAACCCCACGTGATTGCGACAGCGTTCCCGTGCGAGTTCGCCATCGTCGGAGACGGCCGCGGGCAGCGAGAGCGTCACCGTCACGTCCGATCGATCGCGATTTCCGAGTTCGATACCGCGTTCGAAATCTTCGAGTCGGTCGGTCAATCCGTCTGGGGTGAGCACGATCGCGTGCCAGCCGTCGGCGAACCGTCCGGCGAGTTCGACCGACTTCGGACCCATCCCCGCCGCCTCGATCGGAACCGGTACCGCCGGTGGGTCACACCGAAGGCGGAACCCGCCGAGCGAGAAGATGTCGCCGTCGTAGGTGACGACGTCGCCGCTGAGAACGCGTTCGACGATTTCGACGAACTCTCGGGTCCGTCGGAGCGGTTTCTCGAACGACTCCCCGTGCCATCCCTCGATGACGGCCGGACCGCTCGGTCCGACGGCGAGTCTGAGTCTTCCCTCCGAGATCTCCTGTAAACTGGCTGCGGTCTGTCCGACGAGTGCCGGCGATCGGGAGTAGACGTTCAACACGCTCGGACCCAGTCCGATCGATTCCGTCTCGCTCGCGATACGGGTCAGGACGGTAATCGCGTCTCGACCCCACGTCTCCGGCAACCAGACGTGCTCGTACCCGGCGTCCTCGCCGCGCATTGCGTACTGGACGAGTCGGTCACCGTCGGCTACGGCGGCGACCGGGAGGTGGAGTGATCGATCAGTCATGGTTCGAACTCGGTGTATCGGCGATCGATTCGCGTCGTCGTGCGTCGCGTCGTCGTTCGTGTCCGGGCTGTCATCGGTTGGACTACACTTTGAACTCTATTATAATTGATCCACTCACGGTCCACTCCTTGCCGACAGTCGACCCCCCTTGCCAGCTACCTCCGAACGAATCGATTCGTTTGTAAGTTCGTGTTAGCGAACCGGTAGCTCTACGAACATTCTACACTCATCTGCCTGGTATCCACACGATTGTACGCGACCTCGGCCCATACTGGCCAATAAGTATTTACTTCCAACTAGACTGGTTTCACCTATGGGACTCGCCCAGCGTCGTTCCGATTCGGCTTCACCCCCCGTGAGTCAGGCCGTCATCGAGGCCGTGGCCGAGAAAGAGGGCATCGACGTGACCGATGTCGAACCGCCGGAATTCGAGCCACTGTACGCCGTCATCGATCCGGAAGCGCTCGACTCGCTGTTCGAACCGACCGTCGGAGGGACCGAACGGCCGATTGGGACGGTGTCGTTCGAATACGCCGGCCACCACGTCACCGTTTACAGCGACGGTCGGGTCACGCTGGACGAGTAGTTGGACCACCGTCCGTTTATTTCGTATCGTCGCCGATCACGTCCGATTCTCAGTCATCTGCGACCGGCGACGGTGCGGGCTCGATGTGACCGTCGTCGAGCGCCGCCTCGACGTTGCGTGCGGCGGTCACCATGTTTTTCATCTTCCCGAACGCGACGTCCCGCGGAAGGAGCTTCAATCCGCAATCCGGCGAGACGACGAGTCGCTCTGGCGGAACCACTTCGAGGCCCTTTCGAATGTTCGCTTCGATCTGTTCGACCGATTCGACCTCGGCGACGTGTGCGTCGGTTACGCCGAGTGCGAGATCCTTCGTGAACGCTGGATCCGTGAACACCTCCAGTTGATCGTAGTCGCCGTTCGCGAGTTCGAGGTCGAACTCGTCGACGGGGAACTCCAAAATCTCGGGGTAAATTCGCGAGTAGTCGCCGTAACAGACGTGGAGGCCGATGCGGACGTCGTTCGGAACGTCGTCGACGATCCGTTCGAGACACTCGCCGACGATGGCGTGATCGTCGGGAGTCGTCGCCAGCGCGGGTTCGTCGATCTGAATGTACCGGGCACCGGCGTCGACCAGCTTCGCTACTTCTTCGTTGACCAGGTCTGCGAGGTCGTAGGCGAGCTGTTCGTCGTCCTCGTAGGCTTCGTTGAACGACCAGTTGGCGAGCGTGTACGGGCCGGTGATCGGCACTTTCACGGGTCGATCCGTCGCGCCGGCGATGAACTCGTATTCGTCTACGAGCCACTGCTCGTCGTAGGCGACCTCGCGCACGACCGACGGTTTGTCGAAGTAATTGTGTCCCCACACCTTCACGGGGCCGTTGAACTCGTAGCCGTCGATGCGGTGTGCGAAGAACTCCACCATCTCGTTTCTGCGCATTTCGCCGTCGACGACGACGTCGAGCCCGGCGCGTTCGTGCTCGTTCGTGATGAGTCGAGAAGCGTCGTCCGTGGCCTGGTCCCAGTGTTCTTCGTCGAAATCGGCGTCCGGATCCTCGTACAACTCTTTCGTTCGATTGAACCACTTCGGCTTGGGGTAGCTCCCGACGACCGTCGTCAGGATGAAGTGTTCGTTCTCGTGATCGTCCGACCTGAACTGTTCTTTCGTCGAACTCATGCGGGGCTCACCTCCGCGAGCGCGGCGGCTTCACCCAGCACGGCGAGTTTCTTCTGGTACGTCGAGTACGGCAGGTAGAACGTCTCGGTGTTCGGTGCGAGGTAGACGGTCTCGAACGAGGCGGTGGGAAGCGAATCGAGCACCCACTGGGCGCGGTCTCTGACCGCTTCGGGGTCCTCGAGTAGCGTATTTTGCCCGTCGACGAGACCGAGCCAGATGTCGTCGGTCGTCCCGTACTCCTGAAGGTTGTAGACGGTCTGGTCCTGTTCGGTGACGAAGTCGAACCCGACGGCGTCGACGGTCGCATCGAGGAGGTGTGCGTACACCTTCTCCTCTAGCGGTCCCCAGTAGGTGTGAACGACCACGTCGGCGTCGGTCGCGTTGGCGACTCGATCGATCGCCGCGCTCGCTCGCTCGTCTAGGCCGTCTCCTGGCGGTGAGGTCACGAGCGACGGTTCGAGCAGCAAGAGCGTCTCGTGGTCCGGAAAACGCGACACCTCTTCGAGGAGGAAGTCGGCGATCGCTTCGAGAAACGACGTTTCGTCCCCGTAGTAGTCGTCGGTGGCGAGATCGAAGAGCGTGTAGGGTCCCGGAAGGACGGCTTGGAGGTCCGACGCGTCGACCAACTCGCGCGCCTCGGTCAGTTCGGTCGCCACGTCGCCGGTCGGTGAGAGTTCGTCCGTGACGACCGGTTCGCGGTAGAAATTGTTGTTATCGTAGTATCGGACGATGCCGCGCGTTTCCACCGCATCGGCGACGGCGAGCGGATGTGCGAGCATGTCGTCCCATCGAAGTTGCCCCTCGGTGATCCGGTCGAGGTCGCTCCGTCGTTGCTGTGTGCACACCTCGGCTCGCGCTTCGTCGTACTGTTCGAGCACAGCGGGCCCCTCCGATCCGTCGATGAGGTCGTGTTTTTGGTGACCTTTCAGATCGGACAATTCGTCTTTTGCCCAGTCGGGTAAGGGAAAAAGACCCGTCGTCGTCGAAACGTACGCTGTCATGGGTACCGATCGCTATGCTATGCTGCTGTTTAATATTTTCCATCCTCCTTTATGACTTACGGGCATATTACAATCGTGTTGGTCGGTGAGATCTCCAATCCGATTCGTTCTACCCGTGACGCGAGCGATGGTACCGTGTCGATCGGCGACAGGCGGTCAGCACGGTTGCAGGAACGGTCTGATCGTCATCGAAATAGGTCGCCCGAATACTGCAGGCCCGAGCGTCTTCGATACGGTGCCGTTCGTCACCGGTACAGTTCCAGAACGGTGAGCGTCTCGAAGGGAAACGATTCGTCTGCGACCGCCGAGGCGCTGAATCCGGCGTCGCCGGCCAACTCGACCACTTCGTCGACTCCGGTGAGCGAACTCACGAGGAGCAATACCGTCCCCGTCGGCGTCAGTACCCGGCCGACGTCCGCGAGAAATGGCTCGATGACCGATCTCCCGGTGGGCCCGCCCGATAAGGCCCGTTCCATCCAGTCGCTGCGTTCGACATCCGGGTCGGTCGGCAGGTACGGTGGATTGAATGCGACCGCATCGAAGCACGCTGCTGCGAACGGCTCTGTCAGATCCGCTCGTACGACCTCCAGGTCGCGTTCGCGCGCCTGTTCGCAGGCGTGCGGATTCAAATCCGACGCGACGACGCGACACGAGAGCGCCGATCGAATCCGATCTGCGACGTACCCTGAACCAGTACCGACCTCGAGAATTCTCTCGATCGGGCGCGATCGAAGTCGATCGATCGCCACCTCGGCGAGCAAGTGTGAGTCTTCTGCCGGCTGGTAGACCGCCCGATCGACGCCACGTCGCTCGGCGAGATCCATCTCAGTCGTCCTCTCCGGTGGGGCCGTTCGCCCGTTCGGTCATCGGTTCATCGCCGTCCGGATCGGGTTCACCGCCGGAGCCGGACTTCTGGTGGTCCGATTGCTCGGTCCGTGATTTTTCGTCGTAGGCTAGTCCGGACGCTTCCACTCGGAACCCACCGGTCTCTTCGCGACCGGATAACTCTCGCTGGGGGAACGGTATCTTGATCCCCTCCGATTCGAACGCGTCCGTGATGGCTTCGATCGCGGCCGTCCGCGTCCGACCCGCTTTCTGTCGCGTCGGGTTTCCGATCCAGAATCGGACGCCAAGAAGTACCGCCGAATCGTCGAACGATTTCGTCACCGTCGCAGGTTCTGGCGGGGATCTGATCTCATCAATTTCCTCGACGGCACTCGTTGCGATCGCTCGTGCGCGTTCGACGTCCGCATCGTAGTCGATTCCGACCTCGACTTCGAGTCGGAGTCTCCCCGACCGAGACCGGTTCGTGACCGCCGAGGCGCTGACGACGTCGTTCGGGATGATGACGTACTCGTCGTCGAACGACCTGATCCGCGTGTTGATCATCGAGATGTCCGTGACGATGCCCTCGTACTCGTCGTCTAAGACGACCCAGTCGCCGATCTCGAACGGCCGAGAGAACATCAACACGAAGCCCGCCAGCAGCGACCCGAGCGTTTGCTGGGCGGCCATCCCCATGACGATCCCGAGAAACCCGGCACCGACGAATATCGCCCCGAGATCGTCGATCCAGATTCCGAGCACGGTGACCGTCGCCATCGCGTAGATCACCACCTGCGACATTCGGTACGTGACCTCGCGCTGGTGGTCGGTCACCGAGCTGGACGACCCGAGGATATCGTCCAGGAGTCGCTTGACAAAGCGCGTGACGATGTAGGCCGTCATGGCGACGACCGCAGAGACGACGAGCAGGGCGACCGTCTCTCCGCCGAGGTTGTACTCGCTCCAGAGGTCGCGGATCTCGCCGGTTTGATCCCAGACGCCGAGGATCACCGCGACGGCGAGGATCGAACTGACGACGAGCGTGACCGCGCCGAGAATGTCGGCGTACAGCGGACGCGTTCTCGCTCCCAACCAGCGGGCGAGCCGTCTGACACCCTGGATCACGCCGACGAGTGCGACGACCGTCCCGACGGTGACCAGAAACCGCTGGGTCGTGGTGTCGAACTCAGCGGCCAGCCAGTCGAACGCGAGCACGGAGGCGTTCATTCGTACTGCCTCGATTGGGCCGATCCCTTAGGAATCCGTCGGTCGGCGTCCCGGGATGTGGTGAGACGTCCTCACTCTGCCGTGATCCCGACCGTCGTTGCAACGGACGCCAGCTCCGCGAACGTCTCCGGAGTCACTGAATCCGGTCGCTTCGAAAGGATTCGGTCGTCTACGGCGTCCACCACGGCGTCCGGGTCGTCGAGCCCGGAGATGTGTGCGGTGTTTCTGATTCCGTTTCGGACCGTTTTCCGGCGCTGGGTGAACAGCGCTTTGACGAACCGCAAGAAGAACGCCTCGTCGTCGACGTGATACGGCGGCTCTCTCGGTCGGGTACGCACCACGGCGCTCTCGACGGCGGGCGGTGGGGCGAACGCCGTCGGTGGAACGACCTCGACGATCTCCGGTTCGGCGTAGTGCTGTGTCGAGACCGATAGCCGACCGTACTCGGACGTCCCCGGTTCCGCCACCATTCGCTCGGCGAACTCTCGCTGAAACATGAGGACGAGCGGTCGCTTTCGAGGAAGGAGCCTGAACGTAATCTCACTCGAAACCCCGTAGGGAAGGTTCGAAACCGAGGCGTCGAAGTCGGGGATGTCGACTTCCAGCGCGTCGCCCGATCGCACGTCGAGTCGTCCGGCGTCGATCTCGTCTGCGAACTCCTCGCGGAGGAACTCGACGAGCAGTGGGTCGCGTTCGATCGCCACGACGGACGACGCGGCCGAGAGCAGTCGGTCGGTCAGCCCACCGGTCCCTGGACCGATCTCGAGCACCCGTTCTACGTCGCCTTCGACCGCCTCCAGGTAGGTCGGCAGTCGATCCAGGACGCGATCGTCGATCAAAAAGTGCTGGTCACGGTCCGGATTCCCTCGTACTCCGGCGCGAGACAGGAGGGCGTCGGGATCTCTCATTACCAGGGGCGTACGGACCCGTCACGGGTAAACGCAGTGTTCCGCGTCGGATACCCCGCCGTGGAGACATCTGTCGAATCCGCTCGGTCAGATATACTGTACGACCGGGTTCAGACGAGAGCAGCCGAGTCGCCGCTCACACGGTCTCGTCGTGCTGGCCGACGAAGGTCCGATACTTCAGCTCGTCTTCGCGTAACTCTTCTATAATTCGTTCGACGAGAATGCCAGACGGATCGTGGAGTCCGGAGACGCGCTCTTCGATCTCGTCGAAGCTCTCGAAGGGTTTTCGCTTTCGCTCGTCGAGAATCGTATTTCGCAGCTTCTTGCCGATTCCGGGAAGGAGGTTCAACTGGTGGAGCCGGAGCGTGATCGGCTGAGCCTCGTTGTAGAAGTCGACGAATCGTCGCTCGTCCTCCTCGACGAGGTCCGTAATGACGTACTCGACTTCCGACTTCGCGCCGGATGAGAGGTCGTCGTATTCGATCGGCTCTGCTCGTTCGACGACGGTCCGCGCCGATCGCGGGTGGACGACGACCTCCGTTCCGATCGTCAGCCGCTCGGACTCGTCGAAGGCGACCTCGTAGAGATCGAAGGAATCGAGATCGATGGCGTATCCCGCCGGCGAACTATCGTACTGTGGTCTCCCACTCGAGGATAGCCCGTGGGCCAGGTAGTCCAGCACCACTGCACGTCGTTCCGGTGGCTCATCACGCTCGGATTCACTCATCATCGTCTCGGTACGGGCAGCGAACACTTAAAGAATCGGCAACAGTTCGTACGACGAACCACCGGAACCGACAGGGTTCGACCCGTTAGGCGTAGCGCGCGACGATATCTAGAATCTCGTCCAGTTCGTCGCCGGACAGCGAATACCGTTCCTGGGCGAAGATCGCCCGTAATTCGTCGCGATCCTGCGGGAGCAGGTTGGCGATCTTGTACGCGGTCGGTTCGGTCACTTTCTCTAGCTCCTCGAGCGATTCGACGAGTTCCAGCGACTCTTCGGGGTCAAGAACCGCAAAGCGGTTGGTGTGGTCGATCGCCCGAGCGAGTTCGTATCGGAGTTCTCGCTCCTCGTCGAGCGCTCGCTCGGTCTCGATATCGGTGAGGAGCTCCTTCGTTTCGGCGATCGTCAGGTACTCCTCTTCGATGATCTCCTTGAAGATGGTCATTCGTTCTGGGCGCGAAGGTGGGCGGCGGTGACGATGAGCGTCTTCTCGACGCCGCCGTCTCCGATCTGCACCTTGTAGGCGTTACCCTGGGTGCCGATTACCTCGCCGGTGCGTCCATCGAATCGCGGGTGGTAGCGACCGTCCGGCACGCTCGGGTCGATCTTGAGGTGTACCTTCTGGCCCGTCTCGTACTCCTGAATCGCTCGCTGTGGCGGCGACGTGCCGCGCTCTCGCGGTTTGTTACGCAGTTTATTTCGCGTACCCTGTCGAGGTCCATTTGATTTCGGCATGGTCGTATGCCCAGTTACTCCGTGACAGTTATAAAAGACACGTTCCGCGGGCGCTCGAACCCGCGAGACTGACGCTGTGACTGGCGCCGTTCGAGTCGAACGACGCTTCGACAGTATAACAGTGACCCGGTCCGTCGCCCCGCGCATGGAAGAGACACACCGGTTCGAGACTCGCACGATCCACGCCGGACAGGACCCAGACCCGGAGACGGGTGCCGTGATGACGCCCATCTTCGCCAATTCGACCTACGAACAGGATGCCCCGGGGGACCACCGCGGATACGAGTACTCGCGGACGGGTAATCCGACCCGAACCGCCCTCGAGGAAAACCTGGCGAGCCTCGAGAACGCGAGCTACGGGCGGTGTTTTTCGAGCGGTATGGGCTCGATCAACACGGTCTTGAACACGCTCGAGTCGGGCGATCACGTCGTCACCGGAAACGACGTCTACGGCGGCACGCACCGTCTCTTCACGCAGGTCTACGAGGACTACGATCTCGAGTTCACGTTCGTGGACATGACCGATATCGACGCGATCGAGGCGGCATTTCGCCCCGAGACGGAATTGCTGTGGCTCGAAACCCCGACCAATCCGCTCATGTCCATCGTGGACATCGAAGCCGCCGCGGAGATCGCCCACGACCACGACGCGATCTGTGCGGTAGACAACACGTTTGCGACCCCGTACCTCCAGCGTCCGCTCGACCTCGGCGCGGACGTCGTTTCGCATTCGCTGACGAAGTATCTCGGCGGTCACTCGGACGTCGTCGGCGGCGCGCTGTTGACCAACGACGCCGATCTGGACGAGCAATTCGGCTTCCACCAGAACGCCGTGGGCGCGACGCCCGGTCCGTTCGACGCGTTCTTGGTACTTCGTGGGACGAAAACCCTCCCCGTCAGGATGGACCGTCACTGTGAGAACGCCCGACAGATTGCGACCTGGCTCGACGACCACCACGACGTCGACCGGGTCTACTATCCCGGCCTCGACTCTCACCCCGGTCACGAACTCGCGTCCCGACAGATGGACGACTTCGGAGGCATGCTCAGCTTCGAACTCGACGCGACGCTTGCGGAGGCGAGCGACGTCGTCTCGAACACCGAGGTGTTCACCCTCGCCGAGAGCTTAGGCGGCGTCGAGAGCCTCATCGAACAGCCGGCCCCCATGACTCACGCGGCCGTCCCCCGCGAGGAACGAGTCGCCGCTGGACTGACCGACGGACTGATCCGCGTGAGCGTCGGAATCGAACACGTCGACGACCTGATTGCCGATCTCGACCAGGCGATCGAGTCCACACTCTAGCGAGTGAGACAAGTGGGCAGACGCCTGTTGAAATCTGCGGAGTAGATCGCCCAGCGTTTCTCACCGTGGCGCGTCGAGTGCGTTCCCGACGAGACGTGACTCCGCGCGCCTCAATAGATCCGATGTCGTCGAGACGGCACAATCGAGTTCCGACGCGACCGCTTCGATTCCGTTCTCCCGCGGGACCTCGTAGTATCCCATCTCCCAGGCAACGTCGATCGCCTCCCGTTGACGGACGGAGAGTTCGTTTACGGGCCCACCCACCGAATCGCCGATGCGGATCACGTCTATCGAGAAGTCGTCGGGGGCGGCGTCGAATACGCGCTGTACCTCGTCCGGAGCGCCGACGACGGTCAATCGAACAGTCCCGTCGGCCCGACACTCGAACGGTGGTACCACGACGATCGTATCCTCGAAGAACGCGTCGAACAGGTGCGTTCCAGACGCGCCGAGTTCCTGTCTGCAGTAGAGGAAACAGCCATCGTTCGATCCGGTTATCTCGTACGTCTCGATGACCGCTGACTCCGAGAGGATCGCTTCGACGGCGTCCGGGTCCCCATCGACGTACGATATCGTCGACTCGATCCCATCGAGTACGGAGCCACCGAGAATCAGCTGGCGGTCGACGGCAGGCGATGCGCTCGCGAGATTCATCTCGGGTGGAACGCGTTCGTCATCCAGGTCGATCGCGATTCTGAGTGTCTTCACAGGTGGAGTCTTCGGGCAACCGTTATAAATGTGGGAACTATTTCGTGCGAAGGAATTCTCGGCTGGGTACTCCAGCGAACGTACGGAGCCAACCGTGAACGACGATTCCGCAACTCGACCGGGGAAGGTATCGAGATCGGACGACTACGAATCGAGCGATGAGTGTCGACCGGATCAAGAATCTGACGTGATCGGCACGGACGACTGCGCAGACGTGATCCTGGATTCGTTCGACGCCACCGGTGCAACCGTTCTCTCCGAGGGGACGGACCGCACGTACACCGATGCGGTAGATGAACTCGACGTGGATGGTGATCCCGACCGTGGCCGCGGACTCTACGACTGGTGGAGTGGAAAAGAGCGATTGTACGACGGCGTTATGGGTCTCGCCGAACCGTTACGCGAGGATACGTTCGAGGCGCTCTCACTCGAATCCGACGAGATAGTCCTCGATCTGGCCTGCGGGCCGGGAACGAACTTCGAGCGATTGCGCGACGGGGTCGGTCCCGATGGGGCCGTCATCGGGCTCGATTACAGCCCCGGGATGGCGCGTCAGGCGGCCGAACTCGTCGACGAACAGGGGTGGTCCAACGTGACAGTCGTTCTCGGTGATGCGACCAACACGTGTGGACCCGACCAAGCGTTCGACGTGATCGTCACCACATTCGCGCTCCACACGATGGCCGACGCGAACACGGTCATCGAGAACGCGTACGACGCATTGGCACCGGACGGCCGGTTCGTCGTCCTGGATTCCAGGCCGATCACCGACGGACCCGCACGGATCGTCAATCCGATCTACGAACGGCTGATCGCGTGGACGGTCAACCACCAGCGTGGACAGGACACGCGTTCGTTGCTCGAAGAGACGTTCGACTCGATCGACGTCGTCGAAACGTACGACGCGGGGGCGGGGTACCTGGCGGTGGCGACGAAAGACGCGTAGTGGATTGCCGTGAAGCACCGTCGGTTCTGGGCTGCGGCCGATCGAGCGAGCGCCGAACGAACGGAATTCTCATCCGAGTGGGCGGGCAACGGACACCCATGCGCATCGAACTCCGGGTTTGTGAACACTGCTACGAGCGAGAACACGGCGAGGAGCGCCGACAGGACGTCGTCCGCGACATGGTCCGCTGTGCCGAGCGCATCCGCGAACACAAGGACGTCATCGATTTGGAGGCCGTCCACATCCGCATGGTTCGCGACGACGAGCCGGGAAAACCCGAGGCGCTGCCGGTCGTCACCGCTTCCATCCACGAAGATCAGGTGATGATCAACGATACGCAACTCGCTACCGAGGGCGAAGACGGAACGATGCTCGTCTATCCGAACCCGCCGGACATCCTGACCGTCCTGGCTCGAAACGTAGATGAAATTAGCACGGGATTGAACCGGGACGTCTCCGTCGACCTCTCCGCGGCCGGTGCCGAACTGCTCTCGTCGTGAGCACTAGGCGTTCGAAGAATCCGCTCGACGACGCACCACCGCGGGGAAGTTCGTCCCGTCGCATCGATCGGCGAGCCATCTCGTCGGTCGAACCGTCAGACCATTGGTCGGAGACTCGGCTCATCGGTCGAAGATTCCTCTCCCAATCGAGAGACGATGCGGTGAAAACGACGAATTCCGGCGTTAAATTCGGCCGACGTTCTCGACGCCGACGCTCTCTACGCCATCGACGTCAGTAAAGCTCTCTTCGACGGCTTCGGTTCCGCCCGATCCGTCGGGGACGATGACGGTCGGAAAGAGTGCGACGAGCCCGAAGGCGACGTCTTCGCGCTCGACGCCGTTGATCTTCGCTCCCTCGGGAAGTGAGCTTTCGAGCCGGTCTTGAAGCTCGTCGAGGTCGATTTCGGGGCTGTTCGGCATGACTTTGATCTTGGCTGCTACCTTACCCATGTCTGATCACGGACCGGTGAATTCGCAGTCGGGACACTCATAGAGGTTACTCTGCTTTCTGCACGTCGAACACCGGTGAATCTGCGTGCCACAGTCGGGGCACTTGAACCGAGCGGCGTTCGTTCCTGCGACGTTGATGCCACAGGAGACGCACGAGCGCTGTCCGCGGTCCTCGGTCGTACTCATACCAATTCGTTTCCGGCCAGCGCTTTTAACGGTTGTCTTTCGGGGTTGGCCTCGACCGCCTCCCGCTCGCGGTCATTCGGCCATCGGCGGATCGAGTCCCCAGTTGAATGTGACGAGCGTGACTCCGGCTACCGTCACCGTCCCGATCCCCCACGCGAGCCAGAGAACGAGGCTTTCGAACGGATAGACCAGCGCGAGCGTCGCGAGCACGCACGCCACCTCGAGAGCGACGATCCGCTCTCGTCGCGTCGGTCGAATCAGGCCAGTCATCGAGCGTACTTCGACGCCTCGCCTATAGAATCCATTGACCGCCGTTGTCGATTTCCCAACGCGAGACGGCCCACCCGATCCGACTCGCGTTCACCACGTCGCGAGTATCAGCGGTCCGATGAGAACGCCCATCAGGTGGACGCGTCGGGCCCGAAACCGAACGGGAACGAATCCGATCGCACTCGCCACGGCGAAGATGAGGATGCCCAATTCGCCGGCGAACAGGAAGGACAGCGCGGCCAATAAACAGAGTACGACGACGGAGATCTTCCAGTAAGCGACGGATCCGACGAGCGTGAGATACCGATCTCCGGCCGCGATGACGACGAGAAATCCGAACACCCCGGCAATCAGTACCGAGAGAATCAAGACGGGAAGCGAGAGCGAGGCGCCCGTACTATCGAATGCCACCATCACGCCCGTTCTCGGCTGTCCGATCGACCACAGTGCGAACAGCGCGAAAATCGTATTCGCGGTATCGACCCCGCTCGTCGCGACGATGTAACTTCGGTCGTCGGTGTCGCCGATACCGCCTTCACCGCCCGGCAAGACGACGAGTACCGCGACCGCCGCGATCGCCGCGGAGATACCGGGAAGGTAGCCGACAATCGCCCCCGCGACCGTTCCGGCGATCGCCGTGACGGCGAGGGCCGGCCGAGAGACGCGAAGCAGTGAATCTCCCTGAGGTGGGACGCCGCCGCCGCGCATCGCATCGAGTAACACCGGCGCGCCGAACAGTCCGGCGAACAGGGGCGCGAGCACGCCACCTGCGTCGAGCGGCGCCTCCGGCTCGATATCGAGCGCGATTATTCCGAGTGCGGACGCGAGCGTAACCGAGAGCACGCCGCCCACCATTCGACGCGGCGTTCGCTCCGAGACGACGAGCGCGAGTACGACGCCGAGCAAAATGATCGCGATGTGATCGATCACGACCGGATACCACCTGGCCACGGCCCACGTGAGCGGGACCGCCAGCGGAACGGCTACCAGGATTGCGAGGACGCTTCCGAGCGCCGAGAGTCTGATCGCTTCGTGACCTCGCCCCTCGAGCACAAGCCGATGACCGGGGAGCGCGGTGAGCGCCATTTCGGCGTCCGGAACCCCGAGCGCCATCGCCGGAATCGCGTTGACGAACGTGTGGACGACCCCCGCAGCGAGCATGGCGGCACCGACCAGCAGCGGCGGACCGGGAATCGACGCCGCGACGCCGGCCAGTAGCAACGCGAAATTGTTGGCGTGAAGTCCCGGAATTAATCCCGTTATCGAGCCGAGCGCGCTTCCCGCGACCGTCCAGGCGAGCAACTGCACGGAAAGCGACGGATCGACGACCAGCTCGACGGTTCCCATTCGACACTTCCTGCGCTCGGCTTCATATATAGATCGTCGGACGTCACTACCACGATCGAACGGGTTGTTCACTCGCAGGTAGCGACCGCTCGACGCTGCGAAATAGTGAAAATTGGGCTGCGTTCAGATTAGCCGAAGAGTTCGCCGAGGCCCTCACCGCTGGCCTCTTCTTCCTCGTCATCGTCGTCGTCCGTCGTGTCCGGGACGTCGCTGGTCTCTTCGACCTCATCGTCGGCGTCGTCGGCGTCGGCCGCTGGTGCGGCGCCGCCGGCGGCTGGAACGGCCGCGGCGTCAGCGACGGCCTCGTCGATGTCGACGTCCTCGAGCGCGGCGACGAGCGCCTTGACGCGCGATTCCTCGACATCGACGCCGGCGGATTCGAGCACGCCGGTCAGGTTGTCTTCGTTGATCTCTTCGTCCGCTTCGTTCAGGATGAGTGCTGCGTAAACGTATTCCATTGTTGGTGTTCTCCGTTGGGTTCAGCCGAACATCGCGCCGAGTCCTTCAGCACCGGATTCGTCGTCATCGTCGTCGGTGTCGTCGTCCTCGGCGGCGTCGGTTTCGTCTTGGTCGTCGGTCGATTCGTCTTCAGACTCCGACGGGGCCGACGCCGCTGGGGCCTCGACGCCCTGGAGTTCCTCCGGTAACGCGTCCGTATCGTCGATCTGCGCGGCGAGCGCACGGAGTTGTGCGTCGGCTTTGCTCACGAGGTCGGGCATGAGTTCCTCGTCCTCGATGGCCGCCTGCAGACCGAGGCTCTTGGCTTCGCCGGTCGCCTTCGCGACGAGAAGCGGTGCGGTCGCTTCGGTCGGGAAGACGGCGTTGACGGCGAGATTCCGAGCCTGCGCGGCGGCGGTCGCGACGTCCTGCTCGTAGGCCTCGACGTCGATGTCGAGGTCTTCGGGGTCGAACACGACGCCGTCGGCCCGAACCGCTCGCAGGTCGAGCCCGACTTCCTTGGCTTCGATGCCGAGTTCGTTCAGAACGTTCGCGAGATCGGCGGATACTTCCTCGCCGGCTTCGAGCACCGTCGAGTCTTCCATCACCTGGATCGAACCGTCTTCGATCCGGGCGTTCGCGCCGATCTGCTGGAGTTCGCCGACGAACGGACCGGGATCGACGCCGGTGTCACCTTCGGGGATGACGATGTCGTTCGGTGCGATTTCTCCCGCTCCGATCGGCGCCGGTGTTTTCGAGGCTTCGAGTTCGCGGTAGAGGCTGAACGGGTTCTCGTCTGTGAGGACGAGCCCGACCTGTCCCTCGATGTGTTCGGCGAGGTCGTCGACTCCGGCCGCTTCGAGCCCTCGCTTCTGGAGCGTGTTGCGGCTGACGCGAAGGACGGCGGTTCCGTGCAGTTCACGGCGCATGTCCTGAAGCTGTTTCGAGGGAATGCCGGTGATTCCGACGACGCCGACGTTCTCGTGATCGTCGATGAGCGTCTCGATTTCGTCGACTTCCGCTCGCTTCCACTCGGGAAGGTTCTCGGTTTGACGCGTCGCTTCGGCGCTCATATCAGGCCACCTCCACTGACGGTCCCATCGTCGTTTTGACGTAGATGGAGTCGATGTTCTGTGGACCCTTCTCCAGATCCGCGTGCAGTCGACGCAGAATCACGTCGATGTTGTCGGCGATGTCTTCTGCGTCCATGTCTTCGGCGCCGACGCGCGTGTGGAACGTGCGTCGATCGCCCGATCGAAGCTGCACGGTGTTTTTCATCCGGTTGACTGTCTCTACGACGTCGTCGTCCGGAGAGAGTGGGGTCGGCATCTTTCCGCGGGGACCGAGAACGGTCCCGAGGTAGCGACCGATATTTTGCATCATCGCCTCCTCGGCGATGAAGAAGTCGGTGTCATCGGCCAGATCTTTGGCCGCATCGTCGTCGTCGCCGAGGTCGGCTAACTCGTCGCCGTCGTAGACGTCGTCCGCGACGTCTTCGGCTCTGAGTGCCGTCTCGCCTTCGGCGAAGACGACGATCGTCGTTTCCTGGCCGGTGCCGGCCGGGAGGACGACGGACTCGTCGACACGATTCGACGGTTCGTCTAGGTCTAGGTCACGAAGATTGATCGCGAGGTCTACCGTCTCGGTAAAGTTACGAGTCGGCGACTCCTCGAGAGCGCTCGTGACTGCTGTTTCGATATCCGAATCTGCCATCGTTCACCTCCGTAGTACGCAGGGTGTGCTCCTACGGGTCAGTGAAACAGGCAAAGCCTGTCTCACCCTGAAAAAGTGCCATTGCGGACTTAAACCCGTCGAACCATGCCCGAATCTCGCTCACCCATCAGGTGTGCCGGCCGTACCGGATGTAATCACGAGAATTCGGATGGTGGTACGGCAACCGCTATCCTGACGCCACAGGATCGCACGCGGACGTCGATCGAGCACACTCTCAACAGAGACGTACACTTTCGAATCGATTACGGCTTACCCGTATAACGCTAAATCTGCGGTGAGAATACCAGTTGTATGCTAGTTTGTAAGGCTATTGAGGGTGTCTCATCGAAATCTATATCGGACGTGACGTAACATGGAGAGTACGATGATACTGGGCAGCCTCGAGGGACTTTCGGTTACGTTCGCGGCTGTCGTTCCACTCACCCCCTACGAGTCGGTGATCGACTTCTATCTCGGACGATCGACGGCCGAACAGATCGCCATCGTGACGGCCTCGACGCTCCTTCTCGGGGCGGTCCTCTTCGGGGTCCTCCCGGCGTACAGCAATCGAGCGCTCAAAACCGCCCGAAAGAGTCCCATCATCTCGTTTCTGATCGGGATACCGACCGCTGGGGTTCTCGGGATGTTCTTCTATCTCGGCATGGTCCTCTCCGAGTCGAGTTTCGGGATTTTCTTCGCGATTCCGCTCGTCACGGTGACGCTCGGATTACTTCCCGCGTGGGCGACCGTCGGTGTGGTCTCGACCGGGTCGGCCATCGGAACCCGTCTCGGCACCGACGGGCTGGCCGTCTCGATCGTTCTGGGTGCGCTCGTCGTCGGGGCGTCCGCGGTGGTGGTCGAATCACTCATCGTCGTGGGCGGACTCGTGACCTGTCTGGGCGTCGGTGCGGGTGTTCGGGTCCTCGTCAGCGGCGGAATGGCGACCGATCCGGACCAGCGTACCGTTCCACCGGCCAATAAAATGTAACCGCTGCGCTGCTCCGTTCGAGACATCTGTCCAGTGACCGGCTCGCGTGCGAACGTCCGCGATCGGGTATGAGAATCAGTGCGGTTCGTTCTACGACTCCGCAAACGAGTCGTCGTACTCGCCGTTGTCGATCCGCTCTTTGAACTCTCGCGGATTTTCTCCCTCGATCGTGACGCCGAGAGACGTACAGGTCCCGACGACCTCTTTCGTCGCGTTCTTCAGATCGTACGCGAGCAGGTCGGGATGTTTCTGTTCGGCGATCTTTTTCACTTGCTCGACCGAGAGATCGGCGACGAAGTTTTCCTGCGGTTCACCGCTTCCCGTTTCGAACCCGGCTTCGTCTTTCACCAGCGCGGCCGTCGGTGGGACACCGACGTCGATCTCGAAGGAGCCGTCGTCTTCGTACTCGACCGTCACGGGCACCTCGGTGCCGTCGAACGCCGCCGTTTGATCGTTGATCTCCTGTACGACCGCCTGCACGTCGACGGGCGTCGGACCGAGCTCGGGTCCGAGTGGTGGGCCAGGATTGGCCTGTCCGCCCGGAACGAGCGCTTCGATAGTTCCAGCCATACGAGACCAAACCCGCGCACGATTTTTAAGGGTTGCTTTTCGACTCTCCGATCCACCGCGACCTGGGTCGGACGAATGCGACCGATCGACGACCGCTCCACAAATCGACCGCGATAGGAACGACATCTGTTATCGAGCGATCAGTCAGTCGGTATCAGTTTCGCCGGTGACCGTCTCGCGGACCCACGTCTCGTACGGATCGAATCCGTCGGTTTCTTCGAATCGCTCGATACACGGTACGTCGTGTGGATGGGCGTCACTGACGTACTCGACAAGTGCGTCGTAGCGTTCGGACGTCGTCTTCGCGATTAGCACGCACTCGTCGTCCGTGGTGACGTCACCCTCCCAGCGGTACGTAGATCGACACGGAATTTGGTTTACGCACGCGGCGAACCGGCCCTCGACGAGACCGCTAGCGAGGGTGTCGGCAACATCTCCAGGGGCGGTTAGATAGACGGTCGTCATCGTCACAGACGACTACGCGATCGAGCCGATTAAGCGATGCTGATTGGCCGAAAAGTGACCCTCGGGCCGCCATACTGATCCGATCAGCTCTGGGCCGATTCTCTCTGAGCGGTTCCGATACCGTTACGGGGAGAAATTTCCGGTAATATTCCACTCGTGAATACACTGTGGCGAACCGATCTGTCGACGTCCATCGTGGTTGTTGAGTTCCCATCCCGCCCGCTGCTGATTCCACCGTTCGATCCGGCCACAGCGCTCGCACCGACGCGCCTCGGGCGTCCGGATCGATATCGAAGTGTCGGCTTTACTCATTATCGGTCGGACGTACCGGGTCGACTTAAGCAACGGAGACACCGGCCGTTTTTGCACCAGTCCGCTGCGGTGACCGATTCCGGGGGTTCGATCGACGAGTTCGCCGAACTGGCTGATTTACTACGATAGGGGGTCGAGCGGTATTCGCGCCCGATTCGGCGGACGTAGATACGTCAGAACAATGTTAACCGTCTCAGTTTGTCAGTCCAACTCGCTGAATACGGTGGCGATCAGTACACTGCGTCGACGATTTCTTCGTCCAACGTCGGGAACGAGGCGAGATACTCGCGTCGGTCGGTTCGAAGTTCGTCGATCGCGTCCTCGAATTCGTCGACGTGGTCGGGGACGTAGAACTGGTCGACATCGATCCCGGGAACCGTTTCCGGAATCGTCATTCCGAGTCGCTCGTCCGCGGTCCATTCGACGGAGCCTCTGGCAATCTCGGTCAGGATCGTGACCGATTCGTAGACGCCGATGTCGACCGACTCGTCGCCGACGTACCCCGTGTTGAGTACGAAACAGTCGACATCGAGCGAGTCGACGAGCTGCTGGAACGTGTTTCCTTCTTCGCCTTCGGGACCGATGATGAACGGATTCGTCCCGACGACGCGAATCGACTCACCGGCCCGCTCGGGATCGCCGGCGCTCGTTTCGATCGATTCGCCGAGCATGAACGCGACGGCGGCCTGAGCCCCGTCGAGTTTCGCGACGGGCGGCATGAGCGGATTACGCGTGATGAAGAAAATCTGGTCGACGCGATCGAGGTCGATATCGTCAGCGGCGCTCGAGAGTTCCTCGCGCTGGACGACCGCGCGGCCGTTCGACGTGTACGAGTCGTCGTCGAAATCGACGGCTCCGTCCTCGTCGACCGCGACGTTCTCGAGCACGGCGGAGTCGGCCGTTGCCGCGTCGTACAGCGCGGGTTGCTCGTCGGCCGTGAGCCCGATCGTCTTGATGTACAGTCCCTTGCCTTCGCTGCCCGCCACGGAGCCGTCCGGAAGGATCGCACAGACGTCGTCCTGGGTCATCTCGGCCGATTCCGGCTCTTCGAGCCAGCACCCGTGAGAGGTAAGCGTCGACTTACCGGTCGCCGAGAGTCCGAGAAAGAGTTGTCCGACCGTCCGTTGCTCGTCCGCGTCGTCGCGTACCGTCACGCGTTTGCTTCCAGCGTGAAGTCCGAGTCCGCCCTGGGTCTTGACCCGGTACATGAACAGCCGGAGAAACGACTTCTTCGCCTCTCCGGTGTAGTCGCTTCCGACGACGACGGTGGTCCCTTCGTCGGGAAGGATTCTGATCGCCACGTCCTCGCGATCCGGCAGTTGGACGGTCGTAAAATCGGGGTCTCGTCCGTCTGTCGGTTCGAAGAGTTTCGCCCAGGTCAACGCGATCCGGGCGAATTCGGTCGGAACGTAGAGTCGACAACAGTACGTCGCATCGGGGTGGCGACCGACGAGGCGGTCGACGCACACCATCTCACGGTTCGACACCTCCCCGATGGCGTCGCGAACGATCGCGTGATCGTCGTCGTCGAACGCGTGGTCGATCGCATTCTTCGTTCGATCTGCACTACGCGAACGATACTCGCTCACGTACGCTGGGGAACCGTACTCGGTCGCCCGCTCGTCGTCGCCCGCCAACTCGCGAAGTTCTGTTAGCGAGAGATTATACTGAATATTCGCGGCCCGCTCCGGATCGGGGAGTCGTCGAGCGGCCGTCGGCGGTTCGGTCCCGGTTTCGGACATGTGGTAGACAACACTCGTTCCCCTATTATAACGGTGAGGTTCCGCTTCCACTGTGTGATTAGATACCGAAAAGCGATCGTTCGTCGAGGGAGCACAGATCGGGTAGATCACCAACCGATTCTCAGAAGCCGACCGCTCGTGTTAGCTTCGATATAGTTCGTCGCCGCGGCTGAAATGGACCGTCGGACGTGACATTCCGATTTTCACATCTGGTATTTGAAACCGAAACTCCATTAGCGATTGATTCGTTCGGTCGCCATGGCCAACGGTCTGGATTTTGCGTCGGACACGACGCGCATCGCACGCGACGGGCTCGATGGGGCGGTCATCGAAGACGAACGACCACTCGCGTATCGGACGACGGGCGAAGAACTGTCGTCTCTGGACGATTCCGTTCCGGACGAATTGTTGATCGAACACGAGGAGCAAACGTACGTCGTCGGAAGCGAAGCGAAACGGGTCGCGAGCGCGTTCGACGACCAGCCCGACCCGCTATTCGTCGACGGCGTACTTGTCGACGAACCGTTCGCCGAACCAGCGATCGACGCCCTACTCGGCGTCTTGCTGGCAAACGGGATGGGGAACCGTCTCTGTTATACGACGCCCGGAACGATCGTCGACGTCGATCGACCAACCGACCACCACCGCGCCGTCATCGACGAGTCCATCGGTGCGCTCGGCTACGACGCGACGCCGGTTAGCACCGGATTCGCTATCGTGGCCGATCAGTTCCGCGATGAGAACCTGACCGGACTCGGAATTTACATCGGGTCCGACGTCACGAGCGTTGCGCTCGTCTACTACGGGGTTCCGGTCATCGTTTTCTCGATCGCCAAGGGACGCGACTGGATCGTCGAGCGAGCCGCAGGGGAAACGGGCCACGCGAACGAGCAGGTCGCCTCGCGCCTAGAGACGTTCTCGCTCGATCCCGATGGGGTCGCAGACGACATCGAGAGCGCCCTCGCCCAGTCCTACGACGAACTGACCGGCTCGCTCGTCGAAGCGATTCGAATCGAACTCGAGGCGGCGGATCTCGATCGAGGGGTCTCAGTTCCGGTCGCCGTAGCCGGTCCGTGGGCCGTCGAGGGCGTCGAATTCCTTCTCGGGGGTCGCTTCGACGCCGCTCAGTTACCGTTTTCTGTCAGGGGCATCCGACGGGCGGCCGATCCCGAAGAAAGCGCCGTCCGTGGTGCGTTAGCCGCCGCACAAGACGATGTCGACGAATTCGATTCGGTCACGTGGTCCGCCCATCAGGCGACCGACGGTGAGACTGCCTCGGCTGAACCAGGTTCATCGGAAGCGATGACGACGCAATTGACGTTCGATGACTCGGCGTCGACGGCGGACGCGATCGCTGACGATGCCATCGAGCAGCTATTCGACCGTCTCGGCACCCGCGACGACGAGCTGGGATCGCTCGGTGATCGGGTGGATTCGGTCGCGAACGACCTCGAAGCGCTTCAGACCGAAGCGGCATCGAACGAGGACCTGACGTCGCTCGAATCGGCCGTCGACGCCGTTCGATCGTCGCTCTCGGACGCCTCGTCGACGATCGATTCCATCGAGTCGGAGTTGGCGGCACGCGAAGTCGCCACAGACGAGCTGTCCGACGCGCTCGAATCGGCCGAGGGTACGCTCGCTGACCGTCTCGAGGCGCTCGAATCGGACCTCGAAACGGTAGAACAATCCCACGATAGTGACATCGAACGGCTCGACGACGCCGTAACGGCGACCGAATCCGCCCTCGAATCCGCCGTCGACGAACTCGAGACGGCGATCGCTGATGGAGACGAGGCGCTGGCGTCTACCGTCGAGTCGTCGATCGATGCGGTTCGAAGCGACCTCGAACCGTCGATCGAGTCCCTGCACGAGACGCAAGAACGACTCGACGTGGAACTCGAATCGCTTCGGGACGAACGCTCGAACGATCTGTCGTCGTTCGAGGAAACGGTCGACGAGATCGATTCACAACTGCGTGCGGACGTCGAAGGAATCGAATCGGTCGTCGAATCGCTCGAGTCCACCGTCGACTCGCTCGAATCGACGCTCGAAGCTCACGGTGACCGACTCCCAACACTGGAATCGGAATTGCGAGCGGTTGAATCGGCGGTCGAGTCGCTGGACGACGATCTCGACGAACACCAGGGGACGGTTGCCGACTTGGACGAAACCGTCACGTCACTGGATTCTGACGTCGAGTCGCTCGAATCGACCGTCTCGGCGATCGAGCCCACGCTTGCTGAGTTGGAGACGTCGGTCGAGGCGCTCGAGACGGTCGACGAGAAATCGGTCTCGGAGGTCGATTCGACGCTCGAAACCCTGACGACGTCCGTCGAATCGGTCGAGTCGGCTCTCGAATCGGTCGACGAACGCGTCGACGACACGCAGGCGTGGATCGAATCGGACGTCGCCGAACTTCGCGAGTCGGTCGAATCGATCCGTACCGAATTGGACGAACTCGAGACGACCGACGACGGTGGAGAGCCGTCCCCCTCGATCCCGCCGGAGTACGACGACAGACTCGACGATATCGAGGCGGCGATCGATGCCATCGACCGATCGGGGGACGTCTCCGAACTCGACGATGGAACTTCGCTGCCCGACGCGGTAACCGACCTACGAGAGTCCTACGATGCGTTCGAACGGACTCACGACGTGATCACCGATCGGTTAGATGCGCTCGAAACATCTGAGTCAGAGCGTGCGGAGCCACTCTCTATCGAGGACGTGGTCGCTGCTGAAGCCGTCGCGAGCACCGACTCGGTCGAATCGTCGCTCACGGACGTCGAATCCTCGCTGAAATCGGAGATCGCGTCGGTTCGATCGGTCGTCGACGAATTGAACGCGGCTGTCGAGACGCTTCAGCACTCAGCGGCCAACGAAGAGGCGTCGACAACCGAAGGGGTGTCCCATCAGGAACTCGAATCGGTGACGAGTTCGATTTCGACCCTCGAATCGAGACTCGACGACATCGAAGCCACTGGCTGGTCGGACGAACGGGCCGATCGGCTGGATTCGATCGAATCGACGCTCGAACGCCACGACGACGAGCGAGCGCAACTCGAATTACGGATAGAGCGACTGTCGTCGTCGGACGGCGAATCGTTGTCAGACGAGCCGCTCGAACGGATCGCCGAATTGGATCAGCGCATGCACGAACTCTCCCGGAAAACTGGCGATCTGTTGGCTCAGGAGGCGACGAATACCGAATCAGCCGATGAGCATGCCCGACCGGCCAACGGTCAGTCTTCGCTCGGATCGATGGCGATGGGTGCTGGCGCGGCGAGCGTCATCGCCGGCGGTGCGCTCGCGGCCGACGAACTGAATTCGACCGTCGGGACGACCGAACTCGGCGTCGGTGCGGTGATCCTCGGTGCAGTGATCGTTGCCGTGGCGATTTTCGTTCGGTAACACGAACGGGTCTGTCTGACTAACGCTTAAGAGTCAGCCGTCCATTTTCCAGGTATGGACGAGACTCCGCAGGAAATCACGTCCCTCGTCGGGCGCGAGGTGTACACGAACAACGGCGTATTCGTCGGCGAGGTCGAGGATTTGAAGCTAGATCTCGATACGCAGGCGGTCACCGGCCTCGCGGTCGGCCAGTTGAGTCGAGAACTGTTCGAACACGAAGCACGCCAGGGACAGGGTGTGATTATCCCGTATCGCTGGGTCCGTGCCGTCGGTGACGTGATTCTCGTCGCTGACGTCGTAGAACGCGTGCGCGAACCCGACGAGGAAGAAGAAGTCGTCGCCTGAGCGACTGGTGTCGACCTGTCAGTGAACGTCTACGGCTGACCGGGTACTCAATTCCCGTTCGATCCTTCGCTCCCTTCGACGCCCATCGCGTCGAACAGGGTTCGAGTGACCGCTTCTTCGGTGAGATCGAGTAACGTCTCGCGGGTGTCTTCGGATATCTGAATGCCGGTAAAGATGCCGAGTGGAATCTCCGCGCTCGACTGCGTGGAGTGTCCGGCGACCTCGCCGATTTCGCCGTAGGCGTCGTCTAAGACTCGACCGATATTCATTCGGATGTCTTTCGATCGCGCGGCGAGGAAAATCCGCTCTTCGGCGATACCGAACACGGCCGTCGTCGTCACCCCCTCGAGATTGAGCAGGTGGTTCGCCGCCTGTGAGAGCGCTTCACGATCTCTGACGAAACCCGCATTCGACACGAGATGGCTGCCCTGGACGTCCCGATTGGCGATCGCTTCGGCGAGTACGTCCAGCGTTTCGGGCGACATCGACGGCGATTCGACCTGTTCGAGCGTGTCGTGGTTGGCGAACGGATAGAGGTACGCAGCTGCGGTGAGGTCGGCTGGGGTCGTATCGCGTTTGAAGTCCAGGGTTTCGGCGCGGATCCCGTATAGAAGCGCGGTAGCGACTTCTTCGGAGACGTTTAAATCGAACTCCTGGATGTATTTCGTCATGATCGTCGACGTCGAGGACATACTCGGTCTGACGTCGACGAACTCGGGATCCGCCTCGACGTCGGTTTCCCGGTGGTCGATGATGACGTCGACCGGGCGATCGAGCGTCGGCGAACTCGCGTGATCGACGAACGCGAGGGTGTCGTAGGTCTCGTTCGATGCGGGATCCTCCCAGAGGTGCAGTTCGATGCCGAGTAGGTTGACGAACGCGCGATTTTCCTGGTGACCGATATCGCCCATGTAGACGATGTCGGATTCGACGCCGAGGTGGTTCGCGATGGCTTGCATCGCAGCGGCGCTCGCGATCGAGTCCGGATCCGGGTTGTCCTTCGTGACGATCGCCATTCGGCTATCGGTCCGCTCGATGATCGCCGCGAGCGTTTCCGCGTTGTGCGCCAGCTCGCCGGATTCCAGCGCGCGAAGGGCGGAATCTGCGATCACGGCCGACGGGTTGATCACCACGTCCGCGCCGAGTTCGGAGAGTTCGTCTCCCGAAATCGGATCGTTTGCGCGCGCGATGATGAACGTATCTTGCCCGGACGACCGGATGAGGTCGACCGCCGTCGTATTGGCGTCGACGTCGGACGCCAGGATCAACACCACGTCACAGCCGTCGATGAGGTCGATCACAGCGGACTCGGTGATGTCTGCGGTTCTGGCGTCGAGATCTTGATCTCGAAGCGATTCGACCCGATTTTCGTCTTTGTCGACGATTCGAACGTCCTTCCCTTGCTCGACGAGCTCCTCTGCGACGGCGTATCCGACGCTGCCACAGCCGAGGATAGCGTATTCCGACGCAGTGGAGATCGTAGCACCCGCGCTCATTGAGCATGTCGTCGGTGTCCCTGCACTTAACCCTCCCGAAGATTGAAACGCGTCGGTCGGTGAAATCGCCCTCGCGCGGCTCCCAAAGGAAATGTATTTTAACGCCGGGACGTCAATCGACAGGTGAGGGCCGGTAGCTCAGTTAGGCAGAGCGTCTGACTCTTAATCAGACGGTCGCGTGTTCAAATCGCGCCCGGCCCGTGCAACGAACCGATGAGCGCGGCGAATCGGTGAGTGAACCGGCAGGCACGATTTGAATGCAGGGAGGTCGCGCGCAGCATGGTGAGCACGTCCGACCGTGTGTTCAAATCGCGCCCGGCCCGCTTCTGGGACGAACGAACGTGAGGAGCAAAGCGGCCACTAGCGATTTGAAGTAGACGAGTCGCAGCCCGCGCAGGGCGAGGCCCGAGCAGGACCGTCTCGGCGTAGTTCACAATCGCGCCCGGCCCGCTCCTGCGGAGGTTCTGCGACCGACAGTGAGTGGTGAACTACGTTGCAGGTGGCTACGTGATCCGAACGGAGCGATACGTAATCCGGCGTTTCTTTTTCCAATTCGAGGTAACGAACGGACGCGCGGATGTGCAAGCACCACTCCCATACCGGAAACCGTCAACTGTTGGGCTGTCATGTGCGCATCATTCAGTGACGATGACGTGGGGAAGACGGTCGTGAACGCGAGCGGTGAGGAGGTCGGACTCGTCTCCGCCGTCGAGCACGATACGCTCCGCGTCAAACCGGATCCGGGAATCACAGACAGCATCAAAGCCGCGCTCGGTTGGGAGGGAACGAGCGAGAACACCTACCCGCTACAAGAGGAGTCGATCGATCGAATAACCGACGACGAGATTCGTCTCACCGGCGGGTTCCAGGAGGGTGAGCGATCTGCGGCGGGCGGAACGAGCCCGAGCGGTCGGGACACTACCGGCGAGGCCGGTGTCGGAACTGAGTCCGGGCGAACGGGAGGGGAATCTGGGATCGACACCGATCACGACGACAGCGGCCTGATGGACACTGACATCGGTGACGACGATGACGAGTTGATCGACACCGACATCGGCGACGACGAGTCGGGGCTGATGGATTCCGACCGGTCCGAACCACGCCACGAAGAGGGCCTGAGCGGCGGTCCGGGTGACGGTCGAACTGACGAGTCGTCGGGGAGCGAGATCGGAACCGGATCCGAGACCGGCGCTCGTGGCGACGTCGGCTCGGATATGGGTTCGGGCGGCCGTGAGGGAGGGATGTCGGACGTCGGCGATCGTTCCGACCGAAGTCGGGCGGATCGAGACTCGGGAATGGGCGATGCTGACGATGACGAGTTGATCGACACCGATATCGGCGACGATGACGACGACCTGCTGGATTCGGATGACGACGATGACGAGTTGATCGACACCGACATCGGCGACGATGATGACGACCTGTTGGATTCAGACGACGACCGTCGTACACGCGACAGCGATCGGTAGGCCGCTCGTTTCTTCGACCTTCTTCCGAATCGTCCGGATGGGGGCGTCGCCGTAATCGGGAACAAGGCGGCGAGTGCGGACCGGTTACTTCGGTTCACCGAATTGCTTTCCGCTTCGCTCGTCGGCGTCCATCCGTCGGAGGGCGGCCCGCGCGTTGCTCGCGTCGTAGCCGAAGTACACGTTTTCGGCGTACTCGTTCGCGACCGTAGCCGCGTTGATCAGTGCGTCGACGTCGACGTCGACGGCGTACAGTTCGATACTGAACGGCGTTTCGAGTGCGCTCTCGAACCCTTTCGCGATCGTTTCGAGCCAGTAGGTCGTTCCGTATGCCGTGTCGTACAGCGGGACGACGAACTCGTCGACGTGAGGTTCGAGCGCAGAAAAGTCGAGCCCGGCTCGCTCGTGAAGGTGTCCCGGATACGGGTCGGGATAGAGGGTGAAGTACGTCGTCCCTGGAATTCGATCGACCGCCTGCTCGACGAATTCCGTGATGATGTCCGCTCGCCACTCGTCCCACTCGTCGAACTCGCTGGCTTCGAAGGATTCTCGACAGACATCACACCGGCAGTACTCCGCCCGCGGGAACCCGACGTCGTCGAGTCGAACGTCGTCGTTCGCCGCCACGCAGTCGTCGATGATTTCTAACAGTCCGTCTCGATACTGGGTTCGGCTCGGACAGATGTACGCCCAGTCGAAGTAGGGCTGGGCCCGGGTAGCTCGATTTCCCTCGTCGTCGACGGGAACGAGCGTCGGTTCCGCGTCGGCGGCGGCGTTGTCGCCGAAACACGAAACCATATTGACGGCTTCGGCGAGCGGTTCGGCCGACCGGCCGGTAACGTCTTTGACCTCGTAGAATCCGCGATCGAACTCGACCCACGTCACCTCGGCTTCGTTTCGCGTGACGACGCCGTACATATCTCAGCGTCCGCCCGGAGGCCGGTTAAGGCGTTCGAAAACGGTAGCGGTATCGAGTCCGTCGTCTCGGCTGTCACCGAGGGGAGCCTATGCGTCGGGTTCGTATTCGATCGTTTCCGGACTGTCCGCGCTGAGGACCTTCCAGAGGACGATGACGATCGTCACCAGTATCAAGAGTTTCACGAGTTTGGACATGCGTCTGATAGTTTCTCGCCTTCTGATATATCTTTTCTGGATTGGAGACTGTGTGTAACTATCGACGGTCGGCATACTCGAACCGGTTACCGCTCGATCAGCTCCGGAATCCCCTCGCGGACGATTCGCCCGCAGTACGTGCACCGAACCCCGTCGTCGAGGACGTCGAAGCGAGAGGCGACCGGTTCGTCCTCGGTCGTGATGCAGCCGGCGTTCGGACAGTGGAGTATATCTTCGACGGTTTCAGGCCGATCGACGCGGTGTTTCGATTCGACCTCGTAGTCCCGAACGATGTTGATCGTTGCGTCCGGGGCGATCAGCGAGAGGACGTCGACTTCGTCCTCGCTCAACTCTCGACCTTCGACTTTGACGATGTCCTTTCTCGCCAGACGATCGGAGGGGACGTTCATCCCGACGGAGACGCTCTCACCGTCAGAGCCGTCGATGCCGACGATCGCGAGGACGTTCAACGCCTGGCCCGCTCTCACGTGATCGATCACCGTTCCGTTGCGAATCTTACTCACTCGTAGTTCGTGATCGTCACTCATCGTCATCACCCATGAGGAGGTCGAGGAGCGCCATCCGAACCGGAACACCGTTGTGAGCCTGTTCGAAGTACGTCGCGTGATCCGTCTCGTCGACAGCGGGTGCGATCTCGTCGACGCGCGGAAGCGGGTGCATCACCGTCAGGTCGTCCCGGGCGTCCGCGAGGGTCTCCGTCGTAATCCGATACTCGCCCGCGACCTTCTGGTACTCGTTTTCGTCGGGAAAGCGCTCGCGCTGGATGCGAGTCACGTAGAGGACGTCGAGTTCCGAGAGGACGCCGTCGAGACTCTCGTGTTCGCGGACCGACGCGCCTTGTTGGTGAAGGTCGAAGACAACTTCGCGCGGGAGCTGGAGGCTCTCGGGGCTTATGAAGTGCTGGCGTGCGTCGAAGCGCGTGAGCGCGTACGCCAGCGAGTGGACCGTTCGACCGTACTTTAGATCGCCCATGATGCCGATCCTGAGGTCGTCGAGTCCCGCGCTTTCGCGGATGGTGTAGAGATCGAGGAGCGTCTGTGTGGGATGGTGGCCGGCGCCGTCGCCGGCGTTGATGACGGGAACGTCGACGTACTCACTCGCGAGCTTCGCCGCACCCTGTTTCGGGTGTCGAAGGACGATCGCGTCGGCGTAGCCCTCGATTACACGTACCGTATCGGCGAGGCTCTCGCCCTTCTTGACGCTCGAAGAATCGACCGATCCCATGTCGACGACGTCACCTCCCTGCCGTTTCATCGCGGTCTCGAAACTCATTTTCGTTCGAGTGCTCGGCTCGAAGAACAACAGCCCGAGAAGTTGCCCCGTCCGCGTCGGTTCGACTTCGCCCGCGGCGATCGCGGCCGCGTGGTCCAGAACGGATTCGACGTCAGCTCTGGATAATTGTTTACTCGTGAGGAGATTTCCGTGACGCATCTATCCGCATACGGGATGGGACGGCCCTTGAATCTCCCCATCTGTTCCGATGATAGTGACCCGGGGTTCCCGATCGAGCCGAGCGTGATCGAGACTCCCTCTGACAGACGGACCCGTCGAGAACTCCGGTGAGACACCTGCCGAAGGCAAAGAGTTATGCGAGCGGTCTCCCGAATTGTGGACGATTGCATGGCTGGTCGGTTGAAGACTGGGGTTGACGTGTTAGATCGGAAACTCGACGGCGGATTACCGCCTGGGTGTACCGTCGCGTACACGGCCTCGCCGGCGAGTCAGTCCGAACTGCTCCTGTACCAGCTCACCGCCGCACGCGGAACGCTCTACATCTCGACCGAGCGGTCGGACGACGCCATCCGTCACAGTATCGAATCGACGCAGGCGCGCGTCGGGAGTCCGACGATCAGACACATCACCGGAGACGACCCGATCGAGGATGCTCACCGTCTCGTCAGCGCGTTACCCGATGGGGCCAACCTGATCATCGATACGATGGACGTCATCGAACGAACGGACGTCGACGCCTATCGAACGTTCCTCTCCGATCTCAAAACCCAGATGCTAGAGACCGGTTCGATCGCCGTTTTACACTGTCTGGAGAGTGATCAGGTGCCACGGAACCGATCGACGACGCTCCACATGGTCGACGCCGTGTTCAACCTCGAGACGAATATCGGGGCGACCGAACTGGAGAACTTCCTCACGATTCCGAAGTTCCGGGCCGGCGGCGCACCCACCGAGCGGATCAAACTCGAACTCGCGAACGAAGTCGAGATCGATACGAGTCGGGACATCGCCTGACCGGGCGGGTCTTCGTCGCATTCTTCGTCGATCAGTCCCGCCTCGTGTCCTTCGCTTTGGGGCAGGTCCGTTCGGCCCGCTGACGACGGTGCCCACGGTTCGAACAGATCTCGGTAAGCGAGACGCCGTTTACTCTCAGTCGTCACTACGAAGCGTCTATCCAGCATGGGGCGATTGAGCGGTATAAATACGTCCAGCGGGTCGATTTACTCGACCACGTCGGCTTACTCGTCGGCGTCGGCTTCGAGTTCTTCGACGATTTCGTCCGCGTCGATATCCGCGTCTTCGAGAGCGTCTTCGAGGCCACTCGAGTCGTCCGCACCGTCGCCGTCTCCGGCGCCGCCGAGGCCGCCCATCATGCCGGGCATGCCCATCCCCATTCCACCGGTGCCGTCGATGACGTCCTGGACGATGACGCGGTCGACGCCGACCTTGTCGATGACGTCCTGGGCGATCTGCTGCTTCGAGAACATCCACTGCTGGTTCATCGTCAGCTGCGGCGTCGATTCGACGTAGACCGTCTCCTTCTCGACGACTTCGGTCTCGAACTCCGGTTCTGCGTCTTCGTCGTCATCGTCCTCGTCCGGTTCGACGAGCACCTCTTCTTCGACCTCGTCGGTCTGGATCCAGAGTTCGGGTTCGACGTCTACGTACATCTCGAAGAGGCCGGCGGCCTGCTGTTCTCTATCGTCGACCGTGTCGAGAATCTCGTACTCGTACTCGACGTCCTCGCCGGCGAGCGGGTGGTTGAAGTCGACGCGGGCGCGACCGCCGATGATCGTCTCCAGGTAGCCGTTTTTCCCGTCGATCTGGATCTGCGCGCCGGGGTAGCGGTCGTCCTCGTCGATCTTCTCTGCGCTCACGGTCTCGACGGCGTCGGGGTCGTACGTACCGAACGCGTCTTCGGCGGGAACGGTGACGGTTCCGGTGTCGCCGACCGCACCGCCGTATGCGTCCTCTTCGACGGCTTCGAAGATGTGGCCCTCGCCGAGGATGATCGTTCGCGGATTGAACTCGCGGTCGGTTTCGATACCTTCCTCGTCGGCGACGTCCTGATCGGTCGTATCGACTAGCTGCCCGTCTTCGACGGTGCGCGCGGTGTAGGAAATCTCGATGAAGTCGCCGGCCTGCAGGCCGTCTTCCGTCTCGGTCGACTCCGTCTCCGTCTCTGGGTCGTCTTGAGCGTCCGTTTCGACGTCATCGGCCGGTGCGTCAACTTCGGCCTCCTCTTCCTCGGTCATACGTGGTACGTCCCGCCGTCTACATTTAAGGAACACGTTTTGTCCCTGCGCCCGGCGAACGCTGCAGTCGGCCGACCCGTTCGCGTTCGTCCAGCGTGGCGTTCTTATCGAAACACGTCGAAACTACGCCCATGAGCGACGCCAGGTCGACGTACGAAGTCGAAGTGAAGGTGCCCGCAACACTCGATCGCGTCCGGGAGCGCGTGCGATCGATCGGTGCGAGCGACGAGGGCCGCGTCGAGCAGGTGGACACGTACTACGACGCGCCTCACCGAACGTTCTCGAAGACCGACGAGGCGTTGCGCATCAGAACGGAACGTCGAAGCGGCGACGAGCGGGTCGAACTGACGTACAAGGGTCCGCTCGTCGAACGCGCGTCAAAGACCAGAGCGGAAGTCGAAACCGAAGTCGACGACGCGGTCGCCGCGGCCGAGATTCTAGAACGGCTCGGATTCGAACCGGCCGCGACGGTGCGGAAAGATCGCCATCGATTCGCGTTCGACGGCGTCACGATCACCCTGGACGAGGTCGACGGCGTCGGGACGTACGTCGAGGTCGAGCGGACGGCGACCGCCGACTCGATCGACGAGACGAGAGCCGAACTGTTTGCCACCCTGGATCGACTCGGGTTAGACCCCGACGAACAGGTTCGAACGTCCTACCTCGGACTGATGCTCGAGGGTGAGTCATGATAGAAGGGAGTCGATCACATACCCTGATCGCCGGGTTCTGATCACCAATCCGATGGGTCCGATACGGGCCACCGTCCGTCTCATCGCAGTCGAATCGCGCCGTCGCCAGTAATCTCGACGTGAAAATACATTTTCGCAAGTTATAGAACCGGCCCGACGCAAGGTCGGTGCAATGACCGACAGGAACATACGCGTAGAGCCGTTCGAGCGACGCGGCATCGAAGACCAGGAGATCGAGATCGTCGAGCGAAAGGGAATCGGCCACCCCGACTCGATCTGCGACGGAATCGCAGAGCACGTTTCGCAGGCGCTCGCGCGCGAGTACCTCGATCGAGTGGGTACCATCTTGCACTTCAACACCGACGAGACACAACTCGTCGCGGGAGAAGCCGCGCCGGCCTTTGGCGGCGGCGAGGTCGTCGATCCGATCTACGTCCTGATCGTCGGTCGGGCGACGAAACAGTTCGAGGGTCGGACGATTCCGACCGAACGAATCGCCCTCGGTGCGGCGCGAGAGTACTTAGAACAGACGATTCCACAACTGACGTTCGGCGAGGACATCGTCGTCGACGTCAAGTTCGGCGAGGGCAGCGGCGACCTCCAGGACGTCTTCGGTGAGGACGACGAGGTGCCGGTTCCGATGGCGAACGATACGAGCTACGGCGTGGGACACGCGCCGCTTTCTGAGACCGAACGAATCGTCCTCGAGGCCGAACGCCGTCTCAACGGCGAGTACGCCGACCGGAACCCGGAACTCGGAACCGACGTGAAGATCATGGGAAAGCGCGAGGGCGACGAGATCGACGTCACGGTCGCCGCCGCCATGATCGACGAACACATCGCCGACATGGACGAGTACGTCGACGCCGTCTCGCGGGTCCGCGAGTTCGTCTCCGACGTCGCGGCCGGCCACACCGATCGGGAGGTTCGCGTTCACGTAAACACCGCAGACGACTACGAGGCGGGTTCTATCTACCTCACCGTGACCGGAACGTCCGCCGAGCAGGGTGACGACGGCTCCGTCGGTCGCGGCAACCGGGCGAACGGACTCATCACCCCCAACCGGTCGATGTCGATGGAGGCGACGAGCGGGAAGAACCCGGTCAACCACATCGGGAAGATTTACAATCTACTCTCGACGGAGATCGCCAAATCGGTCGTCGACGAGGTAGACGGTGTCACCGACCTCAGGGTTCGTCTGCTCAGCCAGATCGGTCGACCCATAGACCATCCGCACGTCGCCGACGTGCACGTCATCACGGACGAGGGTGTTTCCCTCGAAGCCGTCGAATCGTCGATCGAATCCATCGTCGACCGCGAACTGGGCGACGTATCCGGTCTGACCAAGCGGGTGATCGACGGCGAACTGACGACGTTTTAACGACGTGCCGACGGCGAGAGTTGGCCGCGACTCCGGTATGTGACACCTTCGACGCCGTTTCAGGGGACGTATTTTGACCGATGTATTTCGACCGATGTTTTCCGCACCGAGGCGTTCGAAGCGCGGGCAGGCGATTGACTGATATCGGTTATGTGGTAGCTGTCTCGGTGATACCAGTTGTGTCGTAGCTGCCTCCGTGATACCAGTTGTGTCGTAGCTGTTTCGGTGGTACCAGTTGTGAACTAGCTGTCTCGGGGGCCTATGGTGTGATCGTTAGCTCAGATGCAGTAGTTTCTCACTTCGGAACAGCCAAGTGAGACGAACGGTTCCGAAAATATATCGATTCGAAGTAGTCGCCTATGTCAACGTCGGACCATCCACCTCGCCGGATCGTGTTCGCGGTGGTTGCGAGTACCTTCTTCGTCGGATTTGGCGGCGGCGTCGTGTTTCCAATTTTGCCGAATCTGGGCGAGGTGCTCGGGATTTCGGCGTTCATGGTCGGGCTGATTCTCAGCGCGAACCGGTTTACGCGCCTCGTTTGCAATGCGCCGGCGGGGGTCCTCGTCGATCGAATCGGGACCAGAAAACCGTTCATCGCGGGGTTGGTGATCGAGGCGTTCGCCACCGTACTCTACGTGGTCGCCATGCTCTCTGCGCTCCCCGAAGCGTGGTTCATGCTGGCACGAATCCTCTGGGGTGTTGGGAGCGCCCTCGTGTTCGCGACGGCGTACACGATCACGGCCGACGTCAGCGACGCCGGATCCAGGGGGACGAGTATGGGGATTATTCGCGCTGGAATCACGTTCGGATTTCCGGCGGGGTTGGTTCTCGGGGGCGTGGTGAGCGATCTGTGGGGTGATATCGAGGCGTTCGTCCTCGCCGCGGCGTTCGCCGCGTTCGCAAGCCTCATCGCGTACCTGATCGTTCCCGAAACGCACGTCGACGAACCCGACGACTCGATCAAGCCGTGGGACGTCGATACCAGTTTGCCCGCGGTGACGATCGGACTGGTGAACTTCGGGCTGTACTTCGCGTACATCGGCGTCCTGTTTTCGACGCTGGTGCTGTTTTTAGACGAGCGTGCGATCTCGATTTTCGGACTCGACGCGCAGGGCTCGTCGGGAATGTTGATGGCCATCACGGTTCTCATGGGCGCAACGTTCACGCTGGGTGGCGGCGTTCTCAGCGATTCGCTCGGGGCCAGAATCCCCGTTCTCGTCGGCTTTCTGCTGACCGCCTGCCTCGGGTTCGTCGTGCTGGCGATCGGGTCAAGTTTCGAGGTGCTGGTCCTCGCGTGCATCCTGATCGGTGCCGGACAGGGCGGGATCGGCGGACCACTCATCGCCTTGCTGGCTGATCTCACGCCCGAAGAGCGGATGGGCAGAGCCGTCGGAACGAACAACGTCCTCGGGGATATCGGGGGTGGACTGGGGCCGCTCGTTTCCTTACCGCTCGTCAATATCGTCGGGTTCGAACCCGTCTACGCGGTCTCCGCGTTGCTCCCGCTCGTCGCCGGCGTCATCCTGCTGGTCGGCGTCTACTCGCTCACCGGCCAGCTCAATCCGACCATCCGTGAAACGAGTAACTGACGGCTACTCGGAGGCGAAGGCGAGCGACGCGACGGGCTGTTCGACGCGGCGGTGATGGCAACCCCCTTATATCGCGGCCTGCCTAGGCCCGGGCATGCATCCTCCGGGGGCCGACACCGTGCTCGTTCGTCACGGTGACCTGAACACGAAGAGCACCTCCGTCAAGCGGTACATGGAGGGGTTGCTCGTCGGACAGCTATCGGCGCTCCTCTCCGATCGTGACATCGCCGGATCGGTCGAGCGCGAGTGGAACCGGCCCCAGATCCACGCGGACACCGAGAACATCGACGCGGCACTCGACGCCGCGACAGACGCGTTCGGCGTCGTCTCGGCGAGCGCCTGTCTGACCGTCGAACCGACGCTCGAGTCGATCCTCGACGCGCTGGCGGAGACGGCGAAAGCGTGCTACGACGGCGGCTCGTTCGCCGTCGACGCCCGCCGAGCGGACAAAGATCTGCCGTTTACGAGCGCCGACGTCGCAGAGAAAGGCGGGACGCGAATCTGGGAAACCGTCGAGTCGTCGTTCGAACCGCGGGTCGATTTAGACGATCCGGACGTGACGTTCGGCGTCGAAGTTCGAAGCGAACTGGCGTACATCTACGTGACCTCCGTTTCCGGACCGGGCGGCCTCCCGCTCGGCTCGCAGGCGCCGATGGTCGCGCTGGTGAGCGGCGGCATCGATTCGCCCGTCGCCGCGTACGAGACGATGCGCCGCGGGAGCCCGGTCGTCCCCATTTACGTCGATCTCGGCGATTACGGCGGCCCGGATCACGAGGCGCGAGCGATCGAGACCGTTCGATCGCTCCAGCGCTACGCCCCGAACACGGATCTTTCCGTCTATCGCGTCCCCGGCGGTGAGACGGTCGCACACCTGGCCGAAACGATGGAGCAGGGTCGGATGCTCTCGCTCCGGCGGTTTTTCTACCGAATCGCAGAGCACGTTGCGAGCGAGGTTGACGCAGCCGGAATCGTCACCGGGGAGGCGCTGGGTCAGAAGTCCAGCCAGACGGCACAGAATCTGGCGGTGACCTCGCGGGCGACGACGCTGCCGATCCACCGACCGCTGCTCACCCGTGACAAACAGGAGATCGTCGCCACTGCGCGAGAGATCGGCACCTTCCGCGAGTCGACGATTCCGGCGGGCTGTAACCGGGTCGCACCCGACCGCGTCGAGACGAATGGAACCCTGGAGCGATTGCTCGAAGTCGAGCCAGGCGACCTGTACGATCGCGCCGAGGCGGCGGCAGCGGAGGCGACGACGGTCGAACTGTGACCCCATCACCACGAACGATGACGGCAAGTGCGCCACCGGAATCGAGTTTGCGTTCATCGCATCGGAAGCCGAAACCACCATTACCCTGCCGGCCCCATCGACCCACGTGACCCGGGTCTGTCTCGTCGGCGACGCGGACGTCAACTTGCAGTACGAACTCCTCTCGCGGGAGACCTCGCGGGAAGCGCTCTCGACGTACGATCTGCGACGCCCCTTCGAGAATTCGATCGCGGTCAGAACCGTGAGCCTCGGCAGCGCCATCTCGCTGTGTAACGATCTCAGCTGGTACGTGGTCAGGTTCGTCGACGACGTTCTCATCCAGGAGCCGAGCGTCGACGAGACGGAGTGGCTCTCTCACAATCTGGCGAAGGAACTCCGATCCGACGCAATCGGCCCGGAGGAGACGGGCGAGTTTTTGAAGCTCTACGGGCTGGAGTACCCATCGGACCGTGCAGACGGTCGAGACGATGGTCCGTCCAGACCCCACCCGACCGGAAACCGAGACGACGGCGACGGTGACTCCCGACGACGGGTAAACGACCCCGCGGCGGGTGGTGGCCCCGCGGGAGTATCTACCGACGGTGACGATCCGTCGACACCGGACGGGCCGCCACGGCTCGTCGAACCGCTGTACGTCAGGCGGACCGACGGGAAGATTCCCGAGTACGATCTTCGGGACGTCTCCGAGACGGTCGTCGTGCGGTTGACCGAGACCGAGTACGCCCCGTAGGTCCTCAGAATCCCTGGGCCTGGCCGTCCTTTCTCGGTTCCGTCGCACCGGCGAGGCTGTCATCGCGACGGCGAACGATCTGGGCGCCGCCGAACATCGCCGGGTGGAGGACGCGCACGTCGTGTCCGCGGCGTGAGAGCGCACCGGCGTTCGACATGCGGTCTTCGACGGCGAGCGAGCCGTCCTCGCGCACGCGCCATCGCGGTGCGTCGAGTGCCTCCTGGAGTCCCATTCCGTAATCGACGACGTTCGAGATGACCTGGACGTGGCCCTGTGGTTGCATGTACCCGCCCATGACGCCGAACGCTGCCCAGTCGTCCTCGTCGAATCGAGCGATTGCGGGGACGAGCGTGTGGAACGGTCGTTTTCCGGGTTCGAGGCTGTTCGGGTGCGAGGAATCGAGCGAGAACGACGCGCCACGGTTTTGTAAAGCGATGCCCGTCTCGCCGGCGACGAGGCCGCTGCCGAACCCGGCGAATCGAGAGTTGATGAACGAGACGAGGTTCCCCTCGGCGTCGCCGACCGTGAGCAAAACCGTGTCCGCGTCTTCGGCGTTAGCGTTCGGCACGCCGATTTCGGGATCGGCAATCGGCCGCTCGCCGATTTCCTGGGCCCGTTCTCGGGCGTAGGCCTTCGAATCGAGCGGCGGGATCTCCTCGTAGTCCGGATCGGTGACGTAGTGATGGCCGTCGACGAAGGCGAGTTTCATCGCCTCGGCGAACGCGTGAACGCGGGCTGGCGATCCGTAGTCGTGCTCGCCCGCGCCGATCTCTTCGGCGATGTTGAGCGCTTCGAGCGCGATCATTCCCTGATTGTTCGGCGGCAACTCGAAAATCTCGGCGCCGTTGTACGTCGTCGAGATCGGATCGAGAAACTCGGGTTCGAACGCCGCCAGGTCGTCGACAGTCATGAATCCGCCCGCGTCCTGAATCTCGCTCGCTATCGCGTCGGCGATCTCGCCCTCGTAGACGACGTCCGCCCCTTCAGTGGCGATCCGTTCGAGCGATTCCCCGAGCCTGTCTAGCGTCACCGTTTGCCCGGGATCGGGCGCATCGCCGTCGAAGAGGTAGGCGTCTCGGGCGTTGTCGTCGGTGAACAGCGATTCGGCGCCCTGCCAGTAGTACGAGATGACTTCCGAAACCGGGTAGCCCTCCGTGGCGTACTCGATGGCCGGCTGGAGGACGTCGTGTAGCGACAGCCGTCCGAGCTGTTCGACCGTGACCTCCCAGCCCCTGGCCGTTCCGGGAACGGTGACCGCGTGCGGGCCGAGAAACGGCATCTCGAGTTCGTCGGGCTCTGCGACGTCGTCGACGGCGTACCCGCCGCCGTCGGGATAGTAACTCGCACGCTCGTCCGCGTCGACGCCGGCGACGGCGTCTCTGACGGCGTCGATCGTCGCCTCGGCCGGCGCGCCGCCGCAGGCGCGCATCGCCCCCACGTCGCCGTCGGCCGTTCGGTACAGCGCGAACGCGTCGCCGCCGAGTCCCGTCGACGTCGGCTCGACGACGTTGAGCGCTGCGGCGGTCGCGACGGCCGCATCGAAGGCGTTTCCACCGTTACGCAGGATCTCGACGCCCGCTTCAGCCGCCAGCGGTTGGCTCGTCGCGACGAGCCCGCGGTTCGCTCTGACGGTCGACCGCCGAGAGGTGAATCGGTCCAGGTCGTAGTCCATGGTTGGCCCTCCCTCCGAACCGTCAAAAGTGACTTCCTCGCGGCAACGACCGTGGGCCACATTTCGTCCGCCACCGGATCGACTGTCGTCGGTGCAAAACGTTCACGGTCTTCCGGTTCGTTGACCCACCAATGCCAGCGGGTTCGCGGTTGCCAGGTATCGAACCCGACTCCGACGACGCGGACCCGATCGTCCTCCACGTCGACGCCGACTGCTTTTACGCCGCCTGCGAACGACTTCGCGAACCAGCCCTTCGCGGCGAACCGTTGGTCGTCGGGATGGGCTACGAAGAGGGTGACGACACCGGAGCCGTCGCCACCGCGAGTTACGAAGCTCGCGAGTTCGGCGTCGAAAGTGCCATGGCAATTTCGAAGGCCCTCGAATCCCTACCCAGACGAGCCGATGCCAACGCGGCGGACGAACCGGCCGAGGGAACCGGCTACTATCGACCCGTCGACATGGACTTTTACGAATCGGTGAGCGACGACGTCCGCGAGATCCTCCACGAGTCGGCCGACGTCGTCCGCGAAGTGAGCATCGACGAGGCGTATCTCGACGTGACCGAGCGAACCGCCTGGTCGGTCGCCGAGGGGTTTGCGAGACACGTAAAGGAGCGCATCCATCGAGAGGTCGGCATCACCGTCAGTATCGGCGTCGCCCCGACGATGAGCGCGGCAAAGATCGCGAGCGACTTCGAGAAACCCGACGGACTCACCGTCGTCGAACCGAGCGAGGTGCGGTCGTTTCTCACACCCCTGGACGTCGGGCGCATTCACGGCGTCGGTCCGGTCACCGCGCGGACGCTCCGTGAGATGGGGCTCGAAACGGCGGGTGACGTCGCCGATGCCGACGTCACTGCCCTCGTCGATCGGTTCGGCGATCGCGGTCGCGAACTTCACCAGTTCGCTCGCGGAGCGGACGAGCGTCGCGTCTCGCCGCGGGGATTACCGAAGAGTTTCTCGCGCGAATCGGCCGTTGGCCAACCGGTCACGTCGTGGGATCGAAAGCGCGAGATCCTCCGGACGCTCGCCGCCGCGGTGGCCGAACGTGCGACGCGTGAAGGCGCGCTCTATCGAACGATCGGCGTCAAAGCGGTCACCCCACCGTTCGAGATTAGCACGCGAGAGCGATCGCTGTCGGGCCCGATCGACGATCCGGACCTGGTCGAAGAGATCGTCCTCGATCTGTTCAGGGAGTTCGAAGACGCGCGGGTTCGAAAACTCGGCGTTCGACTGGCCAATCTCGACTTCGATGCGGCCGATCAAACGGATCTCTCCGGGTGGGATTCGACGGACGCGGATGCGGTCGAATTCGGCTCCGATCCGACGAACCCGACGTCGATTTCCGAATCGGAGGGTGCCTCCGGTCAGCTGGACCTGTTCGCTGTCGCCGCCGAATCGACCGAATCCCAGGAGTCGATGGATCGAACGGGTGCCGATTCTCCGTTTTCTGGATCGACGACTCGACCAGGAACGGAGCCCACCGACCAGTCAGGAGGGGCCACGCCGACGATCGATGAGTGGGTCGCGGTCGACGACAGTGATAGAACGGACCCGACGACTGGCGAATCCTCCGGCGACGGTGCGGAATCGAGAGACGGTGAAAGCCGAGACGCGTCGAACGAACGAACCGGGCCGCCCACGGGATTTTCCGGTCAGACGACGCTATCGGATTTCTCGTGACCGCTCGTCGTCGAATCGGTTCGTCCGACGTACACCGAAAATCGGCCGTAACGCTCTTTCGGACGCCGGACGGAGTCACCGATGAACGCCGAACAGCAGAATTATAGCCACCTGGAAGAGACCTTCGAACGAACACGATCGGTCGGATTCGCCTTACCATGACTGAGGACTTCTACGATCTTCTCGACGTACCGACGGACGCCACGCCGGACGAGATCAAGACGGCGTTTCGCGAGCAGGTTAGAATCTATCACCCCGACCTCAACGACGACGAACGGGCGCAGGCTCAGTTTTCGGTGTTGAAGACGGCGTACGACGTCCTCAGCGACCCGGTCGAACGACAGGCCTACGATCGGCTCGGACACAGATCGTACGTCGCAAAGCGGACCTCGGGTATTCCCTCTCCGGATACCTGGATCACGACGGATCGAACGGACGACGCCGGATCGGAACCGTCGTCGGTCGAGACCAATTCCGAATCGTGGAGTTCCGTCTCGACGAGTACGGGAACGACGTCGCGGGCGGACGGCACCACCGGATCGAACCGATCGGGATCGGCCAGTCGAACCAGTGTCGGCGAGCGGGCTACCAGATCCGGTGGCTATTCGACGCACACGGCCGATCGGACCGGGTCCAACGCGTTCGTTCGGTGGTGGCGCTCGAAGAACTTCGCCTTACCGCTGTTGTGGATTGCAACGATCGTCTACCTCGTCGGCATCGTCCAGTACGGCCTGCAAAACGCCGACGCGTTTCGCGCGCTCAGAGAGTCGGTCTCGGCCGCCGGCATCGACGGGGCGGCACAGTGGGAGGTGTTGACGGCAGATACCTACGGTCTGGTCTCCGGGTACGCGACGATCAACTCGACCGATTTCGTCGCTCCGCCGGTCGCTTCGACGGCGTGGTACGGCGCGCTCGTCGCGGGGAACGTTGCCGTCGTTGCACTGTTGTGTGCCTATCGAATCCGGTATCGAGGCGACACGTACGGCCCGGTGACGATGAACGAGACGATCGCACTGGCCGCCGCCGTCGGAAGCTCAGCGGTACTCGTCGGCGGGCCCCTTCTCGCAGGGGCCCTGTTACTTCCGCTGTTGTACGGCGTCGTTATCTATCACTCACACCGGATCCCCGGCTGGTCTCCGTCGTACGCCTACCTCGTGGCCGTGACGATGCCTCTCGGTGCGCTCGCCGCCGGCTGGCTCGGTGAGACGTCAGTCTCGATCGAATTACTCGCACTCGTGCTCCTTCCGGTCGCGGGGGCGCTCGGTCTTCCCATCCGGTTCGCCGTTCGTCGCCGATTCGGAATCTGATCGGTCGGCCGCCGACTACGTCACCCGACCGTCGTCGCGACGCCCTTCGTCTGTCGGTAGTCTCGTTCCGCGATCGCTCGCAGCGTGCTCTCGGCTTTTTCGAACGCCGTGTCGTCCCACGTTGCCGGATCGGCGAGCGGAACGACGAGAAATCCGCGGCCCCGGAGTTCCCTCGCGTGAAGGGCTTCGGAGTCGAGTGAAACTCGATCTCGAAGCGTCGTATACGATCGGAGGACGTGGTCGATCGGGCGGTCACCGACAGCGAGTAAGACGTGTGCGTTGACGGCTCTGAGTTCGGCGTCGAAGAACCGTTCTAACTCCGCGTATTCGTCGGCTGTAGGCGATCGATCGCGCGGGGGCGTACACAGGTGGATATAACTCAGAAAGCAGTTGTCGACGGTCGGCGCCGAGGCCGGACCCGAGAGGAACCCGGTTTCCCGAAGCAGCGTCTGGATTCGATCACCCGCTTTCGAGGCCGTAAACGGGACGCCCGTTTTGGTCCCACCGTGTATTCGGGGGTTGTCGCCGATAACGTGGAAATCGCCGTTCGGGTCGCCGTAGCCGTAGACGGCCGGTTCGTCGCCCTCGTCACTGACGTCGAACGGGGCGCGCATCCCGAACGGATTGCTCGTCCGGTCCGTGATGGTTTTCACAGCCGTCGTATCCACCGAGTCGATAAAATGGTAGCGGTCGATATCCGGTTACGAGGACGGTGCCGTCAGGTTCCGTTCTTCGAACAGCTTCTGGCAACTCTCGTCACAGAAATGGTGGAGGGTATCGTCTAGGGACACCGTGACTCCGTCTTCGCCGACGGTGTCAGCACACGTATCACAGTTGAGAGTCAGCGGGCCAGCCGTAATCGACGGATCCCTGGCTCTGGCCTGTAACAGGTGGACGCGATAGGACTCGATCTGCTCTGCGTCGAGTGCCTCCAAGAGCGCGGGACCGACGCGTTCGCTCCGTAACGAACCGATTGCGAGGACCCTGGCGTCGGTCGTGGTGAAGACGTGTTCGATTCCGTCGACGGCAACCAGCGCCTCGGTCAGACCGTCGACCGACGTCGCGCGAAGCTCGAGGTCGATCAACAAATCTACCCCGTCGGTGAAACACGATTGGTCGAGATCGATCGTGAATCGCTCGATGATATCGAGTTCGCTCATCCGATTGACTCTGTCGGAGACGGTGGGGGCGGAGACGTCGACCTGTGTCGCGATATCGTTGTACGGGCGGCGGGCGTCTTCGAGGAGGAGGCGCAAAATTGCGAGGTCCGTTTCATCAGGTGAACGCATACCGGTAACTTCGCAACCAGATGGTTTACATTTTACGGAACAAATCACAACAGTAAATCTAGTTCTCACCCTCGCTTTGTGGACTATTCGAGCGTTACTGGTAGGTCCGTTGGTTGGTAATATGGCCTCCTCGTTACGGGCCCTAATGACGAACGGTAGGATATCTGAAGGCGGGCCGGTCGAGGGCGTTACCGAGGGGGCAATATCGTCGGAAGCCGATCAGGTGGTCTGGGCGCGCCGAACGTCCCAGGTCAGGACGACCAGAGACGCGAAGACGAATCCGGAGACGACGAAGTAGACTAGATCGATCAGCGGATCGTATCCCATCACCGATTCACGACCGAAGAAAATCACGACGAGAGCGAGTGCTGGAGTGAGCGAGAGGGTGAGTGCCCGACGCCCGGCGTACATCGATATGCCGACGATTCCAGCAACCAGACAGAAAAAGAGGAGACTGAGGGTGATGGCGTCCTGAAGTGTGTGCATGACGGTCGTGTACGAATCGATGACGAGGGGGCTGAAGACGATCTGGACGGGAATCAGTGCCGCGGCTCCCGCGAGCGACAATTGCAGGCCGGAACGGCCGATCCGATCGCTCCAGCTCAGGATCGTCGCGACCGCGAACAGGACGAAGATGACGATCGCCGTCCAGAAGTGCAGGTTGAGGACGGTGAGGTCGTAGCTGAGAACCGTCTCGCGCCCCAGGGTAACCTGAATCGGCGTCAAAATCAATCCGATCGTGACCGCCCAGGCGATGGTTCTGTCTACGTTTGCCCACCACGCCGCCAGCGTCGACCCGATGATAAATACGCCGGCGATCATCGCGACGACACGGTGAATCCACTCGAAGAAACTCGGGAACCCGGCCGGAAAGAGGTTCAAGAGGCCGCCATCACAGAGCGGCCAGTTCGCGTCACAAGCCAGTCCGGCTCCGGCCGCCCTCGTCGCGACGCCGAGAAGAATCGTCGCGACTACCAGAAGGAGCGTCGTCGCGAGCAGGTGTGGGAGACCAATGTGCGTACGAATCGTTCGCACCGAGTGCGTTACGGTAGTAGACGACACGTGCGTTCGGTTCGTCTTTGGCAACGACGCTATTTGAATCGTGCGAGTTCTCCGTCCGTCTGGGAATGGTCAGAAGGGATGAGTCAACTGGGATCGGAGCCAGAGCGAATGGATGAGTCAACTGGTCGGAAGCCGGCGCGAATGAACGCGTGGCCCGTAGACGATCCACGGAGGTCGAACGCGGACGCCTGTCACCTACGTATCGAGTCGAAGTGACGAACACAGCGCGTCCGGACCGTCTCGGTCGAGGATTCGTCGCTGTTTCGACGCTCCGCTCTCTCGATCGAACACCGATCGAATTCCATCGACTCCAAGTCTCTCACACTCCGATTCGACGATTCGCTCGAGGTCTATCGCTCCGTCTCCGGTTCGATCGATGAACGTCGCGTCGTGACCGTCGCGGATCGCTCGCCACTTGTTCTCGTCGAGTAACTCGCGTCGTAGCGAGTCGGCCGTGCCGGACTCGCCGTCGTCGTATCGGTCGCCTAGATCACGGACCAGGGCGTAACTGTACTCGACGAAGGCGTCGATGATCTCCGGGTCGGCCTGTCCGTCGGGGGTTCGGATCTCGACCGTTCCGTGACCGGTGTGCGGACGGACGTCGAACCAGAGTTCGCCGCGGTCGTCGATCGAGCCGTGTTCGACCATCCGACGTTCGAACCTGTCGAACGCGTCGAAGTCCTCGAAGTAGGTGGGCATCCCCGTGTTCGGGAGCCCCTCGAAGATCTTCGCCCGAGCCGACGCGAGGCCGGTGTCGTATCCGTTCCAGAACGGCGAGTTCGCAGACAGCGCGAGGATGATCGGAACGTACCAGCGAAGTTCGTTCGCGATCCAGACCGCCTTATCCGCGTCGTCGACGCCCACGTGTACGTGCACGCCGGCCGTCGTGTTCCGATGCTGGGGATACCGTATCCGGTCGAGCTGGGATTGATACCGGGGCTTTTCTGCGTGTTCGAGTTCTCGCCACCGAGCGAGCGGATGAAGGCCCGCCGCGGCGATGGCGAAGCCGTGTTCCGCCGCGTGCGACACGAGCGCCTCTCTGATTTCCCGGACGACATCGCTCGCTCGTTCGGGCCGTTCGATCAGCGGCGTTTGGGTCTCGATGACGCACTTGAATAGTTCGTGATCGAGTCGTCCCTCTAGAATCTCCGGCGGGTCGTGTTCGTAGACGAGTTCGTCCGTTCCGCTGGTCGGCCGGCCAAATTCATCGACGACGTAGCACTCTTCTTCGATACCGAGCGTTCCCATCCGGTCGAACGACTCCGGCGACCCGCGATCCATCGAGGGGATATTGCTGGCGAGCCCCTATATACCGTTTGGAGTCGGCAGTGTGGGGTCTATCACTACCATCCACCCGTCTCGTGGCACGATCCGGTCACCTCGGCGTCGCGACGATGCCAAGATGGTCCGTGTGGTAGTCGTCGAGTCGACCTGTTTCGCATATCTCGTAGGCGTTCTCGAGCGTCGAGACGACCCGATCGAACACGGAATCTGGGTCGGCAGTGACGTCCTCACTTCTGGCTTTCACCGCCATGAGCAACCGACCGTCGTCGGCGAGAAATTGTCGGTTTTCGATCGCGACGCGCGCCTGACCCCGCGTAGCGACGTCCTGGACGAGAAGATCGACGTCAGACTCGACGACGTGCGCGTAGGTCTCCGGTTTTCGCGCGTCCGCGAGGATCGGAAACAGTCGGGGTCTGCTCTCGGTCACGTCGAGTAAGTCGCGTGCCGGTCGCGGGGCGAACTCGACGGCGTAGGTCGGCCCGGCGATATCGGCGACGTGACTGACGGTGGTGCCACTCGCGGCCCCGAGGTAGAGGACGGTTTCGTCGTCGCGTCCGTCGATGCCGGTTTCGAAGCCGGCTTCGAGCATGGCCGCGAGTTTCGAGCGGTTCGGATCCCAGCCGCGCCACGGTCCGTCGGTCGGCTCGGTCGACACCGGCTCACCACGCGTCGCGAGCCACTCGCGGCCGTCCATCGATCGGCGATCGACGCCGTCGGGAAGCTCACTCACGATTCTCACCGTCCGCGTCCGACGAATCTGACGCGTCGTCGGTACGGGCGTGAATCGTCGCGATCCGCTCTGCGAGTTCGGCTTCGAGTTCGGGACGTCGATCCCCTGCGTAGTGATCGATTCGCGCGGCGATGGACAGTTTGCCGGCGAGCGCCCTCGCGGCGGATCCCCGGTGGTCGGGAGCGGCTTCCCTGACGGCCGGGTGCGTGTAGATAACGCCGTGCTTGGGCGATGGAGCCTGGCCCCGCAGGTGTGCGAAGAGGGCGTTTTCCGCTCCGAGTACTTGGACCGTCCCGCTCGGCTTCTTTGCGAGCGGTTCGAGGCCGCCTCCGAGCGAAATCAATCGTCCGGCCAGGATCGGTCCGGCCAGCGCGCTCAGGTTGGGCGCGGCGGTCGGAGCGGTTTGCTCGACGTGCGCTTGAAGCGAGTCGGCTTCGTCGGCCAGGTCGACGACGCGACCGGCGAGCGACCGAATCGACTCGCCCACCGCGTCCGGCTCGTCGTCGACGATCGATTGCGCGTACTCGATACCGGCCCGCGCGTCGGGATCGACGGTGGCCGCCCATTCGGCGAGTCGCTCGGCCAGTTCGTTCGCCGTACGACGACAGTCGTCCATCGCCCGCACCGCGTGGATCAACTGTCGATCGTCGGCCCGTTCGCGCTCGTTCACCGCTCGTCTGGTGGCCGCGACCGTCACGTCTGCGAGCCAGTCGTAGTAGGCGTCCGTGTCGGAAACGATCCCGGACGCGACTGCCTGCTCCGGCCATCGATCCGGCCGATCCGCGTGGCCCGTCCGGACGGCGTCTACGGCCGTCGCCGTCTCGCCCGGTTCGAGCCCGTCGAACCAGCCGTCGGTGTGGGGCGTCTGCTCACTCATACGCACACGTTCGGAGTCGGCTCCTAAAGGGTTCGCGGTGGAGATCCGTACAATCGTCGACAATCGCTCTCCCGTCTCGATCAGGTCGGCGTCTGCGTACTTCCTTCGATTAATTGTACGAGGACGGACGCGAACAGCGAGTTTGCACTCCAGATAGCCGTTTCTTGCTCGGCGTCGTCGACGACTGAGAGGAGCACGCTATCGGTATCGACGATGAGGAGGCGTCCGGATCGGTCGTCCTCGTCCGAAGCGACCGCCGGTGGGTTCGTCACGGCCACGTCGTTTTCGTCTTCGAATCGCGATCGAACGGCCGCCGATCGACTCACGACGGTTACGTCGAGTCCCGAATTAGCCCGATCGATCAACGTTTCGGTGATCGAATCCGTGAGGTACGCCGGCACACGGGTGCCGAACACGATCCGGTCGGTGGCGTCCGAAATGAGTTCGACCACGCGGTCGTCGACGCGACGATTTCCTCGCACCGTCCAGATCGCTTCCTGCTCTTCCTCACCGTCGGCCTCGTTCCGCACGGCGTCGACGTACTCGAACGCCCGTTCTCGTTCGGTCTCGAACCGGTCCTGTAAGATCCCCTTCGCCTCGTCGATACCGACCGCGCGATACCGGATCGGACTCGATTGCTGTACGTCGAGCAGTCCTCGCTCTTCGAGTCGATCGGCGACGCTGTACACCTGCGAACGTGGGACGTCCGTCACGTTCGCGACCTCGCGCGCCGATCCCGTGCCGAGTTGCTGCAGGGCGATGAACACTTTCGCCTCGTAGCTCGTCAACCCGAGGCGTTCGAACGCGTCGATCGCTTCGGGTTCGGTCGGCGTCAATCGTCGTCACCCCGGGCCTGGTCGGTATCGCTCGCCGCGACGTCCGAACCCCGTTTGCCATCCGTCGGTTCGGCCCTGGTGAACGAAACGTCCGTCGGCCCGAAGTACCGGGTCCACAGGATCAACAACGACGGCAAGACGATGACGCTCGCGAGGAACGCGTAGATGATCGTCAGTCCGGTGATGATGCCGAACTGCTGTAACACCGGAAGGATCGCGAGCGAGAGCGTTCCGAATCCGCCCACCGTCGTCGCGGCGCTTCCCAGCAGTGCGCCACCGGTTCCTCTGACGGTAGTTTCCATCGCGTCCCACACGTTACCCTGCCTGTCGAGTTCGAGCGTGTAGCGCGAACTGATGTGGATGCAGTAGGCGACGCCGAGCCCGATCGTGAGGCTGGTTATCATCCCGGTGAGCACGTTGAACGGCATTCCGATGAGGTACATCGTCCCGAGGATCCAGCTGGTCGCGAGCGCAACCGGGAGCAAGGTTACGGCCCCTAACGATGCGCTGTTTCCGGTTAGCCGGTAGGCGATCGAGAGAAACGCGAACACGACGACGAGGGTGATCAAGAGGCTTTCGAGGACGGTCTCGAAGAGATCCTGCTCGATGATGTAGAAGATGATCGGATCTCCGGTGGCCGTCACCGTCCAGGCTCCGCCGCCCGCGGCCTCGAAGTCCGCACCGATCGCGCGTAGTTCGTCGGTGACGTCGCCGAGGTCGGCGTCACCCTGAACGGCGACGACCATTCGAAGCGCCTCGTACTCGCCAGCTTCGTTCTGATAGATCAGTCCCTCCGCCTCCGGGGAGACGGCCAACAATTCGTCGTACACCGACTCCAGGTCCTGGTCGGGGACGTTATTTCCGGTTGTGTCTGCGGCCTCGAAGGTGGCGGCGAACGACTCGTTGTACGAATCGGATTCCTCGTCAGCGACCCGTTGCATCAACCCGAGCGGACTCGACACGTCGGCCTCACCGCTCGGCAGTTCGTAGACGATTGTATCCGTTCGATCGTCGAGCTGTGACTCGGCGATAGCCATCTCTTCTAGTATCTCGTCGTCGGTAACCGACCCGTTGATGAGGTATTCGGCCCGCGCATCGTCGCGCGTGTAGTGTTCGTTGACGAAGTCGAGGTTCGACTTCATCTGGTACTCGCCGGGACTGAGCGACCCGGGAAGGTACTCGGTCCAGGACGGCGGGTCGTCCGCCAGGAAATCCTCTTCGTCGAAACTGGTGTCGACGTTCGCGGCCCCGTAGACGCCACCCGCGGTGACCAGAAGCACGACGACGACGAGGACGAACGGCGCCTTCTGTGCGGCGATCGCTCCCGTTTCGAGGACGCGGCTGAATCGACCGCCGCCGGTTCCGAAGGCCCGTTTCCGACGATCGTATCCGCGCGATTCGAGCAGTCGATCGAGTTCGACCTTTGCGGCCGGGACGATCCCGCCGAAGACGATGAGCGCGGCGACGATACCGAACGCGCTGACGAGGCCGAATTCGCGGATCGGCTGGATCGGACTCACCAAGTTCGCGAGGAATCCGATCGCCGCCGTCGCCGTCACCCAGACGAGCGCCACGCCGACGCCGGCCAGGGCGATCTTCATCGCCCCGTCGACGCTCGTCGTCCGTTCGTCGACAGCCGAATTCGTCGCTTCGTCGCCAGACTCTCGCTGTTCGCGGTGACGCATGAAAACGTGGATCGCGTAGTCGATCGACAACCCGATCAACAGGACCGGCACCGCGACGAACATCTGGTTGAACGCGATTCCCGCCCAGCCCATGAAGCCGAACGTCCAGACGAGAACCGCCAGGATGCCGAACACGCCGAGGACGATGTCCAGGACGTCCCGATAGGCGATCATCAGCGCGACGACGACGAACAACAGGGCGAGCGGACCGACGATAGCGAGACTGTCGGCCATCGACTGATCGATTTCGTCGCTCATGATACCGAAGCCGAACACCATGTACTCCTGATCCTGGTCGGCTCCGAGATCCTGCAGCGCGAGTTGGCCGTCGACCACGGGGCCGAAGACGCCGCCCATGTCGTCGACTTCGCTATCTTCGGTCGTCTGCGTGAGGACGGTCATCCGCGTCTCGGCTTCGGTGGAACCGGGATCGTAACCGCTCGGCAACATGGCGAGGACGTCGGCGTTCTCCGCCGAGAGCGTCGAGGCGACTAACTCCTCGTAGGTCGCCTCGTCCATCGTCTCGATCGCCTCGATCTGCTCGTCGAGCGTCGGCGTCTCTCCGTCTTCCAGCGCTTCGTACTCGTCCGCGTAGACGCCGACCGTTCCCTGCTCGTAGGCGGCGTCGAGCGATTCGCCGAGTGACTCTTGCTGACGCTGGTACGTCTCTTCGTCGATCTCGCCAGCTTCGAACTGTCGTTCGAGGTCGATCAGCTCGCCTTCGATCGTTCGAACCTGCTCGAACGCGTCGAGGAAGATTCCGGCTTGCTCGTCGTCCAGGTCGGCTATCGCCTCCGATTGCACGTCGGCAAATCCGGCCTCGATTTCACCAGCTTGCTGTTCGTACTCCTCGTCCGAGACCTCGCCGGCGTCGTACGACGCGTTCAACTCCGCGTAGGACTGTTCGAGTGTTCGCGTTTCGTTGAGGGCGCCTTCGAGCTGTGCTGTCTGCGTTTCCAGTTGCGCGGCGCGCTCTTGCTGGATGTGCGTGATCGCGAGAATATTCTCGACGCCAGTGATGGGATCGTCAGCCACTAGTGTGTCCGATATCTCCGACGTGTCGCGTATCTCCTGTTGATATCGGAGTGATTCGAGGATAGATTCCTGCGCGAGGACGTTCTCACCGCGGACGATCAGCTGAACGGTGGTTTCGTTCTCGTCAGCGTCGGTGGCGAAGTTCTCGTCGATGTACGACGCGGCGTCTGTCTCCGGCGACTCACTCTCGAATTGACCGAGCGACGAGTCGTCGTCGACCATCGTCATGCCCGAACCGATGAGAACGGTTAACAACAACAGCGTGACCAGGACGGTCTTGCTTCGGGTCGTTATCACCGACGCGAGACGGTCTGGAAGACTCATGGCTGTCCCCTCTTCGACGGTAGTGACGTGTCGCGACTCATTTATCGTGTGTGGGTACTGACCGGTCGGTCATATACCTGTTGTTACGAATTTACTAACAGTGCGATCGGTGGCTGGTGACCGAACGCTCCGGTCGAACTGAGAGACGCGACCAGACGATTACTCGAGCCGCCAACCGAATCGATCAGACGCCGAACGTCGCGCGGAGCATGTCCCGCGTTCCGGGTCCGAGTCCGACGGCGACGACGGTCAACAACAGGAGGATCGTAAACCGCGGGCTCTCGTCGAAGACCTCCTCGTTGAACACCCAGATGATGAAGATGGCCGCGGCGACTTTCAGGATGAGAAACGGCCAGACCTCGCCGGTCGTCTGGGCGATCGATTCGGGCAAAATTTCGCCGGTGTACGTCTGGATCGCCTCGTTCAGTGGGTGTTTGGGGACGAGATCGTCGGGGAGGCCGAAGTTCGTCGCCCAGTCGAGGCCGAGGACGTTCGCGACCCCGTCGACGCTGTGTGCCCAGAGGATGGCGATACCCATGTACTGCGTTCCGGAGTTCAGTTCCGGCGCGAAACGCTGGATACCGACCCACGCGACGGCGGTTATTAGCGTTGCGCCGCCGAGCGTGACGACGGTGAACCACGGGTAGAATCCGTGCCCACCGGTGCTCGACCAGGACGCGAGTATGGCGAGCGACGCGAGCAAGAACGCCGTCCCGAATCCGGCCAGCGGATATTCGAATCGCGAAACGTAGCCCTGACGTTCGAGAACCACGGCGACGACGAGCGAGACCAGCGCGAGCAACGCGACGACGACGTAGATGATCGGGCTGATGAGCAGTGCAGACCAGGGTAACGAGAGGGCCGCCTCACCCGTCTGCCGGTTGACCGCAACGTTCGCGTCCTCGACCGTCCGGAGCGTCCCGCCGAAGAGCATGAACGGAAAGAGACCCCAGAATCCGGCACGATACCGGTCGATGTCGAGCCGTTCGATGACGAAGATGAATCCGACTAGCAAGAGTAGCAGCGTGGGTATGTACCCCGCGTACGAGATCAACGTATAGCCCGGGCTCGCCGTGGGTCCGTCTTCGGGACCCGCGTTGACGCAGTTACTCCCGGCGTTTACCTGCTCGCCGTCCGCCCACGCGACGCAGCTCCATCCGTTTGCGTCGGCGACGACAGGCCCCCAGTAGTACTGCCAGAGGAAGTCGACGTACACGCGCTGTGGAAAGAGCGTCGCGAGGAGCGCGACGACGGCGACCAGTCCGATCACGGTCGCAGCCCAGAGCCGTTCAGCCCCGTAGCGATCGACGTACGATTGCATAGTTCTCAGGCTGGAGTGCGTTCGGTTATCGTTTCCGGTTCACGGTAAGGCCGGTCACCGAGCACGAACGTCTACTGGACCAGGATTGGTCGATCGAATCGCGACCTCTCACGATTCGATCGCACGCGCCGCGGCGAGTGCCTCCTCGTGGATCGACCCGTTCGACGCGACCAGGCCCGCGCTGGTGTGATCCCACGGCTCGCCGTCCAGATCAGTGACGGTTCCGCCTGCGGCGCTGACGAGCGCGGCGCCGGCGACGGTGTCCCACGGGGGCGCGGAAACGTTGGCGATGGTCGCGTCGAGCGCGCCCGAAGCCACCATCGAGAGTTCGGCCTGGGCGCACCCGACACGGCGGAGATCGCCAAAGCGATGGACGATCTCCGCACAGGCCCGGGCGTACTCGTCACGTCGGTCTCGATCCCACCAGAGTCCCGGACTAACGGTACAGATGTGCGGATCATCTCGGTCACTCACCGAGAGTGGGGTTCCGTTCAATCGTGGATCGTCGCCGACGACGTACGCGTCGCCGAGAATCGGAAAGACGACGGCGGCGGCGAGCGGGTCGCCGTCGGAGACGACCGCGACGGCGGTCGCGAACGTCGGAACGCCGCGAACGAAGTTCGCCGTCCCGTCGATCGGGTCGACGATCCACGCCCGGCCGCTCGCTGGCACCTCCTTCGGCAGGTCACCCTCTTCGCCGACGATCACATCCTCGGGTGCGACCGTTCGGATCCGCTCGACCACGGCTCGTTGTGCGTCACGATCGATCCGTGTGACGAGATCCGTCTTCGACGCTTTCGTCTCCACGTCGAACTCGGTTCGAAACGCGTTCTCGGCGACGCTCGCGCCGTCCTTGGCCGCTTCGAGCGCGTGGGTTTCGAGCGTATCGGGCGTGGAGTCGTCCATACCGCTTCGTGAACCTGGAGCGGATAAGTGGTGTCGATCGATTTCGTCTGCCGTTGAAATCTAACAATCGAACCGATCGAAACCCCACAGCAACGGCTCACAAACGCTGTTCGATCACGCAGAAGTGTTGCGAGGGAAGATCCCGCGTAGGACCTTCTGCATTTTTCGTTCGGCGCGTCTTTGCGCCTCACTACGATGCGAGGGGAGGGAATCGAACCACGTGGGGACGGTCCTGCTCGCTTCGCTGTGCGGGCTGCGACTCCTCTGATTCGATCCCTCGATCGCATACATGCCTCTCACCGTCGTTCGAGTCAGTATGCGAGGGGAGGGAATCGAACCCACGAACTCCTACGAGAGCGGATCTTGAGTCCGCCGCCGTTGGCCGCTTGGCTACCCTCGCACGCATTTTCGAATACGTGCGGTCGGTTTGAATACCCTGCGATTCCGTTTACCCGTTGCTGCTCTGCAGTCCGTTCATCTCGCCTGCCGTGTACACGCTGCTGAAAGGGCTGGTTGATCGGGGTTACCGCACACGCAGTCGCGTTTCACCGCAGTTTGGACACCGATATCCGCCCGAAACCTGTGCGTACATGCGCCCTCCACAGCGGTCACACCGGCCGCGTGGATACTCCATACCGTTCTAATCGGAACCGAGGCGGGTAAACGGGTGGGTACACGTGTGCAGGGTGGCGTACCCGAATCGACGCCATCCCGAACCGGCTCACCGCAGGTACCACCGAACCGTGGCCGTCGGTTCCTGGCGAAGCGGGCCCTTTTCCATCCGGTCATCGTACGTCCCGTATGGACGATCACACCCGGGATCCGACGGTCGGGTCGCCTCGAGGGAATCCGACCGGGTGGAACGCAGACGCCGACCGCTGGGAACACGCGACCCTTCGGCGAGCGCTCTCTCACGGCGTCAGGCTCTTCAACGACGGTGCGTACCACGAATCACACGACTGCTTCGAGGCGGAGTGGTACAATTACGGCCGAGGCTCGACCGAGAGCGCGTTCTTACACGGGATGGTCCAGATCGCCGCGGGAGTGTACAAACGAATCGATTTCGAGAGCGACGTCGGCCTCTATCGCCTCTTCGAGACCGCCTTGCAGTACCTCGCAACCGTTCCATCGGATTTCTACGGCCTCGACGTCGACGACGTTCGACGCGTCGCCGAGGCCGCCCTCTCCGACCCCTCTGTCGTCGACGACTGGCGGTTGACCATAGACGGCGCGCAACCGACCGCCCGTCCCGCCGAGTACGACTACGCCGCGTCGCTCGAGTGAGTCCAGCGATCGGGATCCATCACTAGCGTTTCTCGGTCGTCGATCGGCCGAAGAAAAATCGTCATCGGCAACAAACGCTATAAGCTGCACGTCCGATTTCTGCACGTACTACTCATGGTCGAAGTCGACGTACAGATTCTCGCCGGTGTTGCCGTCACGATCTTCCTCGCTCTCCTGTTCTTCGCGACCATCGTCCTCTGGGATGTCGCACTCGCACTTCGCGGCGTCGCGGATAAGGTCGATAAACTCGAGGATACACTCGACGACAATCTAACCGAGATACATCACGCGATCGATGGGACGGGCGGTCCTGGTGGTGGAACGCAACTCCACCTGAGCGGCGGTGGAACCACGATCAGCTCCGGCCCGACTCCCGCACAGACGGCACCCGGCCCACACCCCCACGCATCGACGCAGTCGAACGACTCACGAACGGACCCCCAATCGACAACCGAATCAGGTACGAACCCCCAATCGACGACGGCTGCACACAGCACCCAGGAAACGCCCGAGACATCTACCGACGCGGCCGAGACGGTAGCCGACGAGTCTCCCTCATCCGACTCGGCGGAGTCTGACGAGACTGAGCCCTCTCGGTCGCGCGCATCGATGGGTGCCGATCCGACGCCCGTACGCGGACCGGACGCCGCTCGCCGTCACGACTCGACCGACCCGAACCCGAATCGCGGTCGATTCGTCACGTCGCCGGATCGAACGCCGTGGTACGCGACGCCGCTCGATGGGGACGCGATCTCGGAGGCGACGTCCGTCATCGCCGGCGAACTCGAGGCCGGTGACGTCGTCGACGAGTCCACGGACGACGGCGAACCAACGACCGAGCCTAGCCGAGAACCGATCGTTCTCGGCGGGCAGACGAGCGATGACGGGCCCACGGACGAGTCCAATCAACCCGGGGAATCGACGAGCGATAACGTCGATGCGTCCGAGAAACCGGCGGACGACGCCGTCACGGACGGTGATGACGACGCGACGGCGACGCGCGGAACCCTGAACGACGATATCGACGACGAGTCGGCGTCGTTGTTCGACGATCTGACGCGCGAGGACCTCTCGACGGTCGCCGACTCGGTCGACGAGCCACCCGAGGCTGACGAGCTGACGGCCGCGGAACTCTTCGAAGCGCTGCTCGAAGACCTCGGACTCGCTGACCTCAGAACCAGAGTCGACGAACTGGCCGACGGAGAGTTGGGCGGAGATGCCGGCCCGGTCGATACTGAGGTCGCATCGAACGACGGCGACGCGAGCTCAGAAGTCCCTCACGACGGCGACCACTCCGGCAGTGAACTCACGGACGAGGACAGCAGTGACGGATCAGAAACCGAGATCACGGACGAAATCGGTGACGGACCCGACACCGAGAGCGCGGCCCACACCGGTGACGGCTCCGACGCCGTTGAAACGAACGAGGAAACTGGTGACCAGACCGATGCCGTCGAATCGAACGAGGACGACGGTGTCGAACAGCCATCCGAGGCTGGTGCGCTCGCAGTTTCTGACGAAGATGCGATCGAATCGGACGAGACAATTGAGGACTCCCTCGAACCGGATGAAGCGGAGATAGAGGACGATTCGATGGACGACGCGTCCCTCGAAGACGGCGTGGCCTTTACGTTCGAGGAGTTTTCGGCCGAGGAACCGCCGGCACCCGAAGTGTCGATCGACGACGCCGTCCGGTCGATCAACGACGAGGAACCGACGCTGGAACGGTCGACCCACGACGTCTCCGCTCGCGCAACCGCTGACGACGATGGCGTCGTCCTCACGTACGAACTAGAAGGAAAGGAGACGACCGATTCGACGAATCGATTGCTCCGTTATCAGCTCCAGAGCTTCGCCGACCAGTCGGACGCGTCGGTCGACGTCTCCGTCTCCGGCACTCGCGTCGTCGTCGAGATCGAGGGGGCTGACGCCGCCGACGTGTCGCAGTGGCAGCGAGCCGTCGTCGAGGTCATCGATCGGACGTATTACCTCTCCGATACCAGCGAGTAGACGCCGGAAAATCGAATCCGAGTGTTTTTGTCGAATCGGTGCTCCATCACCGGTGTGCGTATCGAGAACAGTTTCATCCCGGTTCGCGGCGTGGGCGAGACGACCGAACGTAGCCTCTGGGCGAACGGCGTCACCCACTGGGAGGATTTTTCCGGCGATCACGTCGGTCCGAAGACGGCAGAACGCATCGAGACGTATATCGAGACGGCGACGAAGCACCTCGAAAACGAGTCGTTCGAATTCTTCGCCGAATCGGTCCCATCACGCCACCAGTGGCGGCTCTTCGAGAACGCCGGTGTCAATACCTGTTATCTGGACATCGAGACGACGGGTCTCGATCGCGATCGCCACGACGTGACGACCGTCTCATTCTATCACGACGGTTCGACCGACACGCTCGTCAGGGGCCAGGATCTCTCCGGTGAAACGTTGCGGCAGGCGCTCTCTGAAGCGTCGTTGCTCGTCACGTTCAACGGTCGCCGCTTCGACGTCCCGTTTCTCGAAGCGAACTTCGACGTCGACGTCTCGATTCCCCATCTGGACCTCTACTATCCGTGCCGCTCGCTCGATCTCACGGGCGGGCTCAAACGGATCGAGCGCGAAATCGGGATCGCAAGGGACGAACCCGACATTAGCGGACGCGATGCCGTCAGACTCTGGCACCAGTACGAACGGGGAGACGAACACGCCCTGGATACGTTGATCCGGTACAATCAGGCGGACACGGAGAACCTGGCACAACTCACGACGCACGTCACGAGCCGACTCCACGAGACCGTGTTCGAGTCGGCGTGCAACGGCGACGAATAGGCCCGGTCGGTCCACTCACCACCCGTCGGAGAATATTCGATCGCTCCCGATTTCGTACTGTTGTTCCTTTGCGCCGTGACGATTTACAGCGCGGTTGTATCGATGCTACGGCTGTACCAGTTCTGGGATGATCTACCGTAGAAATTCCGAGCGATGACCGGCTAATTGCAGTGTCCCGGCGTGTACACGCGGCGGCCGGTTCGGCGTTGCCAATCTGGCGTTGACGACACGTCTTAGATCCGATGTTCACGTGGCGTCTTCGATAGACACGGTTTGCTCACTCGTGATAGTGATCTCGTAGCCACAGTAGACGAGAGTGACGGTGCCTTCAGTTCGCGGCGTTCCGTCTTCACACGGTGCGAAGAGAGCGTCTATTGCTTCCGGATCACAGACGGTGTAGAGCGGTTCGTATTGCGGCGGTTCGATCTCCGTCGGATCGACGTTTTCTCGGTTTGCAACAGCCTCTATGATGGCGAAACTCACCGGTTTGTCCGCGCCGCAGGATCGATCCACTGAGAGCGACATTGCGTTGACTCTATTTGCAATAGATTATAAAACCTCCGAATTTACGTTACGATTGATCGATAAATTTGTATATATTTGATTGTTTGTCTTCTATCTTGGAGAATATATTCAGACACAATTGAAATTCGATCTCCTCCCGATATTTATGCCAGGACAATACCCGATATCGGCACCGAACCGATCTACTGGTCGAGCGCGAGGGTGAGGCCGAACGACCGATTGACTTCAAGAAACAGCCCACCGATTGTTGTCGCTGCTCACGAGTTGTTCGCAGCAGAAAGCCAGGGGTGGAGATTGTGAACCACGGTCGCACGACCTCGCTTCGCTCGGCTGCGTGCTCCCTGATTCAAATCCCACGTACGGTTTCAGCTGCTCACGAGTTGTTCGCAGCAGAAAGCCAGGGGTGGGATTTGAACCCACGAAGTCTCGATTACAAGTCGAGTGCATGAACCGCCCATGCTCCCCTGGCGCATTCGGACGTAGTCAGTCGACCTTTGAAGGTGTATCGTTTTGGTCGCGATCGTCGAGCCGGCGATCCAGGGTAAGGCGTCGGGGCTCGTAGCCGATCCGTCGGTAGAACCGGCGGGCTGATTCGTTGCCCGCGAGCACTTCGAGCTGGCACACTGACGCCCCTCGATCGGCCAGTTCCGCCTCGGCTGCCTCTAGCAACTGGCGACCGATCCCGCGATTGCGGACCTGCGGATCGACCCACAGGTTGGAAACGGTTCCTCGTTCGTCGGTGAGGTCGAAACTGCCCCGCTCGATGGCGAACGAGACGAAACCCGCGATCTCGTCGTCGATCTTGGCGACGAGTAATCCGTCCGTTATGAGGTGTCCGCTTAACACCTCTCGAACGACGGACCGGTTCGATTCGACCTGGACGTACGATCCGTGTACACGCTGTTCGTCAGCCAATTGTAGCCAGCACTCGATCAACCGATCCAGCTCGTCGGCGCGAGCTGGCTCAACGACCGGCTGTGGACTCGTTGACATTGTCGAGTGCATCGACGGCGGGAAGCGATTCACCGGTCAGCAGCGTCAGTGCGGCGCCTCCGCCCGTGCTCACGTGAGTGAACCCGTCGACGCCGAGCGATCGGAGCGCCGAGGCGGTATCGCCGCCGCCGACGATACTCGTATCGACGTCGGTCGCCGCGGCGAACAGTTCTCGCGTTCCGCGTTCGAACGCCTCCTCCTCGAAGACGCCGGCCGGTCCGTTCAGGATGACCGTATTAGATTCCTCGAAGTGACCGACGTAGGCTTCGATCGTTCGTTCGCCGACGTCCATCGCCAGGTGGCCGTCAGCGGGCAGCTCCGATCGTTCGAGTTCAACTCTCTCGCCCTCTCGCTCGATCGCGACGTCTCTCGGGAGTTCGATTCGGTCGCCGTACGCCGCTAACAGGTCGGCTGCCCGATCGATCTCGTCCCAGTAGCCCTGATCGTAGACGAAATCCGAACTCGCGTCGCCGAGGTTGACTCCGCTCGCACTGAGAAAGACGTTACCGACGAGTCCGACGGTCAACACGCGATCGGCCAACCCCGTTTCGAGGACGTTTTCGGCGACGTCGATCGAATCGGAGACTTTCGCTCCGCCGAGGACGTACGTTCGCGGCGTCGGGGTCGATTCGACGTCGCCGAGGACGTCGAGTTCGCGTTCCATCACGCGACCCGCGTAACTCGGGAGGACTTCGGCGAATCCGACCAGCGAGGGCTGGGACCGGTGGGCTGCGGCGAACGCGTCGTTGACGAACGCGTCGAGGACCGGGGCGAGGCGAGTGACGAGGTGGGTTTGGGCCGCTCGAGACGGCTCGAATTCCATGTACTCTTCGCTGTAAAACCGGGTGTTTTCGAGAACGAGACACTCGCCGTCGTCGAGCGATCGGATGGCGGACCTGGCCGATTCGCCGTGGGTCTCGTCGACGTACTCGACGGCATGTGAGAGAATTTCTGCGAACCGCTCGGCGTGTGGTTCGAGCGTCGTGAACTGGTCCCCACCGGGACGGCCCTGGTGGGCGAGAACGGCGACACGGGCGCCGCGATCGAGCAACGTTTCGAGGGTCTCTACGTGCGCGCGAAGGCGAGAATCGTCGACCAACGTGTCGTCCTCGACCGGGCTGTTACAGTCGATACGCACCCCGACGGTCGTCCCCCGGGCGTCGATATCGTCGAGCGTCTCGATCATTACCCGGGAGTCCACTGGCGACCCCGAAAGGTCTTTCCATCGCTTCAGCACCCCGGAAACGCCGAACGGAGCGCCTTCAGACCGATCGACAGTCCGTACAGACGAGTTGGCCGTTCGTCTCGAACAGTGAATCGGCGAGCGATCCGCAGGTCTCACAGATGCTCTGACTCGAGTACTCCGTCCCACTGTTCGACCGCTGTTGAGACTCCTCGACGGAGGCGTTCGGCGCGACGGTGAGTTCAGACCCTTCGGAGACCGTCGTTCCGGGGAACGATCCGGCGGCTGCGATGACGTCGCGCTGGGTCAGAATGCCGACGATACCCGCTTCGTCGGTCACGACGAGATTTCGAATGTTGTCTCGCGCCATGATGTCGGCGGCGTCTGTCAGCGATCGATCCGGCTCGATCGTGATGACGGGGCTCGACATCACCGCTCCGATTTCGACATTCGCCGGATCTCGCTCGTCGGCGACCACGCCGAGTACGTCCCACTCGGTCATGATCCCGACCGGTTGCTGTCCGCGTACGACGAGCACCGATCCCGCTCGCTCGGTTCGCATCAGTTCGACCGCCCCGTGTACACTGTCGGATTCGCTCACGCCAACGTATGCTTTCGTCAAAACATCCCTGACCGACAGGTCCGATTCCATGTTAATTCGTAATACGCAGTCGCCCTAAAACCTAGCCCCGGTACGTTTTTGGCCACACGATGTGTAGTAGTTCGGATAGCGTACACTCAGTTTTCGAGCCGATTTTCGTTAGTCGTGAGACACCGGGGCGTCTTCTACGCCGACGTCGACGAGCGAGCCGTTCTCCCGACAGCGTTCGAGCGCGTGTTTGGCAGCCATCCCGGCCGTCTGGGCGCACGCACCCCGTCCCACTCCCACGCGGAGGTCGACGTCGACGGTGGAACGAACGTGTTCGATCGCGTCTACGTACTCGGATCGATCGAGTGACGGACACGCGGCGATGATGTTGTCGCCGCCGACGAAGAACGAGAGACTGTCGTACTCGGTTCGCATGTATCGCATGAGCGATGCGTAGCCCTGTTCGATCTCGATGAAACTGTCGTAGGCGTTCAGTGCGTCCGTGTACTCGCCGGTCGCGTCCACGACGTCGAAGTGAGCGATCTGGACGTCCGCGTCGGTTCGATCTCTGTCGTCGACGGTGTCACCGCCGAGGATCTCTCGTCGCGTTTCGTCCTGTGCGCTGCCGGCGTTCTGGACGACGGCGGTCGCCTCCTCGAGCGCGAGGACCGGCGTCGACCCGACTCCGAGGCCGAGACTGAGTGTCACCGGATATCGGTTACCGATCGATTCTTGAAGGAGTTCGTGGTCGGTCGTATCGAGGCCGTTGGTCACGGCGACCATGTTGTCGAAGCGGGTGAAGAAGACGTAGCCGCCCCTGGCGCCGACGAACTGCGAGATGTCCGCGTACAGACGCGATTGCAACGTCTGGAGGTCCGCTTCACGCCTCGGTTCGGGTGTGACCGTCCACGGTCCGTAGTTGTCGATTTGAACGAGCGTTACCTGCGTGTTCGTCACGGTAGCTGAGCAGAGTTTCTGCCGTCGTATAAGTGATACGTAATCCAGATTCGTGATCGAAGCGTCTCCGGTCCCAGCGGGTGAACGCGATCCGGGCGCTTCAGGCCGATTTCTTCTCCGGCGACGAGCCTTTGGGGTGATACTCCCAGAAGTCGCCGGCGCGCATTGCGTCGCCGACGGCCTGGTGCATGTCGGTGATGGTCTCGAATTCGGTCGGCTCGACGTACTCGAAGATGTCGGCGAGTGAGACGACGCGCTGGTAATTGACCCGGATGGGATCGTCACCGTACTCCTCGACGAACTCATCGCCCGAGAGCGGGAAGTCCTCCTCTTCGTCGACTTTCTTCGCGATAACGGCCATGTCGTACTTCCGTCGCCCCTCGCTTCCGTCCTCGCCGTCGGGGTCGTGCGGCCAGTCCATATCGAATCTCTCGACGGTGGACGCAAAAACGTTGCCTTCGCGCTCGCGGTACTCGAGTAACCGCTGAAATCGCGGACTGGTCTGTTACTTTTCGGAGATCGCTTCGTGTTGTGCGGCGAGTTCGGCGAGTAGTTCCTCGCGGTGTTCATCGAGCAGCGGCGCTCGCCCGCGCGGTTTCGGATTCGTCTTCGACATTTTGATGGCGCTCCCGGCGATGTCGACCGTCTCACCCGCTCCCGGCTGATCGACCTCGTATAACATCTCTCGCTCGTGAACGTGTGGGTCGCCGAAGATCGCGTCCGTGTCCTGGACGGGGGCGACCGGGACCGATCCTTCGAGTCGGTCGACGACGTCGTCGGTCGTGTGCGTTGCCATCCACTCGGTGAGTTCGGCGTGAATCTCCTCGCGGTGTTCGAGGCGGTCCGCCGGTCGCGGGTAGGCGTCGGCGAGGTCGGGTCGGTCGATCCCGTCACAAAGCGCTCGCCAGTGGTTCGTCCCGAAGGCGGAGACGACGACGTAGCCGTCCGCGACCGCGAACGCGTTGTATGGAAAGAGCGTGGGGTGGGCGTTCCCACAGCGCGTCGGCGGCGAGCCCTGATAGGACTGGAGGTAGATGGCACGTTCGGTCATACTGAGCATCGAGTCGTACATCGCAGTGTCCACGTACTGCCCCTCGCCGGTTCGCTCTCGGTGGTGGAGCGCGCCGAGGATGCCGATGCAGTTTAGCGTCGCGGTGAACAGATCGCCGATGCCCGGTCCCACTTTCATCGGCGGACCGTCTTCGGCACCGGTGATCTCCATCACGCCGCCGAGCGCCTGGGCGATGATGTCGAACGACGGTTGCCCCTGTCTGTCCGTTTCGCCGGTCCGTGGATCACCGAACCCGCGAATCGAGGCGTAGATCAGTTCGGGATTTCTCTCGGCGAGCGTCTCGTAGGCGAGGTCGAACGATTCCATCGTTCCGACGCGGTAATTCTCGACGACGACGTCCGCCGTTTCGACCAGTTCCAGAAACGTCTCCCGGTCGTCGTCGGCCCCGAGGTCGAGTTCGATGCTTCGTTTCCCCCGATTGACGCTCTGGAAGTAGCCGCCGTACGGCTCGGCCTCCGGATCGTCGAGGTGCGGGGGACTCGAGCGGATGAGGTCGCCGCCCGGTCGTTCGACTTTGACGACGTCCGCGCCCATGTCGGCGAGAAGCATCGTGCAGTACGGACCGGCCAGAACCTGTGTCAGATCGACGACGCGCACGTCCGAGAGTGCTCCCATATGGTGGCGAGTTACGTGATGATCGGGATAATCCTTACTACCGGTGAGCGAACTCGATTCGGAATCCGGGAGATCACCATCTCGGATTCTCCGGTCCCGCTCTAGCAGCTCTAGTTTCTGCCTGTCGATCCGTACGTCCTCCCTTCGCATTGAATGGCATATTAGGTCTTTTATCATGATAAACCATTATGTTTAAGCGGGGTTCTATCATGGTTTGTCATTCATGGCACCTACTGTCGTTCTCGGGGTCATCGGCTCCGACGCACACGTCGTCGGCGTGACGATACTCGAACGCGCGCTGATCGCCGACGGGTTCGACGTCGTGAACCTCGGCGTCCAGACGACGCAGGCCGAATTCGTCGAAGCTGCGTCCGACCGCGACGCGGAGGCGATCCTGGTCTCGTCGCTGTACGGCCACGCAGAACAAGATTGCGCCGGCTTTCACGACCGACTCGACGCTGCCGACGTCGACGTGGTGACGTACATCGGAGGCAACCTCTCGGTCGGGCAGAACGACTTCGATCGGACGCGAACGACGTTCGAAGCACTCGGGTTCGATCGGGTCTTCGACGCGGAAACGGATCCATCGGAGGCGATTCGTTCGCTCCGACTCGACCTCGCCGTTCAAACGACCGAATCCGATCGGCTCACGGTGCGCTCGTGAGTGGACCGATGGTACGCGACGAGACGCTATCACGGGAGGAACTGCACCGAATCGACGAGGAAGTGCGATCCACCTGGCCGACAGGCGCGGAGATCGACGTCGAAGACGCGCTCGCCTTTCACGACGCGTTACCCGCCGAGAAGCACTTTGCGACCGTGCTCGAGTCGGCAGACCGGCCGCTCTTACAACCGCGAGCCGGCGTCGCCTGTCTCGACGATCAGATCGAGTTACTGCAATACCTTCGCGAGACCGGCGGCGCTGATCTGCTCCCGACGACGATCGACTCGTACACGCGTGACAACGAATATCGGAACGCCCAGGAGGGGCTCGAACGCGCACGAAAATCGGATTCGAACGCGCTGAACGGGTTTCCGGCCGTCAATCACGGCGTCGAGAGCTGTCGGCGGTTGATCGAATCCGTCGAGGGACCGATCGAGGTTCGACACGGCACGCCCGACGCGCGCCTGCTCGCTGCGATCGCGTTCGCCAGCGGATTCCAGAGCTTCGAGGGCGGGCCCATCTCCTACACCATTCCGTACACCAACCGTCACGATCTCTCGACGACGATCGAGTACTGGCAGTACGTCGACCGGTTGGCTGGTCTCTACACGGCCCAGGGCGTCCGGATCAATCGAGAACCGTTCGGTCCGCTCACCGGAACGCTCGTCCCGCCATCGATCGCGATCGCGATCATGATCGTCGAGGGGTTACTCGCGGCGACCCAGGGCGTCCGCTCGCTGACGCTCGGCTACGGCCAGATCGGAAACGTCGTCCAGGACGTCGCGGCGTTAGGGGCCCTTCGAACCCTCGGCGAAGAATATCTCCCCGATTCAGTTCGCGTGACGACCGTCTTTCACGAGTGGATGGGCGGATTCCCGCCGGACGAGGCGCGAGCGAGCGGCGTCATCGGCCTCGGAGGCGTCACCGCGGCCATCGCGAAACCGGACAAGGTGATCACCAAATCACCCCAGGAGTTCACGGGCGTTCCGACGAAGGAGGCGAACGCGGCCGGGGTACGGACGACGAGACAGCTCCTCGATATGGCGATCGAACAGGCGATCGATCTGAACGGCGTCGAAGACGAGCAGGCGCTGATCGAACGCGAGACGCGGTGTCTGCTGGACGCCGTGTTCGACCTCGGCGACGGCGACGTCGCTGTCGGGACCGTACGGGCTTTCGAAACGGGGGCGCTCGACGTGCCGTTCGCGCCCAGTGACTGTGCGAAGGGAGCGGTGCTTCCCGCGCGAGACGACGACGGCCGGGTCAGACTGTTCGACGCCGGGAATCTCGCGCTCGACCCCGAGATCATCGAGATCCACGCGGCACGACTCGAACGACGCGGCGAGGTCGAAAACCGAGCACCGTCGTTTCGCATGGTCGCCGACGACGTGGACGCGATCAGTAACGGCACGCTCATCGGACGGCCCGCCGAGACGGGTGGAGGTGGTCTGCGGTGATCGTCGAATCGATCACCGCAACCCCCGGCGTCTCCGGGTTTTTCGTCGACGACCAGCGGGCGATCACGGCCGGGGCACAACGAGACGGATTCGCCTATCGCGGCGAGCCGGTGACGCCCGGATTCGACCGGATCCGACAGCCAGGTACCTCGCTCGTCGTGACGATCGAGTGTTCGGACGGCACCAGTCTTAGGGGTGACTGCGTGACCGTCCAGTACAGTGGTGCCGGCGGGCGGGATCCGGTGTTCGACCCGACGGCCCAGCGCTCGACGGTCGAAGACGAACTCGGACCGCGATTGCTCGGACGCGATCTGGAAGCGTTCGCCTCGAACGTCGAACTCGTCGAATCAGTCAGCGTCGATGATCGTCAACTTCACTCGGCGGTTCGGTACGGCGTCTCGCAGGCCCTCTGTGCTGGCGCCGCCCGCGCTCGACGGACGACGATGACCGACGTCCTCGCCGCCCACGTCGGTTCCGATCCGGCGACGGTGCCGATCCCAGTTTTCGGCCAGTCGGGAGCCAATCGCTATACGAACGCAGAAAAGATGATTCTCGCCGGCGTTCCGGTGCTTCCACACGGATTGTTCAACGCCCGTACGGTGTTCGGCAACCGTGGTGAGGGGCTTCGAACCTATCTCGAGTGGCTCGCCGATCGAATCGACGACCTCGGGGCCGACGACTACGAACCGACGATTCACGTCGATATCTACGGGCTACTCGGCTCCTGTTTCGGATCACCGTACGACAGATCGTCGGTCGTCAAGTTCGTCGCTTCGCTAGAGGCGGCGGCCCGGCCGTACGACCTGCAGCTCGAGGGTCCGATGGATGCGGGCGGTCGCGCCGAACAGATACGCGCGATGGCCGAACTCGGGGACGGACTCGCGTCGGCCGGCGTCGACGTCGACCTGGTGGCCGACGAGTGGTGTAACACCGAAGCCGACGTCCGCGCGTTCGTCGACGCGGGCGCGGCCGATCTGGTGCAAGTGAAGACCCCGGACCTCGGGGGCGTCCACCGAAGCGCGTCGGCGGTTCGATACTGCGACGGAACGGAGACCAGGGCGTACCTCGGCGGGACGTGCAACGAGACCGAAACGTCGGCCCGAGTGAGCGCACACGTTGCGCTCGCGACGGAACCCGCACAGATTCTCGCGAAACCAGGGATGGGCGTTACGGCGGGGTACGCGGTCGTCGAAAACGAGATGCGACGGACGATAGCCAGGCGCGAGACACGTCGTCTGGAGGCCGTGTCGGATGATTGAGTGGACCGATCCGTCGGTCTTCGAAGCGGCGATACGAGAGGTGGAGACGCTCGAGAAGGGCAATTTCGCCGAGGCGTTTTCGGAGGGCGATCGGATCGAACACGAACCTGGTCTGCGACTGTCCCGCTGGGGAAACGAGGCGTGGATGAGTCAGACGCTCAATCACGACCCCGCCTACTGGCGGACGGCGGGTTCGACGATGCACGACGCCGACGCACCGCCGATCCATCCGGACTACCTGTTGGCGACGACCCTCGGCGCGACGGTCGAGGATTTGAGCGAGAAAGGAGGCTACTTTCTCGGACGGACCGACGTACGATTTCCGGGCCACCCGGTCGAACTGGGCACCGAACTGACCGTCGCGAGCGAGGTCCGCTCGGTCGAGCGCTCCCGATCGAGACCGGAGTACGCGATCGTCACCTGGCGGACGAACGGCCGTGACGCCGCGACGGACGAGTTGCTGTGCTCGTACGAACGGACGAACATGATTCCCCGCCGGCCTGACGCTGCCGATGTCGCCACCGAGGAGGCGTCCGACGAGCTGGATGCGGATTCGAGCGGCGACGAACGACAGGAACCGGATGCGGGTGACGGATCCGCCGATCTCGAATCGGCGTCGAAATCACCGTCACTCGGTCCCTTCGTCACACCCGCTGGTCCCTACTTCGAGGACTTCGTTGCGGCCGTCGGCGAGGCCGCATCTACGGACGGAACCGTCGCGTATCAACACGAGCGCGGGCGAACGCTCGACGACGTCACGGTCACGTCGCTCCCCCTCGCGACGCTGAACACGGCGAAACAGCACCACAACGCGGACGCGATGGCCGAGACTCCGTCAGGCGGTGTCGTCGCCTACGGCGACGTGACTCGATCGATCGCACTCGCCCACGCGCGTTCTGACGAAGTGACCCTCCGCGAAGTGGGATACGAGGACGAGTCATTTCACACGTTCGTCAGGCCGGGTGACACCATCTACACGTTCACACGTGTCCTCGACGTCGGGCCGACGCTTGGTGCAGACGTGCTCGACTCGACTGTGGATGGCCCGCCGCTCGATGCGGTGATCGAGTCCGCTTCGGTCGATGCGGACGAACGTGAACCTGACGCCCGCCGGGAACGACGTGGAGACGACGCGGCCGTCGCCGGCGTCGTTCGATTCCAGCACATCGCGTACAATCAACGCGATCGGCCGGTCTACTCCGGCAGCCGAACGGCACTCATCGCCACGCGACGCGACGAACGGACGCGAACGATTCATCAATAATCATGATTGAACCACGCACACGACTCTGTCGCAGTTTCCAGACCGCACCGGCCGCCGTCGCGAAGGCTGACACGGCGAAGTACCTCCGCTCCGGACTCACGTCCGAGGGATTCGAAGCACCCGACTGGCTCGTCCCCGACTTCGAGGACGGAACGGCCCCAGGGATGAAAGCGGAGGCGGTGGAAAACGCGGTAGAACTGGTCGCTGATACCTCGTTCAGCGGCGAGATCTGGCCCCGCGTCGAGTGGAGTTACGCACGATCGGCACTCCGGGATCGCGGGCGCGATCAGATCGATACCCTCGTTCGCGAACTGGCCGACGAAATCGACGGCGTCGTCGTTCCGAAACTCGGCGGTCTGGAGGACTTCGAACGCGTCGACGCGATCCTGTCCGAACTCGAATCTCGCTACGGGGTTCCCGAGGGGTCGGTCGATCTCGCGATCATCCTCGAAACCGCACGAGCGCGCACGTCGCTGAGAGAAATCGCCGGGCGCGGGTCCGATACCCGGCTTTCGGCCATCGTGTTCGGACCCGTCGACTACACCGCCGAACTGGGCGGGCGCGATCTCGGCGACGGCCGACCGTCGTGGTCGGGATTGCTCGAATCGCTCTCGAACGAAACCAGCGCGAACGGATTGATCGGAATCGGGGGCCCGTTCGACGAACTGTACGTGACCAGAGCCGGCGTGGGCGCGTACAACGCCGACGGCTACGCGTCCCAGATCGAACGCGAGGCCCATCTCGGACTCGATGGCTCCTGGTCGTTGCACCCGAAACAGACGATACAGGCGAATCACGTTCACATGCCGACTCCGTCAGAACTCGAGATGGCACTCTCGCGAATCGAACGAGCGAACGCGGCCATCGCCGAGGGAACCGGGGCCGTCGCCATCGACGGCCGGATGATCGACGAGGCCACCCTCAAAAACTACCGAAACACGATCAGAACCGTCCAGTCGATCGACGCGCGACACCCCGAGCAATCGACCACGCGATACGACGACCCGCTGATCGACCGCGCTCGAACGATCGATGTCGATGGGTCCGACGGGTAGCAACGTCGCTCCGACTCGTCCACTCGAGTGTCGTCATCTCGCCGGCCGGTCGATAGTTTTACTATCCGGAGTTGAGTATCCAGGGTTCGAGTTGAGTACTACGTATGCCGGCCGAACTCGGGCGACGATGTGTACGTTGTGATCGGGAGCCAGGCTACAACCGGGCCGTTATCGACCTCGTGTCGGGCGAGGAGATCGGCGCGCTCTGTCGCAATTGTGAACTCGATTCGCTCCCAGACGCGGGCGTGTTCGAACGTGGATCGGCCGACGGTGGTTGTGGCTGTCCCGGTTGTGACCGCGATGCACTCGTTTCGGTTCCGCGGTGGCTCCCGGAAACGACCGTCTCCGACGGAACGATCGAATCGCGCGTCGACTACGACCTGGACGACCGGCCGATCGCCCTCTGTGACGAACACTTCGACGACCTCGTCTCGGGGACGTCCGTGCTCTCTACGAGAACGCCCGCCGCGTCAGAACATCGTTAGGGCAGGGGTAGCCAACTCGGTTTGGTACCCTCCTGAGTCGGATCGCTACCGTATGCGATCGGTTTTTCGCGGCGCCCTAGTCGATGGCGTGTCTGTTCGATCGGTCTCGCCGTTACGGTTGCTCGCGACCGTGTGCGTTACAACGATCGTAGAAGACGGTGGGGATGGGATTTGAACCCATGAGGCGTGATGCCACCTGCTTTCAAGGCAGGCGCGTTAGGCCGCTCTGCCACCCCACCGCACGTCGTGATACCCGGTCGCCCCAAAAAGCATTGTCGGTCCGCGCTCACGAACGCGAGAGGGAACGCCCGTCGTGAGTGGTCACTTCGAGGTCAGAAACGACGCGGGCCGTTTCCGTCGGAATGGGCTTGGAAGCGCTTCGTCGCGCCTGGATCGTCGCGATCGTCGCGGCGAGTCCGACCTCGGTGTCGATCGTCGCCACCGCAGGCGCAAATCCGACGCCCAGGCCCGCTTCGCTCGCGCGCCTGGCGACCGACGCAACCGCCGGCGGCCGGTACGCGTCGGTGAAGTCGATCGGTTCGCTGAACGCAGACAGGTAGAGTCCGCCGACGCCGTTCGATCCGAGGATGACCTCGTTGCGCCGGGCCGACATGGCGACACCGTCGATCTCCGGTCGACGAACGAGCGGCGCCGTCGGGCTGAGGATACCGACGCTCGACGCGTCTTCGCGCGTCAGAATGTGGGTGACGGTGTTGCCGATCCGTGCAGACCGGTTCGACCCGACTTGCGGTTCGAATCGAACGGCGTCGGGGTCGTCGAGTCCGTCAGAGACGAACGACCGCGCGGCTGCCGCTCCGTCTCTCCCGTCGACGTCGCTCGCGCGCCCGCGATAGTTGACGAGAACGGATCCACCGCTCGACTCGGCGCTGCAGATCACGTCGGTAACGGCGGCCGCGTACAGTTCGTTCGCTTCGGCCGGCTCCAGCGCGCTCTCATCGACAAGCGTCGTAAGCGGCTCACTCCCGAGGTCGATCGGAACGACGACGATCATACGGGCACTGCGACCCAGACGGACTTTAGCGGGACGGTTCGTGCCCCTCGGGTAGCGATCGACCGACCGTCGACCTGACCGGTCACAGCCCAGGCGACCGCCGCTGGTCAGCCTCCGGTCGAATTAAGAGGGATCCACCGGTAACTGCCCGTATGAATCTTCGACGACTCGGAGGCGCGTTGGGCGTCCTCACCGTCTTCGGTTTCGTTGCCATCGGCCTGTTCGCACTCCTCACCGAGAACGTCTTCGGGGAACCGGCGGGCAATTTCTCGACGCCGACCGTCGCGTCACTCGCCTTCGCGGCGGTCGTGATCGGCGTTCTCGTCGCGATCGGCTCGCGGTCGGGCAGGACCCTCGAGACGCCGTACTGGTAACTCGATCGAACTCGCGAGACACCCGTTCACCGTTCGCGACGACCCTTCGTTTGCCGGTAATCGGAGGCCATTATCTCGGCGAACGCGTGGACCCACTCGTCCCGTTCGTCCTCGCTCGCGGTTGCCGGATCGCACATCGGGACGAGTTCGAATCCGCGCCCGCGAATCGGAGTGGCGTGTACGTCGTCGATGCGTAACGAGTCCGGTGAACGCGTCGTGTACGCGGCGCCGATCAGTGACAGCGCGCGCTGTCCGACGGGAATCAGCAGTTCCGGGTTGATCATCCTGATCTCGGCGTCGAGGTAGGGCTCGCACGCGTCGATCTCGTCGTCGCTCGGCGGTCGGTCGGGGTGTCGACACCGCGTGAGATGCGTCAGGTAGACGTCGACCAGCCGGGGCGTCGCTGGATCGCTCGTTAGATCGCAGAGGCCGAGTCGGGCGAGCATCCTGGCGAGTGCAGAGAACTCGTCGCCGGCGAACGGGACGCCCGTTCGGTCTGCGACCTCGCTCGGCTCGGAACCGATGACGAGGAAATCCGCCGCGACATCGCCGTAGCCGTGGACCACGTGCGTCCGGGTGTCACACAGCTCGGGACAGTTGCGACAGGCCTCGTCCATCCCGAACGGGTTCGATCGCGTCTGGGGTTCCATCGTCCGTGTGTCTGTCGGCAGCACAAAAAAGCGCCTCGGGCCGTCGGTCAGATTGCACGTACGCGACGTGCGATGAGGTTTCGTTCGAGTCCTGAATCAGGGACTTCGATCGAGTCCGCCTCGCTCTTTGACTTCCAGGATAAATTTGACGTTGCGGACGACGTCCTCCGGCGTCGTTTCTTCGTCGGGATCGAAGAGATCGCTCGTCCGATAGAGGATGTTCGCGAGCTGTTTGCGCTCGCTCGAGTCGTCGCGGATCTCGTCTGCGATTTCCCGTAATACTCGAACGCGTTCCGGGTCGGGGTCGAACGCTTCGGTCACGTTTATTCAGCGCTCCGGTGTCGGTTGGGTGGACGTCGTCGAATCGGCGATCGCACGCCGATGGACGATACCGACGTTGTCGGCGACGGTGTCGGTCGCCCGGCGGAACGCCTCGGCGGTCTCGCCGTCTTCGAGGACGATCGGCCGTCCGGAATCTCCGCCCACACGGACGGTCGGATCGAGCGGAATCGATCCGATAAACGGCATTTCGTGGGTCTCGGCGAACGCTTCGCCGCCGCCGGAGCCGAAGATGTCGTGTTCGCCGCCGCAGTCGGGACAGGCGAACGTCGCCATGTTCTCTAGAATGCCGAGAACGACCGTTTCGTGTTTTCCGAACATCTCGAGGCCCTTGCGAGCGTCGTCGAGCGCGACGTCCTGGGGTGTGGTGACGATCACGGCACCCGTGACGGGCATCGTCTGGAGCATCGTCAACTGTGTATCACCGGTGCCGGGCGGAAGGTCGACGACGAGGTAGTCGAGGTGGCCCCACTCGACGTCCTCGGTTAGTTGCGTAATCACTTTGTGAACCATCGGTCCCCGCCAGATGACCGGATCGTCCGTGCCCGTGAGAAACGCCATGCTCATCAGCTTGACGCCGTACTTCTCGGGGGGGACGAGCGTCTCCTCTTCGGTCGCCATCGGCGGTTCGTCGGCGTCGACCATCCGTGGGACGTTCGGCCCGTAGATGTCCGCGTCGAAGAGCCCGACCCGCGCACCAAGCTGGGAGAGTCCCGCCGCGAGGTTCACCGCCACCGTCGACTTGCCGACGCCACCCTTCCCGGAGGCGACGGCGATGACGTTCTTGACGTTCGGAAGTACCGTATCGTCGGCGACCTGGTCGTCACGTCCGGGAACGCTCGCGGAGAGGTCGACCTCGTAGCCGTCGGTCGCGAGCGCCTGGCGGACCGCCCCGGCGAGTTGCGTTTCGGCCGGCGAGTAAGGTGCGCCGAGTGCAAGATCTACGCGTACGGTATCCTCGTCGACGGTGACGTCGTTTACGAGACCGAGCGAGACGATATCGTCGCCGAGGGTCGGGTCGTCGATCCCGGCGAGCCGTTCGCGTACCGCATCCTCGTCCATACGGTAGGTGCGGGTTGCGCGGTCGAAAAGCGTTGTGTTCGACGCAGCGTCCGACGCCGGTTCCGACTGGGTCCGATGAGAGTACCCGAAACTGCTTTTGCCAGAACGGACGACGCCTACCGTATGATAGACGAGACGGCCGAAGAGATCCGCGAAATGCAAACGCACAGCTCCTCGGCGGTCGCGATACGAGCGACCCGCGCGCTAGAGGAACTGTTAATGCGCGAGTACACGACGGTCGAGGAGTTCCACACCGCCGTCGACCAGAACGCGACGGTCCTGCGCCGGGCGAACCCCTCACACGCGTCGTTACAGAACGCGCTCCGAAAGGTCGTCGACGACGTCACCGAATCGGACGCGGCCGACGTCGAGGAGGCGAAGTCCATCGCCAGCGCCATCATCCAGGACGTCGCCACCCGCGTCGAGTCCGGAAAGCGTCGCGCGGCGGAGAACGCCGCCGACTACCTCGCGGGCGACGCGACGCTCATGACCCACGATTACTCAACGACGATCCTCGAAGCGCTCGAGATCGCGACCGCCGAGGGAGCGAGCTTCGATCTCTACGTGACGGAAGCCCGGCCGCGCTACATCGGTCGGAAGGCGGCCCGCGCCTTCTCCGCGATCGATGGCGTCGACGTCACCCTGATCACGGACGCCGCAGGCGGGTACCACCTGACCGAGTGCGATCGGCTCGTCGTCGGGATGGACTGCATCGTCGACGACGTCCTCTACAACCGGGTCGGGACGTTTCCGCTCGCCGCCGCGGCGACCCAGCTCGACGTCCCGGTCACCGTTCTCGGCGCGGCGTCGAAACTCATCACCCAGGGATTCGTGTTCGAAAACGAGTTCCGCGCGAGTAGCGAGGTGATGCTCGAACCCGCGAGCGAATTCGCCATCTCGAATCCGGCCTACGACGCGACGCCGGTCGCGTTGATCGAGAACGTGATCACGGACGAAGGCGAAAAGCGGTTCTGACTGCCAGCCGACCGAATACGGCGCCGTTGTCGACTGTCCACTGAACGAATACGGCCCTTCGGGCGTACGAGCGTACAATCAGGCGTTGATCGACCACCTTCTATCCCCACTGGCGTGGTTTGGGCCGTATGCGACTCGTTCAACTGTACATCCCACGCGGTGAGCGACCGTCCATCCTGGCCTCGCTCGACGCGGAAGGGGTCGAGTACGGACTCACCGAGGAGACTAGCGAGGGCGCGTTCGAGGCGATTGCCTCGATCCCCGTCCCGGTCGATTCGGTCGATTCGCTCCTCTCTCGGCTCAGAGACGGTGGGCTCCACGAGGACGTGCGCATCGTCGTCGTCGGGGTCGAAGCGGCCGTCTCCGGGGGGCCAGAACGCGAGCAAGTGCCGGCGGGCGGAACCAGGTTGTCGCGGGACGAACTGCGGTCGCGGGCGATCGACCTCGCGCCGGCCACGTCGACGTTTCTCGCGCTGCTCGTCCTGAGTAGCGTGATCGCGACCGCCGGCCTGCTGACGAACTCGGCGGCGACGATCATCGGGGCGATGGTGGTCGCACCGCTGATGGGCCCGGCGCTGGCTGCGAGCGTGGGCGTCGTCGTGCACGACGAAACGCTCGCCTCTCGCGGGGTGTTCCTACAGGCCGGAGGATTGGCGGTGACCGTCGCGACGGCGGCGATCATCGGCTGGGTGTTGCGGGGTACGGTCTTGCTTCCCCCTGGACTCGACATCACGACGATTCCCGAAGTCGACGAGCGAATCTCTCCGACGCTTCTCTCGCTGTTTCTCGCACTCGGTTCCGGGGCTGCAGCCGTCGTCAGTCTGACCAGAAACGTCGGAACGGTGCTCGTCGGCGTGGCGATCGCCGTCGCGCTCGTCCCGCCGGCGGCGACGGCGGGGCTCGGAATCGCATGGGGACACACCACGGTCGTGCTCACGTCGGGGACGCTCGTGCTGGTGAACTTACTCGCGATCAATCTCACCGCGTTGGTCTTGCTCTGGGCGCTGGGGTATCGTCCGCACGAGATCGACCACGTCGATCGAGCGATTCGACGACTCGCCTCCAGATCTGCGGTTATCGTCGTCGCGATTGCGCTACTCACTATCGTTCTCGCGGGCGTCACCGTTGGGACGTACCAGACGGCGTCGGTGACCCACGATATCGACGAGGAACTCGAAGCGATGAACGCCGATCCGGCGTTCGAGGCGTACGTCTTTCACGACGTCGGCGTCGAGTACGATCTCCACGACGTTTACACCGACCGACCGGGTGAAGTAACCGTCCTCGTCGAGCGCCCGCCTGGTGAAGGGGCTCCGGACGATTTCGCTGACACCGTTAGAGAACGGTTAGAGGCGGCGACGGGGACGGATCTGGTGGTCGCCGTCGAACTGGTCGATACGCAGCGAAGCGGCGAGGGTGACCCGTGACCGGCTCTCTTCGACCGTATTCGGCCATCAGCATGGGGATGAGACGGTCCGACGGCCGTAAGTGGCCGCTACCCGGAAGTACATATTGCTATAAAAAGCTAGAAAATAAGTTAATCGGGGAGAATGTCGTGATGAATGGTCGATTATTGGGTCACAAAATTTATTTTGCTACTCTCCCTGTGGTCTCCAATGATCGACCGCTCCCGCCCAGTTTCGACGGGTAAAGTTCGGATTACTTCCCGCTCCGTCGGCCAACCCCGTCCATTCGCGGGTGATCTCCAGTGAGTTCGTCGAGTCAGTTCGCCGGGATCGGCGTCGGCGTCGTCGGCCTCGGCGGTATGGGTCAGTTACACGCCTCGACGGTGCAAGAGCTCGGGGGTAACGTCGTTGCGGGGGCGGACATTTCGGCCGACGCGAGAAACGCGTTTAGTGCGACGTTCGACGCGGCCTGCTACGAACATCACGACCAGCTCATCGCCGATGACGCGGTACAAGCGGTTATCGTGACGACGCCCAATCGCTTCCACGAACCGATAACCATCGCCGCCCTTGAGGAAGGGTGTCACGTACTCGTCGAAAAGCCCCTCGCTCACTCGCTGGACAGCGCGCGGCGAATCGCCGACGCGGCCCACCGATCTGACACGACCTGCATGGTCGGATTTCACAATCGCCACGCCGGTTCGGCACAGCTGTTCGATGCACAACGAGCGGCCGATCGCTTCGGCGACGTCCGCCACGTCGAGGCGAACTATGTCAGGCGACGTGGCATCCCTGGTACCGGTTCCTGGTTTACGGATCCCTCGCTCGCTGGCGGTGGTGCGCTGATCGACATCGGCGTCCACGCGCTAGATCTCGCGCTCTACGCGATGGGGTTTCCGGAGGTGATCGAGGTCTCGGGGACGACCCGAACCGGATTCGGCAACCGCGAGACGTACGCCGACCCCGACGGGTTCGGCTCCGTCTCCGATGGTGGGCTCTCAGAGGTCGAAGATTCCGTCACCGCGTTCGTACGGTGTGAGGGCGGTCGGACGATCTCGTTAGAGGCCGCCTGGGCGTCGAATCGTGAACCGTCGATGGATCTCTACGTCCGCGGCGAAGGGGCCGGCGCACACTTCGAGATCGGCGACTCTGACTGTCGGATACTGGACACTGGCGTCGCGGGCATCGACCACTACGAAGACGTCATCCTCTCGGGAGACTCGTCGGTGGCCGGCTATCGCGTTCAGGACGAGCAATTTCTATCGTGCGTCGCTAACGGGGCCGCGCCCGAGACGAACACGATAGCGGAGGCGCTCTGCGTCCAGCGGGTAATCGACGCCATCTACGAGTCAGCCGCACAGAACCGCGCGATCGAACTCGAATCGTACCAGCACCAGACGTCGACGCGTCAGACGCCCCACGCCCGGCTCTAAACCGGTCCGATCAGTCATTGATCTCGTCCGGCGAGAACAGCAATGGTGTCGAACGGCTCGCGACGGAGGAGTAGTGAAATATTCTCGATCGGAGAACGGTTGACGTCGTTCGAGACTGTCGGTGATGGAACGACGGCTCCGTCGACCGCGAGGTGAGTCTCTCTAGATTACGTCGTCGAAGTCGTGATGACCGTGGATATCGACGCCGTCTTCGGTTATCTCACAGAGGAAGACGCCGTTGCCCGATCCCGTATCTCGCTCGGCGGCCGATTTGATCCCCTGGGCGGCGATCGTCGTCGCTTCGTCGTTCGAGAGGCCCTCCTCGTAGGTCTGTTCTAAGTGACCGTAGGCCAGTTGCATCCCCGAACCGGTGACCGTGTACTCGTCTTTCATGACGCCGCCGGCCGGGTCGATGCTGTAGACGTGGCTTCCATCGTCGTCGACGCCGCCGAGGATGGGATGGATCGCGAAGAACGGACCGCCACGGGCGAAGTTTCCGGCGAGCGTCGCCAGGGCGTCGATACTCATGTCCGCTCCGCGTCGGGATTCGTAGAGGTTCACCTCGGCGCGCAGACTCGAGATGAACGACTGGGCACCACCGACGCTGCCGACCATCGTGAGCGCGCCCGTCGGGTGGATCTGTTCGACTTTCTGGACGTTTTTGTTCGAGACGAACCGACCGCCGAGACTGGCGCGCATGTCGGTCGCGATGACGACGCCGTCTTCGGTCGCGATACCGATGGTGGTCGTACCCGTCTTGTTGACGGTGTCTAAGTCCTCCGCCCTGACGTCGTTGTTCGGGAGCGAGCCGAGTTCCGGACTGTACGGATCGGTGTGTCCGTCGAGACGGTTCACCGTGTTCGAGAAGTCGTCGACAGTAGGCGTACGCATTGTCCGTGACTAACGTTCGGGACGGTATAAAACACCGGCGGTCACGTGCGAACGGGTGGGTGAAATGTGACGGTGTTTGGACTTGTGCAGGCGTCTGTTCGTGGTGGGAGTCTCGTATGACGTGTTCGGAAGTCTCGTATGAGTCGAAGCTATAGACGTGCCCGGTTACTGTGCGTTCTCGTACGCGGATTCGACGCGGACCAGCAGTCGGTGTAGCGGAACGGTGACACCCACTTGACGGGTCGCGAGGGCAACCGGGAGCATGAGGATGCCGAGCAGGATGCTACACTGATACAGTGCGAACAGCGTCATTTGGTAGACGCGTTGTTTCATCGGTGTGGTCGGGTCAGAGATGCAGGTGGTACATAAGCATTGTTGCTCGAACCGAACTATCCTGAATCTTCATGACGGATTCGCCCCGTCGCCGTCTGCCGATTCAACCGTAGTTGTAACTGTTACAAGTGAAGCCGTACTCAGCCCGATGTACGGGTATCCGGGGGAGGGAGTACCTGGACAATTCCTGTAACATATGGCCATCGTATCCCTCTCGTCCGCGAACGTAGCCGCGTCGGAATCTGGCTGGCCGTTCGACTCAGCTGCGCGATCTGTTCTTCCACCCCACGGTATCGAACGACGTGCTGCTCGGGAGAAACCGCAAAGAACGTCACTCGTCGTCCCGACGGTCAGGGTATGAGCAACTATCTCGTCGTGATGGAAGCCGCCTGGCTCGTTCGAGACGTCGACAGCATCGACGACGCCATCGGCGTGGCTGTGAGTACGGCCGGGAGACGACTGAACGAGAAAGGAAAGGAGTACGTCGAAGTCGACGTCGGGGCGACCGGCTGTCCGGCATGCGGAGAACCGTTCGAGTCGGCATTTATCGCCGCTGACACGGCGCTCGTCGGTCTTGCGCTCGAAATCGACATTTTCAACGCCGATAGTGAAGAACACGCCGAGCGAATCGCAAAGAGCGAGATCGGGGGCGCGCTACGAGATGTCCCGCTCGATGTCGTCGACGTGTTCGAAGAACAGGAAGACGAAGACTGAAACGATAGCTAACGGAGCGTCGCCCGGATCGATCGCCGTCATTCACAGCAACCGCTCGATTACCGTTCGGGCACGGGTATCGTCCGTTCTGCCGTTCTGTGGCGGTTGTTCGTCGACATACGCCCGTTTGATTACCGCTTCTCGTGACGACCGCGTCGGCCCGGTTCGAACCAGTCACCGCTACGCGCACCCAAAACAACTATCTATAACCCGTGGTTATCCACCGGTATGGAACTACCGACGCCAGAAGATCTCCGTCAGCGTCGGACGGAACTCGAACTGACCCAGAGTACGCTGGCCGAACGCGCGGACGTTTCTCAGCCGTTGATCGCACGGATCGAAGGCGGTGACGTCGATCCCCGTCTCTCGACGCTCCGACGGATAGTCAACGCCCTCGACGAGGCGGCCGGCGACATCATCCGCGCGGATGATCTGATGAACGAATCGGTCGTCAGCGTCTCGCCCGACGATTCCGTGAGCGAGGCGGCGGCACTCATGGAGTCTGAAGCGTACTCTCAGCTAGCCGTCATCAAAGACGGCATTCCGGTCGGATCGATAAGCCAGAGCGACCTGGTTCACCTCGACGCCGATGCACGGGATCAGCCCGTTTCAGAACACATGGCAGAGAGCTTTCCGACGGTTTCGAAGGACGCGACCGTAGACGAGATCAGTAACTTACTCGATCACTACAAAGCCGTAATGATCACCGAGGCCGGCGAAACGGTCGGTATCTTGACCGAAGCGGATCTCGCTGCTCGGCTATCGTGAACGAGACGGTCGGTTGTCCGCGACGGTAGCATTCCAGCCTCGTGTGTGCACCCGCTGATCTCCGACGCTTCTCGGCACCGCCGCGAATCCGAACGGATTCGATCGACCGTTCGTCTCACCGATCGAGCGAACACAAGCGGATGCGACCGCCGATTTGCCGATCATACCCTGTCTTGCGTCTCACTGGCAGCACGGGCTGTCACCGGTGATACAGCGAACGTTGGGAATAGCTCGCCCCACACTGTGCGGCCACGATTCCCGTCGAAAGCGGCTTCTGTCGCGTCGAAAGTGAATTCGGAACCGTCACATTGTATACGTCCGTTTCGACGTCTGTCCACGCGGTATTCGTCCTACTGGATCTAGAAGAGATGCTCCGTCAATCGATATCGACCGTGGAAAACGTAGCCAGAATCCTTCGCTGACGAGCACGCCGAAGCGTTCAGTACTCCGGTCGTTGGGCTTGGATGATCGTCGACAGTTGCGCCTGTTCGTCCGCGAGTAATTCCGTAAAATCGTCGGCGGTGATGATTCCGGCGAGGTGTCCGTCGTCGGTCACCGGCAATCGCCGGACGGCGTTCTCGCTCATCATTTCTGCGGCCTGATAGAATCCCGACCCGCGTTCGATCGTCGTCAGCTCGTCGGTCATTACGTCTTCAGCGGTGGCCGATTCCGGATCCGTCCCGTCGCCGAGTACGCGCATCGCGAGATCCCGATCGGTGACGATCCCAACGGGTTCGTCGCCGTCGGTTATCACGATACTGCCGACGCTCTGTTCGTCCATCGTACTGGCGAGCTCTTCGACCGATTCGTCAGTAGGTGCCGTGATGACGTCCGACCGTGCAAGATTTTCGATTGGCATGGTAGTCCACTCTGATTGGCCACGAACGCGAGCATAAATCCCTCCCGCACTCGTCGAGATTCGAGACGGTTCCCACGCGCGTCAAACAGAGAGAACCAGGGACAGCTGCTCGAGTGGCCCCGAATCGGGGTAGTGACTCGATTCATCGCCAAGCCGATCACGCGGAGGTACGAGAAGACATCACGTGCTCGACCGATTCGAAGATGGATTGGTCCGGTTGAATCCGATCGGCCAGCCGTGTAACGTCGGTCACAAAAACGGATAGGCGAGCGCGGCCGTTCCGGTACTGATCACGAACCACCCCGCGAAGTTCCACCACGGCACCTCGCGAAATCGAGGTCCCGGAACCCCGTCGGTGTACGTCCAGTGACCGTCTTCGACGCCCCGGTGATCGGTGAGAACGTCGTAGGTCGTCGCGAGTATCCCGGCTAGTAGTATCGCAGCGACGCCAGGCGTCACGACGAGCGAGACGCGAAAGGCCACGTACACCGTGGCAGTCCACCCGAACAGAACGTAGAGGGGGACGCCGAGAAGGAACGGACCCACGTGATGTTCGAGCCACCCGATCCGAATCACGACGTATTCGCCGACGAACGCGACGATGGCTCCGCCGAGAAACAGCGCCACTGTCGCTTCGATCGGCCAGGTCGCGAGGGCGTGAATCAGCGCCACAAGCCCCAACGTGGTCGTAAGTATCGCGAACACTCGTCCGTCTGTCATCGTTCGAACGGTTCGAATATGCCACGCATTACTGTTTCGTTTACGTCACGACGAGCGCGACATTCAGGTAGATGCGATACCGCTGATGGGACCGGGTACCTCCATCTACTCGCGGTCACCTGTACGGAATCGGTGGACTCCTTTGATACGGGTGGTCGTAGTCGGGAGGCCTATGTTTCGTAGGCAATTCGTTCGGGCGAGTCTTCCCGTGGTGGGCGCTGGCCTGACCGTGCGTGGAAGCATCGGTCGGGGTGGAGCGGACCGACAAACTCAGCACGCGTCCCAGAATCGTGACCTAACAGCTGAAATCCCTCCTTCGAACCAGTGGGTGCCGACAGAACGATACGAACCGTCCGGAGACGGGGTGTTCTTCACTCACGTCGACTGGAAACTGATCGGAGAATTGAACGGAGACGAGTCGACGAGCGAACGGTCCCGGTCTGACCAGTCTAGCGAGGACGACGCGGACGCCGCACCGATCGTATCGATACCCCGGTACGGTGCGTACGTGACTTCCTACACCTACTACGGAGTCCTCCGGTATCCCTTCGCCGAGTTGCTCTATCCCCAGGAGGGTCCGTACCTCGACGGAATCGAAACCCAGACGATGACCTGGACCGACGGCGTGCTCATCTTCCACGGAACCTACGACGTCGACGCCTTCGGCGGCGACGTGACGGATGGATTCGCTCGCGTCGACGAGAACGAAACCGTCACCATCTTCGGCGGAACTGATGCAATCACTCACGGACTCGGATTCGCCGTTTCGGAAGACGCCGTGGTCGTCGGCCTCGACGACGATAGCGATCACGATCCGATCGACCTCGTCGACGCGATCGTCGACCGTTCCGGAGTCGGTCGGGATCGGATCGTCGATACCGATGACGGCCGGTGGCTGTTCGACTCGACCGGCGACGCACAGATGCAGTACGGCCGTTGGCAGTACGGTGGCGACGATATTCTAGGCGTGGGTGGAAACGGATCGCTCGAGGACGAACGAGGGTCGGACGATCCGGTCACCGATTCGATAGAGAGCGTTATTTCGAACCTGGCGTTCGCCGTGGAGGAGGGGACGATGGTCGATCGGCTCGCACGCTTCGCGGCGATCTATCGGGACGATGACACCCCATCTGAGTCGGAGGTTCGCGAACATTTACTCGGTGGAATCGATCGTCCCCACCGGATCGACGTCGGGTCGGATCGAATCTCCGTCCGGGCATCGATCGACGCCTGACAATTCGCCACTCCGATTGAGAACGGATCAGATCGGCGGTGGTGTATCCGGGTGTCTGTGTCGCCGTGTTCGGTCCGTTCGAAGCGTTCACTATTCGTTACGTTCGTCCGCCACTGCCAGTCCGAACGCGTCGGCGTAGAACGCGAGTTCGGCTTCGACGGCTCGCTCGCGAGATTCGGCCCGACGAAAGCCGTGTCGTTCGTCCTCGAAGACGAGAAGGGAGTGCGCCACGTCGTTCGATTCGAGCGCCTCGACCATCGCCTCAGCCTGTGACAGTGGGACGACCGGATCGTCCTCGCCCTGCAGGAGTAACACCGGGGCATCGACCTTACCGGCGTGTTCGACCGGAGACCGATCTCTGTAGGTGTCGGCGGCGTCGGGATACGGACCGACGAGTTGGTCGAGATACCTGGATTCGAATTTGTGGGTTAGTTGGGCGAGTCGCTCGAGATCGGCGACGCCGTAGTAACTCACGCCGGCGTCGAACGCATCGTGAAACGCGAGCGCGGACAACACGAGGTAGCCACCTGCACTTCCACCGCGGACGGCCAGCCGGTCCGGATCGGCTCGACCTGAATTCGCCAGGTGACGAGCGACGTCGATCGTGTCCGTAACGTCGTGTCGACCCCACTCGCCGTACAGCGCCTCGCGAAACGCTCGACCGTATCCCGTCGAACCGCGGTAATTAACGTCCGCGACGGCGAAGCCGCGAGAGGTGAAGTACTGTACGGAGAGGTCTAACGTGGGCGTGGTCGCGCCGGTCGGTCCACCGTGTACGAACGCGATTAGAGGCGGGCGATCGTCCGTCGGCTCGACGACGTCCGGATTCGTCGGCGGATAGACGTAGGCGTAGGCGGATTCACCGTCGCGCATTTCGAACCGCTCGTGGTCCGGCGTTGCGAGGTAGGCGTTGTCCACGTCGAATTCCATACTCTCGCGAACGATCTCGGGTTCGGCTCCGGGCGTCCACGTCACGACGCTCGTCGGTCTGGTTGCACCGCCGGCGACGAACACGATTCCGTCACCGGTGGATCGAACGTGATTCGCGTACGTTTCGAACGGTAACGAGGCGACCGTTCGATCGTTCCCGTCGATGATCTCGACGTGCTGGCGACCCGCGTCGGTGACGATGGCACAGATCCGACCGTCGTCCAGAAACGCGTACGTCGACAGGCCGAGTTGCCACTGCGGACCACCGTAGGACGCTTCGCGCTCGACGAGCGGATCGACGGCGTCCGACCTGGCTGGGTTCGACCGATCTATCGGGATCCGGTAGAGGTTCCACCACCCAGTTCGATCGCTGACAGCGAATAGTTCGCCATCGGGCGACCAGGCCGGCTGGAAGACGGATTCGTCCGGACCACCGAGGACGACGCGTTCGTCCGGTAGCGTTCCGTCGGGTTCGACGGACGCGACGTGCAATTTGGTCCCATCCCAGGGCATTCTCGGGTGGTCCCAGGTGAGCCAGGCGAGCGTCGACCCGTCCGGCGAGAGCCGCGGGGAGGCGTAGAAATCGTGACCGTTCGCGACGACCCTCGGCGGGCTCTCTCCGCCCGTCGGCAGACAGACGAGTTCGTTCGCCGGTTCCGAGTCATCGGCGTCGGTCTCACCGCCTCGATCCCCGTTTTCAGCGCCGTCGGTCGCCGTCACGTCGTGTGACTCACGGACGCAGTAGAGGCGGTCGCCACCCGGAGCAACTTCGAAATCGGCGTAGCGAGTCGCGCGCTTTCGCTCGGGCTCCGGCGTGATCGCGATCGTGTCGTCACCGTCCTGGCGATACACCTGTTGGTCGTCGAATCGACTGAAGTAGACGACGCCGGAATCGACGCTGAAATCTCCACCTCCGTACTCGTGGACGAGTGTCCGGACGTCAATCTCCGGCGGTGTCACGTCCGACGACGTTCGGCCGTCGTGACGGACGATCACCCCGCGGCCATCGTCGGCCGGTCGCTGTTCGAGCCAGTATATCCCGTCGCCGTCCACGTCGACGTGGCCGAACGTGAGTCCGGCGGTCGCGACGAGTGACGACGTGATCGGCGAGGCCCACTCGCCGTACGGCTTCGTCTGTGGGGTCGAATCAGACATGGCTTCGTTCGATGCTATTCTCGGCCGATCCCATAGGTGTATGCTCGTGCGCGATTTGAATATCCGGCGCACGCATCTTTTCTCCCGACGGAGTCGGTATTCGACCCGCTAGTCGGCTTGGGTGATCGGTCACCGGAGCACCGACTCGGTATCGTGTGGAGTCAGATCGAGACGTAGACGGCCGTTCTACCGGTCGAATCGGCCGAGCTCATCGCTGTGAAATTTCACCGTACGAGCGCTGTGTTGGGTACATCCTCAGCGACGGTGGGTCGAAAATGGGTTGGGGCAGATTTGAACCGAAGGAAGACGTTCTTGCTCGCTCGCTTCGCTCGCTGTGCGAGCTGCGACTTCCAGGGTTCAAATCTTTGTTCAATCAATCCCCCGACGCGGACTCCTCGCTTCGCTCGTCGTTGATGCGTCGGGAAAATGGGTTGGGGCAGATTTGAACTGCCGACTTCCTCCGTGTGAAGGAGGTATCATAACCGGACTAGATCACCAACCCGGTGGGAGAAATTACCCAACGGTCGCTCTTATACGTTCCGTTCGAATGCGAACCTAATACGACGGTGCTTCCTCGACGGCGCCCTCGCGCTGGTTGAGGACGCGGGCGAGGGTAAACAGCACGTCGGAGAGGCGATTCAGGTACTGGATCGCCTGTTCGTTGACGGAGTCCTCGACGGACCCTAACGCGACCGCTCTGCGTTCTGCGCGTCGGCAGACGGCTCGCGCGTGGTGGATCGCCGCGCCGTGTTCGGCCCCCGTCGGCAGGATAAACGACGTCAGGGGTTCGAGTTCGTCGTCGTAGCCGTCGATCCACCCTTCGAGCGTTCGCACGTGGTCGGCCTCGATTTGCGGGTCGTCCGCCTCGGGGGTCGGATTCGCGAAGTCCGCCTGGATCACGTGGAGGTGGTTCTGTACCGTCGCCAGCTTCTCGTCGACGTCGTCGTGGTCGGTCGGTCGGATGGTCCCGATGAGCGCGTTGAGTTCGTCGACGGTGCCGTACGATTCGATCCGCTCGCTCGCCTTCGACACGCGGGACATATCGCGGAGATCCGTCTCGCCGTCGTCGCCACGGCCGGTGTAAATCGACATAGTCGAAAATGCACGTCGATCCACTATAAGTTCGTCCACTACGATATTCGCGTCGATAGTCTGTGTCAGGGTGGTTTGCCGTAGCAATTGGATCGATTCGGACCAACTGACGCCGGTTTGTGTGAACGAACCGCGTGTCGATTCGTCTGACCCTCGAACATCATACACAACCATCGACCTTGCGACTCCAAGCACGGTCCCTTTTGACGGAGACTCCGTACCGCTCGCGATGGTTAGATCGAAACTCCTGGCGATGGTAGTCGTCGTCAGTCTTCTCGGAGGGGCCCTCGTCGCCTGGTCGGGAGTTCTCATCGCGAACAGGGAAGTGTGGCTTCCCAAGGCGATTGGATACGTTACGCTGGGAATCATCGCGCTTGGATTGTTACTTTCGGTGTGGACGCTCCTCGATGCCAGAGGCGAGGTGTAGCCGGCGCACGCCGCTTCGAGCGAGATCAGTAAACCAACACACTCAATTTCACCCGCATCCAGCATTTCAGCTATGGGCCTCGAACTCGAACACGATTGTCCCGATTGTGGCGACGAAAAGGTGTTCTATCGCGCGGCGAGCACGCAGGTACACCTCGGCGAGAAGGTAAAATGGCACTGTCCTGATTGTGACTACGGCTTCGTTCGGATCAACGGTGTCGATTCGAGTACGGCGTAACACGTTCCTTGCTGATACTGAACTGTCGGTTTTCACCCCGGTGTCAAATTCTTCTGGGGACATTCGTCTCTCCCGCTCGAAACCGGTTCAATCCGCGCCGATTCAACACTGATTCGACGGCAGAACGACTACAAGATATTTATAGATTGTAATTCATATTCTCACGTATGTGTGGGTGGGAAACACAAGCATGGTGCGGTCGAGCTAAAACGAGTTCGATGTACCGACCGATCATCGCCGCGTGGGTGGGCCGATGACCGACCGACTGCGGGGTCGACGTCACGTGTTGAAACTGACCGGAGCGGCTATCGGGGGAGTCGCGATGGGTTCGGCGGCGGCGACGACCAATCGAGGGGAACCCGGTACGGAACGTTGGCACCATTCTGTCACCGGGCCGATCACCTCGTCACCGACGGTCGTCGACGGAACCGTCTACGTCGGGAGTGACGATTTTATGCTGTACGCGTTCGACGCAACAGATGGGGACCGAGAGTGGTTTTTCACACCGGCTCACGGCCAAGCGAAATCGTCGCCACAGGTGATCGATGGAACCGTTTACGCGGGATTCAGGATCGGCCGCATCTACGCGATCGATTCATCAACCGGTGACGACGAATGGTTCTTCGAACCCGACCGGTACGAACTCTCGTCGCCGACGGTTGCGAAAAACGCCGTGTTCTTCGGCACGGGTGCCGTCGTGCCGGACGGCGGCGAGTACGTCGGTCGTGACCTCGGCATATACGCGGTCGATCGGACCAGCGGCGAACGGTTGTGGCGTTTCGAAACCGACGGAGCGGTCGACTCCTCGCCGGCCGTCGTCGATGGGGTTGTCTACGTCGGTTGCGACGACAATACCGTCTACGCCATCGACGCTCACGAGGGGACCGATCGCTGGCAGTTTCAAACGGGCGATTCGGTGACCGGATCGCCGACCGTCGTGGACGGAACGGTCTACGTTGGAAGCCACGATAGCCGGTTATATGCGATCGACTCGACGTCGGGCACGGACACCTGGGAGTACGAAACCGACGGCCCGATCCGGTCGACGCCGACCGTCGCTGACGACGTCGCGTACGTCGGGAGCGACGACGGCTCGCTTTACGCGATCGATACCGCCAACGGCTCGCGCGAGTGGCGGTTCCAGACCGGTGATGCGGTCGAATCCTCGCCGACGGTCGTCGGACAGACCGTGTTCGTCGGGAGCAACGACGGCTCCCTCTACGCAGTCGACACGCGAGACGGGAGCGAGGTGTGGCGGTTCGAGACGACTCGGTCGATCACGTCGTCGCCGACGGTTGTGGATGGGATCGTGTACGTCGGGAGCCAGGATTCCACTGTCTACGCCGTACACGCCGGCGTGCCGGGTTCGAGCGGCGATTCGCGGATTACTCAGGGGGTTCTCGGCCACACGAATCGATGGTCGACGAATTCAGTCCACGACGAGTACGTACCGATCGAGACTCGCTCGGACTCGACCGACGGGTCCGACGACGGAATGCCCGGCTTCGGACCAGCGGCGGCGGTGACTGGCATCGCTGGAGCCGGCTATGCGCTGAAACGACGGCTCGATTCCCGCAATGTCTCACGCGACTAATCGTTGGCCGGTCGACGATCGTTTCGCGAACGGCGAGACACGATGATTCAACCCGCTTCTGATCGTAGCGCGATTGCGTGTTTCGACGAGGGTCGATCGGTGATCGGTCGGTCAGTACGTCTCGTTCGTAGCGTGTTCTCCCGGCGGTGCGGTTCCGGATTCGACGACCGAGACGACGATTCGATCGATCAGTTCGATAAACCCCTCGGGATCGACCGGCTTTACGAAGTAGCCGTCGGCACCGAGCCGTTCGGTCTCGTCGATGTGATTCGTGGCGTTCGATCTCGAGAGAACGACCGCCGATATCGAGGCTAACGTATCGTCCGCCGAGAGTCGCCCGAGGACGTCCAAGCCGGTCCGCTTCGGTACGTTGATATCGAGGAACACGAGACCGGGCAGCGCCGTTCCGTCGCTCTTGCTCGCTCTAGTGAGGTGTTCCAGCGCGGCTTCGCCGTCGGTGACGGTGGTGAGCGACGACTCGACGTTGCTCGCGGTTAGCCCTTCGGTTATGAGGCGAACGTCGCCTCGGTTATCTTCCACGACGAGAACGGACAGCGGTCGCTCGGCGTTCGTCCCTCCGCCCGAATCCGTCGTTTTCCCCTCATTCAGTAGTTGATCGTTTCGATCGTCGAGCGATCAGCGCGTGGCCCGCGTTTCCTGTATAACGGACCTGCGGCGAACGATGTCCACGCTCACGACAGACCGATCGGCGAGTCGTTGCTTTCTCAGCGCTGGTGACACTCGCGTCGGAGAGCGTCGGGCGACAGTAATTTATCCGCTTCTACCCACCTCCCAGACGAGATATGCAGGGACGCAGGCTGGCGACGACCGACGAAGTGATTGCGATCGTCAGTCCCGACAGCGACGGCGCGCTCGCACAACTCGAGGCGTGGTGTACGGATCGGGGGCTCGGACTCTCCACCGTGGACGTCGGCGAGGATATCGAAGACGTTTACGACGAGAACAGAGCGACCCTCGGCGTCACGCTCGGCGGTGACGGAACGTATCTGGAAGGTATCAAGACGTTCGCGCCGCGAAACGTAGCCCTCCTGGGAATCGACCTCGGAACGCTTTCGTTCCTCGCTCGGGTCGACCCGGACGACATGGAGGCTGCGCTCGACGAGGCGATCCAGGGACGAGCCATCGTCGATAGTAGACAACAGCTCGCCATCGATGCACCGGGAATCGAGACGACGGGGATCAACGACGTCATGATCGAACACGTTCCCCCCGAGAGTCCTATCGGGCGGAAGGTGACGACGCTCGACGTAACCATCGAAGACGAGTACGTCGGGGAATTCGAGGGAACGGGACTGGCCGTCTCGACGCCAACTGGTTCGACGGGCGTTTCGCTGTCCGCGAACGGGCCGCTTCACTATCCGACGAACAATTATGCGCTCCAGTTGATTCCGCTGCAGACTCATTCGCTCAGCGTTCGGCCGATCGTCTGTGCACCCGGATGCGATATCTGTGTCAGACCGAGCGGTCCGACGAATCTAACGGTCGATGGTGGGCGAGTTCATACGGTTTTAGACGCCGGGGAGGACGTCCGCGTGACGGGGGCTGAGACTCGGGCTCACATCGTTCGGACCTCCTACGGATACGGCTTCTTTACGGCGATCACGAAGAAACTCGGCTGGTCGATCAGAGCGGACGATGCGGACCCACCGCCGGGCACCGGCGTCAGTGCCCGCCGTCCTGCGCGGCCGGTGTCGATGGTCGAACGGGCCCGCACGATCGCCATCGAAGCGGCACACAGCGCGGCCGAACCCCTCCAGGAACTCCACGGTCGCGTCGAGGACGTCACGTACAAATCCGACAAGTCCGACCTCGTCACGGAGGCCGACCATCAGGCGGATCGAATTATCACGACCGTCATCGCCAACGAATTTCCCACTCATGCAATCGTCTCCGAAGAGAGCGATCGTCGACCCGGCCGGCCCGACGAACCGAGCGCGTCGGCGTCGACCGACGAAGGTGACGCTGCGGATGGGGCGTCACAGAACGAGCGATACACGTGGGTCATCGATCCGCTCGATGGGACCGGAAATTTCGCACATGGCAACCCCAACTACGCCGTTTCGATCGCACTCGTCCGAAATTCGACGCCGGTCATGGGCGTCGTACACGTCCCCGAGACGGGAGAGACGTTCAGCGCGATCGAAGGAGACGGCGCCTTCTCGAACGGAACGCCGCTCGGAACCACCGATCGAACCCGCCTGGACGAGAGCATGTTGCTCTCGGGCTACGACCCCGACGGCTCGTTTCTCACGAACTTCTATCAGAAGACGCGCGGGGTCAGACGGCTCGGCTGTGCGGCGCTCAACCTCTGTTATCTCGCGAGCGGAAGCGCCGACGCCATCTGGGAGTACGACACCTACCCGTGGGACGTTGCGGCCGGTATCGTCATCGCGTCGGAGGCGGGGGCGAAGCTCACCGACGCAACGGGTGATCCGTACTCCTTTACCCTCGAACGCAACGGTCGGACACCCCTTCTCGGTTCGAACGGTCCGTTACACGAATCGCTTATCGAACACCTTACCCTTACTAACTCCGACGAGTGAGCGGTTCGAGTAACCGAGCGGTTCTGCGTGTCCGTATGGGAACTGACACGTCGGGGGGCCGATCGCTCAGATAGCATATAAAACCCCTATATAGCCGGGGGAACTTCTTACGGTCTCGACGCGCTAGTTTCACCCAGTCATGGACGTCGAAACCGTCAAAGAACGGGCCGCACCGCGGGCGTTTTCGCCCGCCGACGATATGCCCGAAGAGTACCGGAAAGCGGCGACCCGCATGATCCAGTTTCACGCCAACAGCGAGATAATGGGCGCATATCTGGAAAAGCCGTTCATCCGGCAAGCGCCGTCGATCGATCGAAAACTCGCGTTCTCGGCGAAGGTCCAGGACGAGATCGGTCACGGTCAGTTGCTCTACCGGGCCGCCGAATCGCTCGGCATCAAGACGCGCGAAGAGATGCTAGACGAACTCGCCGAAGGAGAAGGAAAGTTCCTGAACTGCTTTCACTATCCGATGAAGTCCTGGGCGGAAGTGCCGATGATCGCGTTCTTCGTCGACGGCGCGGCGATGCGCCGACAGGCGACGCTGAAATCCTCGAGCTGGGAGCCCTACGCGCACGCGATGGACAAGGTTTGTTTCGAAGAAGGATTCCACGTCAAACACGGCGAGGACATCATGGCGCGCATGGCGACCGGGTCGCGCAAGGAGCAGCAGATGCTACAGGACGCGTTCGACGAGTGGTGGCCGCGCATCATCCAGTTCTTCGGCCCGACCGACGACAAATCGACCCACCACGACTTCGCTGCCGAGGTCGGTCTCAAACAGAAGACGAACGACGAACTTCGAAACGCCTTCCTCGACGCCTACGTACCGAAGGCCAAAGCGTACGGACTCGAGATTCCAGAGTATCCACGCATCGAGAAGCTCGACGACGGGACGTACGAAGTCAACGAGGACGATCTGGACTGGGACGAGTTCTTCACGGTGGCGAAGAACGAATACGAGCCCGGTCTCGGCCAGATCAACGCGCGCAAGGCCGCCCAGGAGGCGGTCGAGTGGGTGCGTGAAACCATCGAAGACGACAGCAACCTGCCCGGGAGCCACGCCGCCCCGGCGGCTGACTGACCATGATTTGGGAAGTGTTCCGACAGGACAAGCCGGGTGACTATCACACCCACTGCGGTAACGTACACGCCCCGGACAGGGAGATGGCGAGGCAATTCGCAGCGATCCAGCACGGTCGGCGAAAGCCGACCAACAGCATCTGGGTCGTTCCACAGGACGAGGTCGGCGAGATCGACGCCGACGAAGTCGAGTTCGGCGGGACGACGGACAAATCCTACCGGTGGGCTACGGCGTACACGCAGAGTACCGAACACGCAAAGGAGGTCATCGACTCCGAGCGCGAACAGGCCCAAGCCGAACGACAGCGAGGTGACGACTGATGTCGAGCGCTCGGACCGATCTCACGCCGGATCAACGCCTCGCCCTCGAAACCGAGTTGCGAGCGATCGCAGACGACGAGTTCGTCCTCGCCGAACGGTACATCGAGTGGCAGGTCTACGCCCCGTCGTTAGAATCCGACCTCGCACTCGCGAATATCGCACAGGACGAACTCGGCCACGCCCGCCTCTGGTACGACCTGCTGATCGACCTCGGCTACGACGAAACCGATCTGCTCTGGGAGCGAGACCCGGCGACCTTCCGGCACGCGACGCTCACCGAACTGGCCTTCGACCAGGGAGACTGGGCGGACGCGATCGTCCGTTCGTACCTCTTCGACGTCGCAGAGCACCTTCGACTCGCGTCGCTGGAGGCCTCGAGCTACCCGGGGATCACGGACCGAATCGGCAAGATTCAACGCGAGGAGCGCTACCACGTCGAACACGCCGAAAATTGGCTCGAACGACTCGCCGACGATGGCGACGGGACCGAGGCGCTCCAGTCGGCTGTTGATCGACTCTTTCCGCACGCGCTGGCGCTTTTCGTCCCGACCGAACCCGTTCCGTTCGGCGCGGACGGAGACGACGGAGAACCGTTCGCCACCGAGGACGATCTCCCCGACGCCGCGACGGTCGAAGAGACGATCGTCGAGGAAGGATACCGTGCGGAGTCGCTTTCGACCATCGCCGAGCGGTGGCTCGACCGCGTCGTACCCACGCTCGAATCGCACGGTCTGCGAACGCCAGTTCCGGCCGACGGCGAGATCACCGACGAGTTGCTCCCGGACGCGACGGGACGAAGCGGAGAACACACCGGCGACTGGGACGACCTCTACGACGACTTCACCCATACCTACCGCGAACTCGGTCGTGAGGAGGCGACCGTGATTATGGACAAACCCGAGTTCTGAGCGACGAAACACCACATTGATCGAACCAAATGACACCTGACGAACCCACCGATTCAGACCCGAGCCCCTGTGCGTACACGGAGTACCGCGAGGGAACGGCGATCGACGATCTCCCCGCGACCGGAGCGGACGCGACCGGTCTCGAAGCCGATGTCTGGGACGCCCTGTACAGCGTCGAAGACCCCGAGATGCCGGTTAGTATCGTCGATCTCGGGCTCATTTACGGCGTCTCCGTCGACGACGGCGAGGTTGCCGTCGACATGACGCTGACGTATAGCGGCTGTCCGGCACGGGATATGCTCCAGAACGACGTTCGGTCGGCCGTCGGTGCGGTCGAGGGTGTGGACTCGGTGGACCTCCGCCTGGTCTGGAGTCCCGAGTGGTCGGTCGAAATGGTGACCGAACCGGGCAAGGAGGACCTGCGAGACTTCGGGTTGAGCGTGTGATCATGTCTGGCAACGATCCGAGCACGACGACGAGCGGGGACACGGTCGGTGCGACGTGCCCGTACTGCGGTTCGACGAACACGGAGCGCGAGCACCCGAAAGGACCGTCGCTGTGTCGGTCGATGCACTTTTGCAACGAGTGTCAACAGCCCTTCGAAAAGTTCGAATAACGTCGAACTGCGACACGAATACCGGACGTCACATCCAGTTCGTGTCCGTTGTGCGGCCGACCGATAGACGGATGCGGTAGACGCCTCTGGCACGGTGACGTTCGCCGAGGTGGATGGTTTTAAGATTACCGCTCGTTATTCACCAGACATGGACGTAGAAGCGTTTTTCGAGGGGATGCCATTCGCCTCGTTGTTGGGAATCGAAGTGACGGAGTGTGCCGACGGCCACGCTGAAGGTCGCCTCGAGATGACCGAAGAACTGTCCTGGAACGAAGAGCGACTGATGGCACACGGTGGCGTCACGTTCACGCTCGCAGATACCGTCGGCGGCGCGGCGCTCGTCTCGGAAGTCGATCAACCCGTTCCGACGATCGACATGCGCATCGACTACCTGAGTGCTGGAACCGGCGACCTCTACGCGGTTGCCGACGTGGTTCGCGTGGGCGGTGACGTCGGCGTCGTCAACGTGGACGTGTTCGCGGCTGACGACGAGACGCTGATCGCCGACGCACGCGGTGTGTACAAGACCGGGTGAACGTGAAATCTCCCGCGTAAAACCGTAATCGCGAGTACTGGCAACCCACGTACCTGGGATAGACCGCTCGCACAGAGTCGGCCGAGGCCGGTCAGCTACACTGGCCGATTCGTCAGGTATCCGGCGAACGCAGGATACGATCGAACGAATAAAACTGGATCGTCCAGCTATTGGCAGTGTCGGCGGTGGGTTAATATTTGATCGGATAATTGGATTATCTAATAATGCAGAATTTATTGACCAGTTCCCTCCACGAGACGATCGATGTCCTCGTCCGAGTCGGCGAGCCGATGAGCACGACCGAGGTAGCCGACCACCTCGCACTCGGCCGACGAGCGACGTACGAACGGCTGGATCAGTTGGCCGACCTCGGCTACGTCGAAACGAAGAAGGTCGGTGCCAGCGCTCGCGTGTGGTGGGTGTCGACGGATGAACAGAGCGGGGATCGATCGTCGGATCTCGCCCTCTACGAGACGATCCTTTCGACGATCGACGATGGGATCTACGTCCTCAACGATGAGTATCGGTTCACGAAGATGAACGACGCCTACGTCGAAATGACCGGCTACGATCGAGAGACGCTACTGGGCTCTCACTGCTCGCTCGTCGTCGGAGATGACGTCTCGCGAGAGTCCGCAGAGCGGCTCGACGAACTGGCTCGCAGCGAGAGTGGCGACAGCGCGTCGATCGAGGCGGACATCCTTCGAGCGGATGGGACGCGGTTGCGCGCGGAAAGTCGATTCACGTCGATGCAGATGGACACCTCGAGTGCGGGATCGACCGACGCGCAGTCGCTTGTCAAGGTAGGCGTCGTTCGAGACGTTCGAGATCGAGTCGCCCGCGAGCGAAAACTCGAAACGCGTGTGCGCCAACAGGAGGTGATCACGGAACTCGGCCAACGAGCACTCGATCATCGTGATCTTGACGAATTGATGACTCGAGCGGCGCGTGTGGCGGCGGAAACGATCGATTTCGAGTGCTGTGCACTGCTCGAACTAGACGAAAGTGGAGACCGCCTCACCATGCGTTCGGGCGTCGGCTGGGACGACGGTCTCGTCGGCAACGCATCGGTCAGTGGCGCTGGTGAACAGTCCCAGGCAGGGTATACACTACAGACGAAGGGATCGATACTCGCCGAGTCGCTCTCGTCCGAATCGCGTTTCTCGACCTCAGAGCTGCTGCGATCACACGGTGTCGAGAGCGCGATTAGCGTCGTGGTCGGTCCCGTCGAGGAACCCTGGGGTGTATTGACCGTCTGCGATACGACCTCGACATCGCTCGAGTCGAACGACGTCCACTTCGTCAAATCCGTTGCGAACATTCTCGCCTCCGCAATCAACCGCCACGCAGACGAACGCTCGTTACTCCGGCAACGTGCGCAACTTCTCGCGTTGAACAACCTGAACGAAGTAATCCGCAACGTGACCGACGCTATTCTCGCACAGTCGACGCGTGAGGAGATCGAAGAAACGGTCGTCGAACGGCTCGCGGAACTCGATTCGTACACCTGCGCCTGGATCGGCGGGTTGGACGTCGAATCCCGTTCGATCGAACTGAGAACGGGCGCCGACGCCGACGGTCTCATCGATTCGGTATCTAGCGCGATTGCCCTTTGCACCGACCGCGGTGCCGGCCCGACGGACCTCGCCATCCGACGGGGCACGATTCAGGTCACACAGGACGTCCGTGGGTCCGAGTTATCGGAACCGTGGTTCGATCGCGACGAATCCAGCTCAATCGAGTCCGCCGCGGCGATACCGATTCATTTCGAAGATACCACGTACGGTGTTCTCACCGTGTACGCGGATCGATCGGAGGCGTTCACCGATGACGAACGTCCGGCTATCGCTCAGATCGGTGAAATCATCGGCCACGCGATCGCCGCGACGGAGCGAAAGCGGGCGTTACTGAGCGACGAAGTCGTCGAAATCGATTTTAGAATACCTGATATGTGGGGCAACTGCATCGATTCGTCGGGAGTAGAGGATGCGATCGAACTCGATCACGTCGTCACCGTCACCGAGGACGAACACGTCGTCTACGGTCGGACCGACGCGGACGATATCGAAGCCCTCGAAGCGCTTCCATCCAGACTGTCTAATTGGAACGACGTGTCCGTGTTGTCGACGGGCGAAACGACCCGGTTCGAAGGGTCGCTCTCGGAACCAACGGTGTTCTCCCTCGTTGCGTCTCACGGGGGCTCCGTCGAACGCGCCGAACTGACAAACGGCGAGTTACGGTTGACCGTCCAGATTTCACCCCACGTCGACGTGAGGACGTTCGTCGAAACGCTGCGAGAAACGTATCCGTCACTCGAACTCTGTACTCGTAAACAGCGAACCAGAGCGCGGCCGACGTCGTGTCAGCTCGACAGCTATCTCTCCGAAACGCTGACGGACAAACAACGCGACGCGCTCGAAACGGCGTTTCACGCCGGCTTCTTCGAGTGGCCTCGTCCGATCTCCGGCGAGTCAGTCGCCGATTCACTCGGAATCGCCGCGCCGACGTTTCATCAACACCTGCGGACGGCCGAGCGAAAAGTGCTCGAATCGATTCTGATGGACTCGACGTGACGCCATCGTCGCGCAAGGTGATTACGAATCGAGGCGCTTGTCCATTTTGAATCGACGCACGCCGTAACCGCGAGATCGGTAAACGGCTCGGGCGGTCTCGTTCCGTTCGTTGACCGATAGCTGGACGTACGAACACTCGCGCGCTTGGGCCCAGGACTCGGCTCGATCCATCAGCGCGTTCGCGATGCCCTCACCGCGATGTGTAGGCGAAACGTATACCTCCTCGATGTTCGCCGACGGACCGCGCGCGAACACCGGCGGAGATTCGCTGTACGTGACAACCGTATACCCGATTAGGTCGTCGTCCCGTTCAGCGACGAACGTCGCTGTGTCGGGATCGTCGAGGTTCGCCTGCCGATACTCGATCGCGTGGTCGCGAACGTCGTCTCCGAGTTCGTTGTACGAATCCAGTTCGGCCATCTCCATGGAGAACGTCAGCCAAAGCTCGTCAACTAACGCGTCGATATCGTCCGCGTCGAGTCGTCGGTATTCCATCGGACGTCGTGATCGTCGTGCAATCGACCTATCGGTTTCTATCGGAGGTTCGGCGCGACTTCCTCGCCGAGGCGGGTGACGCAGTCGGTCATCTCTTCAGTCGGCGTCCCGGGATGGTAGGTTCTGAAAATGAAGTGGATATCGTCACCGAGCGCGTCGCGGTAGGCCTGTAACTCCTCGGTTACCTGCTCTGGCGTCCCGAAGATAGCCTGTTCTTTCAGTTCCGCTTTGCGTTCGGCCGACAGCTCGTCGACGGGTTCGCCCGAGAATATCTCTGCGTAGCGACGCTGGATGAAGAGGTAGCCGTCTCGCATTCGCTCCCAGGCGTCTTCGCGCGAGTCGCCCACCCAGCCGTGCTGGAGGACGTAGATCGTAAAGTCGCCGTCTATCTCTTCTCGCTCCCGGACGGCTCGAATGTCTTCGACGCGCTTTTTCACGCCGTCGATCGAGAGCGACGACGGCGCACACCAGCCCTGAGCCGTTCGAGCGGCGCGTCGGACGGCGGGTTTGGCCCCGCCGCCGAGCATTACCGGCATCGACCCGTTCGCGGGCTTCGGGGTGATCGAGACGTCCGTCGGGACATCGTGAAACCTCGAGTCATACGCGAGGTCGCCGTCGCTCCAGGCGGCGTCGAGAAACGAGACGAGATCTGCGAGCCGCTCGGCTCGCTCCTCGCGCGGGACGCCGAAGACGTCGAACTCGGTCGGGTTCGAGCCGATCGCCAGACCGAGCGTCGTCCGGCCGGCCGAGAGCAAGTCGACGGTGGCCGCGTCTTCTGCGAGGTGAATCGGATCGTAGAGCGGCCCGAGCGCGACGCACGAGCCGATCTCGATCTCGTCGGTCACGGCTGCCATCGCGGCGAGTGCCGGCAGGGTTCCGGAGAGGTACTCGTCTTCTGCGAAGTGGTGTTCTGAAACCCACGCGCTGTCGAGGCCGACGTCCTCAACGGTCTCGGTGAGCGCGAGAATTTCGTCGTAGATCTCACTCGACGATCGATCGTCGTCAGGTCTGCGCTGTGCGGTGAAGAGGCCGGTCCCGAGCTGCATACTCGAACGTTCGCAGCCGAGAGTATACATCTCCCGACTTCGGTCAGCGATCACGAACCGTCCGTCGAACAGAACGGTGCCACTTGCCTCGTCAGTACTCGATCGTCGTGATCTCGTCGATCGGCCACTGGCTCAGGATCTCGACGCCATTTTCGCGAACGACGACCATCTCCTCGATGCGGACGCCCTGTCGATCGGCCGGCTCCTGGGTCTCGACGGCCATCGTCATTCCTTCCTCGATCTCGATCGGGTGGTCGGGTGAGAGTCCGCGCCAGATGAGCGGAACCTCGTACAGCTGGAGGCCGAGTCCGTGAGCCCAGTGGTTGGTCGTCATCTGCCAGTGTTCGTCCGCCTCGTAGAAGTCCGCGTGCTCGCCGTCCATGTCCGGGAATCCCTGCGCAATCTCGTCGGTCGTGGCGCCGGGTTCGATCCGCTCTAGGACGTCGTAGAGATTCTCGCGAGCGATCTCGTAGGCGTCTCGTTGCGCGTCGGTCGGCTCGCCCATGGAGAACGTTCGGTAGTAACACGAGCGGTAGCCGAGGTAGCCGATGTTGTACATGTCGGCGTAGACGAGATCGCCGGGGCGGATCATCCGGTCGGTGGTGTTCGCCTGGTGTTTCGGCCAGGTGTTCGGCCCGGAGGTGAGGTAACCTCCGCCGACGAACGCGCCGTGTCGCCAGAGTTCGCTGACGGCCTCGCCCCAGACCTCCGTCTCGCGCATGCCCGGTCTGGCCGTCTCCGTGATGCGCTGGAAGCCGGCCTCGCAGATGGCGGCTACCATACGAAGACACTCGATTTCGTCTTCGGTCTTTACCTTTCGTGCGTCTTCCATCACCCGGTTTGCGGTCTCGACGTCGACCTCGACGCCGGCGTCTTGGAAGCCCGAAACGAGGCCGGCGTTGCCGACGTCGAGTCCGAGCGTCTCGTTGGCGACGCCGTACTCGGCCATCGCCGTCGTCACCGTCTCGACCATCTTCGTGATGAGGAACCGACGTGCTGAATCGCTCCCGGACGCTCGTGGTACGTTTCCGAGGCCGGGACAGGCGTATCTGACGTCCGTGAGCCACGGGCAGTTCGCTCGCTGGTTGCTAGCGTGGTCGGCGGTGTCCCAGTGGACGACGTCGCCGCCTTCGGTCAGCAAGGTGTAGTGGTCGGCGCCGCTGCCGCCAGTCATCGCGAGCCCCGTGACGTATCGAATGTTCGGATCCGAGACCAGAAGCATCGCTCCGAGTTCGGTCTCCTGGAGTCGTTCTAACGCGCGCTGTTTCCGTTCGGTCCGAAGCCGCCGGGTATCGATCCGTCCCTCCCAGTCGACGGCTTGCGTGCCGAGGGTTCCTTCCATGTAGTCGCGTTCGTAGAAGGTCATCGTCATTCGTATCGCTCGCCGGATCGGCAAAAAAGCCTACCGTTCTACCTGCGCTCGTCGCCCGAACGGCCGCCAATCGAGGTCACGGCCGGTGTGATCGACCGTTACTCTCGCGACGATTTCGTCCGTTATCAATAGAGCAAAGGTCCCGTGTGAACCATATTGGGGTATGCATACACGCGGGGACCGACCGACGGTGCTGATCGGAGTGAGACGAGCCGGCGTTCCCGACGATTCCTCCCGACGGGTGATTCGACGATGACCGACACCACGGAGGCGATCGTCGAGACGCTGGAAGCACTCGACGTCGAGTTCGTCTTTGGCTACCCGGGCGGTCGCGTCATCGAGGTGCTCGACGAACTGCCCGACTCGTCGGTCCGACTGATCAGACCGCGCGACGAGCGCGAAGCGAGCGTCATGGCCGAGATGTACGGCCGGCTCACCCAGCGACCGGGCGTGCTCGCTGGACAGGGACCGTGGGTCGGGAGTCTCGGCGCGATCGGGCAAATGGAGGGACGACTCGCCTCTTCACCCATGGTGGCGATCACCGAGGCCTCCGAGCGGGGCGAGTACTCGACGCTCGCGCCGTACCAGCAGTCGCGTGGAGACTACGGCGGGCTCGATCTCCCGAACATCCTGGATTCGATCACGAAAGAACACTGGTTCCCACGCTCTCCGACCGAGACCGTCCGCAGCCTTCAGCTGGCGTTCAAACACGCCGTCTCCGGCCGACCAGGGCCGACGGCCGTGATCTTAGACGGAGACGTCGTTCACGAGGAGATGCCCGAGGATCCGACACCGCCGGTGTGGAACGCGAACGACCAGGTTCGGACGTGGAAGGGAGCGCCGGCGGCGAACGACCTCGACGAGGCCGCGAACGCCCTCTCCGACGCCGATCGACCGGTCATCATCGCGGGTAACGGGGTCCACGCCGCACAGGCGTACGACGAACTCGAAGCCGCCGCGATGGCCTACGACGCCGCCGTCGTCACGTCCTATCTCGGCAAATCGACGATCGCCGAAACGCACGAACTCGCCGGCGGCGTCATCGGTTCCTTTAGCCACGAGGGCGCGAATCAACTCGTCAGCGACGCCGACGTCCTCTGCGTCGTCGGCTGTCGACTCAATCCGATGGACACGAATTGGCAGGCGCCCGGATTCGTCCGGCCGGACGAACAGACGATCATCCACGCCGATATCGATACGCGAAACGCCGGCTGGGTCTACCCCGCTGACGTGGGACTGATCGGAGACGCGACGCACGCGCTCGCCGGTCTGGCCGATCGCGCCGGTTCGGATTGCGGTGGCGACCCGGACGCGGCACGCCAACGCGCCGCCGAAGCGCGTTCGGACTTTTCCGTCTCCGCGTGCGAATCGGACGATTCGCCGATCAAGCCCCAGCGTGCCGTCAAGGAGATCGAAGCCATCGTCGACGCCGGGACGATCGTCACGGCCGATTCGGGGAACAACCGATTCTGGTTGCTCAACTACCTTCAGACGCCGGCCGTCCGAACTTACTTCGGGAGCGGCGGCGTCGGCGGGATGGGGTGGGCCCTACCGGCGGCCGTGAGTGCCGCGATCGCGACCGACCGCGACGTCATCTCCGTCGCGGGCGACGGCGGCTTCTCGATGACGATGAATTCCGTCGAGACGGCCGTCGAGTACGGCGTCGCACCCACGTTCGTCATCTTGAACGACACCAGTCTCGGCATGGTCCGACAGATGCAAGACGAAGACGGCGACATCGCCGGCGTCGAATTCCACGATACGGACTTCGTCCGCGTCGCCGAAGCGTTCGGCGCCGTCGGCGAGCGCGTTACCGAACCCGACGACTTCGCGGCGACGCTCGTCGAGGCCAAGCAGCGACGCAACCGCCCGACGGTGATCGACGTCCGTATCGATCGAACCGAGGACATGGCGGCGCAGCTCTCGTCGTCGTTCTACGACCAGGTCGGCGGGCTTCACGAGTAGGCCCGCGAAGCCGGCGACTGGCTGGCTGGCAAATCGAACTGATCTGAATACACTTTTTACGTTAGAGAGGATCTATTCGAACGAATGTCTGACGAAACCGTACTCGTAACCGGCGGAACCGGCTTCATCGGTTCGTTCGTCGCCGCCGACCTGATCGAACACGGTCACGATGTGGTCGCGTACGATCTCTCGACGGATACGCGCGTTCTCGATAAGCTCGACATCACCGACGAAGTACAGGTCGTTCGCGGTGACGTCACCGATCCGACCGACGTCGTTCGAACGGTTCGCGAGACCGGGACCACTCGAATCGTCCACCTCGCGGCGCTGCTGACGACGACGGCGCGCGAGATTCCGCGGGCCGCGATCGACGTCAACATCACGGGAACGAACAACATCTTCGAGGCCGCCCGCACGCTCGACGATCAGGTCGAACGCGTCGCCTGGGCCTCGTCTGCGGCGGTGTTCGCCCCGCCCGCGAACTACGACGACGGCTGGGTCAAAGAATCGGACCTCGTTTACCCCGATACGCTCTACGGAGCGACCAAGGAGTACAACGAGCACCAGGCGCGCGTGTACCACGAGGACTTCGGGCTGGACCACGTCGCGCTCCGACCGACGGTCGCCTACGGTCCGTACCGAGAAACCGGGGGTTCGGCTTTCCTCGCGAACATCATCGAAAAGCCGGCGCTCGGCGACTCGTTCAGCGTCGAGTACGGAGACCAGGTCATCGACTGGCAGTACGTCAGAGACGTCGCCCAGGCGTTCCGCCTCGCCGCGTTCGCCGACGAATCGGCGCTCTCTCGACGCGTCTACAACGTTCGCGGACAGGTCGCGACCATCAGAGAAGCCGCCGAAACCGTCCAGAATATCCTCCCGGATGCCGACATCGAGGTCAGCGACGACGGCGAACTCCCGTGGACGCAGAAACTCGACATGACCGCGATTCAGGACGACCTCGGCTACGATCCCGCGTACGATCTCGAAACCGGCTTCAGGGAGTACATCAATACCCTGCGCCGTGACGAGGGCCTGGAGACCGTTTGAGTGTAGAAGGCCGTCGAAACGTTTCGACGGGATTGAATCCACACACGGTCTCGCCGTTTCGTCGGTAACGAACCCGCCGTTTGTAGGTAATTAAACCGCGTCTTCTCGTGATCGGTCCAGGTTTGATCCCAATGGGTTGTTATTCTACGGCGAGCACGCGATTCGCAAGCCACGTCGACGAATAACCGAGAGAAGACGGCGCCACAAACGACCATCTACTCCTGACGGTCCGGACCGGATCGGACTCTACGTATTAGACATTTCAACGAACGGTCGCCGTGAAACGGAATTTGTCCTCGAATTCCCTCGCGCTGTAGCAACACAATTACGAAACGTACGCCGTCCCTGGGAATGCTATGGTATCCTTACAACATACCCTCCGTCAAGAAGTGGCACTCCAGCAAGTAGAGGTTCCCGAGTATCTCCAAGATCCTGTCGCCGATGTAGCAGTCTACCTCCCGCGAATACTCGGAGCCATCATCATCCTGCTCATCGGGTGGGTTATCGGGCGCGTAGCCGGCGGTATCGTCCGACGTATCGCCGACGGCGTCGAGCTGGATCGCATGGTCCTCGAAACGCCGCTCGGTCGAATACTGGGTGGCACAGAACGCGCTGTTTCGGGAGCGTTCGGTAAACTGGCAAAGTGGTTCGTCTACGCACTCGCTATCCTCGCGGCAGCGAACGCGCTCGCGATCCAGGCGCTCTCCGAGTGGATCGCCGTCGCAGTGTCGTACCTTCCGGCGTTCGTCGCAGGGTTGCTCGTCATCGTCCTCGGATTCGTCGTCGCTGATTTCATCGGCGACATGATCGAACGGACGCGAGCGGCCACTCAGACGGCGTATACCAGCTGGTTCGCGAACGGCGCTCGGATATTCCTCTACTTTACGGCGCTCGTCATCGGGTTGGACACGATGGGAATCGACGTCGGCATCCTCTACGTCTTCGCCCAGGCACTCGCGTGGGGCCTGGCCGCGGCTGTCGCGATCGGCGCAGGCATCGCATTCGGGTGGGGCGGTAAGGACTACGTCTCGGAGAACATCGATCGCTGGATGCGACAAACCGACGCGATTACGCCGGAAGATAGCGCTGCCGGTCCCGATACATCGACTGCTAGTGAGCGTCACAGCGGTCCCGACCGCGAACCGGGTCCGAGTGCGGGCGACGATTGATCCGGGGTTAAACCGGAGGTCCGATCACTCTGATGTGGCGCGTACCTGTGTTGACCGGTCCGGTTCGGCACGCGGAAAGAGCGGTTTGACGGGAACGATAACGTAGTTTTTCACGAGCTGACCATCCATCGATTGCCACTTCTCGATGGTAGCGAGCGTGTACATCTCGGCGTACGAGTCGTTGATCTGGTCGAGTATTTCGAGAAACGTCGTCGGATCGAACTGCTCTCCTGAGACGGCATCAGAAACCACCGCAATGCCTGACGTACGAGCATAGACGTCGATTCGTCCCTCGAACACTCGTTCTAAGTCCTCGATGTGAGAACTGGTACTGGCTCGAGATCGAGACGGTTCCGTTGGAAAGGAGACGTACGCTTTGTACCGATCCGGGCGCGAAACAACGCGGCGTTTCCAGGTGTTTCGCAGCAAACGGTACGAACGGATCAGCAGACCCACATTCTCCCTCGCCATTTGGTGTTCACCGCACCAATCGACGCGAGACCGTCCGTCTGTGGGGTTCTCACAGTCGATATAGAGTACCCTCCGATACCTCTCGTTCGCAGGCGGCCTCCTCCGAACTCCCCTCGGATACTCTCGTTCGGATACATCCTGATCAGATACGTTCGGTCATCCGGGTGGACGGGTAATACGTCCTTTGTTTGTCCGTTGATCACGATCTCCGAACTGTCGTTTCAGGCGGTGTATTTGCAGTTCGCGAGGGTTTTGTATAATGAGTCGCTACTCGCCGTACGGATGAAACGTACACTCTTCCCAGGGCCATTTCTCATCGGATCGATCGCGATCACGGCCGCCGGCGTTAGCGTCGCTGACGGTGGCGCCCTCTCGATTCGAACGGTTCCTGCCCTCGTCTTGATCTCCATCGGGGTGGCCGGTATCGCTCGGCTCGGCGCCGATCGATCCGTCGACCAACTCGAACGTTCCGTAACGTGGTGGTGGACGGGCGCGTTCGCTGCATTCGTCCCTTACGCTCTGGTGATGGCCCCTTCGAGTGAGACGGCGGCCGCCGTCGGGGGTATCTTTGGCGGCTCGGTTACCACCGCAGCCCTAGAAGCCGTCGCCGGTGCACTGGTTCTCTGCGCCGTTTCGATGTCCGTTCTCTACGTGTTCGCCCGATACGGAATCCACCCGGGGAGTCCGACTCCCGAAGAACGCGTGTTGAACGACTAACCGGAACGGACTCACAATCGGTAAACACCAATTAGGATCGATACCGTCGACGCATGCCGTTGTAGCCCACTTTCTACTCGTGATGTATTCGTCGAACCGTCGGTAGCTCCCAACCAATTTTCGATCTGTTTCGGAAGACGAATCAGGCGAGCGGATCGCTCACAGCGGTGGTCGTGTTCTACCGATTCTCACGATTCGATCACGTCCTCGTCGACCGGTCCCATCGGTTCGTCCAGGTCGAACCCACGGACCAGCCCGAGTGCGATCGCGACGTCACGCAGTTCCGGTGATGGACCGTTTCGATACGCTTCGAGTGACTCGTTCGCTGCCGATCGATGGCTCTCCGCCCGTTCGAAATCGTCGCTGGCCGCGGCCACGGCGCTCTGTCTCATCGAGTCTGCGAACGACTCGCCGAGCGCCATCCGCGATTCGAACTGGGAGAGGAGTTCGTCGAGTCGACCGAGGTCGACCGTCTCGACGCGATCGTCAGCTGTGAACTCGTCCCCGCTCGAACGGGCCCGTTCGAGCCGACGGCGACTGCTGGTGTATTCGTCTCGCGCTGTCGTGAACGATTGGGAGGCGAGTTCGTAGGAACCGTCACGCCAGAACGACACCCCGTCGTTGAACGATTTCGTCGCGCTCGCAGCCTGTCGGTTAGCCTCCATCGTCGACTCCCAGATCTCCACTCGGAGCGCGTACGAGGGGATCCGGGCCTCCGGTCGGTTCGACATGATCTCCTGGGGTTCGTCGTCGTGATAGAGTCCGAGTACGTGGCCGATCTCGTGTTTCGTCGTAATTCGAATCTTTCCGAACGGCCGGGTCGACGCGACGACGATGGCCGTCACGGGACGACTGACCCGCGAACCCGGCCGAAGGATCGGTGCACAACCGAGCACCAGCTCGCTGTAATTCTCGACGCCGCGGCAGTCGCTCGGCTCGTCGACGTACCGAATCCGAAGGTCCGCCCGGTCGGCGCTCACCGATTCGAACGTAACGCGAAACCCGACGTATTCAGGCGCGCGGTCTTCCCAAAAATCGAGGGCGTCCCACGCGTTCCGGTGGACGTCGTGGTCAGTTTCGCTATCGTCGACGACGTGAACGCCGACCGTTTTACCGGCGAACGGGTGGCGGTCTCCCTCGCCCGGGAGGGTGCAGCCGGCGAGACCGCATCCGATCGTACCCGCCGCCATACCGAGCAGTTGACGCCGTCGCATCAGCGTGACTGTCGGTCGGACGCGGTGATACATCTTCTGGCACCGATTCGTGCGAGTCGACGACGCCTAACGGGTCAATTCAGGAAGTCTGTGAGTACTGTTCGACCCACTCCTGGAGCGTGATCCCCATCGTCGCTTCGGTGATCGCATTCGAGGAGGCCGAGTTCGCGCTCTTTACGAGTTCGGCTTCGAGCGTACGGGTTGGCACCTCGCCGAGAAAGTGCGGAATCGCCCGCTGGACGGAGAGCGGACAGCCCACTTCGTGAGCCAGAGCATAGCCCGATATCGAGTGTGGAATCTCCTCGCTGACGTACGTCGGGTCCGGTTCGTCGAGGATGTCGTCGTCGACGAACGACGGGTACTCGTAGCACTTGCCGACGTCGTGAAGCAGACAGGCGGCGACGATCACGTCGAGATCCGGATCCGCACCGTGGAACTCTCGCTGAATTGTGGCCGATTCGATGGCGATCTTCGTTACCCCGCGAACGTGATCGACGTTGGCAACTTCGTGAATGTTCCAGGCGTACGGAATGTCCTCGATATCGCGCCACCCGCCCCGATCGAGACCCAGCACCCACGCCTCGACGACTCGATCGCGAAGCGCGACGTCACCGATTTCGCCGAGTTCCGGATAGGCGTCTCGTACCTGCGTTTCGTGATCGGCCACGTCGATCACCGACTGTCAGTGACGAGTCGTTCCCGTCCGATAAAGCGCGGGCGCTCGTCGATCGCGAGGAAGTTGTCGACGTCTTCTCGGGCCTTCTCGGCCATCTCGCCGACTGCGGCGTAATCGCGCGACCCCTCGCTCCCGAGCGCGTCGTACAGCGCGTCGATGTCGTCGAAGTAGAGTTCGGCGACGCCGTCGAACGGCTGCACGTCGGGGTCGGTTGGCACGACGGTATCGTACTTGACGACGCCGGTGATCTCTCGTGCGATCGGCGTGTGGTTGTTCTGCCAGTGATCGACGAACTCCTCGTGCGTGAGGTCGTCCTTCCTGACGAGAAACGCCGAGTGTTTGTAGAGACCGTCTGTGTCGTCGTCGACGTCGTCGCGCTGGACGATCGGCTCGCCGGCCATCCCACGCTCAGCGGCGATGACGTTTGCGAGCGACGAGTCGGCGGCGCTCACGAGACCGTCACGATCCTCGACGACGTCGGCGTAGGCGGATTCGTCTTCGAAGAAAAATTCCGCGAGCCCGTCGAATTCGGCGTGTTCCGCCATTGTGGGGAACACTTCGTGGTAGCGGACGACGCCGTCGACTGCGTCCCCGAGTGGCGCGGCTTGCCACTTTTCGACGAACTCCTCGTGTGAAACGTCAGCTGTGCGCGACAACAGTGCGACGTGCTTGTACATAACCCAGCGTTCGTTTCGCCCCCAATAAATCGTACCGATACCGTCGCCGTTCACCGCCACCACTACGAACGACCCGAAGACTCCAATCACCGGCCGGGTCGGCCGACCGTGACCCTTCGACCGGCGTGTCCGACGAACGCCCCGAACGACCAGTGCGTCCGGCGGATACCCCGAACGACCAACCCGTTGCGTGAGTGTACGGGATCTTCCCCATCAGACTACGATGCGCCGCGAATGTGGCCGTACGCGCGTCGATGTACAGGATCCGTCACTCAACTTGTTCACGCCGGGGCGCCTTCTATCGGTATGGTCAGTTACCGCACGAAGGTCGCAGAGCCGATTCGACTCCCGTCGCGAGTGGAACGCGAACGGGCCCTCGAAGCGGCCGGATACAACGTCTTCAATCTGGCATCGGCCGACGTCTACGTCGATTTACTTACCGACAGCGGAACCGGTGCGATGAGCGACGCACAGTGGGCGGCCCTTCAACGAGGCGACGAGTCCTACGCTGGCTCGCGTAGCTTCGACAGGCTCGAACGCGCGGTTGCAGACGTGATGCGGTTCCCACACGTCGTTCCAGCCCATCAGGGACGAGGTGCCGAGAACGTCCTGTACGGCTCGATCGTCGAGGACGGCGACGTCGTGTTGAACAACACGCACTTCGACACTACCCGCGCCCACGTTACCAATCAGGGAGCCGATCCCGTCGACTGTCCGGTCTCCGGTGCGCGCGAACCGGACGCTGACGGTCGGTTCAAGGGTAACTTCTCGACCGATCGGGCTAGAGAGGTCGTCTCCGATGTCGGGGCCGACGTCGTTTCGACGGTCGTGTTGACCATCACCAATAATTCCGCGGCCGGACAGCCGGTCAGCGTCCAGAACACCCGCGAGGTAGCTCAGTTCGCACGCGAAATAGATGCGACGTTCGTCATCGACGCGTGTCGGTTCGCCGAGAACGCGTACTTCGTCAAGCGGGACGAACCAGGTTTCGAAGACGCATCGATCGCTGATATCGCTCGTGAACAACTCGGCTACGCGGATGCGATCGTCATGAGCGGGAAGAAAGACGGCCTCGTCAACGTCGGCGGGTTCGTCGCGACCGACGACGAATCACTGTTCGACCGGTGTAAACACCGCGCGATACTCTACGAGGGGTTTCCAACCTACGGCGGCATGGCCGGACGAGACATGGAAGCGCTCGCCGTTGGCGTTCGCGAAGCGGTAACGGAATCGTATATCAGCGGCCGAATCGATCAGGTTCGCCAACTCGGCGAATCGCTCGCCGAAGCGGGTGTACCCGTCTACGAACCGTTCGGCGGACACGCCGTCTACCTCGACGCCGCTTCGTTGCTCCCGCACATTTCACACGAGTCATTTCCGGGCCAAGCGCTCGTCTGCGAACTGTATCTCGAAGGGGCCGTACGCGGCGTCGAACTCGGCAGCTTCGCGTTCCCAGACACGGACCGACCCGAACTCGTTCGGCTCGCCGTTCCGCGCCGAACCTACGGCGCCGAGCATTTCGACCACGTCGTCGAGGCGGCCACCGCGGTCATGGACAGGCGGGAATCGGTCTCCGGACTCACGCTCGCTTCCGAGCCGCCGATCCCTGAACTCAGACACTTCACCGCTGAACTCGAACCGGTCCGCGCGTCGGCCCCGTCGACCGAGTGACTGACGAGTCGGGTTCGTGTAGGCCACCGAGATCGTCTAAACCGTATAGACGGTGTCGAGAAACCGACCGTATCTGGCGAACGAGCGACGGTCGGCGTGAATCCGGTCAGTCCTCGGTCTCCGTGAGTGCGTGCCAGGACAGTCGCGGATTCCGCGCGGCGCTCGTCTGATCGATTCTCCTCGCGGTCGTCCGATTCGGAGAGCCTTCGAGCGTCTCGTCGGCCTCTCTCGCTACCGCATCGAACGCGGCGGCGAGTTGATCGAGCGTCTCCTTCGATTCGACCTCCGTCGGTTCGGTCATCAGCGCCTGAGGGACGATCTCCGGCCACTTCGTCGTCGGCGGGTGAACGCCGTAATCGAGCATTCGCTTCGCGACGTCGGCTGCGTCCTGATCGCCGGCGCTGGCGACGAACTCGTGGTGGAACGGTCCGTACGGTATCTCGTAGTCGATCCGACTGCCGAGGTAGTTCGCGTTGAGGACGGCCTTCGCGCTCGCGTCGGCGAGCCCCTCGTCTCCAAGGCGGGCGATGTAGGCGAACGCCTTGACCAGCACGAGCCAGTTACCCTGGAAGCCGTGAACCTTGCCGATGGTGTATTCGGGGTCGAACAGTTCGTACGTCGCGCCGGTACTCGACGTGGCCAGATCGTCTCCGCGAACGTCGGCGGTAGACTCGTCGTCATCGACGGGACGTACGCGTGGTGCCGGCAAGAACGGTGCCAGCTCCTCGACGACGCCGACAGGACCGGCGCCGGGACCGCCGCCGCCGTGAGGCGTCGCGAACGTCTTGTGGACGTTGTAGTGCATGACGTCGAACCCCATGTCGCCCGGTCGAGCCCGACCGAGTAGCGCGTTCAGGTTGGCCCCGTCGTAGTAGAGCAACCCGCCGACGTCGTGGACCATCTCTGCGATTTGCTCGATGTCTCGCTCGAACAGTCCGAGCGTGTTCGGATTGGTGAGCATCAACGCTGCGGTCTTCTCCGAGAGGGCTGCCTCGAGCGCCTCGAGGTCGACCCGACCCGCATCGTCGCTCGGGAGGGAAACGACGTCGTAGCCGCCGAGGGCGGCCGTCGCGAAGTTCGTCCCGTGTGCGCTCTCCGGGATAATTACCTCGTCGCGGTTGCCGTCGCCGTTGTGCTCGTGATAGGCCGTCGCGACGCGAATTCCGACGAACTCGCCGGCCGCGCCAGCTGGCGGTTGCAGCGTGACCGCGTCCATCCCGCCGATTCGGCCGAGGTAATCTTGAAGACGGTAAAGGAGCTCGAGTGTCCCCTGTACGGTCCCTTCGTCTCGATCCGGGTGAACGCTCGCGCCGGGAAGGGCCGCGACGTCCTCGGTGTACGGCGGATTGTACTTCATCGTACACGATCCGAGCGGGTACGGGCCGCTCGTGATGCCGTAGGTGTGCTGAGAGAGTCTTGTGTAGTGACGAGCGAGTTCAGACTCCGCGAGCGACGGGAGTGATAGCGAATCACGCGTGAGTTCGTCCGGAAGCCCCGCCGCTTCGGCGTCGATTTCGATGTCCGTTCGATTTTTCTCGGAGAGTAGCGGCTCGTAGGTGCCGTTCGTCGTCCAGCGAGCCTGATCGAATCGTCTCTCGTTCGACGTCGATTCCTCGATCTGGTCCGTCGGGTTCTCGCTCATCGAACCACCTCCTCGAACGCGGCGACGAAGTCGTCTAATTCGTCGTCGGTTGCCCCAGAAACGCAGAGTTGAATTTCTCGGTCGTCGACGACGTGAATCGCGAAGCCGTGGTCTTCGAGTTCGCGAGCAACGGTATTGGCCGACCGATCGACCTGGGCGACGAATTCGCGAAGGTGGTGACGGTCGTGAACCGGTGCGCTAACGCCGTCGAGTTCGTCGATTCGCTCGGCCAGTTCGCGGGCCCGTCGGACGTCACGTTTTGCAAGATCGACCATTCCCCCCGGACCGAGCATCGCGGCGTGAATCGCCGTTCTTAGTGCCACCCAGGCCTGATTGGTGCAGATGTTGCTCGTGGCTCGCTCGCGGCGGATGTGTTGTTCTCGGGTCTGGAGCGTGAGCGTGAACGCGCGGCGATCGTCGTCGTCTTCGCTCACGCCGACGAGTCGGCCTGGTACCTGACGGAGGAATTCCTCTCTGGTCGCAAAGAGACCGAGACCCATGCCGTAGGACGTTGGGAGTCCGAGGACGCTCGCGTCGCCGATGACTACGTCCGCACCGACGTCCGCCGGTCGTTCGAGAAGCGAGAGGGCGATCGGATCGGACCCGAGGACGAACAGGGCGTCCGCGTCTGTCGTGACGTCACCGATCGATCCGAGGTTCGGATCGATTGTTCCGCGAACGGTCGGATTCTCCGCGTACACCATGACGACGTCCTCGTCGAGGCGGTCTGTGAGCGCGTCGACGTCGACGGTGGCGTCCGCAGTGGGGTACGATTCGACGGAGAGTGCGGTGCCGTCGACGTAATTTTCGAGCGTCGATCGCTTACCGGACTGGAGGATGTCGGGAACGAGAACGGTCGTCCCGGAGACCTGACGGAGGCGGTCGGCGAGCGTCGCAGCCTCACCCAGGGCAGAGGCGGCGTCGTACATCGAGCAGTTGGCGATTTCGAGCCCGGTCAACTCGACGAGAATCGACTGGTACTCGAACAGTACCTGTAAAAATCCCTGCGAGACTTCGGGTTGATACTGGGTGTACGACGTCAGAAACTCGGATCGGTCGGATAGGTGGTCGACCAGCGAGGGGACGTAGTAGCTGTAGTGGCCTCGCCCGAGCAATTCCGTCAAATCATCGTTCCGGTCGAGGATCGACTCGAGGAGCCGACGCGTCTCACGTTCTGAGCGTGCGTCGATTCCGAACGAATCGTCGAACCGAACGGGCTCGGGAATATCGAAGAGTGCTTCGACCGATTCGACCCCCAACTCGGCGAGCATCGCCGAGGTTTCCGCCTCCGTGTGAGGAGCGTACGGACTCCCCGTCGTGCGTGATCCGTGCATGATTTCGTTCGGTCCCGCAATTCGACACCGGATCGATCGGTTGTCGCGTCATCGTCGATCGACGCCGATACGGAACGCGTTATCTGAACCTTTCGGCGGGGGGATTATGAACGCACCTCTTTCGGTCTATTCCGCCGACGTTGGCATCTCGTTCCACCCTCAGAACACCGGGTGTGATAGGAATAATTCGATATCGTAACCGCGGGATCGTCACTCGACGAAGCGGTACTTCCGTTCGCCCATTCGTCCCCACCCGTCGAAGACGAACTCTGCGCTCGGGGTCGTCAGTTCGGTGGTATCGACGTCTTTGTCGTGGTTGTGGGCGTCGTGGATCGATTCGTACTCTTCGAACGTGATCGATCGACGCGCGTCTAGCTGGTCGTCGATCGTAATCGACTCGATCTCCTCGCGCCAGCCGTCGGCGACGACTTCGGCGTGGACTTCGGCTTCGGCACCGCTCCCGTAGGAACCGACGCCAAGCGTGGATCCAGCGAGATCGAGATCGTTCTCCAGCGCGTGTTTGAGGGCGCTCACGCGGGCGACGTGGACCGAACCCGTGTACCAGTTTCCGACCTCGCGAGAGATCGTCAGCGTCGGTTCGATCGTCTCCGCGTACCACGTCCGGTAGGCGTCCGTCTCTTTGAGCGCGTCCATGTGCTCGCGAACGGCGTCTTCGTAGGCGGTCTCGTCGTCGTACTCCTCGCGACGTGGCTGACGGCCGATTTCCTCGGCGAGTTCCTCCTCGATCGGCGTGTTCCGGATCATGTGTCGGTAGGCGAGCAGTCCGGCCTTTCGGACCATCCCGGGGAACGGCGTGTGGAACGGTACGTACGCGAAATCGTCGGGGTGGCTGGCTCCGGCGACGCTCTCGTAGTCCTCTAAGGCTTCGCGCATGCGCGCAAGGTACACCTGCATCGAGCGCTTTCCGTCGACGCTCGGGAACTGCTGTTGGGGTTTCAGGAAGTCGGTTTCGTCGGCGCTGCCGTAGCCCTGCTCGTTGCTCAGTTCGACGACGTTCGGATCCTCGTCGATCAACATTGCAACGGCACCGGCGCCCTGCGTCGCCTCGCCGGGATCGTCGCGTGCGTAAAGCGCCGTGTCCGTCGCGATCACGAGCGCGGCTCGTCCGCGGCTTCGATCCGCCTTGATCCAGTTGTACGCGTCGTCGAGACACTGTGTCCCGGCGATGCAGGCGAACTTACGTTCGCCCTTGTTCGCGTGGTGGAAGTCGCCGTCGAACACCTGTTCGAGACAGCCCGCGATGTACGTCGAGATCGGCTTCGATTTATCGAAGGAGCTCTCGGTCGCCACGTCGATCCGACCGATGTCTTCCGGGCCGAGACCCTTTCGCTCCATCAGCCGATAGGCGGCGTTGGCCCCCATCGTGACGATGTCCTCGTAACTGTCCGGGAACGAACTCGCGTTGAGTCCCAGTCCCTTCGTGTACTTCTCCGGGTCTTCGCCCTTCTCAGGGGCGAACGTGTTGGGGAGGTCCAACTTCAGATTCCCCGTCCATATCTCGATCGCGTCGATTCCGACACTCGTCATGGTCGGAGTGTGAGCGAGCGGCTATATGATATTGTCGTTTAGGGTTTCGACGGATGTCGTAATTGGCCAATTTCCGTTGGTTGAAAGTTCAGTATGATCTCATGGTTGGACCGTGATTTCCCCTTCCCAAACTTCGTCAACTTCGTCGATGGTAATCTCGATATTATATAGTTCATCATTGTTCCCTCCTCCATGGTTATTAACAGCTGACCATTCGAGGTGGACGAAAGATGTAGACCCAGATTCTATTGTTTCATTAGTCGAATCTACATCAGTGAAAGTTTCTCCCCACCCCTCTGTGCTGGACAGTTCTGCGAGGGAGATTGTATGCGTCCCTTGCTCACCATTGTTCGTGATCTCCACTTCGAATTGGACGGATTCACCATCGGTTACTGGGTCGTCGTATTCTACGTGAACTATTTCGAACATCGGTTGGTGTCCAACACTCGTTGACGCACTGTCGAGTACAACTTCCTGGTCTTGACTCGAGTAGAGAGCCGCCGATATGGTATCATTTACTTCAATACCATCGACACTTTCAACGTCAATTGTTTGGGGACCAATCGAAGTGACGTTCATTGACTCAGTTACGCCGGTTCGCTCATTTTCGACGACAAGGTATGCGGTGTCATCGTCAGTGTTGCCGAAGTCGACAGTAACGTTGACGTATTCGTCGTCTTCGTAAACTGCCCCTGGGAAATTCACACTGCCGTACGGTTCATCGTCATCGGTAACGCTGACCGTAATTACATCGCTCGTTCCCCCGCTGTACACGTACAGGTCGACCGTTCCTTCGGAGTTGAAATTATCGAGGGTGACCTGGCCGTCACCGTCCTGGTCGAAGCCTTCCTCAGCGACGATTGACACACCGACACCGTCGTTATCCCGGTAGGAAAAATCAGCCGATGCGCCTGAAGCATCGCTTTCGGCATCGAACGTCACATCATCTGAACCAGTGGGTACGTGGTAATCTTCAGAACACCCTCTTTCGTCACAGTCAGTCACGGCCGGATGCTGTTGGTCGACACTCCATCGAACGTCGTACGGACCGCTTGATCCACCGTCATCACCACTATCTGATACGGGTTCGCCGAACGATTCGAGTTCCCCACTGGTCGTCTGGTTTTGTGATCGGTCGTCTCCGACGCCGATCTGGGCGACGTACACCGATTTATCGTCGATCGCGTCTTCGTCGAGCACGACGTAGTCCTCGTCGAATTCCAGCCCGTCGTACGACTGGTTCCAGGCTTCGAAGGCGTTCGTCGGTAATCGGATCTCCTCGACCGCGTCACTGACGTGATACACGTCGAACGTCTCGATGGTCACCGAGACGCTCTCACTTCCCTGTACGTTGAGATCCCCCTCGACGAGTGGGATAACGATACGGTTCTCCGAGATGACGCCGCCGCGGTCGCGCGTCACGTTCGCGTACCCGTGCTCGGCGTAGACCAATCCGTGTTCGAGGACAGTCACCGGCGCATCGGCGTACTCGTTGTAGCCCGGCTCGTACTCGAGAAACGAGGTCGCAAAGGAGTACTCGGATCCGTCAGCAGATTGGACGCGAACGTGCGGATCACCCGTCGAATTCGACCGGAGGGTTCCCCTCGGATCGGGCGGATTGATCGCCATCGTGCGTGATTCGTACTGCGTTCCGAGCGAAACCGAGACGTCACGTGTGCGTTCTTCGTAGCCGGTGTCGACGATCGCATTGCGCAGCTCGATGAGATCTGCGCTCACCTCCTGGTGGTGGTTCCACTCCGTCTGTTGATTCTGATCGGGAACCACGTTCGCCTGATACAGGGCGAGCGCAGAAACCAGGATGCCGAGCATGAGCACCGCTCCGATGACGACGGACACGGCGCGCTCGTCACCCCGAACGGGCATGAAAAAACGAAGGTCCCGACCAGTTATACGTGTGGCGGCCGGTCCACTCGATCGCTATTCGTCTTCTTCGACGACTTCCGGATCGCTCATCGCGCTCTGGAGGCTATCGAGACCGTTCACCCACTCGGTGACCAGTCCGTACTCCAGTTCTTCGGCGACGCTGATGTCGATTTCTTCGCCGTCGATGACGAGCGTGCCGGCCTGGGCGACGTAGCTGAGCGCCGCATCGAGGTCTTCTTCCGCTTCGGCGTCGGCCGCCGCTCGAATGTACTCGCTAACGGTCGCTTCCTCGGCTGGACCGGCGGCAACGTACTCCTCGGCTGCGAAGAAGACGCAAACGAGGCTGGTCTGGACGCCGTCGACGAGCATGAGCGTCTCCTCGTCGTCGATGTCCACGTCCGAGAGGACGATCTCGCGGACGTCCGTGAGCTTTTCTAACGCCGCTTCCTCCCCGAGTCCACCGTCGTCGTACGCCGAGACGATCTTGGCAATCGCGATGGCGGTATCGTCCTGGAGGTTCAATAGCAGCCGCGCAGAGGATTCGTCTTCCGGATCTATCTCCTCGTCGTCGATGCGTTCGATCCAGTTTTGCCACCGTTCTCGCGAGTAGAATTCGGTCGGGGAGTTGCTCATACTCGAACCTACACCGGCCGCTTCAAATGCCTTTCTCTACCGTTCTGGCAGTGACGATATGGGCGACGACCGGTGTGAGCGTTCGTGTTAGGGTGATTTAGCCACCCACGATTGGTCAATACGTGCCTCGAATCGACAACAAACGGCACGTCGTTCACCACATCGGTTCACACGGTGCTTCGATCGTCTATCTCTCTACTGACACACGTTCACGATCCATTCAGTGTCTCGACGGTGTCGATGCCGTAGACGAGTTTCGGCGTCTCTACGTGCGCGTTGCGTACCGCTGATTCGTGTCCACGGTCTCGAAGCCAGTTCACCCGGCGCGGAACGGTCTTCGGGCCCAGAACCGCTCCGGGACGGTCCGGATCGTCGACAAAGTCGGTTTCCATCAGGAAGGGATCACCACGCGCCGCAGCCCGTTCGAGCCTGTCGCGGTCGCTCATCACGCTCGGAACGAGACCGTCGAGTCGGCCCGCAGAATAGTGCTTCACCACGCGCGTAGGCGCCAGGCCAGCGTCCGTGGCCCAGGACGCGATCTCCGTCAGATCTTCACTCGATTCGGTGTGTAGCTGAACGGCACACTCAAGTGTCGCCGCGCGGTCGAACGTGTGACGAATCACCTCGTTCGAGGCCTCCCAGACCGCCTCCGTGACGTCGTAGTGCGGTCGTCCGGATTTCAGAGCGATGGCTCGTCCGTCTTCGACGAACGACGCGGCGCGATCGATCCCTCGACACATCAGTTCGCTCGCTTCGGCCGGTTCGTATCCGCGGTCGTCGACCAGTTTAGAGATGAGTCCAGGGTGAACCCCGAGGACGGCCCACGCCGTCCCATCGAGGACGTCCGCTGCGTGTGCTACCGTTTCGAGCGTCCGTTCGAACACGGTTTCGAAATCCGATCCGCTTGACGGTACATCGCCGAGGTACCACGAGGGTTTGTTTACGACGAGTAGGTGTGTGCCTCCGGCTCGTGAAAAGTCTCGAACAGCGTCGATCCCGCGGCCGTGGTCGGGATCGAGGTGGAGGTGATTGTCCAGTATCGGTGTCGTACCCTCAGACATACAGTGAGAAGGTCACGCGCGCACAATAAACGTCCTGTCTCGATTCCAAGCCGATGGTGGAACAACGTATGAGAGATGCTGCTGCATCACGCAACTGACGAACTCGTTCCCGTGTGATTATGGCGAAAGATAAGTAGATTGATACATGGCGCCAAAAATACACCAGGTGTCTCACCTTTGACAGAACTCATTACCATCACGACCCCGGTAGTGGAGTTTAGAAGCGCTGAAACTACAAAATTGAAAAACGGTGGACGGAACATCCCTCAACGGGGCATCCGTGGTGATACAGGAAAAATAAACTCTACCACAGTTTTTATCCGCGGTATCCGAGTCAAATATTAGATCTAAAGACAGTCGTACAACTGCAGTCTGGTGGTTTTAGAAGAGTTAGCTCAATTATTGGTTCTCATTCAAAAATAGACCGTAGTTCACGAATTATTAAATACCATCGGCAACTGAGTGTGAAACGCGATGTCATACCATCGTTCCTCCACGGCAGACAGACGAACTGTGCTGAAGACCACCGGTGCGCTCGGAGCGTTCGCTGGGATTGGGGCCATTGGGTCTGCGAGTGCGCGCGGTGAGACGAAAGAACTGGTCGTGAAGAAATCGGATGTCGTCGGTATCGCCGACGTCAAGTCCGCTGTCGAAACGGCGTTACCGTCCGGGGCGTCGATCGTCCACAAGAACGACGTGCTCGGCTACGTCACGATCGAAGTGCCGCTCAACGACGTCGGAACGGCCGCTGACGCGATGTCGACGCTCGAAGCCCAATCGGCCGTCGAGTACGCAGAAGAGAACGTAACCTATCACACGATGGAGACGGCCTCCGACGACCCACATTTCGGTAGTCAGTATACTCCACAACAGGTGGACGCTCCCGAAGCGTGGAACACTACCCAGGGCGAAGACGTCCTCCTCTCGGTGATTGACCAGGGTGTCGACTACGAGCACGAGAACCTCCACGATCGCTTCGGTTCGAACTTGGGCTACGACTTCGCCGGAACCGGTGGGGACGATCCGATGCCGGTACAGCCGAGCGAAAACCACGGTACCCACGTTGCTGGAATCGCGGCCGCGACGACCAACAACGGGATTGGAACCTCCGGGATCTCGAATGCGCAGATCCTCTCTGCTCGTGCGCTCGACGAGAGCGGTGGCGGATCCCTCCAGGACATCGCCGATGCGATCCAATGGTCTGCCGACCAGAACGCTGACGTCATCAACATGAGCCTCGGTGGCGGTGGCTTCACCGACCTGATGAACGACGCGATCAACTACGCGTTCGACAGCGGGACGCTCCCGATCGCGGCGGCTGGTAACGACGGTGGGTCTGTCAACTATCCGGCTGCGTACGACAACTGTGTAGCAATCTCGGCGATCGATTCGAACTACAACGCGGCGAGCTTCACGAGTCGCGGACCTGAAATCGACGTCACTGCGGGCGGGGTCGACGTCCTCTCGACGGACAACAACGACAGCTACGTCGAGATGTCGGGAACGTCGATGTCGTCACCCGTTGCTGCAGGTGTAGCCTGTCTCGGCGCGTCCGCTCACGGTCTCACCGGATCGAACCAGGATCCCGGCCAGCTCTGGAACCTCCTCATCAGCACGGCCGAACCCGTCGATGGACTCGCCTCCGATGTCGAAGGCGAGGGACTGGCCAATGCGGCAAACATCGTCGGCGGCGGTGACCCACCTGAGGAGCACGATCTGTTGGTGACGGTCGTCGATGACTCCGGAGCGGAAATCCAGGGGGCCACCGTTTCAGCCGGTGGTGACTCCGGAACGACTGACCAGAGCGGCCAGGTCACTCTCGAGGTACCCGAGGGAACGGTAACGGTTGAGGCCGAAGCGGATGGTCTCTCCGGCACCGAAGAAGTCGACGTGACCGGAGACACCTCGGTCACCGTCGAAATCGACGGCGAAGACGATGATCCACCGGGCGAGTGTGGAGCCGAGTCGAACACGGCCAGCGCCGAAGGCGAACTCTCCGGCGGCTGGTGGGGTAACCCGAGCGACACCTACACCTACGAACTGGAGACCGCCGATCCGTGTGCCGCGACGATCACGCTCGACGGGCCGTCTTCGGGCGCCGTCTTCGACCTCTATCTGACGCTCGACGGCCGCGAGCCGTCGACGTGGGACTACGACGAGCGGTCGTACAACTGGGGGGCCGACGAGCAAATCGACGTCGAACTCGACGGCAGCGAAACGTTCGGTATCCTCGTCGATCGCTACGACGGTAGCGGCTCCTACACGCTCACCGTCGAAGAACTCGGCAAGTAAGAGTCCGTACCACCGCAGTGGACTCTCCCTGTTTTTCGTTGTGGGCAGTCTAGCGATATTGCTCGTATCGACGACAACGGTTCGGGCGATCGTCTTCGGCACCGTTTGTGCTGTATCGCGGTGAACGCAGAAAATTGGTTTTCAGTTTTCGTCCAGCGTCATCGATCTACTTGCGGCCAATCGCAACGCGTCGGATCGACCGTACGAACCGGGTGCGATGGCGACCGTTTCGATGCCGTTGGCGTTCGCGTATTCGACGACCGGTTTGAAATCGGTGTCTCGCGAAACGAGGGCGAGCGTCGAGACCCTCTCGTTTGCCAGAAACGCCGTCGCATCGACGGCGAGTTTGACGTCGACGTCTCCGCTCGTAACGATAACCTCGAATCCATGCGCCTCGCCGGCTCGAATAAATCCGGGCGTGGCGTGTTCGTTGACGTAGAGTCGGGCGGTAGCGAGTCGCCCGAGGTCTTCGCCGATGGATCTGAGATCGTCGAGGTCGACGTCGAATTCATCACGAAAGACGTTGGGACCGTCGACGAAGAGACCCACCCCATCAGGTGGATCACGCGAGAAAATGTTGGTGAGCGTCCGGGCCATAGCGAGTGATTCGATTCGGGCGAGAAAAGACTGCCGTCACGCCATCGAACGAGCGTTTCGACAACTGGAACGAGGCTCTACTGGTTCACTACCCGTTTCGGTCGACGGGTCGGAGGGATACGACTGTCGTTCCAACGGGTGAACCTACTATCACTAATAAACTAAGTACAAGGTGTTATTAGCTTATATATTGTGGTTTCTATTCGTAGAATCTGTTCGTCCTACGTCTGGCACTTTAGAACCATCTTCCAAAATCATGTCCAATCAGAAATAATATTCATTTAGTTTACTCAGAATTATATATGGGTTATACTGTAGCATGTAATGGGATGTCAGACCATACACCCACGGCAACCGGTCGACGAACAGTACTAAAGACTGTAGGCGCACTCGGGGCGTTCGCTGGGATTGGGACAACCGGTAGCGCTGGCGCGAGCGGAGAAACGAAGGAGATTATCGTAAAACAAGCCAACGTTGCGGGAATCGCCGACGTTAAATCGACTGTCACGACGAACATGCCGTCACAGGCGAATGTCGTCCACGAAAACGACGTTCTCGGCTACGTCGTTGTTGAGGTTCCGATCCCTGAGGTGGGAACCGCAGACGACGCCATTTCGACGCTCGAAGCCCAATCGGCCGTCGAGTACGCCGAAGAGAACGTGACCTTCCACGCACTCGATACGGCGAACGCGAACGACCCCGGGTTCGACCAGCAGTACGCTCCACAACAGGTCGACGCACCTGACGCCTGGAACACGACGCAGGGCGAGGATACGCTCGTCTCGATCGTCGATACGGGTACCGATTACAACCACGAGGATCTCCAGGATCGATTCGGATCTGACCCCGGATACGACTTCGTCGGGGGGACGAACGATCCGGCACCGCGTGCATCGTCGGAGAGCCACGGCACGCACGTCGCCGGCTGTGCCGCGGCGACGACCAACAACGGCGTCGGTATCGCTGGCGTATCTAACGCACAGTTGATCGCCGCTCGGGTTCTTGGAACCGACGGGAGTGGTAGCCTGTACGACATTGCCGACGGTATCCAGTGGTCTGCCGATCAGGGAGCCGACATCATCAACATGTCGCTCGGTGGCGGTGGCTTCACCGACCTGATGAACGACGCGATCAACTACGCGTTCAACAGCGGTTCGTTGCCGATCGCGGCGGCCGGCAACGACGGCGGTCCGGTGAACTACCCGGCTGCCTACGACAACTGTGTGGCGGTTTCCGCGATCGATTCGAACTACAACGCGGCGAGCTTCACGAGTCGCGGCTCCAACGTCGACGTCTGTGCGGGCGGTGTTAACGTGCTCTCGGCCGTGCCGAACGACGGCTATCAGGAGATGTCCGGAACGTCGATGGCCTGTCCGGTCGCGGCTGGCGTGGCCGCCCTCGGTGCGTCCGCCCACGGGCTCACGGGTAACAGTCAGGACCCCGGGCAGCTCTGGAACCTCCTGACGAGTACGGCGGAATCGGTCCAGGGTCTCCCCGCCGATGTCGAGGGAGACGGTCTGGCCAACGCGGCGAACATCGTTGACGGCGGTGGCGGCGATCCACCGGACGAGCCGACGGCCGTCATCGATGTCAGTACCACCTCGCCCGAGGTCGGTGAGACGGTCGATCTCGACGGGACCGGTTCCTCGTCGCCGAACGGCCAGATCACGGACTACCAGTGGACCGCCGATCCCGGCGGATCCGTGAGCGGTCCGACCGCGTCGTTGACGCGAGACGAGGAGGTGGCCATCGATGTCACGCTGACGATCACGGACGAGGCAGGCGGCACGGATAGCGACACCGTCACGGTCGACTTCGGCGGCGACGGAGACGCACCGGGCGAGTGTGGTGCGGAAACGAACACGGCCAGCGCCGAGGGCGAACTCTCCGACGGCTGGTGGGGCAACCCGAGCGACTCATACACCTACTCGCTCTCGACGGCAGACCCGTGTGCGGCGACGGTCACGCTCGACGGACCGTCTTCGGGCGCCGTCTTCGACCTCTATCTGACGCTCGACGGTCGAGAGCCGTCGACGTGGGACTACGACGAACGATCGTACAACTGGGGTGCCGACGAGGAAATCCAGGTCGATCTCGACGGCAGCGAGACTCTCGGCATCCTCGTAGACCGCTACGACGGCAGCGGCTCCTACACCCTCACCGTCGAAGAACTCGGCAAATAAGCTGACGAACAGCAAATTCATATTTCCGTGATCGATGGGTCGGTCGCTCGTGACTGAGACAGTGTTCGGATTGTCGCCGCGACCGTGGTTACCTAGGATCGACGACGGGTTCGATCAAACCGGATGCTTGTATCGGGCCAAAACCACCGACCACATTCGATTTTTCGTCCGGATTGTTGGCTCTATAACGAGCGTCACGGTTGGGTGACGGACCGAAAGTTCGTTGTTATTGTTGGGACGTAGAGTACTACGAAAATAATGAGGGCAAATTTCAACCAAGGCTTTTAGAAATATTGTCTGCAGTTAGATAAATTTGAACGAGCTAGAATAATTATTTATACTTTGTACTGTGAACAGATTAATGCGATGTCCGACCATCGTCCCACAACGACAGATCGACGTACCATCCTGAAAACAACCGGTGCAATCGGTGCTCTCGCCGGCGTAGGAGCGGTTACTTCCGCCAGTGCGAGCCGCAACTCCACGGAGATTATCGTCTCGAAGAACGATCGGGTCAGCATCTCCGACATCGAGTCGACGGTCGAAACCGTCCTTCCGAACGACGCGACGATCACGCACCGCAACGACGTTCTCGGCTACGTGGTAGCGGAGGTCCCGGAGAGTGAATACGGGGTAACCGTCGACCTGGTTTCCACGCTCGAAAGCCGATCGGAGGTCAAGTACGCCCACGAGAACGGTACGATGTACGCGCTCGAGTCACCGCTCTCGCCGAATTTCAGATCCCAGAACCAGCCGAACGATCCTGGGTGGGATCAGCAGTACGCTCCGCAGATGGTGAACGCACCGGACGCGTGGAACGTCACGCACGGCGAGGACGCCCTCATCTCGATCGTCGACACCGGGACCGACTACGACCATGAAGATCTACACGCGGGATTCGGATCCGATCCCGGTCACGACTTCGTCGGGGGAACCAGCGACCCGGCTCCACGAGCCGCGTCGGAGAGCCACGGCACGCACGTCGCCGGCTGTGCCGCGGCGACCACCGACAACGGCGTCGGTGTCGCGGGTCCGTCCAACGCGCAACTCATCGCCGCCCGTGTGCTCGGAACCGACGGTAGTGGAAGCATGTACGACATTGCCGACGGAATCCAGTACTCGGCCGACCGAGGTGCCGACATCATCAACCTATCCCTCGGTAGTCCGTCACCCTCGCCCGTGACCCAAGAGGCGATGCAGTACGCGCTCAACCAGGGATCGCTACCGATCGCCGCGGCCGGAAACTCCGGCGGGTCTGTCGGTTACCCGGCGGCCTACCCGGAGGCTGTGGCCGTCGCCGCGATCGACAGCAACGGCGATCCGGCGAGCTTCACGAGCCGTGGACCTGAGATCGCCGTCTGTGCACCCGGTGTCGACGTTCTCGCACCGGTTCCGTTCGGAGACAGTTACGACCGATTCTCTGGAACATCGATGGCGTCACCGGTCGCCGCAGGTGTCGCCGCACTTGGAGCCTCCGCGCACGGACTCACCGGAAATAACAAGGACCCACAGCAGCTTCGAAACCTGCTCCGCGGGACCGCCGACAGCATCGGCCTTCCAGGAAGCATCGAAGGAGACGGACTGGTCAACGCGGCGGCGATCGTCGACGGAGGCGGCGGTGATCCACCGGAAGAACCGACCGCGGTCATCGACGTCAGTACCACCACGCCCGAGGTCGGCGAGACGGTCGACCTCGACGGGACAAGCTCCTCGTCGCCGAACGGCTCCATCGATGAGTACCACTGGAATGCACAGCCCGGTGGGGAAGTTACCAGTCCGACCGCGACGCTGACGCGAGACGAAGAGATCGCCGTCGACGTCACGTTGACGGTCACGGACACGGCCGGCGCGTCGGCGAGCGACACCGTCACGATCGTATTCGGCGGTGACGATGACGACGATGATCCGGAGCCCGGCGAGTGTGGCGAAGAGACCAACACCGCGAGTGCGAGCGGCTCGCTCGACGGTGGCTGGTACGGTGACACCGACAACTACACCTACGACGTCAGCACGGCGAACCCGTGTGACGCGACGGTCACGCTCTCGACGAGCGAAGACTTCGACTTGCTCGTCACGACCGACGTGCCGACACAACCCGCTCGGAGCACGGCTGACACAGCCAACGCGGACGAGATTACCGTCGACCTAGACGGCGTAGATAATCTCGGAATCGTGGTTCGTGCCGGATACTTTGCGAGCGGCGAGTACGAGCTCGACATCCTCGAACGCGGCAAATAAGGAACCGTAACCGGTTTCGATTTTTTTTTTGGCCAGCAGCCGTGGCGTTGCCCGGACGAAAAGACATTACTATACACGTAGCAATCGCTCACGTATGTCGCTTCAGTCACCGCCATTGCGCGGGGTCCACGACGACAGGGGTGCCACTTTTACCGAGTTCGGCGGCTGGGAGATGCCGGTCGAGTTCGACGGGATCCGCACCGAACACGAAGCCGTCAGAGACGATGCCGGGGTGTTCGACGTCTCTCACATGGGTCAGATCGAGGTGCGCGGACCGGACGCCCTCCCGCTGATGAATCGACTCACGACGAACGACGCCTCTCGACTCGATCCGGGCCACTCTCAGTACGCCGCGATCACCGACGAGGATGGAGTCATGATCGACGACACGGTCGTCTACCGCTTACCGGATCGCGACGGTGAACGCGTCTATCTGTTCGTTCCGAACGCGGGGTCGGACGAGGCGATGACCGAGCGGTGGGAATCGAGCCGTGAGTCACTCGACCTCGACGCCGCCGTCGAGAACGTGACCCACGAGTACGGAATGATCGCCGTCCAGGGGCCGAATACACCCGATATCGTTACCGACGCGGTCGACGAATCGGATACGGTTGCGGCGCTGGATCGATTCACGGCGACGGACGCGACCGTCCGGGGCGTCGAGTGTTGGATCGCTCGAACGGGATATACGGGCGAAGACGGATTCGAACTCATCTTTCCGGCCGACGATGCGACCGCGGTCTGGGACGAGTTCGTCCCGGCCTGTCAGCCCTGCGGACTCGGCGCGAGAGACACGTTGCGTCTCGAAGCGGGCTACCTACTCTCCGGGCAGGACTTCGACCCCGACGACAATCCGCGGACGCCGTACGAAGCCGGTATCGGTTTCGCCGTCGCGCTCGAGACGGATTTCGTCGGTCGCGATGCCCTCCAGACGCAGAACGAGGACGGTGTCGACGAGAACCTCGTCGGGTTCGGGCTCGACGAACGCGGTATCGCTCGACACGGGTACGACGTCGAATCGATCGATGGTGACGTGATCGGAACCGTGACCAGCGGGACGATGAGTCCGACGCTCGATCGGGCGATCGGACTCGCCTACGTTCCGGTCGAGTACGCCGATCCAGGCACCGAACTTTCGATCTCCGTGCGAGGTCGAACGAAAAGAGCAAAGGTTGAACCCATCCCATTTATCGATACAGTATAATGAGCTTCGACGTTCCAGCGGACCGACAGTACCTCGAATCGCACGAATGGGCGGCCGAATCCGACGGGACGGTTCGGATCGGCATCTCGGATTTCGCCCAGGACGAACTCGGAGACGTCGTCTTCGTCGAACTGCCACAGTCCGGAGAGACCGTCGAAGCCGACGACAATTTCGGCGTAATCGAATCCATCAAAGCGGTGTCCGACCTGTACGCGCCGGTCGGCGGAGAAGTCGTCGCCGTCAACGACCGGCTGTTCGACGAGCCGGAACTCGTCAACGACGACCCCTACGGTGAGGGCTGGATGATCGAACTCGAGGCGACAGACGAATCCGAGTCGCTTCTCTCAGCGGACGAGTACGAAGCACAGATCGCGTAATCGTTCTGTGTGGTGGTGTCTTCACACCGCGTTCGTAAACGGTGGTTCAACCGCCGTCGACATCGTTCACTCGATCGTTCCCAGTTCGTCGAGCATCGAGTCGATCGACATCGTGGTGACGGCGAGCGAGTAGCCGTCGATTCGCGCCAGGTCGGCTGCGTGATCCCAGAGGTCGGCTGGTTCGATGCCGTGTAAAATAACCGCGTTCGGGGTCGGGTTGACGACTCGAAGGGCCACGAGTGGAGACTCTCCGCGCGTAACACCGGTGAACACGAGCGCTCGATTGGTCGATTGTCCGTAGAGTCGAATAAACTCCTCACTCGAGAGTCGTGTGATGGCCCGAATACTGTCGATGACGGTGTGGCCGCTGATGCGGTCGTGGTTTCCGGACGTAATCTGGGTGGCGTCGACCCGTCGAAAGACCTCCGCGATCGGACGGGCGGTGGCGTACTCACGGAGATCGTAGACGACGTCGCTCTCGAAGCCGGCCGAGAGCACGCGCCCGTACTGTCTGATGCGTTCGCCGCCCCGGCGCTCGTCGATCGAGAGCAATCCGGTAACGAGTCGCCGGACGACGCCGATTCCCGGACTCTCCCGGCGACCGCTCTCGTAGTCGGAGATGACCGACGAGGAGACGTCGAGTTCCTGGGCCAGTCTCGTCTGTGAGACGTCGAAATCCGTTCGCCACTTTCTGAGAGTCGCACCTGGATCGCTACTCAGCGTTATCTCACCGGCGATCTTTTCAGCGAGTGCCTCTCGAGTGGCTCGCTCGGCCATACCGCGACCGACGAACGGCTGTCGCAAGTAGCTACCGAAGCCACGAGGAGCTGACTGATACAGTACGGACGTGACGTTCGGCTTGACGAATTTCCTCGTCGATCGCAGTCGATGACGACGGACACGATATGGACCATATCCTGACTGTCTTCGCACACGAACAGCCAAGGGTGTCCCATCCGTACTGTGTTCCATGCCTTCGACCGTGGTGCACGTCGGGTTGGCGGGGCTTCTGGGGATCGCTCTTCTGGGCGATCGATTCGATACCCGGGCGATCGTCGTCGTGATGGCGGCGACGGCCCTCATCGATCTCGATACGCTCGTCGGGATCTACTGGCAGGGTGCTCATCGGGCGGTGTTTCACAACGTCTTCGTCGTGTTGATTCCGGCGATCGTCCTCTACTGGGACGTCAACTGGCGAGAAACGTCGTTCGTCCGCTCGCGATGGGGCGCGTACGGCTATCACGTCGCCTGGGTGACGCTGGTTTGCGTGTTCGTCGCTCACATACTGCTCGACGCGTTTTACAACGGCGTCGCGCTGTTCTGGCCGCTCGATACCACCTTTTACGATCTTTCCGGTGAGTTCTACCTCTCGAATCACGACGGAATCGTCCAGACGTTCGTCGAGATCTCGACGAACGACGGATCGCCATCAGTTGACGACTCGAGCGTGAGAGGAACGACGGCCGATACGCACTACTACACCGGATTCGATCCCGGGCCCGACGCCGAGCCGGATACCGAACGTATCTTCCCCATCGCCTCCTCCGGCGAACTCTTCGTTACCGCGCTCGCGGGCTACCTTGCGGTCGGGTATCGCGTCTGGGATGATCTCCGATCTCCCGGTGAGGACGAGTGACCCGCTGGATCGGACGCGCCGGCGTTCGCCCACGTGACCGGGTCGAACCGTAACCTCGAAAGGCGACTCGACCGAACGTCGAGCAATGACTATCGACGTCAGACCCTATCGGCCCGCGACCGACGAGGCGGCGCTCTGGCGCATGAAGGAAGCGTTCGAGCGGGAACTGGGATCGAAGACTGGCGGAGCAGACAAACGCGAAACGTACGAGGCGAAACTCGATGCCGATTACCGGGCCCGATACGGTTCGTGGGTCGACCGATGTCTCGCCGACGAGCCGGACGCGATCACGGTGGCCACCGACGGAGCGGAGCCGGTCGGGTACGTTTTCGTTCTCCCGGAAACCCTCTCGATGATCTGGGACGCCGGTGTGTTGAACGAGATTTACGTCGAGCCCTCCTATCGGGGAACTGGCGTCGCCGATCGCCTGATCGAGCGCGCGATGGACGTCGTCAGGTCCCAGTCGCTCCCGATCGATCGACTCGTGCTGGACGTCGATCCGGACAACGATCGGGCATACGAGTTTTACCGCAGACACGGGTTCGATTCGTGGGGCGAGATGGTCGCCGTAGAACTGTAGACGCCACATTGATTCTGACGGTACCGTCAACCGCCTTCCGGTGGTTCGTCGACCGTTTCCACGTTCGACTCGATCCACTCGATGGCGTCGTCGATCGATTCCCGGTCGGACCCGGTGACTCGAATCCGACCCGGCGATCTCTCCGTTCCCGGATAGCTACCGACCGAGACGTCGAATCGAGCTCGAACGGCTTCGAGCAAATCCGACAGTGCCCCCTCCGGAACGGGCGTGTGGACGGATCGGTGTCGAACGTCACCGCCGAATTCGTCGGCGACTGTAGCAAACGCCGCTCTAAGTTCAGCCGGAATCCCCGGGAAGACGTACACACCGTCGACGACGACCGATGGCGCCCATCCCTCGTCCGTCGTGATCGTTCGGGCGCCAGACGGCACGTTCGACCGCTCGATAGCGTGTCGCCCAAGGTCGTATTTTTCGGCGAAATCAGGGCGCTGTTCGCGGAGGCGCTCTCGGTTGGTTCGCTGGTGCGCTCGAACCGAGTCGTCGACGCGGAGCGGTCGATCGAGCGCCGACGCGACCGCGTCCATCGTCACGTCGTCTGGCGTACCCCCGAGGCCGCCGGTGACGATGAGGGCGTCGTACCGATTGCCCAGGCGACGGACCTGTCGCTCGATCACGGTTCGTTCGTCGGGAACGGTGACGATCCGTCGAACTCGCCCGCCTCGATCCGTAATCTCGCGGGCGAGCCACGACGCGTTCGTGTTCGTCGTCTCCCCGGCGAGGAGCTCGTCCCCGACCGTCAGGATGGCTACGTCCATGGCTATCGCTAGCGCGCGAACGAGCCTATACTCCGCGCTCGGCTCCGCAACCACTAAACGCGACTCGTCCCAATCTGTCCCCAATGAGTGACTGGACCGAGAAGTACCGTCCGACGACGCTCTCGGCGGTACGGGGAAACGACAAGGCTCGTGATTCCCTGCGCGAGTGGGCTGAAACCTGGGAGGACCACCGAAAGGCGGTGATCGTCCACGGCAGTCCGGGCGTCGGGAAGACGTCGGCGGCACACGCACTGGGCAACGACATGGACTGGCCCGTGATGGAGTTGAACGCGAGCGATCATCGGGGAAAGGACGTGATCGAGCGCGTCGCCGGCGAAGCGTCGAAATCGGGCACGCTCACCGGCGGGACGGGCGGACGACGGTTGTTGATCTTAGACGAGGCGGACAACTTCCACGGGAACGCAGATTACGGCGGTTCGCGCGCTGTCACTGACGTCGTCAAGTCCGCCGATCAGCCGATGGTACTCGTGGCCAACGAGTTCTACGACATGAGCAACTCGCTCAGAAACGCCTGCGAGACGATCGAGTTTCGAGACGTCGGCGCTCGATCGATCGTTCCGGTGCTTCGAGACATCTGTCGAAAAGAAGATATCGAGTTCGAAACGGAGGCCCTCGAGGCCATCGCGCAGGGAACGAGCGGCGACTTGCGTTCGGCGGTCAACGACCTCCAGGCGATCGCCGAACGCACGGAACGGCTGACGCGCGAAGACGTCGTCACCGGCGAGCGCGACCGGACGGAAGGGATATTCGAGTTTCTCGACACACTGATCAAGGAGGCGGACGCCGAGGCTGCGTTGAAGGCTTCGTACGACGTCGACGAGACGCCGGACGATCTGATCAACTGGATCGAGGACAACGTTCCGAAAGATTATCGCGGCGGCGAACTCGCGGACGCGTACGGCTACCTGGCGAACGCCGACCGCTGGCTCGGACGCGTCCGGTCGACGCAGAATTACTCGTACTGGCGATACGTAACGGACAATATGACGGCCGGGGTCGCCGCCTCGCGACGCGAACCCAAGGGTGGATGGACGCGCTACGGGCCGCCCAGTTACTGGTCGAAACTTGGCCGAACGCGAAGTAGTCGCGACACCCGGGACTCGATCGCAGAGCGGATTGCCGAACGCGAAGGAACGAGCGTCGCCACCGCGCGGAACGAACTCCTTCCGTACCTCTCGACGATGACCCACCACTGTCGAAATCGTGATCTCACCGTTCGAATGACTGCGGCGTACGACCTCGACGCGTCCGAGGTCTCGTTCGTCACCGGAAGCGGAGCGGAGACGAACAAGGTGGAAAACGTCGTCGACGACGCTCGCGAGCGACGTGAGGAGGCAACCGTCGAACACTCCGGCGACGCCTTCCTCGACGCGGTTCGGACGGACGCCGACGGCGAATCCGACGATCGCGAGACCCTCGGTGACGCTGACTCGGATGACGCGGACGCGGCCACGAACGACGACGGTGTCGAGGACGATTCGACGGCGAACGGCTCCGGGGCTGACGACGACCAGTCCGGCCTCGGTGATTTTCTCTAAGGGCCAATCGTCTTCGAAGACGGCGAGACCGCCGAGGCGTTCCACCAGCGACCGACGCCGCTCGACGCGTGCATTGCGGATTCCTTAAGAGTCGGCGGTGAAAGTCTCACGTATGCAGCCACGAGACCTCTCGACCCACGCCACGTACGAAGCGGGTCGGGGAATCGAGGAGGTCGCGCGGGAACTCGGTCGCGACCCGGACGAATTCGTGAAGCTGGCGTCCAACGAGAACCCGCACGGACCGTCGCCGCGGGCCGTCGAGACGCTCCGTGAACACGTCGAGAACGTTCACACGTATCCGAAGGCCGCTCACGCCGATCTCACCGAGGCGATCGCCGAGCGATGGAACCTGGATCCGTCCCAGGTATGGCTCGCGAACGGCGGAGACGGGGCCATCGATTACCTCTCGCGGGCGATGCTCGAACCTGGCGATCGGATCCTGGTTCCGGAACCGGGATTCGCCTACTACGCCATGAGCGCGCGATTTCACCACGGTCGCGTCGAGACCTACGCGCTGGAGCGAGAAACTGACTTCGCACAGGACGCGCCGACGGTGCTTTCGGTGTACGATGGCCACCGGATCGTCTATCTCACCAGTCCGCACAATCCGACCGGGTCGACCATCGCGCTCGAGGACGTCCGCGAGATCGCGGCGGAGACGGACGACTCGACGCTCGTCGTGGTCGACGAAGCGTACGGCGAATTCGCCGACGTCTCGAGCGCCCGTTCGCTCATCGCGATCGAGGCAAAACCCGAAGGCCGTGACGACGTCGCGGTGCTTCGGACCTTTTCGAAAGCGTTCGGGTTAGCCGGGCTCAGACTCGGATACGCCCTCGTTCCGCCCGCGTGGGCCGACGCTTACGCCAGGGTGACGACGCCGTTCGCGGCGAGCGAACCGGCCTGTCGCGCCGGGCTCACGGCGCTCTCCGATGACGAACACGTCGCCGAGACCGTCGAGTCAGCGCGCTGGGCACGGGCGTACATGAACGACCACCTCGACGCGCCAGTCGTGGCGGGTCAGGGTAACTTCGTCCTCGTCACGGTCGGAGACGCGAGTGACGTTTCAGACCGGTTGCAATCGCGGGGGATCATCGTCCGCGACTGTACGAGTTTCGGCCTCCCCGAGTACGTACGTATCTCCTGTGGGACCGAATCGGAGACCAGACGAGCCGTCGCCGCGCTCAACGAGGTTCTCGCCGACCGTCCGCCGTCTGACACTGACGAATCCGACGACGGGGTGATCGACTCGTGAGGGTCGCGATAACGGGGACGCCTGGAACCGGTAAAACGACGGCGACGAAACTGGTGCACGGCCGTCTCGACGAATACGACGTCGTCCACGTCAACGACGTCATCGAGACGGAGTCTCTGTATACAGATGTCGATGAAGAACGTGACAGCGTCATCGCCGACATTCCGGCGATCGAACGCCACCTCGATGGACGGGATGACGTCGTGTTCGAATCTCATCTGGCCCACCACCTGCCGGCCGACCGCGTCGTCGTCCTTCGGTGCGCGCCAGCGGACTTAGAAGCGCGGTTAACGGACAGGGGAGAATCCGACGCCAAAGCCAGAGAGAACGCCGAGAGCGAGGCTCTGGACGTAATTCTCGCGGAGGCGGTCGATCAGCACGGGTTCGAGGCGATCTACGAGATAGAAACGACCGACGCGCCACCGGAGGCGGTCGCCGACGAAATCGAGGCCGTGATATCGGGTGAGCGAGCGCCAAGTGCGGGCGACGTAGACTACGTGGGGTACCTCGCGTGACGCTCGATCAGTTGCGGCCGTACGTTTCGGGGGCGATCAAGCCCTTCGTCGTCGGATTCGACCGCATCGGGTTCTCGCCGGACGGCGTGAGTGTCGTGGCGTTTCTCATGGCCGGCGGAGCTGCGGGTGCGTTCTACCTCGGCGGCGTCGAGGCCCACTGGTGGTACGGCGTCGGTGCGTTCCTCGTCTTTTTGAACGGCTGGCTCGACGTCGTCGACGGTGCGCTGGCTCGCAGACAGGAGGTCGCATCGGCGAGCGGCGACCTCCTCGATCACGTGCTCGACCGATACGCGGACGTGGTGATCATCGGGGGCATCGCCGCCGGCCTCGGGGAGTACCTGCTCGGATTTCTCGCCGTCACCGGCGTTCTCCTGACGTCGTACCTCGGCACGCAAGCGCAGGCGGTCGGCCTCGATCGGGTGTACGGCGGCCTGGTCGGCCGGGCGGATCGCCTCGCGATCATCGGCATCGCCGGGTTCGTCGTCGTGGCTATCCCGACGACCTATCGCGGCTTCGATCTGATGGGCTGGCTGCTCGTCTTCCTGGCCGTCGTCGGCCACCTGACGGCCGTTCAGCGGTTCTACTACGCCTGGCGAGCGCTTGACGATTGACGTCGCCTGATGCATGGGTGGAGCGGAATTGACCGTTTTTCGCCGTGTCTGTTCTCACCCCGAACCGAATGCGGTCGACTTCTTTCACTCGAGTATTTCGGTCGGTTCCGGTCGATTGGCACCCGGGCGCATCCTTTATCTGGGGCGACGATATACCAACACGTATGGTTCAGTGTGAGATGTGTGGCGCCGAGACGGGCTCTCCGAGGAAGATCAAAGTCGAAGGCGCGAAACTGGACGTCTGTTCGAACTGCACCGATTTCGGTACCGAGGTGCAGACGCCGGGGTCGACGTCGAGTACGTCGACGAAGTATTCGACGAGTTCGAGCGGCGGCGGTCAGTCAAACAGTTCGTCGAGTTCGACGTCGGGGTCCGCCGGTACGGGAGGCGGCGGTCGCTCCGGCGGTAGCTCGTCCCGATCCGATATGTTCGACGAAATGGACGAACTGGCCGCAGACTACGACGATCGGATACGGTCGGCTCGCGAAGACGCTGGACTCAGCCAATCTGATCTCGCAAACGAGCTAAACGAAAAGGCGAGCCTCATCCGCAAACTAGAGCGAGGTGAAACGTTGCCGAGCGATCGCGTCCAGTCGAAACTGGAGCGATACTTCGACGTCTCGTTAACCGGCGAGCGGGACGCTCCGGACGATACCGAGTGGGAAGGCGGCTCCTCGACCGGCAGTTACACCCTCGGTGACGTGGTCAAACGGAAAGACTGAGCGATCACGGTAGCGGCTCACCATTCGGAGTACCATTCGATCGCTGCTAGCGCCGTCGGTGGAAAACTCGGAATCTTTTTCCTGCTTCCGGGGCGCTGATGGAGTATGTTCGTTCTCGTCAACTGTAAGACGTACCCGTGTGATCCGATGGCTGTCGCTCGGGCGGCTGCCAGGGTGGAAGATCAGACCGACGCGAGACTCGCTATCGCGCCACAGACACCATCACTGGCCGATGTTTCTGAGACTGGCGTCGAAACCTGGGCGCAGCACGTCGATCCGATCAAGCCCGGAAGTAACACCGGCTCGACGCTCGCCGAATCAGTCGCCGCGGCGGGAGCGGCGGGGACGCTGCTCAATCACTCCGAACGGCGGCTGAAACTGGCGGATATCGATTCTGCGATTCGTGCGTGTCAGCGCACAGGACTGGAGACGATCGTCTGTGCGAACAATCCCGCTCAGTGCGGTGCGGTCGCGGCGCTCGGTCCGGATTCGATCGCCGTCGAACCGCCGGAACTCATCGGAACGGGGACGCCCGTGAGCAAGGCAGATCCGGACATCGTCGAGGATGCGGTCGCCGCCGTCACCGCCGTCGATGACTCGATCGACGTGCTCTGTGGAGCCGGGATTTCGACGGGGGCGGACGTTATGGCAGCTAGCGAACTCGGTGCAGATGGCGTGTTACTCGCGAGCGGTGTCGCGAAAGCGGACGACCCGCAAGCGGCGCTTTCTGGCCTCGTAGACCCGCTGTAACCGCGCCACAAATTTGTACAGTTCACTAACCGATAACGAGTTGCAGTAGCGATCAACCACGACATTTGCTAATTATCGTAACAAAGGAGCACCAGAATGTAGATACATTAATAACGCTCTGCACGCTCTCTAGACCAACTGACGATGACCGGTGAACAGGTATTCGTTTCACACGATCCCGGGGACCTAGCGTTAGTTCAGGAACTCTTTTCGACGATCAAGAATTTCCCGTTCGGGGTCCACCTGGCACTCGAAGAGATCGAATCCGGTCGGAGTCGCGAGCGGTTGGAAGGCAGATTGGCAAACAGCGACATCGTCGTCGCCGTTCTCACCGGTGAGTCTGAGAACAGTAAGTGGATCAACCAGGAGATCGGCTACGCCATCGCGAAGGGCATCCCCGTTTTGCCACTCTACGACACCGAGAGGCGGACCGGCGGATTCGTCGACGGAGTCGAGGGAGTCACGATCGATCGAGATAATCCGTCGTTCACCGTTTTCAACTTACTCTGTCGACTCCGCTCTGAGCTGGCACCACTCGGTGCGCTATCGGTACCGAACTGGTACATAAGATTCCCCTGCACACTCGCCGATTGTGGCCACCCTGTCACCCTGGATCTGGAACTCGGTCAAACGAAACTGTGGAAATTACACAAACACGGAAAGTTACTCGAAGCGACGTGTGACGTCTGTTCGTCGACGTACTACTTCGATCCCGCGACGATCGGCTTCGTCAGACGCGAGGATGGCTCGCCGTAACATCGGTTTCACGAATAGTACGCTGGTCTGAGAAGGTTCGAGTCCCAGCGCTTCAATGACTGGATAACCGGCTACCCCACCGGTCGACGGGTCTGACACTCACGCGAGGCGATCGTAGGCCGCTTTGACGAGTCTAAACGCCTCGCGACTACCCGTCTTTCGGTCGGGGTGTGCGTGTTTGATCTGGGTGAGAAACGCCTGACGGATGGTTCGGTCGTCGGCACCGTGGTCGATGCCGAGTATGTCACGAGCCTCGGTCTTTCGCATTTTGACGTCGAGTACGATTCCCTTCGAATCGGCGGACGACTTACACGCGTTACAAAGTTCTTCGGTGCGTTCGTCGAGCAAGGTGACGCGATAGAGTTCCTCGTCACACCACTCGTGACACTGGCTACAGAGGTTCTTACGCCGAGCGATCTCGGTCGTCTCTTCGGTTCCGGCACGTGTCTCTTCGCTGTATGACGTATTTCCTGGCACCTCACGGATGCAGGTTGGACACACCGTAATGACGGTCCCGTCGGTGAGAACGACGTCCGTTAACGAACTCGTCTTGAATTCTTCTCTACAGCCGTCACACTGATCGCGATTGGTGTCGAGCTCTTCGAGTTTTTCGGCGGCGGATCGAGCGTGCGGTTCACACTGTGGACAACAGGCCAGTGCGTTTCCATCGGGCATCGAGACGGTTCGGAGCTCGCCGACTGCCATCGTCCGATCACAGCCATCACATCCTTCACGTCGTTCGTTTGCGACACCCATCTGGTAAACCATACGAGCAGGTGATATATTAGTTCTACCCTCTGTTGCTGGCAACGCCGCGTGGAAACATCCAGGAGAACGATCGATGACCGCGATGAGAGTGCTGTTGGGGTGTTGTTCGTCGAGAGATGGAATCCGGGAGACTCATAGCGCCTTCGAACAATACGAACGTCAATGGCGTTCTCACCAGGTCGATCTTCGACGGTTCGACGAGACCGGCATCTACGTCTCGGTCTCGATCTGATCGCGATCACCGGTCTCGTACTCGTCGGACAATATTCGCACGGAATGTCGCCCGTCTCCGCACCGATAGACGCTGCACGAGCCGTTGTACCTTTTCTCGTCGCCTGGCTGGTGGTATCGTCGGTCGGTGGGCTGTACGAGAACGATTCACCGCAACGCTCGATAAAATACCTCGGCTGGCTGGCGATATGCTGGCTCGCGGCGGCAAATCTGGGCTTTCTTCTTCGAGGGAGTCCGTTTCTCCCGGGCGGCGTTCCCTGGGAGTTCACCGCGGTCTTTACCGGACTCGGACTGTGTTTCCTCCTCGGTATTCACGTTGGGTACGAATTGTACCGATCAGTGGTGGCGACCGAGGGCTAGGTGTCGGTCGGTACCTCCCGCAGAAGCGAGACAGCCATCTGGCGCTCCGGTCAGTTCGAACTCACTCACCTATCCACTCCACAATCGAGAACTCAAAACCAACGCGTAAGTTATCGACATGTTGTACCCCAAATACCCGTGCGAGACGCGTCAAGTACCAGCTGATTATGGGAAATCATTATATACCTGTTTCCCGTAGTATGCAATAGATATGGCTCACTATTACGACATCGTCCTGACGCTCATCCCGGCGTCGCTGCTCGGAATTGCGACCGTCCTCAGCATCGTCGGCATTCCGACGTCGATCGCCGTTCCCATCGGGGCGCTAGTTGCCTCGGTGCTCATCGGACACGCGATGTTCGTAAACGGGCCGAAGGAGACGGTAGACGACGTACCCGCCAGCGCCAACACCAGTTCACATCCGGTATCCGCCGATTGAGCCATCGGCACCGTCAGGACCAGCCGCTTCGTTGTTTTCGTTCGTATCGTGTTGCGTGTCTCCGATACCGACCGTCAAATTGACGCTGTAATCGACGATCAGGTTCCCACCGTCGGTCTGCTTATCTCCCTCGCCACTCGGGGTCTCGATCTTCGAAGAATGCGTCGATACCCTCGTTCTTATCCTCGGTCGCGAACAGCTGGACGAACAGCTCCGTTTCGTACTCGATACCCTGGTCTAACGGATACCGGGCGCTCGCCCTGATGGCTCGCGTCGCGTATTCGAGTGCGAGCGGGCTGTGCTGGGCCATCGATTCGGCTAGGCCGTAGACTTCGTCGTCGAGTTCGTCCGGCGAACAGACGGTTTCGACCAGTCCGATCTGTGCCGCTTCCGTCGCGTCGATCAGCTCTCCCGAACAGATGAGCCGCATCGCCTGGCCCTCTCCGATCAGACGAGGCAGTCGTTGTGTCGCACCACCGCCGGGGATCAATCCCAGCGATATCTCCGGTTGACCGAGCTTGGCCCGTTCGTCGGCGATTCGAACGTCACAGGCTGTCGCCAGTTCGCAGCCGCCACCCAGCGCGTGTCCGTTGAGACGGGCGATGACGGGAAGATCGAGTTCGTCGACGTATTCGTATACCCGCGGCGGCGTGCTTTTTTCTCGTTGATCGACCAGTCCTCGCTCGCGCAACTCGGCGACGTCCGCGCCGGCGACGAATGCCTTGGCGTCGTCCGACCCGGTAAGTACGAGAACGCGCACGCGATCGTCAGATTCGAGACTCGCCAGTGCGTCTTTGAGTTCGTCTCTTACGGCGGCGTTCAGCGCGTTTCGGGCCTCGGGCCGATCGATCGTCACCGTAGCGACGTGTTCGGCGTGGTCGCCGATCGAGACCTCGATCGTCTCGTAGGACCGTTCGAGCACGTCACTCGATCGATCACTCATCGGCGTCACCCCCGACGGTTCCGGTGATGGAATCGCTTACCCCGACGATTTCCCCATCTTCCCACTGATAGAACCCCTCGCCCGTTTTCTTCCCGAGGTGGCCGGCACGGACCTGTCGTCTGAGCAGCTGTGGCGGTCGGAATCGCTCGCCGAGTTCGTCCCGAAGGTGTTCGAGTATGTCCAGGCGTACGTCGAGGCCGACGACGTCGGTCAACTCGATGGGGCCCATCGGGTGGTTGTACCCGATCGTCATCGCCCGGTCGATGTCTCGCGGACCCGCCACGCCAGTTTCGAGCATGCGGATCGCTTCGACTCCGAGCGCGATGCCGAGTCGTGACGAAGCGAACCCAGCCGTGTCTTCGACGGTGATCGGTTCCTTACCCAGTTCCTCGACGAACGATTCGGCGAACGCGACCGTCTCAGGTGTCGCCTGGCCCGGAACGACGATCTCGACGAGATCCATCAGGTGAACCGGGTTGAAAAAGTGCAGCCCGATTGCCCGCCCGGGCGTGTCCAACACGTTCGAAATCGCCGTCACCGAGAGCGAGGAAGTGTTCGACGCGATGATCGTCTCGTCGGCAACCGACGGTTCGATTTGTGCGAACGTTTCACGCTTCAACTCGAGGTCTTCGGGAACCGCTTCGATCACCACGTCCGCACCGTCGACGGCCCCGGCCAGATCCGTCGTTCCGTCGATTCGATCGAGCGTCTCACGACGCTCCGACGGGGTTACTTTCTGCCGGTCGACGCCTCCCTGGAGCGTCTCGGCGATCGCATCGATTCCGTCGTCGACCAGTTGGTCGTCGAGATCACGAATGCGCACTTCGTTCCCGGCCTGTGCACAGACCTGGGCGATTCCTCGTCCCATCGTTCCGGCACCGAGTACGGCGACTTGCATATGCTGATGTGTCACGGGCCACCGATTAAGCCGTTCGGTCGACGATGATCGCGTTACAGATACCCTTCTTTGAGCAACAACTCCCCGTTGAGGACGCTCGCACCCGCGGCTCCGCGGATGGTGTTGTGAGCGAGGCAGTTGTACTGGATTCCGAACGTCGATTCGCGAATGCCCCCGACGCTGATCGCCATCCCGTCGCCGCGATTCCGATCGAGGCGCGGCTGGGGTCGATCCGGCTGATCCAGGACGTAGATCAGCGGATCAGGCGAGGAATTGAGGGGAAGTGACGGGTAGCGTTCCATCGCCTCCCTGACGTCGTCGACGGTCATTGACTCTGTCGTCTCCACCCAGACGTTCTCCAGGTGACCGTCGAGTGTCGGAATCCGATTACACGAGGCGCCGACGTCGACTGGATCGAGACTGAGCGACGATCCGTCGAACGAACCGAGGAGCTTTCGCGACTCGGATTCGAGCTTCGACTCCTCACCTCCGATGTGTGGTATCGCGTTGTCGATGATCTCCATCGAGGAGACGCCGTCGTAGCCGGCCCCGGAGACCGCCTGGAGTGTTGCGACGTGAACGCGTTCGACGCCGAACGCAGAGAGCGCATCGAGCGTCGGAACGAACGTGATAGTCGAGCAGTTAGGATTTTTCACCAGGGCGCCGTCCCAGCCGCGCTCGTCGCGCTGGATTTCGAGTAGCTCTATGTGATCGGCGTTGACTTCGGGAATAACGAGCGGCACGTCCTCGGCCATTCGTTCGTTCGATGAGTTCGACGAGACGAGATACCCCGCCTCGCAGAACGCCGATTCGACCGTCGAGGCGACGGACGATGGCAACGCGGAGAACAGCAACTCGACGTCGTCGGAGACTGCGACCGGCTCGGTCGGAGATACCATCATATCGGCGACGGATTCCGGCATCGGCGATCCGGTTCGCCACTTGGCGACGGATCGATAGGCGGAATCGGCACTCGATTCACTGGCGGTCAGGGCGGCAATTTCGAACTGGGGATGGGGCGCAAGCAACTCGACGAGACGCTGTCCAACGGCGCCAGTCGCCCCCAGTATTCCAACACGTACGGTCATCGAATTCGTCTCGGACACGGCCGAGGAAAACAGTTTGGGTGCATGCAAATGTGGGCTTTGGCCATCGTCTCGCATGGGTCGTGGCTGTCAGAACCGAGTTCGTTGGACTGGGGAGTCGAGCAGCGAACGACCGCTCGTAGTGCGGTGGCCCGTTCGCGCTTGAAGATAGAAGAGATTAAGCGCCGGGAGCCAAATCTCCACGCAACGACCGTAATTCCGACGGTGAATCGCTCGGGTTCGCCAGCGGAGTTACGTCATCACTCACCAACTATGTTCGAGAAAGTCACTGATCCGGTCCGCGATACGTTGCTGGAGGGCGCGATCATCAACCGACTCTTGTTGATCGCAGGAGTCGTACTCATCCTGTACGCCACGGCGGAGATACTGATGGTGTACATGGACATCTGGAACCAGTTAATCCCAGCCGACCCGTACGACCCACTGCAACCCGTCCTTCGTAGTTTCGCCGCGGCGATCGTCGGTCTCGCCGCGTTCGTCCTGGCAGTAGTCATGGACTTCTCCTGGAATCCGGAGACGACGCACTGACCGATCGCGGCGAGTCTTTCTAGCTTGTTCGTTACTCCGCTACCTAGGAACTAGACCGACAAACAATACGGACACTGTCGTCACCGAGTGGGTAAATCGTATCCAGAAGAACCCGATCAGGCCGCGACGGGCGTTCGGTTCTTACGCGTGACGTAGCCCGCAACCCGGTTTCTCACGCCTTTCGATTCGATGTTGGTGAGTTTCGTGACGCTCTCTTTGTTCTGTTCGAAGTCGTCCGTGAACGCCTCCGGGTAGCGCTCCAGCAGGAGCGTCGCCGTCTTCTTCACGTAGGCGGGTTTGATGGCCATACCAGTCGTTCTGACGTCCAGCCCTTAATAGACACCGTTTCGCATCGGTCGGTCGGCCGACGCCGTCGACTGTGCGTACTCCTAACGCCAGCGTGGCGAGCGAGAACCGATCGCTCCGGTTACGCCGTCGCCGGCGTTTTCCGGTCTTCATCGGCTGCATCCGCTTCGTCCGCTTTGGCCAAGAGTTCGCTGAATCGGTCTGATCGGTTTGCGATCGAGTCGAGCGTCTCGCTGTCGGGCGTGCTATCGCGCTGTTCGATGAGGAAGGTCGTTATCACGACGGTTTTGACCCACGGTTTTAGAAACCCCGTGTAGAAGACGAGCGCGAGGGCCACGACGATCACCCAGCCGAGCGCTTCGTAGGTTGGAGCGAGCCCACCGAGGACGGATGCCAGCGGCGTCAGCGCGAGTAACGCAGCGATGGTGACGAGATACATGGCGATCACGATAGCCATCGTTGTCGCCAGGACGGGTTTCCACTGTTTCGCGTAGAGAACCAGACCGTCTCGGGCGGCACGCCAGCTGTTCGTCTCGTCGCTGATGAAGATGTACGCCAGGATCGCCTCGTCGATGTACGAGACGGCGATCGCAATCGCTCGCTTTGCCATTCGAATCAGCTGACCGATGGCCCCGGTCGTCGGTAGTAGCCTGCCAGGGGAGAAGATGCCGTTGTTGAACTGCTTTAAGACGGCTTTGACGAGTTGATCGAGCGCGAACAAGCCGCTCGCCTCCGCAAACCGTTCTTTCACCGCGTTCTTGCCGAACGAGAGCTGATTTTCCGGAACCGTTCCAGTTTCGACGATGTGGGCGATGACGGCGATGTGTGCGGCTTTGACCAGATAGAGGACGTACCGGCTAACGAGTCGGAGGATTCCGACGAACAGGCCGAGCGCGATGATGAGCCCGATCACGGCGATCCAGGTCGAGACCGCCTCGGCATCGAGTAGGCGAAACGCGACGAAGCCGATGACGCCGAAGTACACGATAGCGAACACGCCGAGTAGCGCTCCGACGAGAAGCCGTAGTAACACGAACGGCATCGTCTTGAAATACACGCTGGTTGCTTTGCCGATGTGAAATACCATGCTACCGAACTGAGCATATGAGTGAAATACGTGTCGATAGTTCGTGTTGTTGATGCATCAACACGGTCGGCCTGAACTCAGTTCAGGCGGCGCAGACGTCGGGTGCGTGTTAGCACTCGTCGTCTCTTTCGTCGACGCGAGCGCGCAATCGCTCGTATGCGCGCCTGGTCCGTGAATTGCCAGTTCGGTCGACGATGGCCCCGGCCCGTTCGATGATCGCCAGCCCGCACTCGGCGTCGTACTGCGGTAAATCGAGTCTCGAGGCGGCGACGCTGGCTTCGACCACCGCCCCAAACGCGCGCGAAATCGTCGGAACGCGCCGATTCCTGACCGACGCGGAGTCCGGATCGAGTCGCCAGCGAACCCACTCCGTGCCGTGTTCGCTGCCCAATTCGATCGCCGTCGGTTCGACGCGAACCCAGGCGTCGGCGCCGTCGAACACTGGATCGTCGAATTCGACGATGGAGAGCGCCGCGTCGACGAAAACGATCGGATCGGTACTGAACTGGACGTAGCCGAGTCCCGTCCGTTCGAAATTCCGCCTCGTTCGCGTCGTCCCCCAGGTCGTCGCCGTCACGGGCGACCCGCCGAACAAACCGAGCGGTGCCATATTCCACCGATCGTTCGGTCCGCGCGTCGTCACGAGCGACTCTACCACGCCGGAGATGGCAACCGGCCACTCGCCGTCGTTCGTCGAGTCGTCCCCGTCCCTCGCCCGCTCGTCGCTCGAGGCAGTCGGGTCGAACGAGTCGAACGACGCTTCGACCCGGTCATCGTCTTCGATATCGGTCACAGATCGATCCCTCCTCGTTCGAGCGCGATGAAGAGACCGGCGGCGGTTATATCTGCCGTCGTCCCGGGATTGACCCCTCGGTCGACGAGTTCGTCGGCGAAGGCACAGACGGCTTCTCGATCCGTTTCGAAGGCGTCGCGTGCGACCAGTTGTGTGGCGCGCTCGCTGACGTCGGCCGCGACCGATTCATCGTGTGCGGTTGCGACGAGCGTGTCCGGTCGGTCGGCGAGGAGTTCGAGGTAGACGCGGGCCGCCCGGTCTGAGAGCGTTCCGTCGACGGATTCGAGTCGGTCCGCGGCGGCGAACGATCGGTCGTACCCGCGGACCCACTCCCTGGCGACGTCGTCGCCGGGAACGCCGAGTTCGAGGATCGACCGGAGTGACAGGCCGCGTTCGCGGACGGCGGGTATAGCCGCCGAACCTCGACGAACGTCGAGCGCCGACGCGTGTTCGGGTGGATCGGAGACGCGTACGTCGACGTGATCGAACGCCCGATAGAACGCCGCCGCATCGTCGACCGTCGTGTCGGCGGTGACGCGGTCGACGGCTTCTCTGCTCAGGGTAGTCCGGGCGGCGGAGACGAGCGGTACGAGCAAAAGGAGCGACCCGAACTGCGTGTTTTCGCCGCCGTTTTGCGCCATTCCCTCGACGGCGCGCTCGAACGACCGACCGATCGATTCACCGGCTTCGGCCAGTTCGAATCCGGGTCTCGCACCGACCGCGCCGGCGAGAAAGTGCTCGAATCTGAGCGAGCCGAGGTCTCGCGACCGATCGACGTTTCCGGGTTTTGGCGTTCCGGAGACCTCTAGCAACAACGCGAGTTGCGCGTACGCTGACGGACGAACGTGATCGACCGCGTGTTCTCCCTCTCCGACCGACTCGTCCATACGTACTCTCGTGGCCACTGCGCCTTAGCTATTGTTCGGACGACACCGGTGACGCTTCGGTCGATTCGTACGCGGATTCGACCGCTTGAGACACGACCTGTCGAAGGGCAGGATCGTCGCTCGGGCGGCCGATACTGACCGCGTCAGCGCCGTAGGAAACGTATTCGGCGACGCTTTCGATCCTCCGAACGCCGTTGTTGGCGATTACGAAGAGATCCGTCGCGGACGAAACGTCCTCGATGACCGCCGGCGAGTCCATCGCGTCGACGTGGATGAACGAAGCGCCAGCGTCGTCCACTCTCCGGGCGGTCGACGCCAGATCGACGCCGGACACCTCCGCTCTCACTTTCACGCCGACGGGCGCGCCACTGTCGCGACAGCGCTCGACGTACGCGGCGAGTCTGCTCGTATCCCGGAGCAACGTCTCGCCACAGCCGATGGCGCACAGTTCCTCCTGTCGACAGTGGGCGTTGATCTCGAGCAGCGCTCCGTGAGCGTGACAGCGCTCCGCGACGGCGACGATAGCCTCGACGTCCGTCGAGCGGACGTTTACGCCCGGTCGGATAGCGACGTCAGCCAGCGCCTCTAGCTGGGTGTCGACGAACGAAATCGGATCCTCGGGGAGAAACTCGGAGCGACCGCGGGCGACCAGGTCGCGAGCCGCGTCGCGGGATCGATCACAGAGGGCGATCCCGCCGAGGAAGGCCGCCCCGGCCGCAGTTGCACCCGCACGCGCCCAGGCCGCGTCTGACTCCCCGCTGAGACTTGCGAGCGCCAGCCGCGGTTCGAACAGCGGTTCGGTCACGGTTCACTCGACCAGGTCGATGGCTCGCGCGATGGCCGCTACCACCCGCTGTGCGTCCGCCGGTGAATCGATCGTGATATCGGTTTCCACCGTGGGTCTGTCGAGCGACGCGTCGTCCGTTTCGTCGATCACGAACGCGTCGGCGAACGGATAGACCGATGCGAGTCCCTCAGTGCTCGGCGGAGCGCCGACGGCGTCCATCAGCGTCCCGGCGGGACCCGAGAACGCGTCCGATCCGACGAACGGAGAGACCGCGACGACGGGCGTCTGGGCGAGCGCATCGCCAACGCCCGGGAGCGAGAGCATCGGCCCGATACTCGTTACGGGATTCGACGGGCCGACGACCACGACGTCAGAGAGCGCGTCGAGAACGCCAGGGGCCGCAGTAGCGTCGGCCGACCCGCGGAATTCGACGTTCTGGACTGACGGTTCCCCGCCGCGAGCGACCCAGAACTCCTGAAAGTGCATCGTCCCGTCGTCGGTGTGAATCAGCGTCGAAACCGGATCGTCGCTCATCGGTAAGATGTCGATCGTGATGCCGAACGCGCGGGCGATCGCTTCGGTGGCCTCGGAGAGCGTCTTGCCCTCGTCCAGCAGGCTCGTCCGAAAGAGGTGAACCGCCCGGTCGCGGTCACCGATCGTCATGAACTCGCCGACCCCGGAGAACCGTCGCCAGTTGGCGATCTCTCGACCCTGCGTCTGTCGTTCGTCCGGAAGATAGGTCGGTTCGCGCGTCCGACCGGCGGCGTCCGCGAGCTCGGTGAGCGTCTCGTGGGTCCGGTGGGTGTCGTTTTCGATCCCCCACCAGGTCTCTCGATCGAGAATCCCACCGCCCTGAAAGAGAAGCGTATCGACGTCTGGAGAGACGAAGAGTCCGCCCAGTTCGACGTCGTCTCCCGTGTTCACCACCACTGTCGTTTCGTCCGGCGTAAACGCCGCTGTCGCCCCGTCGAGCACCTTCGGCGTTCCCGTCCCGCCCGAGAGGAACGTAACCATGGTCTGGAATTTCGTCGGTGACGATTAAGGTGTTGCGGCCTCGTAGGTCACGTTCGACCGAGTCTCTGGGGTCGGTTGTAGCGTCTATCGAGGGCTACGGCCTGCACTACGACGTACCGCCTGTCACGTCGACCAGTTCGTGACTGTTTTCCTATTCAGGCAACACGAATCACGTCATCCAGTCGACGAACGATCCGTCGAGCAACGTTCGGGTCTGATTCTCCACGTAGGCGCGTTGCATTGCTTCGATCGCCGTCGCGAGGCTCTCGTCCTGGTTTTCGACGCGCTCGCTGACGTGAGATCGTTTCCAGGATGCAGGAGTGGTGTGTCGCTCGACGCGCGTACGGAGGGGATAGACGTACGATGTGGCGTCACTCGCCGTGACGCTTCGAGCAGTCAACCCGTCCACGGCGTGGGCGAACAGGTCCTCGTACAGCGTCTCGACGTCGGTGGTTTCCTGTCCGTCGTTGGTGATCCAGAAGAGGTCTGCGTCCAATCCGTTGCGCATCGCGCCGTAGAAATTCTCCCTCGCGAGTTCCCAGTCGAGACGCTGGATCGGGTGTTCCAACCGGGTGAGACTCTCCATGAGTCCGGCGAAAACGGCCTGAAACGCGATCGAGTCGCGAACGGTGGGTTGTGCCGGGATCGGTCTAAATTCGATGCGCGCGTTCGCCGCAGACCGGGACGCCCCGTCGAACACCGGCCGAACCCACCGCCAGTAGGTCCCGTGGGTCTGGCGAAGGTGAGCGAAGCGATCGTCGTACCGTCCGTGTCTGGTGACCGGCATCGGTACGACGGTGTCGTCTGCGGCGATGCGGTCGACCGCTTCGGCGGTGCTCGTCAGGTCCTGGGGGAACCGAACCTTTCCCGGTTCCTCCGTGTTCGCGTTGAGTACGGTCTCGAAGACGCTGATGCGATGTTCCATCCACCCGTCCGAGAGAACGGCTTCGGCGGTCGTCCCGTCGTCGTAGCAGTCGGGCGGGAAGAACGGCGAGTTGACGCCGAGGGCGAGCAGCGGACCGGCGATACGAAGGGCGTAGTTGAAGTACGCCGGCAAGTCGGGCGCGTGGGGCACCTGATAGTGGGGCTGAATCGACGTGATCAGGCTTTCCGGCATCACGGTATCGGCCTGGATGGTGACGTTCGGCACGTCGATGCGCATCCCGGCCGCGTGGGCTCGATCGGTGTTCGCCATGGCGTGATAGCGAGCGGAGTCGCTCATGTTCGCCGCGATCGTGACCTGGCGGGGTTCGCCGTCGACGTCGACTGCTTGGTCGACGCTCTCGGTCAGGTACCCGGTTGCTGTCTCACCTTCGGGTGGAATCGTCCACAGTCCATCGCTCACCAGGCGCATTCCCTCCGTGTCGGTGACCGAGAGCGCGGTCTCCAGTCTCGCCTTGACTTCGTTCTCCTGAGCCCGGAGACCGTACCCCGAGAGCGGTTGCGGACTGGTCGTCATCTCCGCGTTGTGAAGCCCCAGTTCCTTCTCGAATCCGATGAGTTCGAGCAGGCGGCGGGGGACCCGAACAAGGGATGCGTCGTCGGCGTCGACGGCGTAGAACTCGTATTCGAACCCGACGATCGCCTGCGGGTTGTCGAAGACACCGTCGGAGAGCGCCGTCTTGAGGTCGTCGGCTTCTTCGAGGACGGTTTCCCGGTAGGCGTCCGCATCGACCGAAAGTACGTCGGCGGTGCGCGATACGAGGTCCGAATCGTCCATGCCGATGATGCACCGGCCGGCTCCAATAAATCTGGTCCTTGGGGCGACCGAACGACGTCGCGTTCGACGAGTCGTCCGTCCGGTTGGATCGACCTCGAACCGCCGCTCCCCGACGAGTGATCGAACGCACGCGACCGGTTGCGGAAACGAAGGCATAAATCGATCCACCGACACCGAACACGCATGGACGCATACGAGTTGATCACCCGAAACGCAGACGAGGTGGTCACCGAGGACGAAGTGCGCGAACTGGCCAACGATCCGGATGGTAAGCGCGTCTACGTCGGTTACGAGCCCTCGGGCGTGCTCCACCTCGGCCACCTGCTGACGGCGAACAAACTGATCGACTGTCAGAACGCGGGTCTCGAGGTCGTCGTTCTACTCGCCGACGTTCACGCCTACCTCAACGGCAAGGGGACGTTCGAGGAGATCCGCGAGATCGCAGAGCGGATGCGGGCACAGTTTCTCGCCTACGGCCTCGACGAGGAGCGAACGGAGTTCGTCTACGGTTCGGCGTACCAGCTAGACGAAGGGTACACCCTCGACGTCTACGAACTCGAACTCTCGACGACGTTAAACCGCGCCCAGCGCGCGATGGCCGAGATCCAGTCTGGCGACACGGCGAAGGTAAGCCACGTCGTCTACCCGCTGATGCAGGCGCTCGACATCGAGTACCTAGACGTCGATCTCGCGGTCGGCGGGCTCGATCAGCGCAAGGTGCACATGCTCGCCCGCGAGGGCCTCCCTGAACTCGGCTACGACGTGCGTCCGGCTATTCACACGCCCATCATCGCCGATCTCACCACCGGCGACGGGAAGATGTCCTCGAGCGAGGGAACCACTATTTCGATGGAAGATTCGACCGACGAGCTAGAAGCGAAGGTAAACAGCGCGTTCTGTCCGCAGACGCGCGACCCCGAGGGTGATCTCGAAAATCCAGTGCTGGAACTCTTCGAGTACCACGTCTTCCCGCGATTCGAAACGGTCACCGTCGAACGTCCGGATCAGTACGGCGGCGACGTCACCTACGACTCGTACGAGTCGCTGGCGACGGACCTCGAGTCGGGTGAACTCCACCCCGCCGACGCGAAATCGACGTTGGCGGCCCACCTGGACGAACTCATCGCTCCCGGACGCGAACTGCTGGCGGAGATGAACGAGTAACGATTCGGGTCGTCCCGCGAAACCGATTCGGGTCGTACAGCGACATCGATTCGGGCTGTACCGCGAAATTCATGGGCGCGCCGTGTCCACGGTGACGTATGAACGAAACCCGACAGGCCGTCCTCGAATCCCTCGAAGTGGGGCCGATCACCGGGCCGGATATCGCAGCCGAGATCGGTATCTCCCGGGCGGCCGTCTGGAAACACGTCGAGGCGCTCAGGGAGGCGGGCTTCGAAATCGACGGAACGGGTTCTGGCTACGTTCTCGGGGACGTTTCCGGCTACACGGGTCCGCTCATCGAGTACGGACTGTCGGCGCCGTTTTCGATCGAGTATCACGACACCCTATCGAGCACGAACGAACGCGCTCGCGAACTGGCGACCGCCGGCGCCGAGGACGTCGTCGTTGTCGCCGGCGTTCAGACCGGTGGCCGTGGCCGGCTCGACCGTAAGTGGTCGTCACCGGAGGGAGGCATCTGGCTGTCGACCGTCGAGCGCCCATCGATCCCACCGGCGCGCGCTCCGGCACACACGATCGCCGCGGCCGTCGCGACGACGAACGTGGCGCGAGAGGTCGGGGTCGACGCCCGGATAAAGTGGCCGAACGACGTCGTCGTCCCGGCTGATACCGACGTCGGTTATGCGAAACTCGCCGGCATCCTGACCGAGATGGAAGGTCAGACTGACCGGATCGAGTGGCTCGTCTGCGGTATCGGAATCAACGCGAACGTCGATCCGTCGTCGCTTCCAGAAGGGGCGACGAGTATACGGGCGAACGCGGGCGCGATCGATCGCCGTACCTTCCTCCAGCGGGTACTCGAACGCTACGATGACGCCAGGCGCGACCTCTCTGGGACGATCGAGGAGTGGCGCGACCGGACGATGACCCTCGACCGACGGGTCAGGGTGATCCGTTCGGGCGAACCGGTAGTGGGAACGGCCGTCGACGTCACCGAGTACGGCGGCCTCGTCGTCGATACCGGTACCGACCGCGTCGTGATTTCGGCCGGGGACTGTGAACACTTGCGTCCGGCGTGATCGATCGCGTCACCAGGATAACGGTTATTCGACGCCGACTGCCGGTTCGATGGCCGATTCGTCGGGCGAAGTGGCGCCGACCCGGACGGTCATCACGGGTATTGGGGAGGAACGAACCACGCGCTCGGCGACGCTCCCGAGGAGCAGACGATTGATCCCGCCGCGACCGTGCGTTCCCATCACGATGAGGTCGCAATCGCTCGATCGGGCGTGATCGACGATCGAGCGACTCGGCGATCCCTCCAGTACGACCGTCTCGACGTCGACGTCGACGCCCGATTCTTCGACCAACTCGGCGACGCGGTCGACGGCTCCCTGACCCTCGTCTCGGAGTGCGTTTCCGATACCGTCCCAGGCCGTCTCCATCGGTAGGCCACCGTAGCTGGCCGCGTTGACCACGTACACCGCGCGTAAAACGGCGTCGTGGGCGTCAGCGAGCTCGATCGCGTGGTCGATAGCCCGCTCGACTGCCTGGGAACCATCGGTCGGAACGAGAACGCGATCGTACATTTGGTATGCTCTGACATAGCGGGTGCCAGTGTAATAACGTTATCGTCGGTTTCGACTCGATACCCCCGCGCCGGCTACCGGTCTTGGGACGACACCGGCGACGGCTAGGTCGCTCGTCCGATTACAGATGTACCGTCGATCACGACGTCATCGACGTCGGCCGGACCCGCGCGTCGGACGACCGCACGAACGGGATCTTTGACGCCCACGAGGTTGTTCGTCGAGCCGTCGAGGACGAACAGGTTAGCCGGACGGCCAGGTTCGATCAGTCCGTCGTCGCGACCCAGGATCGCCGCTCCGTTGTGAGTTGCCATCCGGAGCACCTCGGGAGCCGTGAGGTCGCTATGCGTCGAGACGACGGCCATCTCGCGAAACATCGACGGCGAGTTGAGCATCACGTTGTCGGTTCCGAGAGCCAGGGTGGTTCGCTCGTGCAAGGCCTCGAACGGGGGCAATCCGACGCCCGTGACGAGGTTGGAGCGAGGACAACAGACGACAGGCGTCCTCGTCGATTCGATCCGATCGAGGTGGTGTGATTCGGGATGGACGACGTGAATCAGCACGTCGGGTTCGAGGTCTAACGCGGGATCGATGTCGCTCGAATCCGGTTCCCCGGCGTGGATGGCGAACGGTTTTCCCGCCTCTCTCGTCGCCGCCCGCTCGTCGGCGAAATCCGCGTCGTTCGCCCCACTCGCCCCGTATCCGTCGCCGGCCTCCATCGCTTCGATCGACTCGCGAGCGAACGCGTACGCGTCGATCGGCAGCCGCTCACTCGCCTGTCTGAGGTGAGCTACGCCGTCAACGCCACCTTCTCGGAAGTCGTAGCAGGCCGCGGTGGCGGATTCGATCGCAAACGAGAGAGATCGACGCATCCCCTCGATCAACGCCTCTTCGCCCGCGTCGCGAAGGAGTCGGTGTTTGAGTCCGTCCGGTGGAGCCACGAGATCTTCGAGCGAGAGTCCGCGACCGGCTTCTTTGGCGATCGAGTCTCCCAGGTGTGTGTGGGCGTTTACGAACGTCGGAGCGATGATCGCGTCGGAGTCGACGTCGGTCGGGGTTACCTCGTCGATGACGCCGTCTCGAATTCGGATGATACCCTCGAGCGCTTCGAAGTCAGGCCCGTACAGGATCGTCCCCGCCAGTTCCATACGGATCGCTTGCCCCGCGAGCGCCTTGAAGCGTTCGTCATCCGTACCGCGCTGCCATCGAGCGTCTCGTCACCTGGCGACTGATCGAGCGTCTCGTCACCCGCCAAATTGATCGAGCGTCGTGTATAGCCCGTCGCGTACGTCGCTGATCAGCGGGCCGTCGATGTCGAGACCGAGGACGGTAAGCGCGGCGTGGCCGACTCGCTCTCGCTCGTCGGGTGGACAGTAGACTCCCAGCCGCCACTGGGCGTATTGAGCGGAACGAAGGGCGTCGACGAGCGGCGACTGCTGACCGAGCTGGCGAACCTCGCCGTTCACCACGACTCTCGAGGTCGACTCCGTCATCGACGGGCGACTCGGCACGTCGAGGATGACGTGCTCGGCCGGAACGTCGGCCCGGTCTGCGATCTCACGCTCGAAGCGGCGTATCGATTCGTGGTCGGCTTCGATGATCCCGCCGGGGACGTCGTCGATTTCGGCCCACACCGCACGCTTGTACAACCGACGGTCGTCGAGCCGGCGGGCGAGCGAGGCGCTCGAATCGTTCGAGCGGAGCGCCACGACGAGTTCGTGATCGTCCATCCGCGAGAGCGTTTCACCATCAGTCGTGCCGTCGGCGATGATCGATGCGGCCGCTCGACGGAGCATCGCCTTGCTGATCCTGGCGGCGCTGTGGCTGTAGACGGTCGGGTTCATCAGGGCGCGCGCAACGAGCAGGCTCTCTGCGGTCTGGACGTTTCCCTCGCCGAGAACGAGTTCGCCGTCGACGAACGTCAGTTCGCGCACGAGACGCCCGTGATCGATCGTTCCGTAGGGAACGCCCGTGTGGTGGGCGTCGCGGACGAGGTAATCCATCCGGTCGACGTCCAGTTCGCCGGAGACGAGCTGTCCGAATCGACCCTCGCCGGCGACGAGCGAGGCGATTCGCTCGGGATCGAGATCGTACTCCGCCAGAACCTCACCGATCTCGCCCGTCGCGAGCAGATCGTCGACGTCGTCGTGGTACCGGCCCGTCTCCCGGTAGATGAGGTCTTCGAGATTGTGACTGTAGGGGCCGTGACCGACGTCGTGGAGCAGCGCGGCCGCCTTGATGCGTTCGGCCTGTTTCCCCTCGATCCCGAGGTGGCCGAGCGCCTCGCAGGCGATGTGGTAGACGCCGAGGCTGTGTTCGAACCGCGTGTGATTTGCCGACGGATAGACGAGCGAGACGGTGCCGAGCTGGGCGATTCTACGTAATCGCTGGACCGACGACGTGTCGAGCAGCGCACGCGCGACCCCATCGACGGTGATGTGGTCGTGGACGCTGTCTTTGATGATTTTCATTGGTGTATCGTTCGCGCGTCACTACAAAAAGCCACCTCAGCGTTCTTCGATGCGCGTCCACTCGTTGCGCTTGTCGCTCTCGGCAATGGCGTCAAGAACCTGCTGTGCGGCGAGTCCGTCAGCGAAACTCGGCTCGACAGGAGAGCCGTCCTCGACGGCTGACAGAAAGGCGGCGTTCTCGTGAACGAAAGCGTGTTCCCACCCGAGTACGTGTCCTGGAGGCCACCAGCGGTCGACGTACGGATCATCAGCCTCGGTGACGAGAATCGTCCGATATCCGCGGTCGTCGCGAGTACAGACCTCGAGTTCGTTCAACCGCTCCAGGGAAAATCGAAGGCTTCCCTCGCTTCCGTGCGCCTCGATCGAGAGGTCGTTCTTGTGGCCCGGCGAGACGCGCGACGCTTCGAGTGTCCCGATCGCTCCGCCGTCGAGCGAGACCTGCGCCGTGAACGCATCGTCCACGGTAACTGACCGGTATTCGGGGGAGTTGGCTCCCGTCTCGGATTCGCCGTCGGTCGGCCGCTCGTCGACGTACGTCCGTAACTGGCCCGACACGGTGTCGATCTCCCCGCCGCCCGGACAGTCGCCGGCCAGAAACCGGAGGAGATCGACGAGGTGCGAGCCGAGGTCGCCCAGCGCGCCTGACCCTGCCAGGTCGCCGTCCAGCCGCCAGGACCAGGGTGCGTCCGGATCGACCAGCCAGTCCTGGAGGTACCGTGCGCGAAACTCTCGAAGTTCCCCGAGTTCGCTGTCGTCGATCAACGCTTTCGCGAGTCCGATTGCCGGAACGAACCGATAGGTAAACCCACAGCACGCGGGCACAGCAGCCGACGCAGCGGCCGCCTCCATCGCCTCGGCGTCATCGAGCGTGTGTGCGAGTGGCTTTTCACAGAGGACGGGCGTTCCAGCATCCAGAGCGGCAATTGACGGTTCCGCGTGGAGATAGTTCGGTCCCAGATTGTAGAAGACGTCTACGTCGGACACCACGTCCGTCCAGTCGGTCGCGATTCGGTCGAACCCGAGTTCGTCTGCGCGCCGGGCGAGCGCGTCTTCGTCTCGCCCGACGATGACGTCCCGATTGACTGACGGTGCCTCCGGAACAAACATGGGTAGGCGCGCCAGCGCGTTCGCGTGGGCGGTACCCATAAATCGATAGCCAAGTACCCCGATGTCGAGCGCCATAGCGAGGGTTCGACGGACCCAGGGTTAGCGGTTTTCCTCGTCCGAGTGACACTCTGGTGAGCCGATGAGAATCTCTCCGAGCGAAGCCGTCGTTCTGTACCGACCGGACGAACGACGACGCGTTCAAGCCCAGTAGACGTCACCGGGCTTCTCTTCGAAGACGATGGGCGTGAGGAAGTCTATCGCTTTCGCCAGCCCCTCTTCCGGACTGGCGAGCGCGTCTTCGTGCTCGATGCTCAGCACGTCGTCGTATCCCACCATTCGGAGCGTCGAGACGATGTCCTTCCAGTGGCGGGCTCCGTGACCGTATCCGACCGTCCGGAAGATCCACGATCGCTTTTTTGGCTCGTCGTACGGCCTCGTATCGAGAACGCCTCGTGTCCGCTTCTCGGCGTCGTACAGGCGCGTGTCCTTCGCGTGTACGTGATGGATCGCATCGTGAGTGCCGAGTAGTCGTATTGCATCCGTGATGGAGATACCCTGCGGATAGAGGTGGGAAGGATCGAAGTTCGCGCCGACCCGGTCGTTCGTCGACTCGCGGAGCCGGAGTAATCCGTGCGGTTCGTAGACGAGCATGTTCGCGTGCATTTCGATCGCGATGTCAACGCCGTGTTCGTCAGCGTGATCAGCCAGCTCTGACCAGGTTTCGATCGCCAGTTCCCACTGGTGGGAGAGCGCTTCGGCGTGTTCGGGCGGCCACGGAGCCGTGATCCAGTTCGGAACGTCACTTCCGGGGCTCCCACCCGGCAGCCCGGAAAAGCAGGTTATCACCGAAACGTCGAGCTGGGAAGCGAGTCTGATTGCCTCACGAATCTCCGCCTTCGCGGCAGACGCACGCCCTTCGTTTGGGTGGAGCGGGTTGTTGTGAATCGCGAGTCCGCTCATCGACATATCGTGTTCGTCGAGCATCGCTCGAAGTTCGTCCTGAGCGGACTCGTCGTCAACGTAGCGGTCCCGCGGGAGGTGGTCGTCACCCGGAAAGCCCCCGACGCCCGGTTCGACGGCGTCAACGCCGCGAGATGAGAGAAACGCGAGCGCCTCCTCGAACGAGCGATCGTACAGCGGCTTGGTGTGGACACCCAACTCCATGGCCGCCTCCACCACACCGAAGCCGATAAAGCTGGGTCCGCGATTACGAAATCGAAACCGACCGTCCCGCCTCGTTCGATCGGTAGACGGCATCGACTACTTTCTGGACCGCGAGCGCCTCTTCGACGTTGGTTACCGCCTTCGTCTCACCTTCGATTGCGTCCAGAAAGACCGCCTGCTCAAGTTTGTGCGTATCCACGTCTCGGGTTCTGACGGACGTGTCCTCGAGAGCGTTCGGTCCGCCAGTACTCGCCGTGTGTACCGTCAAATCGTTCTCCAGGAGATCGAATCTGGCCGCCGCCTCCGTTCCGTGAACGACGAATTCGTGTGTCGCCGGTCGATTGGTCGCCCAGGCAACCTCGAGTGAGATCGTTCGATCGTCATCAGTTCGAACGAACGCGCTCGCGGAGTCTTCGACGTCGAACGCCGACGGACCGGCGTCGTTTCCCCACATTTCGAGGTACGTGTAATCCTCTCGGCGTCCGAACTCGGAGCGAGTCACGCCTGAGGCCTCACTGAGCGGTGGAAATCCGAGTACGTACAGCGAGAGATCGATCGCGTGTACGCCGAGGTCGATCAACGCCCCGCCGCCAGCGGCTTTCCGGTGAGTGAACCAGGTCCCTCTCCCCGGAACGCCACGTCTCCGGACGTAATTCGCCTCGACGTGACTGACCCGACCGAATTCGCCTCGCTGAATTCGGTGAACGACGTACTCGACGGTGTTCGAGAACCGATTATTGAATCCGACCATACAGACGGCCTCGGATTCGGTCGCCGCCCGAACGATTCGTTCGCCGCTTTCGACCGAATTCGCGAGCGGTTTCTCCAGTAACACGTGAACGTCGTCTTCCAGCGCATTGACCGCGTACGGTTCGTGAAATTCGTTCGGCGTCGTCACGACGACGGCGTCGGCCGATTCGAAAAGCGGCTCGCTTCTGTCGTACACCTCGACGTCGTAGCGACTCGCAAACCGCTTGCGGGCGGACTCGACGATGTCGACACCACCGACCAACGTGACGCCGTGATCGAGCAACCGTTCTGCGTGATACTGCCCGATGTTTCCGAGACCGATGATTCCGACGCGGATTTCGGATCGTTCAGTAGCCATGGTGTCCAACTGTTCGAATATCGTCCACGTTATCACGACCGTCCCATACGGAATGGGCGGTTTGGGCCGTCAGTTACCGGTGCAGACCGTGCCTCGGTATGGGATATGTGTCCAATCCTCTTTGATCCGTCGCAAGTCCTAGGGTCACGAGAACGTCGGTCGTTTCTCGCGATCGAGTCTGATCCGCCTCGCTTCAACGTCTTCGACGGTCGCCAGCCGACCCCCGACTGTGACTCGGTCTCGGTCCGTTTCGAGTGAAAAACTCGCGATTTCAGGATTCAGTTCGACCGATAGATCCGAAATTCGACCGCTGACGCGTCGGTCCTCACCCGTCTCGATGTCTCTACCCTCGACCGTCGCGTACCACTCGCCGTCTTCTTCCAGAACGTCCTCGACGCACCGGCGGACGGAGGTGTACGTGCGCGGATACGGTCGATCGTCGGACACGTTCGCGAGTTCGTCCGTCCCACTCCGCCAGAGCACCGAATCGAAAAACCCCGAAACCAGGTTACCGAGCGCCGATCGGTTGAAGATGACGGCGTACCGGTCTCGATCGGATTCGAGCGCATCCTGACTCGCGTAGATTGCGTATTCGCCATCCGCGACGGCGAGAATCGGCGTCGTCACCCCGCGGCGCAACCTGACGGCGGATGCTATCCGGTCGTACTGGTAGGTGTCGGGATTCGGGGCGTCCGCGGCCGGACTAACGATTACGTCCACTCCAACGCCCTGTTCGATCGATTCCCGTAGTTCGGGTTCGAATCGCTCCAGCAACGATGGGGTCAGCGAGAGTACGAGATCGTTCTCCGCGGCCGAAATGACGTCCTCGATGTAGCGGAGGATCGTCGGGGCGGATGTGACGAGGGTAACTGCTTCGGTTTCGTCGGCAGGCGCGGTGTACTGCGCCGCTAGATCAGCTACTAACTGGTCGACTGAGTCTTGAATCGACTCGAACGCCTCGGCCGGGTCTATCGCCACGACGGACAACGGTCTGGATTCACGGAGTTCGACCAATCCCTTGTCCGCGAGACTCCGGACGGTGTCGTACACTCGCGGCTGGGGAACGTCGGTCCGGTTCGCAAGATCGCTCGCAGTCAGGCTTCCGTGTTCGAGCGTGGTCAGGTACGCTTCGATCTCGTACTCGCTCAAGTCGAATCGGGCCCCGACCGATTCGACGGTCGCACGAAGGTCGTCCCGGGTCATACCCGCCTCGAACACGCCAGGCGCAATAGGAATTAACATCACCACCGATGGTTCCCGAGCAGAGGCGGTAGGTCGACCGTCTACGTCCGAGGGCAGAACGCTTAACCACCGAGCCCGAGACGATGGGTTCATGGGTGCATTCGGAGTGATGCTGAGCGAGCTACTGGTCATCGATTTGCTCAGCGAGCCGATGCCCGACAGAGTTCCGTCGTACGCCGTTCGATTAGGACTGGCGGTACTCATCCTTCTCCTCGGTTGGTACATCTCGAAGGTGACCGTTCGAATCGCGGGTCGAACCATCGCGCGGCGTATCGAACGCCCGAGCGTAACGCGCTCGGTTCTCCGATCGCTTCGCTTTGGCGTGTTACTGGCGACGGCCCTCGTCGTGGCCGGATTGCTCGGCGTCGGTAACGTCGAAATATTGCTCTCCGTCGGTGTGATCTCGGCTGTGGTTGCCGTCGTCCTCGCACCACTCATCGGCAGTCTCATCAACGGCGTGTTCATCCTCACCGATCGCCCGTTCGAGATCGGCGATATGATCGAGGTTGCAGACGAAGGTCACGTCGGGTTCGTCGAGGACATCACGATCAGGTACACGAAGATATTTACCTTGCAGAATACGTTTCTGGTGATTCCGAACTCCGAAGTGCACGAACGCGACGTGATCAATTACTCGGCCGAAGACGAGCGAACGCGGATCGACGTCGAGTACGAAATCACTTACGAGAGCGACCTCGATGTGGCAATCAAACAGGCCGAACGCGGGGCCAGAGCCATTGATTCGGTCATCGCCGGTGGTCCGGACGTACGTATCGGGAGCGCGAGATACGCGGCTGCGCCAAAGTGCGACGTTCGGGAGTACGCCGATGACGGCATCGTTCTCGTACTCCGATTCTGGGTGAATCGGCCGTACAAGCTAACAAAGACCAGATCGGACGTCCTCCAGGCCGTACGCAATCGATACGAGACGGTGGACGTGGAGTTCGCCTACCCCCACCGACAGCTCGTTCTCGACGACTCGATCCAGAGCGTCTCGGTGGAGGGGGCCGGCTCGGTTGGGGAGGGCTACGAAAATCGGACCACCGGCGGGCTGACCACGAGCACCGAGCCAGTTTCAGAACCCGGAGAGCCCGGTGACGAAGGCGAGTGAGGTTCAATGCGCCCCAAACTGACGAGAAATTCGAACACTCGGACCGAACGAATCAGCTAGCCGTGTCGGCGGTCACGATTTCACAGTCTAAGTGGGTTCGAAGGTACTCGTCGATGTTTGGATTGTTGACGAGTCGTCCAACGATGCGACGCCACGAACTCGCCTGTTTTTTCCCGATCACGACGACGTCTGCCCCTTCGGCGGCGACTTCATCGAGGATACTCTCTTCGACCAGAAAGCCGGTCCGAACGACGTATCTGGCATTTCTCAGCACACCCATCTCTGATTCGACGGCCCGTTTGAGTTGACTCCTGGTGACCGTTCGGCCGTTCTGATAGACGTTCACGTGAAGGACGGTCAGTTCACCGTCACGTTCCGAAGAGAGTTTCGCGGCTCGTTCGAGTGTGGCCTTCGACCGATGATCGAGCGGAAATCGAACCGGGGCCACGATCAATGTCATTACTTTTGGGAACGGCATGACCGCTGGTAAAGCTTTCAGTTTCGACCCCCGTATCCGGAAGCGACGGACGTTCGATCGTCGCCCGAAAACGGGTACGCCTTTAGCGATCGCGTCGTTCTATCGCACCATGGAACGGATATCCACCGAGACGGGCGAAACAGTGTTCGTCTCACGGTCCGAAGGCGATCGCGGTTCGAAGGGGCCGTTCTACGTCGTCTACGAGTCCGGGGCGAAAGAGCGGCGCTACGGGTGGTTCTGTGGTAACTGCGACCAGGTCGATACGGCGATGGATTCGATGGGACGAATTCAGTGCAATCGATGCGATAATCTACGAAAACCCACGGAGTGGGACGCTGCCCACGAATAACGGTATCCATCGTCGAACGAAACCAGTACAAACTCCTCGTTTCGGTACCTCCGTCGAATCGACTTAGTCGAACCACCAACAGGGCAATTCTCGCGCTTTTGCGCAGGGAGGATGTCAATCTCGTTCGAACAGACTGTCCGTGCAAAAATTTATGACGACAGCCATCGTAGTCTCGACTGGAATGGGTCCTGTTAACATGCGACTCGTCGAACAGGCGCGTTCGATTTTTGACGACCTCGGATACACGGTCGAAGGTACCGGTCCGAATTTCAGAGCCGAGCGAGACTGGAAGGTCGTTCACGTGAGCACGACGCTAGAGGAGGTCGAACAGCCGGCCTCAACCGATGAATTCCGTTGCTTCGTCGCCGATCCCAACAACGTCGACGAACTCGAGCACCGACTCACGAGTACGGATCCGGCCTACGAGTGGGCGATCATCGTCGCCGACGGCGACGAGTACGAAGTCGAGCGTGCGCCGCCCGTTATCGCTTGACTCGGTCGATCCCGGCGAACGTTTTTCGCGCTGTACGAACAAGGAACGCCTATGACCGTTTCTCGCCATCCGATCGAACTCGACTGGCTCGGATACGCGTCGATCAGACTGCACAGTGAGACCGGCGTCACGGTGTACATCGACCCCGGTCGGTACGGCGTACTCGATGACATCAGTCCCAGAGACGGAGACCTGATTCTCGTGAGTCACGACGATCACTACGATCCCGACGGCATCGAACGCGTCGCCCACGAAGACGCCATCGTCGTCGCACACGAGGCGATCGACGCGTCGGAGATCGACCGCGTCGAACGGCAACCCGAATCGCTTCCGTTCGAGATCGAACGTGTTCACGCCGACGAATCGTTCGTTCTCGGTCCACTCGATCTTTTCACCACGCCGGCGTACAATCTGCCGGACGGACCACACACTCGCGAGGACGGGACGCCGTATCACCCAGAAGGAACCGGTTGTGGCTTCGGTATCACGCTCGACGGAGTCACCGTCTTTTGGCCCGGCGATACCGATGCGCTGACAGCACTCGAATCGCTCGACGTGGACGTATTCTGTCCGCCGATCGGTGGCGGGCCGACGATGGACCGCCACGAAGCCGCGGATCTCGCACGAGCGATCGAACCGGAACTCGTCGTTCCCGTCCATTACAACACGTTCGAGATGATCGAAACCGACGAACGGGCGTTCGTCTACGACGTTGCCTCGTCCAGCATTCCCGTCGCACTGGACGCGTAAACCGGACAGGGTCGTCAACCCGTCGTCTCTGTTCGTTATATCGTCGTCTCTTCTAATACGAACGGTTCTAGGCCGCTTACCCACCAGATCGTGAGGCTCTCCCCCCGTTCGACGTCGTCGACGACGATCGACTCACCCTCAGTCACCGTCGCCTCGTCGCCGAAATCGGCCCACGTACCGCGGTTGGTGCCGTCAATTTCGATCACCACGTTCGTCGGATCCGCCTCGTCGCCACCGGCGTGAGTTAGGAGTACCTCGCCATCATCGTACGCCGTCTCGAACTCGATCGTCGGCGTCTCCGGGCCGGAATCACCCCCGGAAAACACCGTCCCCCACACGTAGCCGACGGTGAGTCCGGCGATCGCGATTACGCTGAAGACCACGAACGCGATCGTGAGAACGACGCCGAGTGCGGTCGCGGCCGCACGAATCCTGGCGAGACGAGAACTCATCGATCACTCTAGGGTCAAACCAACCAAAAGAGTGTTGAACCGACATTCGTGTCGAGGGGGTACGAGTCGAGGTGATGTGGAGTTCCGATCAGATGACGCCCATCTCTTCGAGTCGCGTTGGTAGGTACGTGTCGGTAACGAAGTCGAGACCGCGGGCTGCGAGCGACTGCTGTTCGGATTTCTTCTCGATTTCGAGCTGGAGTTCTATCTGTTCTTCCCAGTAATCGGTCTGGAAACGCGGATCCTCGAGTTCGCTCTCTAACGCGTTGACGTCGGAGTCGCTGAGAGGATCGGTCGGTAGATCGTATTCGACGATGTCAGCGGGCTGGATGCCGATGAACTGCGCCTCGGGCGTTGCCAAATACTCAGAGAGGTGTGCGGATTTGATCGAGCCGTACGCGACCGAGCCGTAGATCCGGTAGGACCACGGGTCGCCGTCGGTAAAGACGGTTACCGGCAAGTCTAGCTCGTCGTGCAACCGCTTCGTGATGCGTCGCGTCGCTCGCGCCGGCTGTCCCTTGAGGTGGACGACGATGGCTCCGTACTCCTCGTCGAATCCGTTTTCGACCAGTCGATCTCGCATACCACCGGTCTCGACGGCGAGGATAAATTCGGCATCGTGGTCCAGAAACTCGATCGTATCCGGGTTGTTCGGTATCTGGTAGCCGCCTTCGCCGACGTCTTCCTGACAGTGGATTTCGCGTTCGCCGCGACGAGTCTGCTCCCGAAGGAACAATGGCCCCATGATCGTCGCACCCGACTCCTCGGGACGCATGTGGAAATCTTCGCGCGTGACCTCGCTTACGATCTCGAGATCTTCGATCAGCTGGTTCGACTCGTCTTGATCGTTGAACTGGGCGTTTTCGTTGTCCCAGCTTTCGGAGAGGTAGTACAGTTCTCGCAGCGTCGAGGACCGATCCTGTTCGAGTTGATCCGAGAGAAACTCGATCGTGTAGACGGCCTTCAACAATTTCCGCGCGCCGCTGACCGTATTCGCCGTTCGCCTGGACGTTCGATCGCCGTACACCCAGACGTTCGAGTCTTCGTCGTACTCGATGTTGGCCTTGGTCCGGGTGGGAACGGACATGTGGGGTATCTCCCCGAGTTCGAACTGGTCGTAAAACTGTGCGGCGAGGTCGATCAACTTCTCTCTGGCCTGGTCTGGATATTCTGTGCTCATTCGTCAGTCACCGTGAGTTTTTCCGCTTCGACGCCGTCGACGTTGACGTCGAACGTTGCCTCCCCGTCGACAGCGTAGGCGAGCGTCTCTGACTCGCCCGCCGCGACCGTCGGATCCCACTTGACGAACCACTCACCGTCCATCTCGACGACGGTGACGTCGTCGGGTAAGCCGGTCGGCTCTCGCGTGACGATGTCGGTGAGTTCGGGCGTTTCGTTCGTGCTGGAGTGGTTCTCGATCGTCAGTTCGACGGCGGTAGTATCGCCGTTTTCCGTGATCGTTCGCTCGACGAGGACGTTGTTCATGATTCGAGCGATCGCGTCGTCGATCACTGGTTCGTCCCGACCGGTTACCTCGGCGACTTTCGTGGCCATTTCGGGTAGTATCTGACCGAGGACGTTCTGCTTGCGCCGACGTTTTTCCATCGAGCGACGCTTGTTCAGGTACCGTTTGAGCTCTCTCGCGGCCTCACGAATCGCGAGTTCTATCTCGTCTTCGATCTCGGGGACGTTCGCGACGGCGTCTTTGGACTCGCTGGTGAACGGAACGTTCGTCGAGGCGACGTGGATCATGATCACAGCCGGCCCGTTCGGCAGCCCGGAGCCGCCGGGTTGATCGAGCCCGTAGTTACGCCAGCCGATCGACTTGACGACGTCGGTGGTCGCACACGCCCCGCGCTGGTAGACGAGCGGAACGCGGTTAGCGAATCGGAGCACGTCGACGGATCCGTCGGCTTCGAGTTCGCCGCCGTGGGCGATCCCGGCCTCGACGATGAATGGATCCCCGCCCGATACCTGAGCGTCCCGCGTCGATGCCGCGTAGAAGTCGGCGTCGAATTCCTTCTTGAGCCCGGCCTCGATCAACTCGTCCGTGATCGGTGCCAGACACCGCGTCGGCGGAGCCATGATGTCCGTTTCGCGCATCGCCTCGACGAGGTCGCTCGCACCGTCGCGATCGTCGGCGAGTTCTCGAACCAGCGGCGGGTCGTCCGGGACCGTCACCATGAGGCCCCAGAGTTCGTCGGTTACGTTCTCGCGGGCCGTCTCGCCGAAGCTCGTTTCGTCGCGATCTTCGGTCAACTCGGCGGCCCGGTCGACGTGGGCTCGCAGTTCTGTTCGATTCAATCGGTGACGGCCGTCATCTTCGTCGGAGAACTTACCCGCCAGTCGCGTGGAGAACGCATCGAGGACGGCGTCGTCTTTTCTCGAACTCGTCGCGTCGTTGACCCGCCGGTAGAGGTCAGCGGCGATGCGCGTCTCGTCGATCGAGTCCCCGTCGTGAGCGTCGGCGACGATCGGGACCAGTTCCTGCCAGGCGGCTTCGACGGCGTTCTCTCTCACCGTCACACCGAAGGTCGTGCCGTGTTCGTTCTCGGTCGCGTCGGCCGCGTCGTCGACGATGGCGGTGAGTTCGTGGTGAGCGATCCGGTCTCGGTCGCAGACCGCATCGGCGATTTGTCCGGCGAAATCGGCAGTGGCGCTGGCTCCCTTGTTCGCCGTTGCGTCGCTGACCGCCGCGGCCACGTCGACCGTCTCGCCTGAAAGCGGAGTTGGCCAGGTCATCTCCCGCCCGAAGTGGCGGTCGCGGAAGGCGTCGATGATCGATTCGGCGGTCTTCTTTCCGACGCGCGTGAACTCGTTCTGGAGAAATCCCGAAACCGAGTGAGAATCCGTCGCGTCTAGCATCTTGAGGACCGTTCCGAGTTCGACGCCGTGGGGGTGTGGGCGAATCTCTTCGGTTTCGTCCGGAAGCTGATCGGTCGCGCGTTCGAATTTGAAGTGTTCGGTCGGTTCTTTGAGTTCGAGTCGCGCGTGGGGGTTGACGACCGCCGTGTGTTTGATGTAGTCGTGAAGCTGTGTGCGGGCGCGCATGTTCGCTTCCATCTCCAGTTCGATGCGCGTCCCGTGTGGTCGATCCCACGTCGTCTGTTCGTCGACGCTGATCTCGGGTTCGTTCTCGTCGGTGTCGACGATCAGTTCGTAGTACTGGGCGTCGGGCGAGCCCTGCGTCCGACTCGTGATCTTCGCCGGTTTTCCGCTCGTCAGTTGCGAGTAGAGAACGGCCGCGGAGATGCCGATACCCTGCTGACCCCGACTCTGCTCGCGGGCATGAAAGCGAGAGCCGTAGAGTAACTTACCGAATACTTTCGGGAGCGAATCCTTGGTTATCCCGGGTCCGTTGTCTTCGACGATTAGGCGGTAATACTGGCCTTCGTCCTGGATTTCGACGTAGATATCGGGCAGTATATTGGCCTCTTCGGCGGCGTCGAGGGCGTTGTCGACGGCCTCCTTGACGGCCGTCACGAGGCCTCGAGCACCGCTGTCGAAGCCGAGCATGTGCTTGTTCTTCTCGAAGAATTCGGCGATCGAGATCGCTCGCTGACTCTCTGCCAGCTCCTCTGCGATCGCAGAGTCCTCGCCGAGCGACGACTGGAACGACGTCATTACGGAATTCGTAGCCGCGGTGGCCTTAAAACGTTCCCGTTAGCCGGGTGAAAGTGAAATGGCGTTCGACCGATTCGTCGATTGGGGCCAAACCGGTGGAGATCGGTCTGGAGGTATCACGGCAGACGCGGATGGACACCAGCCGATCAGTGGTATTTCTCTTTCCAACAGTGGTGTTTCTCTTCCAAATATTTCGCGCTCGCGCGCGTACGTGACTTTTATTAGTACCCAACGGCTACCCGGAGACAGGTTTTCCATGTCACAGGAACGCGAGTACGGCGCTGGTCAAATCCAGGTCCTAGAAGGCCTGGAGGCCGTACAAAAGCGACCGGCGATGTACATCGGCTCTACTGACTCTCGAGGCCTTCACCACCTCGTCTACGAAGTGGTGGACAACTCCATCGACGAAGCGCTCGCGGGCCACTGCGAGGAGATCGTCGTGACGATCCACGAGGACGGCTCGGTGAGCGTCGTCGACGACGGACGGGGGATACCGGTCGACACGCACGAAGAGTACGATCGGCCGGCGCTTGAGGTTATCCTGACCGTCCTCCACGCGGGTGGGAAGTTCGACAGCAAATCCTACCAGGTCTCCGGGGGCCTCCACGGCGTCGGCGTGTCGGTCGTCAACGCCCTGTCCGAACGCCTCGAAGTCACCGTCACCCGCGACGGGGGCGTCTACGAACACGGGTTCGACCGCGGCGAACCCGACGGGACGATGACGCAGGTCGGCGATCCGGACTCGGCCGACGAGACCGGAACCGAGATACGGTTCTGGCCGGACGGAGAGATCTTCGAGACGCTCGAATTCTCGTTTTCGACGCTCTCGAACCGACTGCGCGAACTAGCGTTTCTCAATTCCGGCGTCGCGATCACGCTCAGAGACGAACGTGAACTCGACGACGGCGGGGTCGTTCTCTCCGAAACGTACGAGTACGAGGGCGGCATTCGCGAGTTCGTCGAGTACATCAACGAGACTCGCTCGCCGCTGCACGACGACGTCGTCTACTTCACGGGCGAGGATCAGAACATTCAGGTCGAGGTCGCGATGCAGGCGACCGAAGAATTGCAGGGCTCCATTCACGCCTTCGCGAACAACATCAATACGCGCGAAGGTGGCTCTCACCTCACCGGTTTCAAAACCGCGCTCACCCGCGTCATCAACGATTACGCGAACGATCAGAACCTCCTCAAGGATATCGACGGAAACCTCAAGGGAGAGGACATCCGCGAGGGACTGACCGCCGTCATCTCCGTCAAACACCCCGATCCCCAGTTCGAGGGTCAGACGAAGACGAAACTCGGAAACAGCGAGGTCCGCGGTATCGTCGAGGGGACGATGCACGACGGGCTGGCGACGTACTTCGAGGAGAACCCGAAGACCGCCCGAGCGATCGTCAGCAAAGCCGTCGAAGCTGCCAAGGCGAGAATGGCCGCGAAGAAGGCAGAAGAGCTCACCCGGCGTAAATCTGCGCTCGATTCGACCGCGCTGCCCGGCAAACTCGCAGACTGTCAGACGAAAGACCCCGAGGACGCGGAGTTGTTCATCGCGGAGGGTGACTCCGCGGGCGGGAGCGCCAAACAGGCCAGAAATCCGGAGTTCCAGGCGGTTTTGCCGATCAAGGGCAAAATCTTGAACGTCGAAAAACACCGGCTCGATCGAATCCTCGAGAACGACGAGATTCGGAGCATGATCACCGCGATCGGCGCGGGTATCGGCGACGAGTTCGACCTCGAGGACGTTCGATACAAGAAACTCATCATGGCCACCGACGCTGACGTCGACGGAGCGCACATCCGTACCCTCTTGCTGACGTTCTTCTATCGACACATGCGCCCGCTCATCGAGCAGGGCTACATTTACGCGACCCAGCCGCCGTTGTATCGGATTCGCTATCGCGGCGAAACCTACGACGCGATGACTGACGAAGAACGCGATCGAATCGTCGAAGAGAAGTGTAACGGCAATCCGTCGCAAGTTCAGCGATTCAAGGGACTCGGCGAGATGAATCCCGAACAGCTCTGGGAGACGACGATGAACCCCGAAAACCGGATTCTAAAGCAAATCAACGTCGAGGACGCGGCCGCGGCAGACCGGATGTTCTCGGTGCTGATGGGTGACGCCGTCGAACCGAGAAAGGAGTTCATCAAGGAGAACGCGCCCGAGGCGGAGTGGGTCGATATATGACGATCGAAATTCCGAGATCCTTGATGCGAGCATCCAGCCAAGTGATTGAGCACCCGCCAACGACAGCAATGGTGAAGACGCTATGAGTTCCGAGACACCCGATCCGAGCGATATCGAGGCTCGAACCATCGAATCCGTTCGGATCGAAGACGAGATGGAGCAGAGTTACATCGACTACGCGATGAGCGTCATCGCAGGACGCGCCCTGCCGGACGTCCGAGACGGGTTGAAGCCCGTTCACCGACGCATCCTCTATGCGATGCACGAGATGGGCGTCACGAGCGGCTCCAGCCACCGGAAGTCTTCGTCCGTCGTCGGCGAGACGATGGGTGACTACCATCCACACGGAGACAGTCCGATCTACGACGCGCTGGTTCGGATGGCCCAGGACTTCTCGATGCGGTATCCGCTGGTCGACGGCCAGGGTAACTTCGGTTCGATGGACGGCGATCCGGCGGCGGCCCCGCGATACACGGAGGCGCGGATGGCGCCGATCGCAGAAGAGTTGTTGACTGACATCGAGAAGGATACGATCGACTTTCAGGCCAATTACGACGATCGCCTACAAGAACCGACCGTCCTACCGGCGGCGTTTCCGAACCTGCTCGTCAACGGTTCGTCCGGGATCGCCGTTGGGATGTCGACGAACATCCCGCCGCACAACCTGGGCGAGGTCATCGACGCTACCATCGAGTTGATCGACAACCCGGAGGCGACCGTCGAGGACCTGATGGAGCACGTCAAGGGACCGGACTTCCCGACGGGAGCGAACATCGTCGGTCGCGACGCGATCTATTCGGCGTACAAGACCGGTCGCGGCCGAATCCGCGTGCGAGCGGAGTTCGAGGTCGAGGAGTGGAAGAGCGGTCGCGACCGCATCGTGATCACGGAGGTTCCGTATCAGCAGAATAAGGCGAAACTCGTCGAGAAGATCGCCGACGACGTCAACGACGGCAAGATCGAGGGAATCTCCGATCTGCGCGATGAGTCCGATCGCAACGGTGTCCGGATCGTCATCGAGCTCAATCGGAGCGCCAACACGGAAATCGTCAAAAACCAGCTGCTCGAAAACCACTTAGAACGCACGTTCGGCGTCATCAACCTCGCGCTCGTCGACGGCCAGCCACGCGTGCTGACGCTCAAAGAGACCTTAGAGGAGTACATCTCACACCGGCGGGAAGTCGTCCGTCGCCGAAGTGAGCACGATCTGGCAGAGGCAGAAGACCGGGCGCACATTCTCGAAGGGCGTCTGAAGGCGCTCGATATCATCGACGACGTGGTCGAACTCATCCGAGGCTCGGAAAACCGGGACGAGGCGCGCTCTGGTCTCGAATCGGAGTTCGGGTTCTCGGCGGATCAGGCCGCACACATCGTCCGCATGCAGCTAGGGAGTCTCACCTCGTTGGAAGCCGAGGAGATCGAAATCGAGTACGACGAGGTTATGGACGAGATCGAGTACCTGACGGAGATCCTCGAAAACGAGTCGAAGCTCTTCGGGGTCATCAAGGACGAACTCATGGCCGTCAAAGACGAGTACGACGACGATCGACGGACCTCGATCATCGAGGACGTCGGGACCGTCACTCACGAGGACCTCATCCCGGAAGAGGAGGTGCTGATCGTCATGACCGAAGACGACTACGTCAAACGGATGCCCGTCTCCAATTTCGGTCCGCAGGGACGCGGCGGCAAGGGTATCATCGGCTGTGACGTCAAGGACGGCGATCGAGTGACGACCGTGTTCCAGGCGAACACCCACGACTACCTCCTGTGCTTTACCAATCAGGGCCAGGTGTACCAGCTCAAGGCGTACGAAATCCCCGAGATGAGCCGGACGGCCAGGGGGAAATCCGCCGTCAACATTCTGGATCTCGATCCTGGCGAGGAGCTCACGGCCATCGTCGACACCGACGCGTTCGGCGACGACGAGTACGTCACGATGGTCACGCAAAACGGCTACATCAAGCGGACGAACGGCGACGAGTTCAACAATATCCTCACGACCGGAATTATCGCCGCCTCGCTCGAAGACGGCGATGAACTCGTCGACGTGGAGGTGACCGACGGGTCGAAGGACCTCGTCATCGGGACCGAGGGTGGGATGACAATTCGGTTCGACGAATCCGAGGCCCGAGCCATGGGACGAAACGCCCGGGGCGTAAACGGCATCAAGTTAGCGGCCGGTGATGCGGTGGCCGGTCTCGTCGCGACGGACGAGGGTGACGACCGGGCACTGTTGACCGTCACCGAAAACGGGTACGGAAAGCGAACGGAACTCTCGGAGTATCGAACGCAGTCTCGGTACGGTAAGGGGCTGATCGACATCAAGACGAACGAACGAAACGGCCCGGTCACGGCGTTAAAAGCCGTCACGCCGGACGATCACTTCATCCTCATGAGCGAACGCGGACAGATCATGCGAACGCGAGCCGGGGAGGTGTCGACGGTCGGTCGTAACACGATGGGCGTGACCGTGATGGACGTCGAGGCGGACGACGCCGTCGCGAGCGTCGACGTGCTTTCAGCATCGATTATCGAGGCCGTCGACGACTGATCGAACCGGCATTGGTCGGACGAATACGTCGAAGAAATTGATAGCGGTCGCCGTTTAGGAGCGATCGTCGTCCGGTCAATTCGTGCGTTTTCCAGTTCCGATCCAGACGTCGGTCAGTGTTCCGGCTCTTCTGCCGGTGCGATCATCTCTTCGATGCGAAGGATGAGGACGTTGTTCGTGTCGTCGGTTCCGTCGAGGGTCCCCTCGACGACGAGTTTCGAAAGCGGAGTGGGGCCGACACGGACGAAATCGTCGTCAGTGACGTCAACAGAGCCCTGTACGTGCACTTCGGCGCGACAGAGATCCGGGTGGTGGACGCTCGACAGATCGATCTCTTCGACGTTGACGTTCGGGACGACGTCGCCGTTGATCGCGAGCGGAACCGACGCCGGCTCGTCGAGTTGCTGGACTCCGAGGGCTTCGTAGGCTTTCGCCGTCGGTTTGTATCCTCCCTTCGGACCTGGAACTCCTTCGACCAGCTGGAGCGCTTTCAAACTCTGCATTTGATTGCGGATGGTTCCCGGATTGCGATCGACCTGTTCGGCGATGTCCTCGCCCTTGATCGCAGCCTCCGAGCCGGCGTGTAAGTTAGTAAGCGCCCGCAAGATCATCTTCTGGCTGGAGGTGAGCTCGATCGATGACATGGCGTGAACTACACAGCAGTTTTCCTTAAATGCGATGGTCACGGCGGCGAGGTCCGTGAAATCTGCGTGCTCGATATAGTACGACGACGCGGGCAATCACCCGGGGACGATCCATCCCTCGACGATCACGTCCTCCAGAAGGAACATGAGGAAGAAGCCGGCGACGAACGTTGCGGCCGTCGTCAGCGTGATGAGCGACTCGGCGTCGATTCGCACGAGGTCGACCATTTCCACGATGGCCTGGAGGATTGCGCCGATAGCGACGGCGAAGAATACGAGCGCGAGCAGCGGATCTTCACCGAAGCTCCCGATCCAGCCGCCCACAATAACGGGACCGCCGGCGAGGAGAGCGATCAGTCCGAAGTGTCGAAGCTTCGGCGGTAGTTCGTCGCGCGCCATCGCCGCGATACACGTCAGCCCCTCGAGGACGTTGTGAATAACGAATCCGATCACGAGTAACATCACCATCGTCGCATCACCGAGGACGAAGTAGACGCCGATCGCGAGTCCCTCACCGATGCTGTGTAGTCCGAGCGCGATGGCGACGAGGTAGGCGATCTGGAGTCCGGTTTTTCCAGACGTCGACGCGGCCGATTCTCGCCACTCGCTGAGCACGTACATCAGCCCGAACGTGACGGCGACGGCGGCGATCCCAAGGCCGATGCCGACGGCTGTCGTCGTTCCCTCCACGTCGCCCGCGTACTCGAGCATGTCCTCGGTCATCTCAACCGCGATGAACGCGAGGACGCCGGCGCCGAGCGCGATAAACCCGTGAACGAACCGAGAATCTAACCGTCTGATGTACGGAAACCAGAGCATTCCGATGACCACCGGGACGATTCCGGCGATCGCGCCGATGATCGTGAGCATCCACACGATTTCTACGGTTCCGGCGTCGGCCATTCCGTCGAGCGAACCGAACGGCCAGGTGAGATACAACAGCGCAGCGACCAGCGCAATGACGACGATCGGGCCGACCGCGAGGATCCACCCGGGGAGACGTTCCCAGTACGGAGACTCATCACTCATATCGTAGCACAACCCGTCCGTCGACCAGTAGCATACTCATCGCAAATAGATTAGACGGGTCTAAACTAAAGTATTGTGTTTACTATGGAGTCGTAGTGGCGTCACTACATCGGATGTTGCGTACCAGGGCCAGAACGGCAAATGCGACCGCATTCGGTCCGCACTATCGACGAGTTACTGGCCCGGTTTGACCGCGGCGGAGACGCGAACGTGGCCGGCGATTCGATCCGGTAGCGATACCGTCGAATCCCCGTCGATCGGCTTCGTCGTCACCATGCCAAAGGGCGCGACTTCGACGATTTCGAGCTCGACACCCGGTTCGACGCCGTGGTCAGCGAGGTAGGATAGCACTTCCGGATCGTGATCTGCGACCTCTTCGACGATCACGACGTCACCTTCGTCAAAAGCCGAGACGGACTCACCATCGGGTGCGGAGGGCGGTTCCAGGTCGGCACTCGGAATCGGCGACCCGTGGGGGTCGACGCTGGGATCGTCTAGCGCGTCAGCGAGTCGCGCTTCGAAGTCCTCGCTGATGTGGTGTTCCAATCGGTCCGCTTCCTCGTGGACCTCCGCCCAGTCGTAGTCGAGGTGCTCTGCGAGATACGCTTCGAGCAATCGGTGGTGTCGGACCACCTCGATGGCGACCGTCTTCCCTTCGTCGGTGAGGGTGACCCCGTTGTACTTTTCGCGATCGACGAGGCCCCGTTCTTCGAGCTTTTCGACCATACTCGTGACCGTCGGGGACGTAACGTCGAGTGCGTCGGCGATCTCTGAAGTCCGGATACGATCGTCTCGACCCCGTTCGAGGTGGTAGATGACCTTCAGATAATCCTCCATGACGTCACTCAACATCATTCGGTTAGTACGTAGGGCCATCGAACCCTAAACCTATCGCCGTCGATCGATCACGTTCGACCAATCGAATAGGGAGACGTGACGTGAACGCGGGGAGAAAGTCGGTTATCTTTTTACCAAAGTTAACGAACCACCGGTATGAACCGAACAGTGCGCATTATCGGCGCGCCGGTCGATTACGGCGCGAATCGACGCGGGGTGGACATGGGGCCATCTGCCATCAGGTACGCCGGCCTGTCCGATCAACTTCGAAGTGCGGGGGTCGATACGGAGGACGACGGCGACCTCTTCGTTCCCCGGGCCGAAGAACGCGACTCGACCGATGAGAGCGGATCGATCGAGAACGCGCGATTTATCGACGAGGTGCGTGACGCTTGTGAGCATCTCGGAGACCGGGTCGAGGAGACGATATCCGACGGTATCTTCCCGCTGGTTCTCGGCGGTGATCACTCGATCTCGATCGGCACGATGCACGGCGCGTCCCGGGACGCTGACATCGGCGTCCTCTGGTTCGACGCCCACGCGGATCTGAACACTCCCTCGACATCGCCGAGCGGAAACGTCCACGGAATGCCGCTGGCTGCCGCGCTGGGATACGACGAGTTCGAATCGCTCTCGTGGTCGAACGCACCCGGCGTCGACGAAGAGTCGGTCGCGTACGTCGGTCTTCGGAGCGTCGACGACGGCGAACGAGAGATGATTCACGACAGCGAGATTACGGCGTTTACGATGGCCGATATCGACGAACGGGGTATTACGGCCGTCGTCGAAGACGCGCTCTCGGTCGTGACTAACGAAACCGACGGGATCCACGTCAGCCTCGATCTGGACTGGCTCGATCCATCGAGTGCCCCGGGCGTCGGCACGCCCGTCCGGGGCGGTGCGACGTATCGCGAAGCACACTCGGCGCTCGAAACCGTTGCCGAACACGGATCGCTCCGGTCGATGGACGTCGTGGAGGTGAACCCAATCCTCGACGAATCGAACGAGACGGCGTCTGTCGCGACCGAAATAGTCGCGAGCGCATTCGGAAAACGGACGCTTTGACCGCCCGAGTATACCAACTGTTACACCGCGTTAGCAACCGGTGGATCTGTCCAATATCCTACCGAAACGACCGACCAGTTTGTACGCGAGAGAACCGCTCACACGGAGACACCGCTTTCAACACCTTTGTATTGGAGCTATCCCGAGCCACTGGTATGAGTACAGACGTCGTCGTGCTGGGGTCCGGATACGCCGGTGCCGGCGCGGTCAAGTCGCTCCAATCATCGCTCGCTGATGACGCCCAGCTCACGTGGGTTTCCGATACTGACTACCACCTCGTCCTGCACGAAGTCCACCGCGTCGTCCGGGATCCGGCCGTCCAGACGGACGTGACGGTTCCGATCGGTTCGATCGCGAACGATCGAACGACGTTCGTCCACGACCGCGTCGTCGATATAGACACCGACGAACGCCTGATCGAACTCGACGATGGCGAGGACATCTCCTACGATTACGTTCTCGTCGCACTCGGGAGCAAGACGGCCTTTTACGGCATTCCCGGTCTCGACGAACACTCGCTCACGTTGAAGGGTCTCGACGATGCACTTTCTATTCACGAGGCGATATCCGATGCGGGCGAACGGGCGACGCGGAGCGAACCCGCCCAGGTCGTCGTCGGCGGGGCCGGCCTTTCGGGCATCCAGACCGCCGGCGAGATCGCCGAGTTCCGTGACGAACATCGCGTTCCGCTCGATATTCACCTCGTCGAGGCGATGGAAGAGATCTTCCCCGGCAACGACCCCGAAATTCAAAAGGCCCTCAGAGAGCGGTTAGAGGACGTCAACGTCACTATTCACACCGACGACCCGATCACCGAAGCGAACGCCGACGACATTCACTTCGACGAGGGCGATCCGCTCGCCCACGACGTTCTCATCTGGACCGGCGGAATCACCGGACAGGACGCTCTCGATGGAACCAGCCTGGATAACCAGCACAACCGAATCGAGGCCGAATCGACGTTCCAGACGTCGGACGAACGCGTCTTCGCGATTGGAGACTCGGCGATCATCGACCAGGAGGGCGAGCGACCGGCGCCGCCGACCGCTCAGGCCGCCTGGCAGGCCGCGGAAGTCGTCGGTACGAACATCGTCCGGGCGATCGAAGGGAACCCGCTCGAAACCTGGACCTACGAGAACAAGGGAACGGTGGTTTCCGTCGGCGACCGGGCCGTTGCTCACGACGTCAGGCCGGCCTTTGGTATCGGGCTTCCCGTCACGACGTTCGGCGGCATTCCAGCCAAGAATTTAAAGAAGATGATCGCAGCGCGCTGGATCGCTGACCTGACCGGCTGGAACGATGCCAGAAAGCGCTGGTCGTCGCTCTGACACTACAGTATCCGTTTTCTCGGACGCTCCAGCCCATTCACGCGCGAAACTCACCCGTGAGAGCCGTTCGAATCGCGGTCCTCGCCGATCGCCTCGCTGTTCATCGGTCTGGCGGGAACGCCGGCGACGACTCCTCCGTCCGGAACGTCTCGAGTGACGAGTGAGTTCGCGGCGACGCTCGCGCCACGACCGATCTCGACGCCCGGAAGGACGATCGCTCCGGCGCCGATCATCGCTCGCTCACCGACGACAACCTCGCCGGTCCGATACTCGTCCTGGAGAAATTCATGGCAGAGAATCGTCACGTCGTAGCCGACCAACGCGTGATCTTCGATGGTGATCAGTTCGGGCCAGAAGACGTCGGGGGTCGCTTCTAGTCCCCAGGAGACACCCGCACCGACGGTGACGCCGAGCCGTCTCAACAACCAGCGTTTTAGTTTCAAACTCGGCGAGATGCGGACCAGCCAGACGATGACGTACGAGAACGCCACTCGAAGCGGGTTTCGCGCGCTGGTCCAGTGAGCCAGTGAATTTCCCGGACCCGGTGTCGGATGGCGGTCGATCCGATCGTGTCGAGAATCCTCCTCAGATGTCACTACGTGAGTTATTGGAGCGTCGATACAAGAAGGTAGGTGTCGACTCCAATGGATCCGAACCCGCTGGTCTGCAGTTACGTCTCTCGGAGTTCGTTCATGTGATCGATCCGACGCTGTAGGAGTTTCGATGTACCGATGTCGTGACGGATGTGAAGTCCCTCGTCGCCGGCGACCGACAGTGCGTCTTCGGCGATCGACTCCGCTTCGGCGATGGAATCGGCGAGTCCCACCACCGCGAATGATCGCGAGGTCGTCGTGTAGATGCCGTCATCGCGCTCGTCGACACTCGCGTAAAAAACCAGCGCGTCGCCGGCGCTCTCTTCGTCCACCGCTACGCGCGCGCCGGCTTCTGGGTCGACCGGGTACCCTTCCGGAACGGCGTACTTACAGACGGTCGCGTGTTCGCTATACGAGAGGTCGGGAAGCGCTTCGCCGTTACGTGCGGCGATCAGCACGTCGAGAAACTCCGTTTCCAGAACGGGTAAGGTATTCATCGCTTCCGGATCGCCGAACCGGGCGTTGAATTCGATCACCTTCGGTCCGTCAGCGGTGAGCATGAACTGCCCGTAGAGGATGCCCTTGTACTCGTCGAGGGCGTCGACGGTCGCCTCTATGATTTCGACGGCCCGGTCGTAATCGCCATCGTCCATAAATGGCAGGTCGGTACCGACGTCCGAGTAACTGCCCATTCCCCCGGTATTCGGCCCTTCGTCGCCCTCGTAGGCTCGCTTGTGATCCTGAATCGCCGGCGCCGTTCGGACGGAACCGTTGGCGACGAACGCCTGGACGGTGAACTCCTCACCAACGAGTCGCTCTTCTAAGACGAGGCGACCGTACCCCGAATTTCGGATGTACTCTTTCCCCTCTTCGGGCGTTACCTGATCGCCGATGACCTTTACACCCTTTCCGCCGGTGAGTCCGGCGGGTTTGATCGCCAGATCGCCGTCGTACTCGTCGACGAACGCGCAGGCCGCATCAACGTCCTCGAACGTCTCGAAGTCCGGACAGCCGGGGATATCGTTCTCGGCCATGAATCGACGCTGAAACGCCTTGTCGGTCTCGATCCGTGCGTCAGACTGCGTGGGTCCGAACGCGTAGATTCCGGCCATTTCGAGCGCGTCGACCACTCCCTCCGCCAACGGCGCCTCCGGGCCGACGACGGCGATCGTCGCGTCGACTGCTTCGGCGTACTCGACGACGGCGTCCGTGTCGGTCGTATCGAGCGTCTCGAAGCCGTTCGCGAGCGAAACGATCCCGGGATTTCGATTGCCCGCACAGGCGTACAGGTCCACCTCGCTGTCTGCGAGTGACCGAGCGATGGCGTGTTCGCGACCGCCACCGCCTATCAGTAACACGATCTCGCGCATATCTCATCTGGGGTGTGGCCAACGGGTAAACGTTACCGTTTCGTCCGTTGAAATTTCACCGGACAGTGTTCGTTCACGATGGACCTCGGGACCACGACTCGATCGGTCAGGAGAAAAAGAGCGTCGGCCGTCCGCTCGGATCGGCCGTCTCTCCGTTGGAGTCTGGCGGTTCGCTGGATCTGTCGGGCTCGTCCGCGCTCGACTCGATCGACGAACCGTTCAGGACGCTTCTCAGCACGTCGGCCGCCGCGTCGGCGTGAAGCGGTCGGTTGTCGTTTCCACATCGGTCGTCCATGATACACCCGGGGCAACCGTCGTCGCGACCGCAGTCACAGCCGACGATCAGGTCCAGCGCTCGCTGTGCGATCGCTTCGAAGTTCTCGTAGATCGCCCGCGAGAATCCGAGTCCACCTTCGACGCCGTCGTAGATGAACCAGCCACTCGTCGGCGGGCGTTCGAGCGCCGCCGCGCGCGACCGGATGGTCGCCTCTGCCGCGGCGATGGAGTCAGGAGTCCGCGAGTCGTGCTCAGACGAAGGCTCCCCAGCAGACGGAGTACGGTGTGCGTCGAGCGAGAGCGTCGCCAGTCCACCCAGATCGCGGCTGTCGACCATGAGTTCGAGCGGGGCAACGCCGATCGTCGCGTGTTCGGCGGCGTGGAGTCCGCCGGCGTAGCCGACGTGGTCGCTGTCACCCAGTTCGCCGTCGAGTTCCGGTTCTTTCACGTGACTGTAGCGGTCGACGAGCGTCTGCTCGACGTCTCGAGGAACCTCGAGCCAGCACAGTTGCGTCGACATCGAGAGCGCTGGGAGACCGGTCGGTACGCCCTGGCGTCGTTTCTTTCCGCCGTCGACCATCACCTGATCGTAGGTGCCGTAGTACGACAGGACCGTTCCGGTACCGTAGTGGAGGACGAAGTCGCCAATCTCTCGCGACCGGTCTGCTCGAGCGTCGAGGACCGTCACTTCGCGATTCGTCTGGGTATAGAACTCGACGTCCACCGGTCGAACCACCACGTGTGGCGTCGGTCCGTCGTGAACGACCCGGCACACCTCGTACTGCGCACCTTCGTGGAGCCTGACGGCGCCCTCGTGGAAGTCGCGAAACACGCGTTCGCGCGCCAGCGGTTCCAACCTCGGTTCGAATCGCTCGTCGACGCCGTCGGCCAGACGAACCTCGTACTCATCGCCGGCCGTCGCGTACATCGATACCGACGACTGGGGGCGAGGTGGCCCCGCGTAACTCGCGCCGGTTTCCAGCCGACCGGAGAGTTGACCGGTTCGACGCCAGAACTCGACGGCGTCGTCGAGCCGTTCGCGCGGGGCGAACTGATCGACGTCGGCTTCAGAGAGCGCGAGTTCGTCCGCCGCACATCGAACGTGTGTGGCGAACACCGCGTCGTTTTCGGTGTCGACGACCGCGTCTTCGACGGTCCCCTCGGTGAGATAGGAGGGATTGGAGACGACGTACTGATCGAGCGTTCGATGATCGGCGACGAGAACCGAGAGCGCCCGTTCGGTTCCGCGACCGGCGCGACCGATCTGTTGTCTGAACGACTGGCGCTGTCCGGGATAGCCGAGTTGGACCGTCGCGTCCATCGTCCCGATGTTGACCCCGAGTTCGAGCGCGTTCGTCGAGGCGACGCCGGCGAGGGCACCGGATTTGAGTCCCTCTTCCGTGGCGTGTCTGCTGGTTCGGGCGTGTCCAGCGTGGTAGGATTGTATCGATGTCGCGCGATCGCGTTCGGTGTAGTAGGACGATCGGCGCTCTCTGTGTGCGAGTGCGCGTTCGACGGAGAGCTCGGCCAGTTTTCGTGACGGAGTGAACTGTAACGTTTGCTGACCGTGGTAGGTGAGGTGGCTGAAGAGCCGAGGTGCTTCAACGGATGCGGGGAGCCGATCCGCTCGCTCTTGTGATCCGCTGTCGGTTGTAGATACGGGGGTTTCGTCGCCCGTCGCTACGGTCGAATCCGACTCACCGTCACCCTCGTCGGTCGCTCGCGGCGGATTCCAGAGGACCAGGTCCCTGGGACCGCGAGGGGAGCCGTCGTCGTCGATAACGGTCACGGTCTCGTCGATCAACGTTTCGGAGTGCTTCGCCGGATTCCCGATCGTCGCGCTCGAAAGAACGAACTGCGGATCCGCGCCATAGTAAGAGAGGACGCGCTGTAACCGTCTAATCGTCCACGCGACGTGCATCCCGTGGATGCCGGTGTAGGTGTGTGATTCGTCGATCACCACCAGCTCGCACGACCGGTAGAACCGACGCCAGCGGTCGTGGTCGTGGAGGTAGGTGTTCACGCCCATGAAGTTGGTGAGGATCACGTCCGCCGTCTCGCGAATCTCGCGTCTCCGTTCGCCGCGTTCGGTGTCGCCGTCGTAGACACGGACGGATACGTCGAGACCGAGTCGATCGTACAGATCGTTCAACTCACGCTCTTGATCCCGCGAGAGCGCTTTCGTCGGATAGACGACGAGCGCCGTCGCGCCGTCGGTCGAGTCTGATCGCGGATGACGAACTACGTCTCCGCTCGACACGCTCGCGGACCGATTCGTGAGACTACCGTCTGCGAATTTTCTCGCGATCTGAAGGCCGTACACGAGCGTCTTTCCGGAGGCCGTACTCGTCGCGACGCAGACGTGTTCCCCGGCATCGAGCGAATCGAGTGCCGCAGCCTGGTGAGCGTACAGGTCGTGATCGAGTGCATCGGCGAGCGAGGGGCGGAGGACGTCGACGGCCGGAACCGTCTCCGCTGGTCGCGCAGGCACGTCGACGACTGTAACCGCTCCGGGGGAACCCGGATACGTCTCGATCAGCCGCTCCCAGGTCATCTTCACGACCCTGGAATCGTCGGTTTCGAACGATCCATCGTCGTTCCTGGTCGTCCGTCTCTCGGTAGCCGATTTGTCGGGGTCCACGATTAAAAGTCACCTAACCCGGTCTGTGTCGGTCTCGATTTCACCGCTGATGGTTGGGCGTTTTCGAGGTGTTCGTAGACAGCCCACAGACGCCGACAGTCGTCCTCACAGTAGCGCTCGTGGCGATCCCACTCGAGCGGATCGCCAGTTCGAATAAATCGCGAGTAGGCCGTCGCGGTCTCAGCGCCGTCGAGGCCGGTACGCAGTCCGTCGTATCCGATCGCGTTCGCAACGACGTCGAGACGATTCGATCGACCGGGACAGAGCGCGTTCGACGCGACGACCGCCCAGTGATAGAGGTCGTGTTTGTGCATCGAACGCCACCCTTCCGCATAGTGTGGGACGTAGCGTTCGATGAACGAGCTCAGATGGCGGTAATCGAATCGATATCCGTTCCACGTCAGGAGCGATCGGTCGTAGTGGGTCCCGATGAGCCACTCGAGAAACGACTCGAGGACGCGCGCGGGGTCAGACGGATCGGATCGCTCGACGAACACGCGGTAGTCGTCTTCAGCTGGGTCGTAGACGCCGATCTGCCAGATAATCGTCGGCGAGAGACCGTCGGTCTCGATGTCGAGACAGAGTGGCGGACGAGGTGCGGACGAACCGGGGAGCGATTCGGTCGTGAGTCGGCGCGCCCGATCGGTCTCCAGCACGGTCGCGTGCTGGCACATCCGGGTAGCCGATTTCGGTCCGATACCTGGACAGGATTCGAGAGCGGAAGGGGTCGTCTCGACGAGGTCGCGTCGGGACGTAATGTCGATCGCTTCGAGTTCTTCGGCCGTTTTCCGCCCGATCCCGTCGACCGCACGTATCCCGAACGCGTCGCATCCGATGGTGGTGATCGACTCGACTGGGCGCCTGTACGATCGATCGCCGTCGGCAGCTGACTGGCCTGAGTCGTCTCGACTACCGTCGGACAGTTCGACGGTGACGACGGCGTCGGACCGCCGATCCCCGTCGTCTGATCCGATTCCGCAGATTCGTATGAGGGCGGTCGCCTCGGCGGACGAAACGGTGTTGGTCGGAATATCACCCGGTTCGTACACGTCGATGACCGTTCGGTCGGTTCGATCGAGGTGCCAGAATCGATCGTACGAGGCGGGCAGGCGGCCGGTAAGAACGGTCAGCGACGGACAGTCTTCGGGTACACACGCGAGCAGTTCCTCACCGTGTGAGAGGGAGACGTTCAGCGTCGTTCGATCGACGGTCGTACCGATGTCGTCACAGACCAGCAGGACGCGATCGGCCGGTGAACGTCCGCTATCCGAGTTTTCGCATCGTTCGGCGGTCACCGACGCCGCATCGGGAACCGCCACACCGCGACTGACGGTCACGACCGTAACCGATCCGACGGTGTGGCGCTGGATACTCGCGCCGCTAGATCCGAGGGGCGGGTGGACGACGGGGACGTCGAAAAACTGCCGAATGCGAGCGGTCGCTCGCGGGTCGCGCGCCGGACCGGGGATCCAGACGCCGTCAGGATCGAATTCCTCGCGCACGTCGACGAGCGCCGACGGCTCGCGCGTCGCCATGCTGGCAGGTATCGCGAGGAGCGTCGGGCGGTCGTCGGATTGCATCGATTGCGACGACGATTGGACGCCGTAAGAGGGTTTTGCGTCCGCGGTGAAAGTGGAACAACGTGCTTGATTGGCGAATCGACTCGGGGGAGAGCTGTTGTGCTGGGCTCCCTGCCAGCCAAACGTTCGTGTTGGGTACCCCATCAACCGTACTTTTTGTGCTGGCAGCCCTATCAACGGATGATGTCGACGCACTCGTCTACCGACTCGCAACAGGTATCAACAATTATGAGCCGTCGGTTTGAGTGACACTCCATGGAACAGTACCTCGGTCTCGTCGATTCGGTGCTCTCGGGAGGAACGTACAAGCCGAACCGCACCGGCATCGATACGATCTCGCGCTTTAGCCGCCACTACGAGATCGATCTACGCGAGGGGTTTCCGCTCCTCACGACCAAGAAGATGGACGGCTACCGCTGGAACTCGATGATCCACGAGGTGTGCTGGTACCTCTCCGGTGAAGAGCACATACGCACCCTCCGGGAGGAGACAAAAATCTGGGACGCGTGGGCGGACGAAGACGGTCGACTCGACACCGCCTACGGTCGATTCTGGCGACGGTATCCGGTTCCCGACCAGCCGGCCCGACTCGAGGGAGAGACGTGGCCGGACGACGTCCACCGATGGACCACCAAAGAGGCGGACGGACGAGTTACGTTCGACCAACTTCAGTACGTGATCGACACCCTCTCTGACCAACCGAACTCGCGACGACTCGTCGTCAACGCCTGGCACCCGGCAAACGCCGCCGTCTCGACGTTGCCGCCGTGTCACTACACGTTCGTTTTCAACGTCCAGGGGGGTCGACTACACTGTCACCTCACGCAACGTTCCGGCGATGTCGCACTCGGCGTTCCGTTTAATATCGCCGCGTACTCCCTGCTCACGACCGTCATCGCCCAACAAACGGGGTACGAACCCGGTCACTTCGGCCACACGGTCGTCGACGCCCACGTCTACTGCGGCACGGGCGAGCGCGGGAAGTGGTACGCGGACAACCTCGACGCCCTGCAATCTCGGCTTCGCGACGTCGAAACGAGGGCGGAGTACCGCGACGTTCGGGCCTGGCTCGAGGAGGCGGCCCCGGCCGAAGCCGACGGTGACGAGCGGATGGACCACGTCCCCGGACTGCTCGAACAGTGTTCGAGAGGGCCGCTGTCGCGTCCCGACCTCGACGTGGCCGACGTTCCCATCGACGAACTCACGGCGGACGACGTCCAGCTCCGGGACTACGAATCCCACGACGGGTTGACGTTCGGGGTCGCCGAATAACGATGACCGACGAGACACGACGAGCGGATGACGAGCCGACCGAGATCGAATCCGATCTCGAACTCGTCGGCATCGTCGCGGTCGCGACGAACGGCGTCATCGGCGTCGACGGGGAGATGCCGTGGCACATCCCCGAGGATCTCGCCCACTTCAAACGCCGAACGATGGATCATCCGGTCGTGATGGGGCGAGTAACTTACGAGGGTATCGTCGAGGGGCTCGGCGAACCTCTTCCCGGTCGAACCTCTATCGTCCTCACGCGGTCGGACCTCGACGTGCCGTCGAACGTACGCGTCGTCGATAGCGTCGACGCCGCGATCGATTGCGCCGAAGCGGCCGCTCGCGACCGTCACGAGGAAGTCGATCGAATCTACGTCGCGGGGGGCGCATCCGTCTACGAGCAATTTCTCCCGGCCCTGGATCGCCTCGTGCTCACCGAGGTCGACATGTCGCCGGACGGAGACACCCGTTTTCCCGAGCTACGCGAGGGCGACTGGCGCGAAGTCTCGCGAGACGAACGCGACCGGGTCGCGTTCGTCGAACTCGAACGGACCGACTGAGCGATACGCGGTCACGGTCCGACGAAAGTCGCCGTCAGGAACGTTTTTGATGCCAGGTGTACTGGTCTCGCGTATGGATCCGTTCGAGGGCGAGATTACGTCGACGGCGATCGAGTACGAGCCGGTCAGCGTCAAAGACGTCCTCATCGAGATGAAAGACACGGCGGAGTTACTCATCGATCTCTCCTACTCCGCCGTGTTGCTTCAGAATCACGAACTTGCCCGGGAAGTACTCCGACTCGAAGAGCGGATGGATCTGCTCGAACTCCGCGCGCGGATGAGTCTGTTGATGGCGGCGAGAAATCCTGACGATGCAGAGCAACTCGCCCCCGTCCTGGGAATCGTTGCGGCGACCGACCATATCAGCGACGCGGCGGGCGACATCGCGAAGGTACTCCTCGAAGACGTCGGACTTCCGGAAGCGATGCGCGCGGCGCTGCCCGAAGCCGTCGAGTCGCTCGTCCGGGTCGTCGTGACCGAAGACTCACCGTATGCGAATCGATCACTCGCCGAGATAGATCTCGAATCGGAGACAGGTGTCCGCGTGATCGCCCTTCGGCGAGGGGCGGAGTGGATACTCAACCCCGGACCGGAGACGACCATCGAACCCGAAGACGTCGCGCTCCTTCGAGGGTCGGAGACCGATCTCGAACCGGTGTTCGAGACCATCTCGGGAGGACCGTTCGAGGTTCCGGCGACTGCTCCGGCCGAGTTGCCGGACCTGGAGCGGGCGATCGACACGATCGTTCACATGAAGAATTTGAGCGAACTCGCGATCGATCTCGCCTACAGCAGCGTTCTCTTCGACAGCAAAGCCCTGGCCGAAGAGGTCAGAAACTTAGAGATCGAAGTCGACGCGCTCCAGTCACGGTTTACCGCATGGACGTTAAAAGCCGCAGCCGACGCCGAGGACCCAGTCGTCCTCCGCGGACTCATCACGCTCGCGACCAGTACGGAGGTAATTAGCGACGCGGCGATCGACATCAGTGAGGGGATCTTCCGAAGTCTGGACGTCCACCCGGTCGTTCAGCTGGCCGTCCAGGAGAGCGACGAGATCATCACGCGCGTCGAAGTCGAGCCCGGGAGCGATCTGGACGGGACGCCGATCGTCGACGGTCGACCGGAAACTGACGCGAGCATGAGCGCGATCGCTATTCGCCGACCGGACGAAGGGTGGCTGTTGATCGCCGACGACGACGCCGAACTCCGAGCGGGCGACGTCCTCATCGCGAAAGGAACCAGAACGGCCGAAGAGGCCGTTCAGGATCTCTCCGAGAGTTAGAGGAGAGCCAATCTGTGGTAGTTCTAGTCCCGCTCACGTCGGATCGGTCACCTCCCATAGAGGAGAACAGCAACTTGTGTAGGTAGTGTGTGCAACCGAACCCGGCCCGAACGGATTCAATCTGAGACCGTCTGAAAGTCAGAGCCCGATGACGGCGGCGGAGACGGCGATGAAGATGACCATTCCGAAGACGTCGACGACGTTAGTCACGATGGGGATGGTTGCATCGTCCGGGTCGATGCCAAGCCGGTACGAGCCGTAGGTCGCGGCGAAACTGAAGAAGACGGCGATGACGGCGACCGACATACCGCTGACGAGCGAGATGATGAGTAACTCCGCGAGGGTCAACTCGGTGCCAGCGACGAGGCCAATCGCGTACGCGCCGAAGGCGAGCGCCGTAAAGACCGTCGCCGCTAGCGCGAGGATAGCCAGAACGTTTCCCCAGAGTATCCGATCTCTGAGATCTAATTCGGTCGTACCGAGGTGAAATCGTGAGGAGAGTCGCGATGATAGAATCGCCCCGAGGTTGCCACCCATGTCGACCATCGTCGGTACCATCACGGCCAGGATGCCGTACTGTTCGATCATCTCCTCGGCTTCCTCGAGCGTAATTCCGGCCCAGAGAACGATGAAAGAGAGCACGACGAGCAGCGGAAACATCGTGGTCACGATCGATCTCGCAGACCAGGTTCCGAGAGATCCCTGTGGGACGACCATCAGGCGAGCACCTCCACGGTGGCGACGGCAAAGAGCAAGAACAGCATGCCAAAGACGTCACCAAGCGTGGTAACGATCGGTCCGACCAGGTTGTCGGGATCGTAGCCGCGTTTGAATCCGGCAAAGATGAGGAGCAAGAGTCCGGCGATCAAGACAACCGAGGTGAGTAGGCCGGCGATGAGCATGATGCCGACGAGCTCGTACAGTTGTGCGGGCTCTCGGCCCAGCCCCAGCAGGACACCCCACGTGAGGAATCCGATGACGATCGATATGCCAATTCCGTTGATGAACGAGGCGAGAACGGCGTTTACGAGGCGTTCGTCCCACTCGAAATTCGGTTCGATGAGTCCCTGGTGCAGCCCACTCGAGATGCGCCCGCCGAGTGCCCCGTAGACGTTCCCTCGCGTCGCCAGGAACACCGGGACCATAACGAGCAATCCGGGAAACCGTTCGACACTTTCGATAATCGATTCTAACACGAGTCCAGCGAAGAGTCCGCCAGCGAGTGCGATGAGCAAGATTGGAAGCGCCTGTCGATAAATGCCCCACGCCTCCGACCGAACGGTCATATGCGATGCTCACCTAGTTGGCTGTTAAACCTACCGGAGTATGCCGGCCAGCAGTGGCGTACAATAGCGACAATCATCACTTGAACAACCTAACTGCAACACAGGGATTCTCGAGCTTTCGATGTAGATTACCCCGAAAACCCGTCCACCGACGAGTTTTTTCCGGCGGGAGCAGTACCCAGTGTATGACCGATCCACTGGCTCGCAATCGCCTGGAGGCGGCGGCCAGTCCCTACCTCCGTCAACACGCGGACAATCCCGTTAACTGGCAGCCGTGGGACGACCGCGCGATGGAACTCGCCCGTGATCGCGATCGACCGATCTTTCTCTCGATCGGCTACTCGGCGTGTCACTGGTGTCACGTCATGGAAGACGAGAGCTTCGAAGACGAGACCGTCGCGACCCTGCTGAACGATCACTTCGTTCCGATCAAAGTCGACCGGGAGGAGCGCCCGGACGTCGATACCGTCTACATGACCGCCTGCCAACTCGTCACTGGACGCGGCGGCTGGCCGCTGTCCGCATGGTTAACTCCGGACGGTCGGCCGTTCTACGTAGGCACGTACTTCCCGCGAGATCCAACGCGTGGAATGCCCGGTTTCGTTGACGTTCTCGAGGGGCTCCGTCAGTCGTGGGAGTCAGAACGCGACGAGGTCGAACGACGAGCGGATCACTGGACCGAGCGGGTTCGAGACCAGCTCGAACAACCCCCATCGACCCCGACGCCGACGACTGAATCGTCGGGCCGGTCAGTTCCGATGGCCGGCGAACCTGATTCGGGCGAACGAACGACCTCGTCAGTAGGACACGAGACAGTCGTCGATGCGGGGCCCACGCTAGAGCAGGTCGTCGACTCGATCATGAGAACCGTTGATCGCGAACACGGCGGGTTCGGGACCGGCGGGCCGAAGTTTCCACAACCCCGTCGACTCGACGCCTTATTACGATCGTACGTGCGGACCGGACGGGTCGGGGCGCTAGACGCGGCGACGTTGACGCTTGACGCAATGTGCGACGGTGGGCTCTACGATCACGTCGGAGGTGGCTTTCATCGCTACTGTGTCGACGATGACTGGACGGTTCCACACTTCGAAAAGATGCTCTACGACAGCGCTTCGATCTCGCGGACGTTACTCACCGGCTACCAGCTCACCGGTAATCGGCGCTACGAGACGGTTCTCCGGGAAACGATGGAGTTCATCGATCGTGAACTGACACACCCCGAGGGCGGATTGTACAGCACGCTCGACGCACAGAGCATCGACGAACACGGCGACGATTCAGAGGGTGCCTTCTACGTGTGGACACCGGAATCGATCGAAACTGCGCTCTCGGACGATCCAGAATCGACGCTTCGGACAGATCTGGTCTTCGATCGGTACGGCGTGACCGAGGATGGAAATTTCGAGGGCACGACGGTGTTGAACGTCCAGGAATCGATCTCCTCGTTGGCATCAACGTATCAGCTCGACGAGGGCGAGGTCGAACGCCACCTCGAGGCTGCTCGAGAAACGCTCTTTCGTGCCAGATCGAAACGTACGCGTCCGAGACGCGACGAGAAGATACTCGCCGGGTGGAACGGCCTCGCGATCGATGCGCTCGCCGAGGCATCGATCGTCCTTCGCGACGATCGCTACGAACGCCAGGCCGTCGAGGCGCTCGAATTCGTCTGTACCAATCTCTGGGATGAAGCGAGTCACCGCCTGTCTCGACGGTACATGGACGGGTCCGTGGCAATCACCGGGTACCTCGATGACTACGCGTACCTGGCCCGTGGCGCACTGACCGTGTACGAAGCGACTGGGTCCGTCGATCATCTCGCGTTCGCGGTGGACCTCGCGAGAGCAATCGTCGATGAGTTCTGGGATGACTCCGCCGAGACCCTTTACTTTACCCCGGAAGCGGGAGAGTCGTTGCTCCTCAGACCGCAGGAACTGCGCGATCAGTCGACCCCATCACCGACCGGTGTCGCCGTCGAGGTCCTGCTCGCCCTGGACGCGTTTACCGACGACCCGTTCGGAGCGGTCGCGGACTCCGTGCTGTCGACGCACGCCGAAACGATCGACAGTCGGCCGCACGAACACGTTTCTCTGGGTCTCGCGTTCGACACTGTACGAACCGGTCAGCAGGAGTTGACCGTCGTCGGCGAGATGCCTGATCGATGGACGGACGTGCTCGCCGAGACCTACCTTCCCGACCGGTTGCTCGCACGCAGACCAACCGACGACGCGATATCGCGGTGGGTATCGACGCTCTCACTCGAGTCCGTCCCACCGATCTGGGAGGGCCGGACCGCACGCGACGACGAGCCGACGGTGTACGCCTGTTCGAACCGGACCTGTTCACCTCCGCTCGACGACCTCCGAGAGGCGATCGAGTGGCACGACGAAACTGAGACTCCCTTCTGAAAACGGCTGGCGCGTTCGGCAAGAATCAGCTCGTCGTTGAAAAAAACGGCACACGATAGATTACGGACGTTCGGCCCAGGCGGCAATCGCGTCGGCGAGGTAGATCGCCGGCGGAACGGATTCGTCCTCGACGAACCGAGCCACCTCATCGCCGTCGTTCGATTCGACGACGATGGTCGGGATGTAGGCCACATCGTACGCCTCGACACCCGGTCCATCCTTCTCCCGGTCGACGGGACGCTCGTCGATCCGGTCGTCAGGCACTCCCGCCGCGTCCAACGCCGCTGCGAAATCCGGCAGCAACGCACGGCAGTCTTTACACCAGTCGCCGCCCCACACCCGATACGTTAGCTCGTCGCGGTGTGATTCGAGGACGTTTACCGACTCCTCGTACGACGCCGCGTCCCAGGCCGGATTGGGTCGGAGGGTTTCGAGTTCCATACCCGCACTTGAATCGGCTCAAATAAAACGACCCTGGTCTGCGGTACAGTTTGCCATTTGATCCGGACGAAACCGAAGCAGCGACCGGTACCGGACAGGATCGCACTGTCCAGTACTGGTTTACGTCTCGACGGCATACCTCCGGTCGATGCGGAGTAGCATTCTGGACACCATCGGTTCGCCGCTCGTCGAACTCGAGAGCCCCGAGGGCTCGACGATCGCCGCGAAAATCGAGTCGGCGAATCCGGGCGGATCGGCGAAGGATCGCCCGGCGATGGCGATGGTGCGAGCCGCCGAGCGTGACGGGGCGATCTCCCCCGGTGACTGGTTAGTCGAACCGACGAGCGGGAACACAGGGATCGGACTGGCGCTCGTCTGTGCGGCGAGAGGCTACGATCTCACGATCGTCATGCCGGCCGGAAAATCCGAAGAGCGCCGATCGATCATCGCCGCCTACGGAGCCGAGATCGAGCTCGTCGACGGCGATATGTCCGCCGCTCGCGACCGTGCGGACGAACTCGAAGCGGCGGGTGCCGTCCAGCTCGGGCAGTTTACCAACTCGGCCAATCCAGACGCCCATTACCAGACGACGGGAGCCGAAATACTCGAACAGGTCGGTGATCGGACCGTCGACGCGTTCGTCGCCGGCGTCGGGACCGGCGGAACGCTGAGCGGCGTCGGTCGGAGGCTCAGAGAAGCCTTCCCGAACGTCGAAATCGTCGCGGTCGAGCCCGAGCGGAACGCGATCCTCTCGACGGGCGTTCCCGGAACCGACGAGTTTCAAGGTATGGGTCCCGGGTTCATCAGCGAGAATCTCGATCGATCGTTGATCGACGACGTCGAGACGGTTTCGATCGAAGACGCAGAGCGTGAGTGTCACCGACTCGCCCGCGAGGAGGGAATACTCGTCGGCCAATCGAGCGGCGCGTCGAGTCTCGTTTCTCGGCGGGTCGCTCGACGCATCGCCGAACCTGATACGCGGTGTCCGGAGCTCGGTGACGCCCTCGACAATCAGTTCGGGGACGGCCCATCATCCGGTCAACAGACCCGTACGGACGGCGGAACGGGGATCGATTGTCCGCTCGTCGTGACGGTGTTCTGGGATAGTGGCGAACGGTATCTCTCCACCGGTATGTTCGACGCACAGTAACGCAGGCCTCGGTGTCCTGCACCAATTGCAGATACACTCCAGTAGTGAAAATTTTCTATCCTCGGTACCAAGTGACGGATATGACTGAAGAGTCGAGTCGCGCCGGTCCACCGGTCGAAATACTCCCGACCGTCGCGCCGGACGACGAACTCGAACTATACTTCGATCGATACAATCAGGCCTATCCCGAAACCCCTCAATCGCCCGTCAGAACGACCGTTACCGACGTGACGGTCGAGGAGAAGACCGAGGAGACGGACATCCTGGCCGGGACGTTGCGTTCGGTGTCGATGACGGTAGCCGAAGACGACGATAAGGCGGATCGATACTGGATGGAACACCGGATCGAGCACGAGGGCGACGAAACGAGAACGTTGGTCAGCGATTTGCTCTACGAGGATTCGATGTTCAGCGCGATGACGACGACCGGCCGAGTCGGCCACATCGATAGAATCGTCGTCCATCCGGACGCGTCGAACGGCGAGTGATCACCGGCGGTCGATGTCTTCGAACCGCGAGTTCGGGTCAGTTCAGGCCGCGCTCGCGTCTGAGGCCGTAGCGCTCGCCTTTCTAAAGCCGAAAATGGCGAGCACCGACAGTACCACGGCGAGGCCGCCCACAACGAGATTACTCACGAACAGGGCATCAGAGCCGAGATCGAAGACGAACGCCGACGCCACGACGGCGGCCGCCAGCAGGGCGATCACCGCTGGCAACACGACTGCAGATAGTACGTCCGCTCCCGCCTTGATCACGGTAATGGACGCGAGAACGGCGATGGTAACGCCTACGCCCACGTTGAGTAGCATCGAATATCCGTACCCTGTCAGCAAGATCGGTGACCAGAAGATCAACACGCCGAGACCGGCGACGAGTCCGGCCGCACGCACGCTGTTGGCCCGGACTCCCTCCCTTTGGGGACGGGACTCGCTCGTCGTCTCGTCCACCGTCGGGTCCGTCGAAGGATCCGTCTCTTCGGCGCGTGGTGGTTCGGGTTCGTCTTCCTCCAAATCGAACGACTCGTCGGATTCAGCATCGATTTCACCCGATACCTGCTCGGTGCTGGGTTCGCCAGCGGCCGAGTCGTCGCCAACTGGCTCGGTATCGGGAGCTGTTTCGACGGCATCGGTTTCGTCCTGGTCACTCATACCCGACCGTTGGAGATGGGGGTATGTGAATATACCAGATTTCGGTCCGACTCGGACCACCACAGAATAGCGGGTATCGCACCGTCAACGGACCAGGGACGTGTTGTCTTGGTCAATGTACTATCTCGTCGACTTTTGAAATAGAGCCACGATCGAAATCCTGCTCGCGTCGCTCGTAGAGACAGGCTCCGTACCGTCTTCTGGTGGAACCGTTGTTGTAACTCACGGTAGTACATAGAGCACAAAATGCGGTCGGAGGGATTTGAACCACGGTCGGAGCGGAGCTCTTCCTCGATTCAAATCTCCTTGTTCATCACTCACCGCTCACGACGTTGCTCGCGGTGAGGAAATGGGGTCGGAGGGATTTGAACCCCCGATCGACTGATATCTCCGGTCCACCTCGGAACTCCAGAGGGTCATCACACGAACGGTGATCAGCCGTCCGATCAGTATATCAGTCTGGAGTGTCGTCCCGGGTGGGCAACCTCTGGAGTCAGTCGCCATTCCTGGCTTGGCCACGACCCCGCAGAAACGGGTACGGGTATTCCGCCTAAAGTGGTTTCGATTCACGACACGGAGATCGATCGGGTCGTCGATACCGTTTCTCACCGAGTGCGGTCGGAACGCTCCGATTCGGACGTCGCCGGTTGTGGATCCTGCGGACCGTCGCGCGATCGATTACCGTCTAGACGACGGGTCGGCGCTGGGACGCCCCCGTCAGTCCGGTGATGAACGCCGGTATCTGCGGTTCCGTTGGCCGGTTCGTTTCGGGGGTCGAACGCGAACACCGCGGCGACGACCAGAACGGCCAGCGGTGCGTGTCCGAACGCCATTCCGAGAAACGAAAGCGGCAAGATCCCGAGCGCTAGCGCACAGCCGAACCTGAATCGGTCGATGTCCAGGTGCGTGCGCAGGTGCGGGCCGAACGCGGCCAGTCCGAGCGCGAACCCAACGCCGACGACCGCCGCGAGCGTCGCGTGGACGACGAGTACCGGATCGGAGAGAATCGAAAACTCCGCGCCCGACGGGTCGAAACTCGCGAGCAAACCCAGACCGACGATGACACCGGGACTCGGGAGATACTCCCCGATGGTGGCGCTGGCCGTCTTTGCGGCGATTGCGGCGATGACGAGCGCCGCGAACCGTTCGAACACGACCAGATCGAGGACGCTCGCGATGGCCGGTGCGACCGCCGCCTGGATGGCGGCGACGACGACGAGCGGAATCCCGATCAAGAGGACGATCCGAGCCTGTTCACGCGGCGTTCCGTCCATCTCGGCGAGGATAACGGCGACCGTCGCACTGCCGCCGAAGATGAGCAGCCCGATCTGAATCGCCCCGATCGGATCGTCGAGCGCACCAGAGAGGACCAGCGCTGCGAAGATACCGTCGATCAGCGGCAGTCCCATAACGAGTGCGAGCAGCGATGCATCGGAGTTACCCAGCCGTTCCAGACGACTGGCTATCGGATGCTGTGAACTACTCATCGATCGGGTAACAGGCCGTGACCCGTGGCCGATGGGTGCGGAGGATGTGGTACCCGATAGTGTACGGACGGCTGCGTTACGCACCGTACCCATCGTCCGAGGGTACCCCGTGCTGTAAGCGGCAGTTTCCCGAACGCAAACCCGGTGGCGAAGTCGCGACTCGTCCAACCAGCGATACGGGAATTTGTTGCCATTACAGCGACCATGTGTGAAACTGCGGCCGACGTCTCATTAAACGTTGCGTGAGAGGGGGTTTCATGCCACGTTGAGGGTCGCGTACGAAGAAAGTGTGAACGAATGTCTCGAATTCCGGGAACTATTACCTCGGAGTTTCTGTATCTGGTCCTGAACAGGTAGCCACCGTGGGGCCGGGTTTGCCCATCGGCGGACCTCCACAACGGCGATTGGGGTCGTCAGCAATTCGAGCGGAGAAGACATCTCGCAACGTTTTTGGCGGTAACGGCGTGACAGTTTACATGGCGAACGATACTCCACCGTCCGACTTCTACACCGAGAAGCTGCGCGTCCCCGAAGCGTTGACGTTCGATGACGTCCTGCTTCGTCCGAAGGAGAGTCGTGTCGAACCCGACGACGCGGATCTCACGACGCGGATTTCTACGAACGTCGAGGTGTCTGTTCCCATCCTCTCGGCGGCGATGGACACCGTTACCGAGAGCGAGATGGCGATCGCAATGGCTCGTCATGGCGGACTCGGCGTCTTACACCGGAACATGACCATCGATCGGATGGTCGAGGAGATAGAGCGGGTCAAGCGGGCCGACGAACTGATCATCCCCCTGGACGACGTCGTCACGGCCGACCCGGAGATGACGATCCGTGAAGTCGACGAATTCATGGCGCGCAAGGGTGTCGGCGGCGCGCCGGTCGTCAACACGCGCGGGGAAGTTCTCGGTATTATCTCGAGTACGGACATTCGTCCGCACCTCGAAGTGAACGAAGACGATCCTGTCACCGAGGCGATGACGGACGAGGTGATCACCGCGCCTCAAGAGATCGGTCCCCGCGACGCGTTCGATCTGATGTACGATCACAAGATCGAGCGGGTGCCGGTCGTCGACGACGAGAACCTCCTCGTCGGGCTCGTGACGATGCAGAGCATCCTCCAGCGCCGGGAGTACGAACAGGCCGTCCGTGACGAGGACGGTCAACTCCGCTGTGGCGTCGCCGTCAGCCCGTTCGAGACCGATCGTGCCGAAGCGGCAGACGAAGCGGGTGCCGACATTCTCTTTATCGATACAGCCCACGCGCACAACCTGAACGTCATCGACGGTGCACGCGAGGTCGCAGACCGCGTCGAGGCCGACGTCGTGGTCGGAAACGTCGGAACGCGCGAGGCGGCGGCCGATCTCGTCGACTTCGCGGACGGAATCAAAGTCGGAATCGGACCGGGGTCGATCTGTACGACGCGGATCGTCTCCGGTGCCGGAATGCCCCAGATTACGGCCGTCTCGCAGGTCGCTGATGTCGCGGCCGCCCACGACGTGCCCGTCATCGCCGACGGTGGTATCCGGTACTCTGGCGACGCGATCAAGGCGATCGCCGCGGGCGCCGACGCCGTCATGCTCGGGTCGTACTTCGCCGGGACGGACGAAGCGCCCGGTCGCGTGGTCACGATGAACGGCAAGAAGTACAAACAGTACCGAGGAATGGGCTCGGTCGGCGCGATGAAATCCGGTGACGCGGATCGCTACCTCAAGAAGGATCCGGAAGACGACGAAGATTACGTACCCGAAGGCGTCGAGGCGGCAACCCCGTACAAGGGAACGCTCCGGTCGGAACTCCACCAGCTTTCCGGCGGCATGCAGTCGGGGATGGGATACGTCGGTGCGGCGACGATACCGGAGTTCAAAACGCGTTCCGAGTTCGTTCGCATCTCGTCCGCCGGTCAGGCAGAGGGCCACGCCCACGACGTGGTTATCACGGACGAAGCGCCGAATTACACTCCCAATTCGGAGTGAGTAGCCACCGTCGAGTAATCGTCAGCCCATCCCCTTCGAACGGAGAATGGCAGTCACATTCGAAACACTCAGGAGTATCGACGCGCTAAAACGAATCGTGAATCGTCGTACTATTCTCGCTGCCGTTGGCGGCCTCTCTGCGTTCGGATTCGTCGGCTATCTCATCTCCGAAATGCGACTCAGTCTGCCGGTGTTAATCCGAGTGATGAACGAGACGGACACCGACAGGAACGTGGCGATCACCGCGTACGAAGTCGATACCGACAGGCAAACGTTCGACGCGTCGTTCAACGTTCCGGTAGACTCGACGGCGACGCCGGGGAGGTTGTCAAACTCGGATGCCTACGTCGAGGTCGTTCTCATGGAACCGCTATCCGATTCGGACGACGGAGAAGAAACTGCCATCGCCGATACCGCCGAAACGTTCACCGGCGAAAATACCCAACGGCTCACCGTTTACATCACTGACGACGGACTCGAGATCGACGAAGAGTATCGAGAGTAACGTTTCACGCGATCGTGTGGTGGATTTTCGAGCGGACAACAGATCGAACCCCTCGGACGGGTGCGTTACGGATAGGGGTGTGGCTCGCGGTCGGGGCGGGATTCGAATCCGAGCGATTCTGGAACGGTCTCGATTCGTTCGCCGAAGTACGGTTCGTCCGTAAACAGTGGTTGTGCGTCCGGAACGACCACTCGTACGGCCTCGAACCCGATCGATTCGACGTCGCGCGTCGTAATCCGAGCCGCGTAGACGTCGAGGTTCGCCGCTTCGAGGCGTTCGAGCAACGCCGTCACAGCGTCCGTTCCCGTTGGGACAGACTGAGGGCCGACCGTAGCCGCGTCGATCGACGACTCCGGCGAGACGAACGACCTGGCTGGGTCAGGGAACGACGCGTATTCGCCGATCCAGGCCCCGGCGTCTTCTGCGTCGTCGAGACCGATCGACCTGAGTTCCATCCAGTTCTGCGTCGCCTCGGCCAGCGCATTTCTCGCAGCCTGGATCACGTCGAGCGAGGCCGCGGAACCGACCGCGAAGGCCGGCCAGTCCGGTTCCGGTTCGTCACGGTGGACGGCGACGGTAACGACCGGGACGTCTACGTCCTGTGTGACCAGAAGAGGGGTGACCGAAAGGCCCTCGCTCTCGACCCGTCCGGCCAACCGGTCGAACGGTTCGTCTTCGAGCTCGAGTTCGAGGGGTTCGAACGTCGAATACCACGCGAGCATCGTCGCGTCACGCTCGATGACCTCCGTGAGTCCGGAGATGACCGCGTCCGCCATCGAGGAACCGAGTCCGAGGCCGGTGGTGATCTGTGGAACCAGGCCGCCATTGGGTTGTGGGAAGTGAACGACATCGGCGTGGAGGTAGGTAGGCTCGTCACCGATGAGGTCCAGACCCTCGACCCACGGGTGTGCGTCCTCCGGGTCGAGTTCGTCGGCGTCGTCGGGACGAACGATCGTCGTCGGGTCGAGTACGGCGTCGAGCTCGTCGAACGTCGCTTCGATACAATCGACGTCCCGGTAGACGCCGGCGCAGTAGCGCTCGAGGGCCTCACCGATCGCCTTCACGAACGCTCGATTCCAGTCTTCGTCGACCCCGGCCGCGTTGACAGGCGCGCTGGCGTCGCTGTAGGGCTCCGTGTCCGCGAGCGTCGAGAGATAGTACGGCGCTGGATACGAGTCGACTTCGCCGATCGAGCGAACCAGGCCGACACGGTCGTCGATCGCCCCTTCCATTCGATCGACGGTCGACTCGAGCGTGCGCTCGGTTTCGTCAGTCAGCTCGATCGTCCGATCTCGACCCTCGGGGTGACAGCGACACGACGGAATCGGATGAACGGCCCGACGGGTGTACGGTAGTTCGACTGTCGAGCCGAGAATCGACTCCTCGTCACGTGCGAGCATCCTGACGCACTCGCGACCGGCGATCGCACCGGCGAGACGGACCGTCTGTCGGTCGGCGCTCGGGTTCGCGGTCGTCGTGTACGCTGACCGGGTCGATGCGACTCGTGCGCGAAGGCAGTGATAACACGCGGTTTTAGGCCCGTATCCGGTGATAGCTGCATCGACGGAACTGATCGACTGACCACCCACGCCGCCGACCTCCACCGAGATCCACGGCGTATTTCCATCCCGAGCCATTTGCGAGGCGATGCGAAATCGCTCTGACCCCGCGACGTCGGTTACGATGGCGACCCGGGCGTCTGCAATGTCTTCGAGTGCTGCCTCTTCGAGACCGATGTCGACGTCGGTCAGCGCAGCTTCGACCTCCTCTTTGACCGGATCGTCGCCCACGAAGTGTACGTCCATACCGTTACACACGAATTCGGTCGTAAAAAATGCCCCGTTCGCTCGTTCGAAGCCGGCCCAAATGAATTGTCACTGTCTATCCGATCGAAGCGGGATCGGAGTACGAGCCGTCAGGTTCGTTCCTCAACGGCGTCGAGAACCGATTTCGCGTTTTCGACGGCGGCGTCTTTCGTCGCTGGATAGGCCTCCACCTTGGCCCGGAACGTGATTCCCTCCCCGAGTTCGACGCTGCCGTTGAACGCCGCCTGTTTGTCAAAGCGCAAGAACAGCTCGGTGTTGTCCGTGACGCGTTCGTCGAGTTCGTTGTAGAGACGGTCGATGTCGGAGAGCGACGCGACGGTGGTGAGTACGTCGCGAACGTCGTCTGCGACCTCGATCCGCGCAGAGAGGATGAGGATCCGGTCGCCGTAGTGGGCCTCACTCTCCTGTCGATCGATCTCGGCGTCTTCTGGGAGGAACAGTCGGAGGGCCTGCTCGACGCGTTTCTCGTCTTCTGTCGCGTAACAGAAGGTTCGGAGGTCGACGTAGTGTACGGGTATCTGCGCCATAGTAACAGGGATCTTCGCGATACCTACGCTTCGTCTTCGTCGGGTTCGGCGAGTTCGAGAGCGTCTTCTGGGACGCCGGTTTCCTGCCCGTCCTCGAAGCTGATGGTGTACGTTACGTCACCGAACATCGACTCCATGGTCTGGGTGATCGTGCCGACTTCGCCGTCGAACTCGCTGTGCTTGTCCGATAGTACGACGTGATCGTCTTCCTCGAAGCTCATACGCGTCGTACCTCGGCGGCGTGTAAAAAGGGACTGATTCGAAGTCCCTGCCTACCGTCCGGACGACTCACCCAATCGATCGTTGCACTCAATCGATCGATGCACTCAATCGATCGATGCACCCGGTCGACTATATCTCATCGAAGAACCTCCGTTCGATTCGCTGGTTCAGAAACGAGAGCAACGTCTCGGCGTCGTCGTGATCACCGATCTCTCCGAAAATACCGAGGTCGATTCGGCCGCCGGCCATGTCGTGATGGCCGCCCGCCGCGCCGAGTTCGTCGAACGCCTCGGTCAGGAGCGTCCCAACGTTGACGCGCGGATCGATCGAACGGGCGCTCAATCGAATCGAATCACCGACGATTCCGTACGTGAGGACCGTGTTGACGCCTTCGACGTTCAGGAGGAAGTCGGCCGCCTGTGGGAGCGCGTCAGTCTCGCTGGTCTGACCGACCCCGGCGACGATGGCCGAACCGTACTGGCGTCTCGAGAGGATCGCACGGCCGATCGCGTCGATCGTTTCGGGGGTAAACGCGCTCCCGTACAGTTGCTCCAATCCGTCGAGGTCGGCATGCTCGTACACGATGAGAGCGGCCTCGTACTCCGCGCTTGTCGGCGATCGAACGAAGTCGAGGCGCTCTCGGTGAATCGCAAACAGGATGGCCGTCGCAAGGCGCTCGGTCAGTTCGATGTCGAGCGCCGTAAGATACTCGACGAAGATCGTCGCCGTTGCACCGTAGGCCGGCCGTACGTCGACGAACGACGCCGGGAGGCCGCCGTCTGGATGGTGGTCGATGATTGCGTCGGGAGTAGTTTCCGGATCGATCGTAGAATTCCCACCGATGCGCGAGTGATCGACGAAGACGACGAATGTATCGGAGCCGATCGAAACATCATCTCCGTGTACCAGCTCGATCGAGAGCATGTTGACGAACGCCCTGTTCTGCTGGTGAGAGATTTCACCACCGTACACGATGGTCGTCTCGGAGACTCCGTTCGCGTTGGCAATTCGCTCGAACGCGAGTGCGCTGGCCAGACAGTCCGGATCGGGGTTGTCGTGACAGACGATGGCCACCGAGTCTACGGGTTCGAGCGCGGCGGCGAGCGTCTCCGCACGGTCCATACGACAGATTCGACGTCCTGACCCAAGAATCCGCCAGCCCTCACTCAGTTTTCGATTGTGGCGGTGCTTTCTTGGTCTCACGTTGACTTGTCTCGCCGCGGTGTCGAGGACCCCATCGGATCAGGCGATACACAGTTTGATAATCCACGGCGTGGTAGTCGTACTCGCAGATGGTATTTAAGAAAATAACACTGATCGGAACGAGTGACGAGAGCTTCGACGCCGCTGCCGACGACGCGATAGATCGGGCCGAAGCGACGCTGCAGAACGTTTACTGGGTCGAAGTCGACGAACTCGGAGTCGAAATCGCCTCGGTAGACACCCGCGAATACCAGGCGGAAGTGACGGTGGCGTTCGAACTAGAAGACTGACGAACGGGCGAGTTACGTCCGGAAGGATTCGCCACAGCCGCACTCGCTCACCACGTTCGGGTTCTCGACGTGGAATCCCTCGGCCTGGAGTCCGCTCTCGAAGTCGAGGACGCTCCCCTCGATATATTTCAGACTGGCGGGATCGACGAAGATCTGGAGTCCGTGATGGGTGTAGATCGTGTCGTCCTCTTCGGGTGCATCGTCGAATCGCATCCCGTAGGAGAGTCCCGCACAGCCGCCCTGCTGGACGAAGAGTCGAAGTCCTGCGACGTCGTCGTCCAGGCCTTCTTCGCTTAGCAACGAGAGCGCCTGGTCGGCCGCGTTCTCCGTGACTTCGATCCGTGGCTGGGTCTCTCCACCCGATGCCGGTTCGGTACTCATGCGTGGACCTACCGGTCCAACGATGTTAACCTTGACGCTCGAAACAACGGCGGTCGACTCGTTCCGATCGTCATCGATCTGTTGTAGAGTCCCGCCGATTACTCGTCCAGGCGCTGTCGCACCGTTTCTGCGTGCGCATCCAGCCCCTCGGCTTCGGCGAGCGTCGTGATCGTCGACGAGAGGGATGCGAGTCCGTCACGGGAGAGTCGCTGGACGGTCGTCGCGCGCAGGAACGTCTCGACGGAGAGGCCGCCGGTCACCTTCGCCCCGCCGCTCGTCGGCAGGACGTGATTCGTTCCGCTGGCGTAGTCGCCGGCCGCGACGGGGGTAAATGGACCGAGAAATACGCTCCCGGCACTGTCGATTCGATCGAGGATCTCCTCGTCGTCCGCCGCGAGGATCACGAGGTGCTCCGGAGCGTACGACTCCGCAAAGAGGATCGCCTCGCTCATCGATCTGGCGATCAGCACGCCGCTCGAATCGTTCCCGAGCGCCTCACGGATCACTGGCTCTCTGGCCAGATCGTCGAGACGTTCGTCGACTGCGTCTGCGATCGCGCGACCGGTCGCCTCGTCGTCGGTAACGGCGACGACGGCTGCGTTCGGATCGTGTTCGGCCTGCGCGATGAGCTCGCCCGCGACGAACGCTGGATCGGCCGTCTCGTCTGCGAGTACGAGCACTTCGCTCGGTCCGGCGAGCGAATCGATCTCGACCGTACCGCGAACCACCGACTTCGCCGCGGTTACCCAACGATTGCCCGGCCCGACGATCTTCTGGACGCGATCGACCGTCTCGGTCCCGTAGGCCAGCGCCGCGATCGCCTGAGCGCCCCCCACGGAGTAGACGGCGTCGGCGCCGGCGGCGTGGATCGCACCCAGCGTGGCCGGGTTCGGCTCTTCGGCCGGTGGTGTGACGACGACCACGTGTTCGACGCCGGCGACGACGGCCGGGACGATACCCATGATGGCGCTGGAGGGATAGGCCGCTTCCCCGCCGGGAACGTAGACGCCAACGCGCTCGATTGGACGAAACCGACGGCCGAGTTCGCGTCCGTCGTCGAACTCACGACGCCAGTCCGTCGGTCGCTGTACCTCGTGAAACTCCCGAACGTTTTCGATCGCCGTTTCGATGGCCTGTCGGAGCTCGGCATCGAGTTCGTCCCACGCCCGCGCACACTCGTCCGTACAGTCGATGTTTCCGATCGAGACGTCGTCGAACTCCTCGCTGTAGGCACGAATCGCTGCGTCACCTTCTTCTCCAACGCGATCGACGATCGTCTCGACGTCCCCTCGAACGGCGTCGATCCCTGCATCGCGTTCGAACAGGGCCGCGCGATCGCCGGGGCCGAGGTCGCCGATGGTCCGCACCTCGATGGTCATACGAAGACTCGTCGGGGAGACGTGAAAAACCGTTTTGTTATCGGTCGGTAGCTTCGATTTGCCACACGCCGACCCAGTCGAGTGTGGCGCGAACGAAGAGATAGAGGACGAGTCCGAATCCGACGACGGCGAACGGCGCCTGAAGGTATTCTGCGTTCTGGCGACCGACCAGTAACTGACCGAATCCGCGAAGGAAGAAACTCAAGATGACTAGCCCAATCGCCAGAACGGCCAGCTTCACGAATCCCTCTCGATCCATGTCGGGACGTTCGACGGTGTCGTGCTAAGGGTTGTCGATCCGATTTCCCGGTGTTCAGACCGCTCCCCCGGTGCGTTCACACGATCTGTCGGTCGGGAAAACAGTCTTTGAGCTTCGTCTCGAATCCGGAACGAAATGCTAGAGAAGATCCTCCACTGGATCGGGTACGTTCTCGCGTTCGTTCTCTTTCTCGGTGCGAACACGCCGTCAGCCGTCGTCGAACGGCTCCGGCTGGCCTACCGCATCGTCGGCGTCGAGATCGTCGAGACGCCGCGCATCGACGGTACCGAGCGGACGATCTTTCTCTGTCCGTACCGGAATCTGGCGGCGAATCGGTTCGGTAGAAAGTGGCTCTGTCACGAGAAGCTGGACCGGGTCGACGACGGTTACGTGACGTTTCTCAGGCGGCATCGAGACATCCACTACGTCCGCCCACAGTGTTGTCAAAATTTGACGTACTGTGATGAATCAGCCTACTGTTACTCGGAGGTTTCGCGGTTGTGATGATAGTATTCAAATGCAAGACTCGCGTCCGTCCGTCAGCTCCCAACGATGTCCTCGCGTGACCGCGTCGATAGAATCGACAGTCAGTTTGGAACGGAGAGTGACCGGACCGATATCTGGCGAGGCCTCTCGCTGTTTCTTTCCACTGACTCGTACCTCAACCTGGGCTACTCCGGTCGATTTCAGAGCCACCTGATCGGCGATCCCCAGGAGCGCCTCGTCGAACGCGTCGTCGATCGACTCGCAGCATCTCGACCGGATCCGAGGGCCGAACGCCTCCTCGACGTCGGTTGCGGTCGCGGAGCGCCGGTCAGGTACGCGGCAAATCGTTGGGGATTCGACGCCGTCGGCATCGATCTCGGGTCTGATAACCTCGCGCTCGCGAAAGCGAACAGTTCTTCCGGTGAAATCGACCACGGTTCCGAATTCGTCCTCGCCGACGCCACTTACATGCCATTCGACAGGAATGCATTCTCTGCGGCGATGTCGATCGACGCCATCGTGTACGTCCCCGATCGAAGCGCGGTATATGCGCAACTGGATCGCGTCGTCGGACCGGGTGGAACCGTGGTCGTTACAGACGTATTGCGCCGCCAAACCGATCTGATCGAACGAGCCGATTTGGATCGGTTTTCTCGGGCCTGGGGGATGCCACCGCCCGAACCGATCGACTCCTACGTAACTGCCATCGAACAAACGGCGCTCGAAATCGCGTCCATCGAGCGACTAACGGACGCCAGTCTCGGTACCGTTCGACCGTGGGCGAGGCTCTTTCTCACCGTCGCCGATGGGCCGATTGGTCCCGTACTTAGACGGGCTCTCATGCACTACCGAATGGATCCTGACACCGTGATCGAGCAGGTTCGGGCGGCCTATCGTGTGCTTCCCGCATTAGAACACGTCCTACTGACGATCGATCGGTAGGGAACCGGACTGTACTCGTCGCGTATGCGAACAATGTGACTCACAGCCCGCCTGGATCGACGTGGTAATCACGTGTTCACTGGGACGGGTAATCAATACTAGAACATTTACAGCGTAACGGTTGAAGGTTCGGAACTACCATACTATTCGAATAAAATACGGTGGAATGGAGTTATTTGCGTCGGAGGGTTACGACCCTTGCTATGACACCGGAGAGACATCCGACACGACGACGAGCGCTAAAGCTCGCAGGCGTCGCTTCTGCCAGCGTTCTGCTGGCAGGGTGCCCGGACGATGACGACGATACTGACGACGTCGACGACGGTGAAGAGGGGCCACCAGAACCCGACGACGAAGAGCCAGAGGATGATACCGAAGATCCTGAAGACGATGCTGAGGACCCAGATGACGACGATGAAGACGACGATACCGGAAACGGGTTCGAGATCGAACCGGATACCCAGATCGAGTTCGACGGACAGACGGAGGGGTGGATCGGAATCGCCCCTGACGACATCGAGGGCGAAGAGAACCCGACGCTCGTGTTAGAGGAAGGAGAATCCTACGAGATCGGCTGGACCGAAGGGGACGGGGCCACCCACAACATAGAAATACGAGACGACGACGGCGAGGTCGTCGACGACCTCGAGACGGACTTTACCGACTCGCCGGACGACGACCAGTGGCTCGAATTCGAGGCGAGCGACGAGATGACCACCTACGTCTGTGAACCCCACGAGACGACCATGGTTGGCGATATCGAGGTCGAATAACAACAATAGGGGCGTTATCGAGGTCGAATATCGAGCATTGACGGCCCGCTCATACCGTCGCCTAAAACTGGTCACTTGCTGGATGTATTCGTGCGATTGTTCCGTATCGAACGTGTCGCCCGGAACACTAACGTCCAGCCTCATCTCTGGCGGCGTGCCGAATCGGCTGGCTAACCCTCGTGCCGGGCGGGTGGTGACTCCACCAGGTCCCGACGGATTTCCGCCGGGGCGGTTCCGTTGAACCTGCTGACGGTCGAAACCGTCTCCGCGTGTCGCGCACCCGGGTTCTCCATGCCGTCATCGCACCCGTGTGGGTAAACTCGGTCGGGGACTGAGGTACGCACCTAGCGTAGAGTCCGACCGGTGAAAAGCGCTTCTTTGTTACGAGTCGGTCAATCGGACGATAGTACGGCCGGGACCGACGGCTGGTGGGGTTAGTAAACGTACTCGTCTTCTGCGAACTGGACGTAGCCGCCGTCTCGATACCGGAACTTTCGTCGCTTGTACGCCAGGAGGAGCTTCGTCGCCCCGATTCCGGCCGTATACCGACGGCCGAGCAGTCGACCGCCGTACCCGTCGCCGATCATCCCGTTTGCGACGTCGAAGACGCGGTCCCAGTCGTCCGGCTGATAGTCACCGACGATGTCGGCGAAGCAAACGTTTCGCAGGATTTCGCTACCGACAGCGCGCTTCCAGACGTCGTTGTACGAGCCGAGTCGGTCGACCGCGGCGAGTCGGCCGGCGATCTTCCCGGTTCTGACGGCGACGTGGTAACCGCCCTCGTGAAACGCTGAGGTCGTCCCCATCGCCCCGCCAGCGACGGCGATACCGGCTTCGACTGGGGAGTCGATCGGGCGCGTCGAGGAGATCGGGTAGGTTTCCGTCCCCCGCGCTTTTCCGCGGTCTTCGACGAGCGGGATGTCGCGTTCGACGTCGTACTCGTCGCCGTAGACGCGTTCGAGCAGCCGCGTTATGTACGTCGATCCGGACGGTATTCCGCCGTCTGACGGATCGAGCAATCGATAGGTCTCCGGGTGCTCGACGTCGTCGAGCGTCATACCGATGGGCATCGTCAGGCCCACGCGCGCGACGGTTCCGTCGTTCGGGAACACCCATGGGTAGGCCGTCTCACCGGGCATCCAGCCCCACCAGAAGACGAGCCGATCGTCGGGGAACAGTTCCTCGGGGAATTCGCGGTACTCCTGATAGGCGATGTGGTTGGCCGTCGGCGGGGAGAGAAACTCCGAGATACTGGTTCCGGTCGGTGTGAACTGATCCAACGCGTCGAGCGTGATTCGTCGCTGCGGACCATCTGCGAGGACGATTCGTTCGGCTTCTATCGAATCACCGTTCGAGAGCGTGAGCGTGTGGGTCTGCCCACTCGTGTGGATCTCGGTCTCGAGCGAGGAGACGCTCGTCCCGACGCGGATATCCGCACCGGCGTCTCTCGCACGCTCGTAGAGCCAATCGTCCATGCGCGCGCGGTGAAAGGTGAATCCAAACGACGGGTAGGAGGCGTCCATACCGGTCGTGTTCAACTCGACACGCGTCGACGGGCCGACGAAGTCCGTCCCCGAGAGCTCCTGCAGGATGACGTCGTCGGGAATCTCCCGGTAGTCTTCGTCCATGATGTCGATCCAGTAGTCGAGCATCCCCGCGGCGTCGGTCGAGTCGGGCCCGAGTTCCTCGCGATCTTCTCGCGGGACGCCCTGTTCGAGACAGACCGTCTCGGCGCCGTGGGAAGCGGCTTGCTCGGCGGCGGACGCACCCGCCGGGCCGCCACCCACGATCGCGACGTCTACGCGTTCCATATGCCGGCACAACTCACCAACCCCTAATAAGCGGTCTGAAACGTCTCGAAGTCGTGTTGATCGACACAGTGGCGCATAGACGGCGCCAACGAACCCCGGACGAATCACCCCAGTTTTTGACCGTACGGAACCGATCACCCCGTATGAGTCAGTCACCGCACGTAGCAGTCGAAACGGTAGATGGAGTCGGTCGCGTCGTCATGAATCGAACTGATAGGCACAACGCGATGGACCCCGAGATGGCCGAATCGATCGCCGACGGTCTCGAATCGCTGGCCGGTGACGACGACGTTCGATGCATCGTGCTGACCGGCGCTGGGCACGTGTTCAACACCGGTGCCGATCTCTCTACACTCGACGGCGACGAGACGGATGCCAACGAAATCGACGACATCGCCGGCCCGCTTCACGAGAGCGTTCGGACGATGGCGACCGCGCCGAAACCGGTCGTCACGGGTATCAACGGTATTGTGGCCGGTGGCGGTCTCGGGCTCGCGCTCGCTTCGGACGTCGCCCTCATGTCCGAATCGGCTCGGATCGAGTACGCGTACCCGAAGATCGGATTGTCCGGCGACGGCGGTATCACCTGGCTCCTGCCGCGGCTCGTCGGGCTCCGACGCGCCCAGTCGTTCACACTGCTCGGCGAGGCGTTCGAGCCGACGGAGGCGGTCGAGTACGGACTGGTTACCGAGACCGCGCCGGCGGACGCGTTCGACGAACGACTCGCCGAAATCGCCGAGAAATTAGCGTCCGGGCCGACCCGGGCATACGGGACGATCCGCCAGCTCCTGTTCGCGGGAGCCGATCGCTCACTCGACGCACATCTCGTCGACGAGCGCGATCGATTGACCGACCTGACCGGGACGACGGACTACGCAAGCGGCGTCGGAACGTTCTTCGAAGACGGCGAACCGGAGTTCGTCGGCCGGTGATCGTCGGCCTCACGTCACCCACACGCTCGACGGTTTGGCCGCCAGATCACCACGTATTTGTCGACGGATCGAGAGTGATCACCAATGAGCGGTGACGATTCAGGGGCCAGATCGAACGTCTCGGCGGGCCACATCGGGTTGCTCGTATTTACCATCGTCGCGACTATCTTCGCCCTCCTCTCCCAGACTCGACCGGTGGTGTTCGCGGTGCTCTGGATCGGGGCACCTGTCGTCGCGTTCGGAACGCTCGTCCGCGTGTTTCGCGGAAACGACGAGATACGGAGCGCCCGAGGGCTGCTCTTCGCGATGATCTGTGGCGTACTGACGGTCGCGGCCATTCCGCTCGGATTTGCGATCGTCGCCGAAACGATCGCGGACGCGATCGCCTTATTCGGGTTCATTACCGCACTACTGGCTATCGGAATCGCCCGGTTGTCAGTTACCGAACCCCACGCTGACGGAGACCGAGACATTCCCACTCCCGAAGCGCTCGCAGAATACGAACCGTTCGAACCGGCTGATTCGGACGAACCCCACCCCACAGGGAAAGCCGAGCGTGAGCGGCTACCACCGACGGACGACGGCCACTGACATGGATCGAAAGACGACGAAACGAGACGACGAGTTGCGAACGGACGCGGTGACCGACATGTACGAACAGTCCTTTCCCCTGCACGAGCGACGCTGGTCCCAGGAAGGACACCGGAGCTATCACCACGGCTATTACGAATCGGCAGACGACGACCCGGCCCGCGCCGTAGAGCGGATGTGTGAGGTAGTGGCCGACGCCGTGGCGATCGAATCCGGCGACCGGGTACTCGACCTCGGATGCGGCGTCGGCTCCGATACGCTGTGGCTCGCCGAGACGTACGACGTGTCGGTCGTCGGTGTGAACGTACACGACCGACAGCTAGAGCGAGCGCGGTCACACGCCGCGGCCACGGAATCTGCCGATCGTATTTCGTTTCGATTCGACGATTTTCACGAACTCGAATCCGTCGACAGCGGGTCGGTCGACGTCGTCTGGGGCGTCGAAGCGCTCTGTCACTCTCGAGATGATGACGCCGTGGTCGACGCCTCGAGTCGCGTCTTGGACGGCGGCGGTCGGATCGTCTTTGCAGATCTGTTTCGACGATCCGAAATCGAGGACCAGCAGGTCGCGAGCCGTTTCGAGAAGCTCTACGACGCCTGGGACGTTCGGTACGACCCCATCGACGAACTCACGACCGCGCTCTCGAACGCGGGATTCGAGAACGTCACGGTCAGGGATATCAGTGACGCGGTCAGACCGTCGATCGACGAGGCCGGCCGGATGAGCCTCTACGGCTACCCGTACTACAAACTGCTATCGCTGCTCGGGCGAGTCGACGACCGACTCGTCGGCCTCGCGATCGGAGGGTATCACTGTCAGAAGTTGTTCGGTGACCACCTCGGATACTACGTCGTATCGGGCGAACGGTAGCCGATCCTGGTGACGGCGTCGCTCACACTCGATCCAGCCCGCTCGATTCCGCTTCGTGAACGTTTTTCTCGCCCGCGCCCGGAAGATCGCTATGGACGGAGAGACGGCGAACACACCATCGACGAGCGAACTCACGCCACCGAATCGAACACTGATGGGGCCGGGTCCGAGCGACGTCCACCCTCGCGTGCTCAGAGCGATGAGCACGCCGCTGGTCGGTCACCTCGACCCAGCGTTCATCGATCTGATGAACGAGGTCCAGGAGCTATTGCGATACACGTTCAGGACCGACAACCGGTGGACGATACCCGTCTCGGGGACCGGATCGGCGGCGATGGAAGCCGCGATCGCCAACCTCGTCGAACCGGGCGACACGATGGCCGTTCCAACCAACGGATACTTCGGCGGACGGATGGCTCAGATGGCAACGCGCGCCGGTGGGACAGTCGTCGAGATCGAGGCACCGTGGGGTGAACCGCTCGATCCGGACGACGTCGAACGAGCGCTCGCGAAACACGACCCCGACGTCTTCGGATTCGTCCACGCCGAGACGAGCACCGGCGTGCGCCAGCCGAACGTTCCGGCGTTGACCGAGGCCGCACACGACAACGGTGCGCTCGTCATCGCAGACACCGTCACGTCGCTCGGCGGCGTCGAACTGCGCGTCGACGAATGGGGCATCGACGTCGCCTACGCCGGCGCACAAAAGTGTCTGTCCTGCCCACCAGGTGCGAGTCCGCTGACGCTCTCCGACGAAGCGATGGAGCGGGTCCTGGCTCGTGACGAGCCGCCACGATCCTGGTACCTCGATCTCTCGTTGCTCGAGGGGTACTGGGGGGAGGCTCGATCGTACCACCACACGGCGCCGATCACTAACGTCTACGCCCTGCGCGAGGCGCTCCGACTCGTCGCCGAGGAGGGGATCGAATCTCGCTGGAAACGACACGAACGTCTCTCCGGGGCGCTCCAGGCAGGTCTCGAACGGATGGGACTCGAGATGAACGCCCCGCCTTCGGCCCGGTTGCCGAGTCTCAACGCCGTTCGGGTGCCTGAAGGTGTTAACGACGCCGATATCTGTAGCGACCTGCTCGATCGGTACGACCTCGAGATTGCATCGGGACTGGGAGATCTCGCGGGTGAGATATTCCGAATTGGCTGTATGGGCCACTCGGCGAGGCCCGAAAACGTTATTCTCACCGTCGCCGCGCTGGGTGAGGCTCTGGACTCCGCCGGTGCCGACGTCGACGCCGCCGCGGGCGTCGAGGCCGTTCAATCGGCGCTTCGGTGACGTTCAGACGGAGTCGGTCAGGGCCACTCGACAGTGTGTTCGAGCGTTCCAACCCCTTCAATTTCGATCTGGACGTGCGAGCCATCCGAGAGCGGGCTGACGCCCTCGGGCGTGCCGGTCGCGATGACGTCGCCCGGTTCGAGCGTGAGGTAGGACGTGACCTCGGCGATCAGTTCAGGGATGGAGAAGATGAGTTGGTCGAGCGAACCGTTTTGCGCCGGCTCGCCGTCGATCGACGAGCGAACGGCCGCGTCGTTTGGAACCTCGTCGGGTGTCGCTAGCACCGGTCCCATCGGACAGGCGCCGTCGAACGCCTTCCCGCGGACCCAGTTCGTCTCCTGACGTTGATCGTCGCGATTCGAGACGTCGTTGATGGCGGTGAAACCAGCGACGACGTCCATCGCGTTCGACTCCTCGACGTGACGACACTGCTGTCCGATGACGACGCCGAGTTCCGCCTCGACGTCCAGGCGCTCGGTTCCAGCGGGTGCGGTGATCGTATCGCCGTGGCCGGCGAGCGTGTTCGGCGGCTTGAGAAATAACAGCGGTCTGTTTGGGACCTCGTTTCCGAGTTCCTCGGCGTGTTTCGCGTAGTTCCTGCCGATGCAGACGACCTTCGTCGGTTCGCAGGGAGGGAGTATGTCGACAGTCTCGGGATCGTACTCGGTCCCGCCGAAAGAGATGGTACCGGAATCGAACGTTCCACGCCGAACGGCGCCCGCTTTATCGCGAAATCGTACGTACTTCATACGCGAACGCTCGCCGTGGGCGAGTAAAAGCGTTCTACTTCGTCAACGTGACACGAATTCACACGCCTGATCCGGAACGGAACGCTTTTTACTAGGCCCCGGCAATCCTTCGATGTCGAGTGATCGACGCTCCGTTGGTGTAGTCCGGCCAATCATTTCGGCCTTTCGAGCCGATGACCTGGGTTCAAATCCCAGACGGAGCACTTCTACGCGAACAAAACGTGAGCGGAGAGTGCAGTCCTGGATTAGAAGTAGAGAAGTCGCAGCCCGCGCAGGGAACGAAGTGACCGAGCAGGACCGTCTTCGCGTAGTTCAAATCCCAGACGGAGCACTTTTCGAGCGGAACGACGCGAGGCGGAGTGGAGCGAAGAAAAGCGCACATGGACGGGATTTGAATCAGACGAGTCGCACGCTCGCGAGCGTAGCGAGCGAGATCGTCTCGACGTAGTTCAAATCCCAGACGAAGCACTACAGTTTTTCTTGTGAGTGAAGCGTACACAGGTGGCTTTTGAACACGGAAATCGGGAGATAACGAGGATTTGTATCGGGATCCACTCCCTGCCGTCGGACGGTCCCATTCCGCATTGTGGTCCAAACTTGTGATAAACGGTGTCGATACGGGTTTCAAACCGGGGTGACAGCCTGTCGACTTCGGTGACTGTCCGCTCACTAGTTCTCGGTCGGTTGCTTCAGGCGACGGTTCAGGCCCAGTATTAGAGGACGCCCGTGGCGGCGAGTACGACAACCACCGTCGCGAGAAAGAGGTGCTCACCGTCGACGACGAATCCGTAAAACAGCGGACCGGCGTCTGTATCTGCGCGGATGGAGTAGGCGAATACGTACGCACACAAACTCAGTAACACGAGATATCGAGGGGAGACACGGTCGATCAGGACGGATCCGACGACAGCTGCGGCGACGAGGACGGTTGCGCCAGCACACCCGTACCGGGTTCGTTCGGTTCCGACAACCCGGGGAATCGTCGTGATGCCTTCTCGCCGATCCCCGACGATATCCTTCACGTCGAAAACCACCGCCGCAATCGTCAGCATGCAGAAGACGAACCCGGTGAGAAACAGAATCGTTGTCCGTCCCGCAACCCCGTAGTAGACGCCGGTACCGAGCGGGATACCCGCCCAGGCGACCCCGACGAGGACGTTCTTGACGAGCAGATACTCCTTCAATCCGACGACGGAGTACAGACCGATGACGACGACTGGGGCGAACAGCAGCTCCGCGCGCGGGACGTCTAATAGGAGTGCGAGCCCCGCGGCGAGTAGGTAGCCAATGGAGCCAACGGCCAGCACAAATCGACCGTACCGTCTCGTGAACGTCGCTCTTCCGGGAACGTTGAACTCGTCCTCGTCGATGTCCGTGAATCGATTCAGACTGTAGACGAACAACGTTACGACGAAGACGATAAACAACGGGATCGGATCGAACGGAAGCTCCGCGAGCACGACGGTCGTCACGACCCAGCTCGTCGCGGCGAGTGAGATGAAGACGTTACTGTGGACGAGCGCGAGTGCGACTTTTTCCCAGAACGACGTGCTCTCACCGCCCGTCCAAGAACCGTCTTCGTCCATGTTCGCTACGCCTGCAACCTCGCGATTGGACGGTTTTAAGGTACTGGTGCGTGCGAACCGAGCACGCAATTTGAGTCCATATCGCCGGGATCGAACGTTCGGTGGTCGGCCTCGATCCAGTAGGATTGTAGACATTCGCCGAAATTTCGTCGTGGGCCGGATTCGAGTCCTTTCGACAGTACTAACTCGGCCTTGCTCGAATTTTTCTATGAGTTCACAATGAAGTTGCACGAGTATCAGGCGAAGCAGGTGTTCGCCGATGCGGGGATTCCGACGCCGGACTCCGCACTGGCATCCGACGTCGACGGCGTACTGGAGGCCGCCGAGGAAGTCGGATACCCGGTGGCGATCAAAGCGCAGGTACAGGTCGGTGGCCGCGGCAAGGCGGGCGGCATCGAACTCGTCGAGAACGCAGACGAGGCTCGAGAGGCAGCCGATCGAATCCTCGGGATGGATCTAAAAGGCATTCGCGTCGAATCCGTACTGGTTGAGGGAGCCGTCGACTTTACCGACGAGCTCTACGTCGGCGTGACGATGGATCGCGCTGCGGGGAAGCCGGTCGCGATGGTCTCGACTCGCGGCGGGGTCAACATCGAGGAGGTCGCCGAGGAAGACCCAGACGCGATCGCCCGAGTACACGTCGATCCCTCGTTCGGAATGCACCCCTATCAGGCGCGAAAAGCCGTCTACGACGCGGGCGTCGATCAATCGATCGCCCGCGATGTGGCCGGCGTTCTATCGACGCTCTACGACCTGTGGGACGCGAAAGACGGAGCCGATGCGGAGATCAACCCGCTGATGGTGACGGCTGACGACGAGGTCATCGCCGCGGACGCGGTCATGAACATCGACGAAGACGCCCTCTTTCGCCAGCCCGAACTGGCGGAGATGGGCGACGAAGCGGGCGGCGGCGACGACCTCGAACGGAAGGCCGACGAGTACGGGTTCGACTACGTCCGGCTCGACGGTTCCGTCGGCATCATCGGTAACGGTGCCGGCCTCGTCATGACGACACTCGACCTCGTCGACTACTACGGGGGATCGCCGGCGAACTTCCTCGACGTCGGCGGCGGCGCGAAAGCAGAACGGATCGCGAACGCCCTGGACATGGTCTTCTCGGACGACAACGTCGATAGCGTCGTGTTCAACATCTTCGGCGGCATTACCCGTGGCGACGAGGTGGCAAAGGGAATCAACGAAGCGCTCGAACAGTTCGACGACATTCCGAAACCCGTCGTCGTCAGACTCGCCGGTACGAACTGGGAAGAAGGGATGGAGATTCTAAACGAAGAACTCGTGACGGTCGAACAGACGCTCGAAGACGCCGTGCAACGGTCGGTCGAATACGCAGACGAGGTGAGCGCATGAGCGTCCTCGTCGACGAAAACACGCGCGTCGTCGTACAGGGAATCACCGGTGGTGAAGGGAAGTTCCACACCGGCCAGATGATCGAGTACGGAACGAACGTGGTCGCGGGCGCCGTCCCCGGAAAAGGCGGCCAGGAGATCCACGGCGTCCCGGTCTACGATACGGTCGACGAAGCCGTTCGGGCGGAAGACGCCGACGCGTCCGTCATCTTCGTTCCGCCGGCGTTCGCCGGCGACGCCATCTTCGAGGCGCTCGATACCGACCTCGATCTCGCTGTCGCCATCACCGAAGGTGTGCCGACCCAGGACATGGCCCGCGTGAAAAAGCGATTGTCCGAGACCGACACCCGTCTCATCGGCCCCAACTGTCCGGGAATCATCACCCCCGGCGAGTCGAAACTCGGCATCCTCCCGGGTAACATCTTCTCGCCCGGTTCCGTCGGCCTCGTCTCTCGCTCCGGAACGCTCACCTACCAGGTCGTCGACAACCTGACCAACCGGGACATCGGTCAAACGACGGCGATCGGAATCGGCGGCGACCCGATCATCGGTACCGACTTCATCGACGCCCTCTCCGCGTTCGAGGACGATCCAGAAACCGAAGTGATCGTCATGTGCGGAGAGATCGGCGGTGAAGACGAAGAGGAGGCCGCCGCGTACATCGCAGAGCACGTCGACACGCCGGTCGTCGGTTTCATCGCCGGCCGCACGGCACCGCCGGGCAAGCGCATGGGTCACGCCGGGGCGATCGTCTCCGGATCCGGAACCGGCACGGCAGAGAGCAAGATCGACGCACTCAACGAGGCGGGAGTCCCCGTCGGAGACACGCCCGAAGAGGTCGCCGACTCGGTCGAAGAACTGCTCTAGCCCGTCGGTAGACGACTTTTCCTACCGTTTTGAGGGTTGGTTTCCGTTCTGAACACGTGGAACGCTGGTGTTCGGTCACCGCAACGAACGATACTGTATCGGAGACGCTGTTCGACAACCGATCGACCGCCACAGAGTGGCCGTGACCTACCGGTGTCGACTCCTACCGAGTACGAAACGGCGTGAGTTTACAGACGAGGTCGCGCAGTCCCGTGACACGGCGCTCGGGTTCGGGATCGGTGTAGTGACGGTCGAACGTATCGATTCTCGTTCGAATCTCGCTCGTCGCAGATTCGTCGTCGGTGGGCGACGCTCCGTCGAGAGCGGTCGCCGATTCGTGCGAAGTGGCCGAAGCCGAGGATTCGGTCGCCGTCTTCGACTCCGCCGTCGATCCAGAGTCCGTCTCCGGGTCCGGGTCCGGCGTCGTTTCGCTCGAGATTCGCGACGGAGGTTTCTCCGTCGTGGGAACTTTTCCGCTTCCAGGGGACGTCACCGAGTCGAACTCGTCGGTGATCGAGTCTGTGTCGGTGGCGGCCGTCCGTGTTCGCACGGTTCCGGCTGATTCTGACGGAGATGTCCGCTCGCGAACAGTCGCAGTTGACGCGGTATCGGTTTTTTCGGCCGAAACTTCTGGCACGTCCGATCCGTCGTCGGCGTTGGATTTCGACCGCACTGAACGAAACGTTTCGATCGCCGCAGCCAATTCGTCGTTTTCGACACGGTCGACAGCCGGTTCACCAGAGAGAGCTGCACTGGTCATCTCAGTTTGCTGGATAGAGGGAGATTCGTCGGGAGTCGACGCCGGTTCGTCGACTTCGATCCAGAGGAATTCGCCGTCTGGGCGTCGGTCAGGGAGGATGTTTGCCTCGAACGCTTCGTCGTCGAACAGATCGTCGGGGGCCGAGGTTTCGACGGTCGGTTCGTCGGCTCGCTCGATGATATCGGAGGGACTCTCACCGTCTAAGATCGCGTCGGTATCGACGCTCGTTTCGCTCGCCGAAAGCTCGGCGAACACGTCGGAGGCGGTACAATCCGTGACGGAAGATACCGATTGCACCTCGTTCGATTCCATCCCGGGCGGTATCGACGTCGTCGAGTTCGATCGTCGCTCAGACCGTGAACGTTCCTCAGCATCGTTCACTTCGGTTTTCTGGCTCGAAACGCTCCCTCCCATTGCCCTTCAAAATACATTGAACCTTCTTTGAATTAAATCTTTCTGTTCCTATCTGCCCGTGAATGTGGGTAAAACTATGCAGAGATGACATATTATCATCGCGGAGGCAATGAACTATCGAACAACATTTGAGCAACGTGGAGCACTATCCGACGATACCGTCACAGTCACCGGTTTTCGCGCTGCTCAACCTTGTTGAGTTCGATCAGTAACCGGAAGATCGCCTTGACGAGGTTCGAATCGACGTCGAACCGATCGGCGTTTTCTCCCGCTCGATCCATCACGCGCGCTTCCTGGGCTTCGTCCGTGGTCGGGAGTCCCTCCTGATCTTTGACGCGAGCGATGGTGTCTGCGACGTACGTTCGTCTCGCGATCAACTGAACGAGTTCCCGATCGATCTCTTCGATCTCCGCTCTCAGTTCGTCTAAACTCATATCGGCCGTGTTCAATTCGTACTGGTCGGTAGATTCTGTCATACTACTGTGGCACCGTCCGTTCTCGTCTTCGTTCGCCTGACGGTTCCCGGTCGCTCTCCCCACGCGGTTTCGATCGAATCGAGCGCGTCGGGTCCACCGATGGCCACGTAACTCGGCCCGGTTCCCGAGAGGGAGACACCATCCGCCTGTGGAAGCGCGTCGATTAGCGGTCCCGTGGGGTACTCGAGTGCCCCGCAGTAGGCGAATCCGTTGACCGTCATCGCCTCACCGTATCGAGCGTCTAGCGCGAGTTCCGTACTCAACTCGGCCATCGAGACGATCGAATCGCAGGCGTCCGCATCGACGTCTACGCTGTAGGCGCGCTCTGGCGGCGTGTAGAGACAGACCTCCCAGTCGACGGTCTCGCGAGAGAGCAGTTCGTCGGACCGGTTGTCCGTTACGGTCACTCCGCCGAGCATGCTCGCCGACGCGTCGTCGAACGCTCCGGTCACCGTCACACCGGCGTCCCTCGCTGCCTCGACACCCAGTCTGGCCGCATCGACCGGATCGACATCGGCTGTGACGCCGAGTGCGTCTAGCGTCGCGAGGACGGTCGCGTTCGCCGCTGCGCTCGAACTCTTCAACCCGGAAGCGATCGGAACGTCGCTTTCGGTCCGAACGCGAAATCCGATCGAGTCGACGTCCATCCCTGCGTCCGCACCGAACCGATCGATCGCGAGCCGCGCGGTTCGCTCGATCAGCGTGGTGTCGGCCGACGGCGCATCGGCGATTTCCGAGGACACCGTTCCGTCGTCGGTCAGTTCGACGGTCGCAACGGTCTCTACGTCGATCGCGAACGCCGATCCGCGTTCGGTCGCCAGCGCGTTGACGATCGTTCCGGCACCCGGAGCGACTGCCCGACCTTCCATAGCCGTACTCCGGTCACCGACTACTTACGGCTGGCGGTGATGGCAGATGTGACGCCAGCGAACCAGGCACACTGTCCGACCGAGTTTACGTCGGTGAAACGTACTGATCGACCATGTCCGCGGGCGTGATCACCTCGAGATCACCGGCGGTCACTCGCTCTGTCACGCGAGCAATCGTCGCTTCAAGCGCCGCGAGCGAGTCCCCGGGTAACGCATCGAACGGAATCGCGGTGATCCCGCCGATATCCGCCGCCCAGTCGACCAGTTCTATCGCGTCTTCGGCATTCGACGGCGACTCGGCGACGGTCCAGAGGTGTGGGTTTCCGGCGTATCCCTGCGAACGAGACCGTGCGGCGAACCCCAGGTCGTAGGCAGAGGTTACGCGCTCGTAGGACGCCGCGTCGTACCGTCCGTCCGGAAACCCGACGACGCTGGGTCCACCGGCGAAGCCGCGTTCATCGAGCCAGGCGGCGGACTGGTCGATCTCCCGATCCAGTTGACCGTCACCCAGCCCGACGAGCGCTCGTCCGGTCGCGCCGTAACTTCCGACGGTCCACCCCGACCGATCGAGATCACCGACCTGATCGGCGGTCATCATCGCCCCACCCGCACCGATCCGTTCGGTCGGTACGAGCGCCGTGGCGTCCAGCCCGTTCGACTCGAGAAGCGACAGTGCGTGTTGGTGGTGAGATTCGTGGCCGCCACGGAAAATCAGCGCCACGGCCGAATGATCGGGCCGGGGGACGAAGTGAAGGTCGTCCACCCAGAACCGAGACGAATCTCCGACGTACCAGCGAACGAATTGAATAACGGTAACACGACTCGGATCCGGATCGCCACGGACTCGGGTCAGACCGAAATTTTTCCGGACGAACGGCGTCCCGCCGGGAACGAATTGACCGAACTCGTTGTAGTTGTTATCCGCATCTTGTAGCTGGATCATCGTCCACCCCGGACCGTCCGCCGTTACCGCGATACCCGGAGTGACCCCTCGGACGTCGATCGGTTCGTCCAGTTCCCACCGAAGACGCGCCGTACGTTCGTCGTTCGGTCTCATCAACACCGACTGCGAACCGAGCGACGAGCGGTCACGATCGGGCCCCATCGTCCCCAGATACTCGATCCAGTGATCGAGCGATTCGAAGTCGTCGTACGTCCCGACGAGCGGATGCACGTCGTCCGGTTCCTCGGTCTCGTCCTCGTCCTCGTCTTCGTCCGTCTCATCTCGCGTTTCGTCGGGGTCCAGCGTTGGCCGATCGAGATCTGGATTCTCAGTTTCAGTGGTCGATTCGGCTTCCGTCTCGCCGGTCCCCGTACAACCTACCACCGAAAGACAGCTCGTTACGACCGCCATCGAGAGGTATTCCCGTCGGTCCATCACACACCCTATTCGAGATGGTGGTGTCGAATTGTTATCCGTAAAATAGCGGATGACGGTCGTCCATACTCAGGGGGAGACCGTCGGTAACCGAATCGAACACGCCTGTCGGGAATTCGGTATTAATCTCGTGGTCCGGGAACCGTCGGCTGACCGGCTCTCAATAATAGTTCGCGGTCATCGCCTTACGGTCAGTAATCCCTCCGATCGTCGTCCGTCGGTACGCGATCCGATAGAACACCCGAATCTCACGCGTGTATCCGCCAGATAAATCGATTGGCAGAACACAGCTTTTTGTCCGTAACGGCGTAAGCGTCTCCTATGAGCACCCGATCGAACGTCGCCCCGAGCACGCTGGAGGTAGACTTCGTAGACGGCGGGATCGTCGTTCGGTATCTAGACGGTCGCGAAGCGTTCTACCACGGGCCGCCCAAGCCGGTCGTCAATTCGGTGACGACGCCCCCCGGAAAGGAGGTACACGTGCTGGTGACCGATCCCGACGGATTCGAAGGTATCATGACGTACGTCAACGATCTGAAGACCGATTCGGCCATCCTCGAATCGAGCGGTGTGGGCCGTGTTCTGCTGGACCGCAACGAAGAGAGCGAGCTGTTTTCCGGGGTGACCGCCGAAGTCGAGGGATATTCGGTGACCGTCTCGGCCGACCTCGACGTCGTCGACGGCCGGGTTTTCGTTTTCGCCGAAGATGAGGTCAGCGAACACGCATACGAACTCGTTTCGGCGGACGACGAGTAGGGTGCTGAGTGCGAAGGCCCGGAATACGAGTAGTCCACTGAACGCGAGTATCTCACTGAATGTACGACGGCTCGTCGTCGTCGCAATTGGACTCGTGGGTTCGAGCGTCCTGGAACTCGTCGAACAGGAGACCGCACGTCTCACACTCGTACCAGGTCGTACCGTCTCGTTCCGTTTCGACCACCATATCCTGATCGACGGTCGCTAGTTCAATAGCTATTGTGCACCGAAGCCAATAGGTCGGGATGTATTCGCCCGGCGAGGATAATTCTCAAGGTGACGCCCGCGATAGAGACCGGTATGAGTGAGTCGGATTCGGACGGCGTTCGCCTCTCGGTTCGGGCGGCCGAGAAACGAGACGCCGGTCGCGGCGTCGCCAGAATTCCAGAACGCGCACGCCGGAAACTCGGCGTCTTGAGCGGCGATACGGTCGTCATCGAGGGGACGAAGTCGACCGTCGCGAAGATGTGGCCGGCAGACTCCTCCGTCGAAGAGACTGTCGTCCAGATCGACGCGGACTCGCGCGCCAACGCCGGCGTTCACGTCGGTGACAGCGTTACCGTCAGATCGCTCGACGGGACGACGGTCCCCGAAGCGACCCACGTCGTTCTCGCCCCGCCCGAATCGGCGAACGACGCGGAGACGAAGCTTACAGAACGCGTGGCGAATCAGAAACTCAGAAATCGTCCGGTTCGAACGAACGAACAGATCCGTATCGAGGGAATCGCCTCGGAGCCGTTTCGCGTCGTCGAGACCGAACCCTCGGGCGATGTCAGAATCACGAGTTCGACGGATATCCGGGTCTCGTCGACGGTGACGGCTGCGACGGCCTCTTCTCGGCTCTCGGAATCTGAATCGGAGACCGCGGGGCGTCCCCGAGAGGAATCGGCCCAGTCGAGTCGACCGTCCGGCGTCACGTACGAAGATATCGGCGGCCTCGACGAGGAACTGGAACTGGTCAGAGAGATGATCGAGTTGCCCCTGTCGGAGTCCGAACTCTTCGGGCGACTCGGCGTCGATCCGCCCTCCGGCGTCTTACTCTACGGTCCGCCGGGAACCGGGAAAACGCTGATCGCACGCGCGGTCGCGAACGAGGTCGACGCAGACTTCATCTCGATATCCGGCCCGGAGATCATGTCCAAGTACAAGGGCGAATCAGAGGAGAAACTTCGGGAAGCGTTCGCTCGTGCTCGCGAAAACGCCCCGTCGATCGTCTTCTTCGACGAGATCGACTCGATCGCGAGCGCCCGCGACGACGATGCTGACGCAGAGAGCCGCGTCGTCGGCCAGTTACTCACGTTGATGGACGGCCTCGACGGCCGCGGCGAGGTGATCGTCATCGGGGCGACCAACCGCGTCGACGCGCTCGATCCGGCGCTCAGACGCGGTGGGCGCTTCGACAGAGAGATACAGATCGGCGTCCCCGACGAAACCGGTCGGCGCGAAATTCTGGAGGTACACACGCGTGGGATGCCCCTTGCCGAGGACGTCTCGCTCGAGACCCTCGCAGCGCGAACGCACGGATTCGTTGGGGCCGACCTCGACTCGGTCGCCAGCGAGGCCGCGATGGCCGCGATCCGACGGCGTCCGACCGAAGAGTCCGAACGCGCGACGTGGAACCGAGATCCCTCGGTGACGAAAGCCGATTTCGACGACGCGCTGGCCTCCGTCGAACCCTCCGCGATGCGCGAGTACGTGGCCGAATCACCAGATACCGATTTCGAGGACGTCGGTGGTCTCGACGGGCCTAAACAGACGCTCACGGAATCCGTCGAGTGGCCGCTCACCTACGATCGCCTCTTCGAACGAACCGATACCGATCCGCCGTCAGGCGTCCTGCTCTACGGCCCGCCGGGGACGGGTAAAACGCTGCTCGCTCGCGCGCTCGCCGGCGAGACCGACGTCAATTTCGTTCGCGTCGACGGACCGGAAGTGCTAGATCGGTACGTCGGTGAGAGCGAGCGGGCTATTCGAAAAATATTCGAACGCGCGAGGCAGGCCGCCCCGTCGATCGTTTTCATCGACGAGATCGACGCTCTGGTCGGGAGACGCGGCGACAGTCACGAAGTGACCGAACGCGTCGTCTCGCAACTGCTCACCGAACTGGATGGAATGCGAGAGAATCCGAACCTCGTCGTCCTCGCCGCGACCAACCGCAAAGACGACATCGACCCGGCGCTCCTTCGGCCCGGCCGACTGGACACGCACGTGCTGTTGCCCGAACCGGACGCGGACGCTCGTGAGAAGATTCTCGAGGTGCATACCCGCGGAAAACCCCTGGCAGATGACGTCGATCTCACGTCGATCGCCGCCAAACTCGACGGAAAAACAGGCGCTGACATCGAGGCAATCGTCCGCGACGCGTCGATGAAGGCGATCCGCGAGGTTGCGGAGGCACACGAACCCGCCGAGGCCAACGAGCGAGCGGACGAGATCGTCATCGAACGCGACCACATTGACCGTGCGATCGCCGCCCACGAATAACCTCGAACGCGTACCCGGTACTCAGCCGTCCTCTTCTACGTTCTCGGTCGGAACCGTCTCCTCGTCTATCAGCGGAAGGTTCGCGTCGATGGCTTCCGGTTCGAGCAATTGCGTTTCGCCGGAGCGCGTCTTCTCCCCCGGATCGACCGCCACGTCATCGATCGAGACGTCCGGTCCGAAGACGACGTCGACGCGACTGCCGAACGCGATGTGGCCGATTCGGTCGCCCCGGTGAACGCGTTCGGCTGTATCGACGTACGGCGTGATTCGGCGGGCAAACGCGCCGGCGATCAGCGTAACTTCTTCAATCGGAGCGGAAACGCGAGCGTCCGTTTGCTCGGGATCGAGCAGCGAAGCGTCCGTCGGAGGGTTTGCGGTCGACCCGTCGGTAGATGATCCACTGAATCGGACGTGAACCCGCTCGTTTCGGTCCGACTCTTTCGAAAACGCCGGCCGATGTGCACCGGGGGTATGTTCGACGTCAACGACGCGTCCGTCGGCCGGCGAGCGAATGACGTGAACGTTCCAGACGTTCATGAAGATCCCCACGCGGACCGTTTCGCCTTCGGTACGGAGCACGGAGACTTTCCCGTCAGCCGGAGCGACGATCCCCGATGCGGGCGGCGTTCGGTCCGGATCACGGAAGAACCAGAGGACGAAACCGCCCAGCCCGGCGAGGAGCACGGCTGCGGCGGGGAGGCTGATGAGGAGGGCGAAGGGGGCCGCGACGAGCGGCCAGATCGCGTATCGCCAGGCCCCGGGAGCGACGTTCATACCCGAACGTTCGACCGGCCCGCGTTTGATAGTTTCGTCGCTCTCGATCGGACGTGAGTGGTCACACCCTCGAACGGCACGCTTGTTCGGCGACATCGATCGGGCGATCAGTTCGTCTCGGTTGAGACCATGATCGGGCGATGGTTTGCACCGATGAAATGCTCGTCGCGTGTCAATCCCAAAAGGACTGCGTGCGCGCGTACTGTCTCTCCTGAGAGAGAATATCCCGGTAGAACGCCGCCTCGTCTTCGCGAAGTTTGTTGATGATGCGGGCGGCGTTGTGCGGACCGACCCCGCGGGCGGCCAGCGCTATCACCGCTTTCTTTCCGTGGCTCTGGACGAGGCTGGCGGCGTGGAAGGCCCGCTGGGTCATCTCGTGTTGTTCGTCGTCTTTCTGTCCGGCCCGAACGGCGTCTACCACCTCGTCCGCCCACGGGTTCAACGCCGCGATGCGCGTCGACCCGCACTCGGGACACGTGGGCTGGTCCGAAACGCGTCTAACCTTCGTCCGGGAGAGCCACTCCGTACAGTGCGTACAGAGGAGGATGATGCGATCGTTCTGAATTCGCTCTTTGACCGTCTCGATGATGCTGGCGTCAGCGTTTTCGGGTGCGAGCAGTTCCTTACCCGACGAGCGACCACCGGAGCCGACCGACGTCCGGCCCCGGACGGTTTGTAGTTCGATCGATCCCGACTGGATCGATTCCAGGACCGAGGCGGCCGATTCCGGATCGAGGTCCTCGTGGAACACCTCGCGAATCGACTCCTCGTACATCGGCGTCCCTTCGAGCGCAGCGAGCAGTCGCTCGTTCGACATCCGACCAGAGCCCTGCCACCGCTTGAGTGCGCCGAACTTACCGGAAACCTGCGCCAGCCGAAACGCGAGCGCGTCGGAGTTCTTGAGTCCGAGTTCGACGATCGTCTCGACGTGAGCCGGATCCGTCTCTTCGATAACCGAGACGATGTCGCTCGTCGCGACGGCGGTCGGCACCTCGAGTTCGATCCGATACGGGTCGACGTCGAGGCCGATCGAAGAGCCGGACTGCTGGCCGAGGAGTGACGTGAGTACACGCCCCAGCGTCTCGTTCGTTCGGTGACCCAGAGCAGCGTTTACGACGACGGTTCGGCCCTGCCGTTCGACGACGATGCGATCGGCGGTCGGCATCGGTTGGTCGGCCGCTACCTGCCGTTCGAGCTGGGAGATCGCCGAGGTGAGCGTCTCGTGATCGCTCGGATAACGCGTCTCCAGTTCACGGGCGACAGCGATCTCGTCCGCGCCGTCTGCGAACTGGGGTTCGGCCACCGATCGAATCTCTCCGACCTCCTGGGCGACGTCGTACGGAACCGGAATCTCCTGGCCGATCCAGGATGGGACCTCGCCCGCGGGGTTCTCGATCGGGCTCACCTTCACGACGCCGTCATCGTCGTCCACCTCGGCGATCCGCCACATCTCACCCCGCTGGATGAATATCTCGCCAGGAGAGGCGAAGTTGACGACGAAGCGTTCGTCGAGCGTGCCGATCTGTCCCCCCGAGGCGATGTCATGAACCTCGTACGTCTCCTCGTCGGGAATCATCGAGAGATTCGAATACACGTACTGCCAGGTGTTCCCGCTCGATTCGATGCGTTCGTCGGCCTCGTCGTACCAGACGATGCGGTTTCGGTGAAGTTCGGAGAGTACCTCGACGAACGTCTCTCTGGGGAGCGTTCGGAACGGGTAAGCCCGCCTGACAATGTCGTAGGCGTCGTCGACGAACGTCGGCCCCGAACTGCGGACGATAGCGGGAATCTGATTCGCGACCACGTCGAGACTTCCCTCGTGTATGCCGGCGGATTCGACCTCGCCCATCCCTGCACGACGCGCGATCGCGAGCGCTTCGAACGTGTCGTCGGCGCGCGTGGTCACGATCGTCCCCGACGACGTCTCGTCCAGCCGGTGGCCGGCACGACCGATTCGCTGGAGGAATCTCGACACCTGCCGGGGACTCTGATACTGCACGACGTGGTCGACGCGACCGACGTCGATGCCGAGTTCCATCGAGGACGTACAGAGCAACGCGTCGAGTTCGCCCGCTTTGAACGCGTCCTCGACGTCGATCCGCGCAGACTTCGAGAGCGAGCCGTGGTGGACGCCGATCGGCAACTCGAGTTCGCGAAAGCGTGACCCGATCGCCTCCGCCGTCTGACGCGTGTTGACGAAAATGAGCGTCGATTCGTTTGCCGCCACGATGTCGCGGATCAGCCGGACGTGGCTCGCGGTCGACACCTCCGTCATCAGCGATCCAGCGAGGTTTCGGTCCTCGTCGGTTACGGTCGGTTCGCGAACGCTGACGTCCACGTTACTTCCGACGTCGATCTCGCGGACGGCACAGGGTCTGTCCCCGGTGAGAAAGCGACCGACCTCGTCCGGGTCGCCCACGGTCGCCGAGAGGCCGATTCGCTGAAACGGACCGGACAGTTCGACGAGACGTTCGAGTCCGACCGCGAGTTGGGCCCCGCGTTTCGACGCGGCGAGTTCGTGAACCTCGTCGACGACGACGTGTGAGAGCGACCCGAACGCCTCTCTCAGCCGCTCGCCGGTGAGCATCGCCTGAATCGTTTCCGGAGTCGTGATCAGAACGTCGGGCGGCTCTCTCGCCTGTTTCGACCGCTGGTACTGCGTGGTATCGCCGTGGCGGACGTCGACCGTGACGTCCAGATACTCGCCCCACCACTCCAGCCGATCGAGCATATCGCGATTGAGCGCCCGAAGCGGCGTCACGTAGAGTGCTCGAAAGCCGTCGACCTCGTCGTCAGCCCTGGCGTCGCCGGATCGGTCGTCCGATCGCGCTTCGACGATCGCGTCGAAGACGGGGAGCATCGCCGTCTCGGTCTTGCCACTCCCGGTCGGCGCGATCACGAGCGTATCCTCTCCGGCGGCGAGTGGCGGAATCGCAAGACGTTGTGGCGGCGTCGGCGTCGAAAATCCGCGTTCGGAGAGGGCATCGCGGACGGCAGGTCCAAGGTGGGTGAACGCCGCCGCGTCCCCGTCAGTCATCGACGGCCGTAGGGCACTCCGGCGCATAAGCACGTTGCTCTGGGTCCGTCGGCGTGGGCCAGTCTGATCAGATCGAATCGTACGGCCCGAGTCTCGTCCCGTCTACGAGGTACGCCTCGCCGTCGACTAGCGCCCGCGGGAGCATCGGCGAGAGAAACGACTGACCGGCGACGTTCACCCACGTTCCACCGACCAGTTCGTTGAACGCCGGGAGGACGACGAGTTCAGTCCCACCGTCGTCGGGCGATGTCGACTCCTCGTACTCAAGCCGTTCGGCCGAGCTACCAGTTGGTATCTGGCTTCCCAGCCACGACCGGTCCAGGGACCCGCGGAGCCACACCGGCTCGATACGACTCCCGCCGACCTCGTCTTCGAGTCGGACGCACGGGTGTTCGTGACCCATGCAGAGGACGGACCCGTCGAGCGCGTCCGCAGACGGCCAGCTGTGACCGTGACAAACGCCGATCTCTCCCAACAACGTACCTTCGCCCGGACTGACCGAGAGCGACGTCGCGCCGGCGGTTCCCGACTCGTCGATCGACTCGTACAGCCACGATTCGATGGCTCCGTCGTGGTTTCCCTTCACCAACGTGACCGCCACCGGCGCCAGTGTCTCGAACAGCACTTCGAGCTCGCCCCGTTCGGCTCCGCCCGGCTCGCCGATAGAGTGCATGAGATCGCCGAGGATGACTAACCGATCGGCGTCCGTTCGATCGATCGCCGCTCGAAGTCGTTCGCGTCGCTCGGCCGCCCGACTCGGAACCTCGATTCCTCGTTCGTAGCGCAACCCCGCCTCGACGCCAGCGTGATAATCGGCGATCAGCAGCGCCCGCTCGCCGTCGATCGTCGCGAGCGCGGCCCGCTCGCCGGGAACCGGCTCGAGTCGGGCCATACTCAGATCGCCTGCAGCCGATCCTCCGACGGCTCGAAGCACTCGCCGCCCATGAGCGCGTCCTGGATCGCCTGTTCGACGTCAGCCGCGGCCGCGCCGGTCTCGTCAGCGACGGCGTCGACGACCGCGGTTCGGTCCGCCCCCTCACCGTCGTCGAGTTCGTCCATCACGTCGACCACACGTTCCTGTAGATCGACGTCGTCGGTAGCCGTGTCACCGCCCGAGTCCGCCGATTCGTCGACTGAGGAGTCGTCGGTAGCAGGTTCGTTCGCGTCGCTCGCTGCGGGGTCGTCGGTCGATTCCTCCTCGGTCGGTTCGTCGTCCGGCACGTCGATCCCGGCTTCGCCAGGCTCGTCGACTTCGGCACCCGTGGTGAACTCAGCGCCGTACTCCTCTTCGATAGCCTCTCGCTCTTCGTCGTCGAACTCGTACATCCCGTCGTCCGCGTCGAAATCTCCGAGGTCGTCCGGTTGCTCGGTATCGACGTCACCTTCGTCGAACGCGTCGAGATCGTCAGTACCGTCATCCGACCCGTTGGACTCATCGAGATCGTCCGTATCGGCCATTTCGTCCGCCGACGCTTCGTCGGCTTGAGACTCGGTCGGTTCAGACGCGTCCGCGTCGTCGGATTCCTCACGGGACGTATCGTCGGGTTCGTCCGAATCGACCGCCGATGCTTCGTCGACAGTCGGGTCGACATCGGACGGCTCGGAGTCCTCCGCGCTGGCGTTGGCCGTTCCGATCGCGGCACCCGCCGCGGGATCGGGCTCCGACGCGGTCGGCTCCTCGATCGCGTCCGATTCGGTATCGGTTTCACGCAGGCGTTCAGGCAGCGACAGTGACGGCCCGTCGGCGGCGAATACCTCGTAACCGGGTTCATCATCGCGCCGAGCGCTCGGGGAAGGCGTCGAGGACGTCACCTGGGACTGCTCGCCGGCGACGACCCGAACGGCTTCGAGGGCGACCTGGCGAAGATCAGAGAGATACGACGGGCTCGTTTCGTACGACGAGAGGGCGAGATCGATTCCCTCCGCGAACCCGTCGGAGAGACCGTTAGCGCGGAGCGCTTCGGTGAGATCAGAGCTTTCCACACCGAGCGTCGTCGCGGCCGCGAACGTGGCGATGCGATCGAGCGTATGTTCGGCCGTGTCGACGACCCAGCGATCCCTGGTGTCCGCGTCGACCACGGCGAGGCTCTCCGGGCGAATCGACGTGTAGACGCGGTCACCGTCTTCGGGTTCGAACGTGCGCGCTTTTCCGGTGACGGCTACGAACGACGGCGGTTCGGCACGTTCGAGGAAGGCGAGTGCGTCGGGCTGGTACTGACCGGCGTAGACGACGAACGCGCCGGTCGGATCCACGATCCGGGCGCGGACCATCTCCTCGTTCACGTCCGTCACCTCGGTGAGCGTCCCGACGACGAAGAGTCGATTGAGGCGAGCGCCGGTCGGCGAGATAACGTAGTTCGGGGCGCGCTCCTCGTCGCTCTCCGTGTAGGACACCGACGCGTCGTCGAACTCCGTCGCGAACAGACGGTGGGCGACCTCCCGTCCGGGTCGATCGCCCGCCGGTCCGGATCCCTGTTGGCTCACGCGTCCACCTCCGTGAGAAAGGCGGTCGCCAGTTCGGCCGGTTCATCGTCTCGTTCGTCGAACGAGATCGCGTCGAAATTCGCACCGTACTCGTCGACGGAGAGGTGACCACGAACGCGATACTCGCGGCCGACGATCCGATCGCGTATCGTCTCCGCGACGACTTCCTGGTCCATCGCGTCTCGTGCCTGTTCGCGCGCATCGTCGAGGTCGCCGCCGTAGACCATCTCGGTCAGTTCGTCGTCCAGGACGACCGTGACGGTGCCGGTCCCGTCGTCGAGGATCGCCTTCACGCGAAGGTCGTCGACACCGTCGACGTCGCCGTGTGTCCGACACTGGTTCTTCTGGATGACGCGCCCACAGTCCGGACAGCGCTGGATGAGACCGGAGCCGTCACGCACCTCCAGGAGGTTACCGGTGAGTTCGACGTCGTAGACGCCACCGCTTGCGACGGCTTCACCGATACCCATCGTCCGTGCGTCCGTCCCGACCTCGATCGAACGGTCGATCGGGTCGACGGTCGAGAATTCGGAGACGTTGACCTCCGGCACGCCCCGGAACTCTCGAACGTAGGCGTTTTCGACCCTGATCGACGCCTCCGGTTCGATCGCCGGATGGGGATCCCAGCAGGTGAACGGAAGCCGACCGGACTCGTCGCCGAGCACGCCGCTCAAGATCTCCGTCTCGCCGTCGCGGCCGTCGATCGTTCGTCGCTCGCTCTCCAGGACGGTCACCTCGAGTGTGACCGCTCGATCACCGGTCTCGACATCGGCGAGGGTCGCCTCGCCGCCGACGTCGTACGGAACGTCGATGTCGTCGGAACCCGGACTGATCGAGGTGTGTTCGCCCAGGTTGAGTTCGGGCTCGCCATCCCACTCGCGGACGCCTGCGTTGCCGATCGTGAGCGTCTGACCGGCTTCGAGGCCGAAATCCTCCCAGGCAGTGTAATCGATGGTCCCGGTTTCGTCGGCCAGTTCACCTTCGACGATCACGTGATCGTCTCCCTGGTATCGTATCGATCGCTCGCCAGCGGTGAGGACGACGCAAGCCACGGATACGCTGCCGTCGTTCGGCGAGATGTCGCCGATCGACTTCGACGTGGGGCCGGTCGATCGACTCTCCCCGTCACCGTACTTGCGTCGCAGACTCTGTTTGGCCTCGTCTATCGGAACGCTGTACTCCACCAGGTTCGCCAGGTCGGATTTGACCTCCTCGTTGTCGACGCCGAGGGCGGAGGCGAGTTCCTCGGCGTGGCTGTCTAAGTCCATCACCGGGAGTTCGGTCAGGGAGACCAAAAACGTTCCCGGATCCCGGTGAAAGTGAACGCATTACGTACCCCACACTCGATGGAGACGAGAAGACCGCCGCGGTAGCCGATTCGTTCGTCCCTGTAACGCAGATTCGCTAATTTTTCTCGTGAACAAGCAACCAGTATTACGAGATAGGAACGTCGACGTCCGGGTCGGGATCCAATAACGAACGTTCGGGCCACAGAAACTTTGTCTCTTCCAATCGTGAATAATCCAGAAAGATACTTCGTGGTGGGCGTGACAGCCTCCGACAGGGAATGGGATGATAGAAGCTGTAACCTCGCTCCTCTTTCGGGGGGATGGAGACGCCGTCTACGAGTGTCGTCGCTGTGGGACAACCGTCGATTCCGGTGGTGACAGCTGTCCCACCTGCGACGGAACGGACATCGTCAGACACTCGACGCGGTGAGAAGGCGAGCAGAGAGCGAGTGATCAACCCGATCGAAACCACTCCAGACAATCGGTATTGTAGCGGGTGCTCACCGGACGAAGAGTCCTGATAAAACGCGTTCCGAGCGGCGCTAGATGTGGTCGTCTTCTTTCAGTCCCGCGATCAGGTCGTCGACCAGCCCGTCGACGGACTCGTACGGGAAGTCAGCCTTCCCGGCGGCTTTCGAGTTCAGCTCCATCGCCGTCATCGAAAAGTCGCCCGACTCGAACTTCGTCCCTGGACCGTTCGGGAGCGCGGGAACGAGGTCCATGGGGTTTGAGATCGGGTAGTCGGCGTTCTCGAACGCCTCGGTGAATTGCTCGCGGAGTTCGGCTTCATCAGTCATTGCAACGGTCCCTTCGTTCGCATAAATAATAAATTTTGAGGTAGTTGAATCGACTGTCTGAGAGAAACCGGATCGCCAGGAGATGTACGGAACTCGGTCACTCAAACGCCACATACGGCCGTCTCTGTAGGCAACCGATCGGTACTGCCAGAGCCCGGTCTCCGCAAGGGGTTCGGATAGGTCACACATCAATCGGTTCGTGCTAGATCCGCCTTCACCGATTGCTTAGACGCGTCGCATAAAGCCCGGAAGGACGCCGCGGTCCGACGGTTCCTCACCCGGGGGCCGGTCGTCCGGGGACTCGACGGACGAACGTCCGGGACTGGATCCCTCATCGCCGGTTGCGGTCCGTTCACTGATCGCGTTCGTCACGGCAGCCGCCGACACCGTCTCGGAGAGTCCGGCTCCTGGCTCTTTGTCGGTACGTTCAATCGGTTCGGGATTGCCGGTCTCGCTTGCGACGTCCGCGTACTCGTCCGGTGACTCGGGTCCGAAGTAGTACGGTTCGACGGGATGTAACGTCGCGAGAAGCTGCAAGTTCGCGTATCCCGCGATGACGAGAGCGAGGATGAACAGGATGTCCGGAAAGAGCAACACGAGTACGATCGTAAGCGGCGAGTACAGCAGGTAGGCGAGCAGTCGGAACCAGTCGCCGACGTAGCCGTCGACGACGTAGGCGTACAAGCCGTACGCACCGACGACGAGACCGACGTCTAAGTACAGCGACAACGGGAGCCACAGACCGCCGGTCACGAGGCTGTGAACGGCGAGCGCGAGCGACCCCGCGAGAACGGTGGTTCGATTGACGTACGTTTCGTCCAGGGCCATACCGACGCAGAGCAGCCCGAGATAGAGGATCGGGGCCGCGATCCACCACGGAACGCCATCGAAGAGTAACGCGGGGGTGGTTCCGATCATACGGGTAACTACCGTAGCCTTCGAGGAAACCACCATTAACGTTCGGCCGGTTTCGAGCGTCGAATCGAACGCCGAGTCGGGCCCATGGCGATGTCGATCGTACACTCTCGGACACGATTCACACCGTCGACTCGACTCACAATCTGCTACCCGTATTAGAACGATACATACACACTCACACACAACGCGTGGGTCAGTCGATCCTACAACACGTCACCAAGGCCGAGTCGCTCGATCGCCACGTGATCCGAGACGAGCGTCGCGGCTCTGTCGTACGGATCGGTCGGCAGCGACGGTCGATCGGCCGTCCCGCCTTTACCGTCGTCTACACCCCGTTCGATGCCGGCCGACCGGTAGACCGAATCGACGAACGCGTCTCGAACCGACGCGTTCTCGAAGAGCCCGTGAAGGTAGGTCCCGAGGACGGAGCCGACGGCCGCGCTATCCGGTTCCAGCGGCGTCTCGACGGGTTCGAGGTGGACCGGTTCGCCCGCGTGTATCTCGTAGCCCGAGACGGTCCCGCTGGCGCCGGCGATCGGGCCGGTTCCGTCGACGGCGACGGTCGTCCGCGAGAGTCGTTTGTCCGTCGAAAATCGCGTCTCGACGGGTAACAGCCCGATCGCATCGATGGTCCGGCGATCGCCGCTTCCTTCCCGATGGGCGTTTCTGATCCGTTCGCCGAGCATCTGATAGCCCCCACAGATACCGACGATCGGGCCGTCGAACGCCCGTATCTGCTCGTCGAGACCGGCCGCACGCAGTGTGAGACAGTCGTCGACCGTGTTCTTCGTCCCCGGTATCACGAGAGCGTCCACGCGAGCGAGGATCGAACCTCCGGCTTCGGTCGTCGGCACGTACTCGACCCGAACCCCGGGAACCGTCACCAGCGATTCGACGTCGGTCGCGTTGGAAATGTGTGGGTGACGAACGACACCGACGGTGACCGAGCGCTCGTCGGGGATACCATCGTCGGCCCCTCTCGTCGCGGTCGCGTCGGAGTCGGGGAGCGAGACGCTGTCTTCTTCTGGTAACCCGGGATCTGCGTGCGGGATCACGCCGAGTATCGGGACGCCCGTACGCGCCTCTATCTCTTCGATACCCGGCGTCAACAGGGATTCGTCCCCTCGGAATTTCGTGATAATCGCCCCGACGACCCGATTTCGGATCGAGGCCGGCAGCAATTCGATCGTTCCGTACAGGCTCGCGAACGCACCGCCACGTTCGATGTCGACGCAGACGACGATGGACGCATCGGCGATGTGAGCCGTCTCGACGTTGGCCAGATCTCGATCGTGTAAGTTTATTTCGGCGATACTCCCGGCCCCCTCGGCGACGATCACGTCCGCCTCCCTGGCGAGTCGTTCGTAGGCGTCTTCGACGGCTTCAATCGCGAATTCCCAGTACTCCTCGTAGTAGGAACCGGCGGACAGGCGCGCAATTGCGCGGCCGTCGACGACGAGTTGGCTCTCCCCGTCTCCGGTGGGTTTGAGCAGGACCGGGTTGTGGTCGGTCGTCGGCGTCTGCCGTGCAGCGTGAGCCTGAACGAACTGCGAGACGCCGATTTCTCCCCACTCGACGTCGGTCGCGTTCGTGTCGAGCCCATCGGTGTTATCGCCATCGGTGCCACCAGACCGGAGGACGACGCGCGCGTTATTGCTCATGTTCTGCGCTTTGAACGGCGCCACGGTCAGTCCTCGATCGGCGAGTGCGCGACAGAGTCCGGCCGCGACGGTCGACTTACCGACGTGGCTCGCGGTTCCCGCTACGAGGATCGTCTCCGTCATCGCTCGTGTACAACGTTCCCCTCGGGCGACTTCGATATACCGATCCACCTGCCGACCGGATCGACGCTGGTGCCGATCACCGAATCGTTCCGTTCAGATAGCGCTCAGTCCAGTAGCCAGCCGCCCAGTCGGAGAGAACGATTCCGATCCCGGCGAGCAGGACGCTCGCGGCCACGAGAACGATGCCTTCGGTCGTCCCCAGGGGTGTGAACGCGAACGAGACGACGAGCGTCGGAACGAGCACGATCGCGACCCCCAGCCCGAACGCTCCGAACCGGACTCCATCGAAGAGAAATTCGTTCGGAGCGAACCCGGCGAGCGCGACCGTCAATCCGTAGTAGTAGATCGCGTATCCGGCCAGCACCGCCCCGCCGACGACTGCGTCTAAGAGCGTCGCGTCGAACCAGACGATCGCGAGGACGTACGGCACCGCGACGACGGGGCCACCGATGAGGACGAACGCGAGTCGTTTCGCCCGGAACAGTTCGTCGACCGAGATCGGGTGGATCCGATAGGCGTCGACGTCGTCGAACTGGGTCAACCAGTTGTACGTCGTGAATGCGCTCAGTCCGAGCACGCCGCCGAAGAAGAGTCCGGGTGCCGGAGCCACACTGGTGATCGACTCGACGACGCCAACCAGGCCGGCGACGAGGACGAGCAAGATCGTCACCGACACGAGCGGTTTCGCGTAGCCGCCGCTGCTACGGCCCAGGTCCAGGACCGATTTCGCGACTAGCGGATCGCGTCCGGGGACGATCGAGCGAATCAGTTCGTATCGCCCTGGTGACGTCCTGGCCGGGGTGACGTGTGTCGGGTCGTAGACCGCGAGTGCGACCGCGCCGACGACGATCGAGAGCGAACCGACGGCGAGCATCGAACTCGGCGTCGTCGCCGATAGCCGTCCGAACGTCGTCCAGAGCGAGCCGCTGGTCCAGGTACCGACGAGGAAGACCCCGACACCGAGCGCGATCACCCATGCGGGAACACCACGCGTCCGTATCGAGATCGCAGAGACGGTGACCGCCATCCCGAGTACGAACGCGAGCCAGAGTGAGAACCACTGGACGAGCACCGTACCTCCGGTCGAGGCCGAGAGCCCGTCGAGTCCGACGAACGCGAACGCCATCGGTCCGACGAAGAAGAGTCCGTAGAAGATCGCATCTTTGACCAGGAACAGACCGAGAAACAGCCGCCTGGAAACGGGGAGCCACGGGGCCGATCCGAGCAAGAAACTGTGGGGACCGAATACGTCTTCGAGCATGTCCGATCCCGCAAAGCCCGCCGTTCCCGCGTACAGACCGAATCCGAGTGCGAACACGTGCAGACCGAGAACGACTCCGTCGGTCGTGGTCCCCGTCTCGGTGAGTGCAACGGCCGTTCCGAACGCGAAGGCTCCGAGCACGAGTGGGATCGCCAAAAACCTGAATCCGCCGAACAGCCGCACGTGGACGCGCCATTCCTCGCGGCCCAGCGCCACGGCTACCGTTGCGATCTGTGAGCGAAGCGTCGGCGGAGCCGACTGCGGGGCCGTTTTCGATGTGGGAGAATCGGTCCGCGGGTCGCCGGATGGTTCGGTCGTCATCGCTCGAGCCTGGGTACGTCGCGTGGCTTCGCGTCGGTCACGGTCGAGAGGAACACCTCCAGTAACGGGTCGGTCGTCTCGTTGAGGTCTTCCTCGGCGATAAGCGTGCCGTCGGCAACGATCCCGACGCGGGTACAGAGCGTCTCGGCGACGTCGATATTGTGCGTCGAGGCGAAGACGGTGTTCCCGTCGTCGACGTACGCCGAAAGATACGATTTTACCTGCTCCTGAACCAGCGGATCGAGATTCGCCAGCGGTTCGTCGATGAACACGACGTCCGGGTCGTGGAGAAACGCCTGGACCAGCATCACTTTCTGTTGTTGGCCGCGCGACAGGTCCGTGTGTAACGTATCGAGTCTGCGTTCGAGGCCGAGTCGGTCGGCTAACTGGAGTGTTGTCTCTGAGACGTCGTCATCGTCGAGGCCGCGAAGTCGTCCGACGTACTGAAAGTACTCACGCGGGGTGAAGAAACTCGGCGGCATCCCGTCTTCCGGAAGGATCCCGACGCGCCGGCGGGTTTCGATCGGATCGATCGATGGATCCGTTCCGTCGACCGACACCGATCCACTATCCGGCCGGAGTTGACCGGTCAGTATCCGTATCGTCGTCGTCTTCCCGGCTCCGTTCGGGCCCAAAAATCCGTACAGTTCGCCCGACTCGACGTCGAAACTCATCCCGGAGACGGCGTCGACTCCGGCGAACGATTTCTCCAGATTCCGCACCTGTACCACGGCCATCAGTCGGTTTTCGTTCTCACCCGACCGACATAACGATGGTGGCAGCGGTGATCGATGGTGGCGATGTGAGAAACGACGTAACACGCTCTAATCAGCATTTCTACCGCCAGAGTCAGTATTCGGTTCCCTTTCTAGCCCGCTGGCCGGCGTCCATCGGGTGTCGCTCCTTGCCTACGTTCGTAATCAAGTCCGCGACCGGTTCCAGATACGCCGGACGTTCGTGACTTCCCGTGAGGACGAGTTCGAGTCCGTCCGGTTTGGTCTCCACCAGATCGAGGACGGTCGCCGGTTCGATCAACTCGCGCCCAGCCGCGTAGAGAATTTCGTCTAGAATCAGCATATGAACACCCGCTTCGGGCGGGCTATCCGGTTCGAACGAGGTCGTCAGAACCGCGTCGGCACATCCGTCGATCACGGCCCGAGCCCGCTCGAGACCGGCTTGCGCGCCGGCCTCGTGATCGGCTTCGTCTGTCCCGTCGGCCATCCCGTGCCAGCCGTAGTGGCCCAGATTTTCGTAGGTGAACCCCGGCAACTCGGCGATCGCGTTGTACTCGCCACGAACCGATTCGACGCTCGCCGCACCGCCTTTCATGAACTGTAGCAAGTGAACTCGAAAGCCGTGACCGACGGCGCGCATGCCCATGCCGAGCGTCGCCGTCGTCTTCCCCTTTCCATCGCCCCACCAGACCTGAACGAGTCCGAATTCGTCCGGTGCGCTCGCTTCGATGGACGCTGCGGTCGGTATCTTCCCCCGGCCTGGCGTGTTACGGTGGCGATCTGACGGCTGCTCGTTCTCGACCATATACCTCGTTTTAACTCACGCGTGCAAGTAGGTTGGCGATAGAATTGGACGACACACCAACCGAGAATCGGCGTGAGCACGAGCGGGTATGGCCGGTAACTGTCCCGACCGATCTCACTCGGCTTTGCGACTGTGGCGCTCGTACTCGCTCCGGTACTCGGATTCGCAGGTCGGACAGCAAAAGACGTGGACCTCGTCGCCGACCCGGGCCGTTTCCCCGCTTCCCGTCACCTCCGTGTCACAGACCGGACACGTGAGCGAAAAGTCCGAGGCCGCTACCTGGATCGCCCAGTCGACGTCCGAAAGTAGCGCGACGTCTCGGCTGATCACCCCGTCCAGGTCGAGCGCCTCCGTCAGCCAGCCGTCGACGTTCCGATCGGGAGCGTTCGCGTGGGCTCTGACGGTCCCGTCGAACTGCTTGAAGACGTGTTCGACGCCGTCGAGTCTTCGAATAGACTCGTATATACGGTCGACGTCTCCCGGGGCCGCTTTGAGCGTAATCAACACCGGGATGCGGTTTTTGAGCTTCCGTCGGTCGAGGTCGACCGTGAAGCCGCGAACGATCCCCTGCGCTTCGAGTCGATCGACCCGATCCGAGACGGCCGGCGGAGAGAGGCCGACTCGCTCTGCGATTTCGCTGTAAGGCCGGCGGGCGTCCTCTACCAGCAACCGGAGAATCTCGAGATCCGTTTCGTCGAGCGTTCGCATACCTCGTCTCTGGTCGCCGGAGGAATCAACCTTTTCACACGAGACGAATTCGCTCGACTGTGCGGTGGTTGACGTGATTATCGCTCGAACATTCGATCGACGTCGACGAAGTCTGCGAGCAACGACTCCATCCGTTCGATCGTCTCTTCGTCGCGACTGCGCCCGCTCCTGACGACCGCTTCTGCCCGTTCGACCGCCGTGAGGGTGTCCGTCCGAACGGAAACGATCGGGACCGACTCGTCCGCGGCTTTGCCCAGCACCGCCCCTGACGTACGATGTCCGCCGGTGAGGATGAGACAGGTGATTCCGGGCGCTTCGAGCGCGGCGGTTTGTATCTCCGAACGATCGCCACCGGTGACGACGGCGGTGTTCGTGTAGCGTCTGAAGTGTCGTAACGCGCTGTCGGCACCCATCGCGCCGACGCTGAATCGTTCGACCGTTCGATCGGTTCCGGACTCGACGAGCAACTCGCCACCGATCTCGCTCGCCAGTTCGTCGACGGTGACACCGGCCAGGCGTTCGTCTCGTGGAACGACGCCGAGAACGGGCACTCCTCTTGATTCGAGAAACGAGATTCCGTCCGTTTCGAGCGTGGATGCGTCCGTCGATCGCACGGCGTTGAAACAGACCCCGGCGAATCGGTCGCCGAATCGATCAGCCGCGGCGAGGACGGAATCGACATCGTAGACGTCTTCGTAGCCCGCGACGAGAACGACGCGAGCGTCGAGCAACGACGCGAGATCGACGTCGGACAACTCGATCGCCCCGCCGAGGTCGATCCGTCCGCCCCCTTCGACGATCATCCGGTCGTGGTCGGCTGCGAGCGTTTCGAACGACTCGCGAACGGTATCGTGCAGTTCGTCGACGTCCACCGTTCCGGCAATCGCCCCTTCGACGAACGTCGGCGAGTAGACGATCGGTTCGAGCAGGGCCATGTCGGCGTCCACGTCCATGAGCGCCCTGGCCAGTTTCGGATCCTCGTCGAGCGTCTTCCCGACGACGCTCTGGAGCCTGGTTCCTTTAGGTTTCATGTAGCCGGCGCTCTCGCCGCGCTCGATCGAACGTCGCCCGAGAGCGATGGCGATGGCCGTCTTGCCGGTACTTTCATCGAGCGAACACACCAGGATGGTATCGGTTTCTGTCATAGCTTCTCCGTGTCTACGGTTACTCTGAGGTCGATCGCTTGCACGCCGTCCGGACCCGCAACCAGGGGATTGACGTCGAGTTCGAGGATCGCCGGGAACGTCGTCACCAGTTGTGACAGACGCTGGATCGTCTCGACGATCGCGTCGATGTCTGCCGGCTCTCGACCCCTGGCGCCACGCAACAGCGGGTTGGCTCGGATCTCCTCGACCATGGACGCCGCCTCGTCTCGTCCGATCGGTGCGACGCGAACCGCCGTATCGTCCAGCACTTCGACGAAAATACCGCCGAGACCGAAGACGAGCAACGGACCGAACTGCGGGTCGCGATTCACGCCGACGATCGTCTCGGTCGAATCGTCGAGGTCGAGCTGTTCCTGGACCTGCACGCCCAGCACGGTCGCGTCGGGCTGGTAGTTCCTTGCTCGCGTCAGGAGCGTCTCGTACGTGTCGGGGACGTCCTCCAGCGCTACGCCAACGGCGACACCGCCGATGTCCGACTTGTGACTGATATCCGGACTGACGAGTTTCATGACGACCTCCTCGCCCAGCTCGCTCGCCACGGCCAGGGCCTCGTCGGGCCCGGTCACGACCGACCCCGGTGGTGTCGGAATACCGTAGGCCTCCAGCAAGTCCATCGACTCGACGCCGAGTTGTGTCCCCGATCGCTCCGTCGCCCGGTTCAGTATCTCGCGGGCCCGCTCCTCGTCGACGTCGAACCTGGTCGGTTCGTCCAGCGTACGCTTTCGAGTCCGGCCGAACGTCGACAGTGCGTCGAGGCCGCCCACCGCGCGGGCCGGATCGAAGTAATTCGGAATGCCCGCCTCGCGGAGAACGCGATCTGCAGCCCCCGTTCTGGAACCGCCCATGAGACTGGTGACGATCGGTTTCCCGTGGCGACGCTGGCAGTCGACGATCGCCGCCGCGAGATCCTCGTACGCCAGCACAGCCGTCGGGGCGCTGACGACCACTGCGCTGCCCACGTTCGGATCGGCGAGTGCCAGGTCGAGCGCCGTTTCGAACCGTTCGACGGTCGCATCGCCGATCACGTCGATCGGGTTGTGCGTGTTCGCCTCGGCCGGCATCGACGCCTCGAGTGCCGCCGACGTCTCGTCCGTAAACCGGGCGATCGAGAGATCCGCGTCGCCGACGGCGTCGGTCGTCAACACGCCCGGACCCCCGGCGTTCGTCACGACGGCAACGCCGTCCGAATCGGGGGGCGTGAGTCCGGAGAGCGCCCGCGCCGCATCGAACAGTTCCTGGACCGATTCGGCCCTGATGACGCCTGCTTGAGCCAACCCGGCACGGTAGGCTCGCTCGCTGCCGGCGATCGCGCCGGTGTGTGACGATGCCGCCTTCGCACCGGCCGCGGTTCGGCCCGCCTTCACGATGACTACCGGCGTGTCGGTCGTCACTTCGCGGGTCGCTTCGAGGAACGACTCCCCGTCTACGATACTCTCCAGGTAGCCGATCACGACGTCCGTCTCCGGGTCCGAACCCCAGGCGCGGACGAAATCGGATTCGTCGAGAACGGCCTTGTTACCGAGTGAGACGACGTGACGAAACCCGACGTCCTGTTCGCTCGCCCAGTCGAGGACGGCCGTGATGAACGCGCCCGACTGGCTCATGAGCGAGATCGACCCCTCTCGGGCGATCTCGGGACCGAACGTCGCGTTGAGACCTGCGGGCGTGCTCATGATACCGAGGCTGTTCGGCCCGACGAGACTCAACTCGTACTCCGCCGCTAGTTCGCGCAAACGACGCTCTCGGTTCGCCCCTTCACTGCCCGTTTCGCCGAATCCAGCCGTGATGACGACCACGTTTTCGACCCCGGCCCTACCCGCATCGCGAACGGCATCGACCGCCGCGTCCGGCGGGACGACGACGACGGCCAGATCGACGGGAGGTCCGGCCTCGAGTGACTGAACGCACGGTAATCCGAGAACTTCCTCCCGCGACGGATTGACGGGAACGACGGCACCGTCGAACTCGTCCTGCAGGTTCTCCGTGATCGCTCTGCCGACCGATCCGTCGCGGTCGGTCGCTCCGATCACGGCAACCGCATCCGGGTCGAACAACGGTGACAGATCCCCCATCACGTAGGACGTCGGGCGGAGGTGTGATAAATTCTGGAGGTGGTTCCCGACGAACGATCGCCGACCGTGACTCCGTGCGCCTACGCGTGACTACGACTACGTTCGTCTACGGGTGACCCGTTCTTCCGATCGCGAAACCCGCCCCCCGCGATCAGATCAGTGCGTCGAAAGACTCGTCGCGTGCGTCGTTCGGACGACGGTGAGCACGTAGAGGGCGATAGCGGCGACGACGATCGAACCGCCGGGTGGGAGATCCGCCGAGAACGCGAACGCGAAGCCGGCGACGATCGCTACCTCCCCGAAGCAAATCGAGAGCAGTACCATCTCGCGAAAGCTCCGCGCGATCTGGGAGGCAGCTGCGACTGGGACGACCAGCATGGCGGCGACGAGTATCACCCCGAGAATCTGCATCGATCCGACGACGACCACGGCCGTCATGACGATCAGTATCGTGTTGTACCGGCCGACGTCGAGCTGTGCAACGCGGGCGGCCTGCTCGTCGAACGTGATGAACAGTAACTGCTTGTAGGTGAACGCGACCACGGCGAGAACGCCGAGGCTGAGGACCGCCATCAACCGGGCGCTTCCGGCCGGAACGATCGTGATGTTCCCGAACAGGTACGCCTCGATGTCGATCGTCACGGTGCCGATCCCGCGTGCCCACTCGATGAGTAGCGTCCCGACGGCGAAGCTGCCGACGAGCATGATCGCGATCGGAACGTCGCCGTAGGTGTCGGTTCGATCGGTCAGCCACTGGACGCCGACCGCACCGAGGACGCCGACCACCAGCGCGACGAGCATCAGCGGAGCGCCCCACCACTCGAACAGACCCGCGAGCACGAGTCCGACCGCGATGCCGGCGAACGCCGTGTGTGCGAGCGTCTCGCCGATGAGGGCCATCTGTCGATGAACGACGAAGGCGCCGACGAGCGGCGCGACGATCCCGATCAGCACGCCCGTCGCGAGCGAGCGCCAGTAAAACGCAAAGCGGAAGATGTCGGTTCCGAGCGCGTAATCGAGCCACGCACCGGCGATCAGAAACTGCCCGAAGAGTCGCTCCGCGTACGGATCGATACCGAGGGTCTGATAGATCGATTCGACGACCGGAACGCTCTCGGCGAGGGGGTAGTGTCTGAGCCAATCGAGCGCGATGAACCCGAGCATGAACACGGCGAGCGTTGCCGTGACGCCGATACCCGCACTGACGATCCAGCCGCGACGGTCGGCCGGTTTCGCGAGGAACGTGACGCTTCCGATTCGGCCGAAACCGATCGGAGACCGAGCGTCTCGAGTCGCCCGGTCATCGTTCGATTCGACGGGTCCACCGTTCGTCTCCGTTTCCGGTATCTCGACACCCCCGTCGGCACCGACCGGATCCGGGCTCGTTTCACCGGACTCTCCATCGGTCGGTTCGATATCGGAGTCGGAGCAGGCCGGTTCAGTACCGGCGGATTCGTCGTTTGCGTTTAGCTCGTCTTCTGACATCAGTGATGGTGGTGGACGATCTGTCCGGTCTGTCCGTAGGCCTCTTCCAGGGCGTCGCTCTCGACGAACGAGTCCGTATCGCCGTGGTGGAAGAGACGGGTGTTCAGACACGCGATTCGATCGGCCCGATCCGTGACGACGCCGATGTCGTGTTCGATGAGAACGATGGTGATCCCGTCGTCGTTGAGCGAGTCGAGCAGGGAGTAAAACGCGTCGCGCGATTCCGCGTCGACGCCGACGGTCGGTTCGTCGAGTGCCAGAAGTTCCGCTTCGGAGGCGAGCGCCCGGGCGATGAAAGCCCGCTGGCGCTGGCCGCCGGAGAGTCGGCTGACGCGTCGATCAGCGAGGTCGGTGATACCGACCGTCTCCATCGCGCGGTCGACGACATCTAGATCGTGCCCCGAGAGCGAGCCGAACCCGACGTGGGCGTAGCGTCCCATCCGAACGCACTCGTCGACCGTGACCGGCATCGTTCCGTCGCGGTCGGTCGCTGCCTGCGAGACGTACCCGATTCGCTCGCCGTCGTCGAACGAGTCGACGGGCTGGCCGAACAGTCTGATCGATCCTTCGTCGGGTTCGAGAAGTCCGAGAATGAGCTGTAAGAGGGTGGTTTTCCCGGAACCGTTGGGCCCGATCAGGCCGAGAAAGTCGCCCGCCTCTATCGTGAGCGAGACGTCGCTGACGGCGGGCTGTCCGCCGTAGGCGTACGAGACGTTTTCCACCTCGACGATCGCGCTCACGAGTCCATCACCGCTAGATGCGTCGGCTGAGGTACTTTTCCTATCACGTCGAATCACTCCGATCGGATACTAGGTCCGGCGTATGCCGTCCAGACCGACCACGGGTATCGAACGCGGATATCACTGTTTCACCCCGAGGGCTTTTCTAAGTGATGGCAGATTTACCTGTTCCATCTGCTCGACCCAGCCGTAGCCGGCGTCGTTCCACTCCGGAGTCGTCCCTTCGACCGGCGTGAGCGGTTCGTAGTTCGTCGCCTCCGAACTCTCGAGGATGACCTCGACGGCGTCCGGAACGTCGGTATCTGGATTCGGCGTTTCGAACGGGTCGTACAGCACAGTCTCGATGTCATGCGTTTCGATCAGCTCGACGAGTTCAGCGACGTCGGCCCCGGTTTCGTCGGCGTCGGCCGAGATGCCGACGGACGTGTGAATGTCGAAGTCGTACCGTGCGTCGATGTACCCGAACGAATCGTGTCCGATAAACAGCGCCACATCGCGGGTGGCCTCCGTTTCGAGCGCCTTGAACTGATCGTGAACGTCAGCGACTCGGGATTGGTAGTCCTCCGCGTTCTCTCGGTACGTCCCCTCGTTGTCGGGATCGACCTCGGAGAGGCCGTCGGCGATGGTTTCGACCATCTGCTCGGCGAGTACCGGGTCGACCCAGACGTGCGGATCGTAGAAACTCGGTCGGTCAGTCGCTTCGAGTTCGGCGACTACCTCGACGCTCGCCAGATCGTTGCTCGTATCCCAGATGACCGATCCGTCGTGGAGTACCCGATAGTAGATGCGCGTTAAACCCTTGTTCGTACCGCTGAAGGTGATCCGACCGTCACTCGCTTCGATGTCGACGATACCCTCCTGGGCGCCGTCGGCGACGACTGCATCGAGTTCGAACGCGGAGTCGTCGTCGAGCGGTAGTACCCGATCAGATTCGTCGATCACGACCGGTTCGACGGTGACAGACGAATCCACTTCGATGGACGGGACACCACCGTGCCAGTGGCCGTCGTGCCAGTACATGATCCGTTCGCCTGATCGCGTATCGTAGACGTCAAAATCATCGACCGTCAGGTGCTCCGGATCGAACGCCGATTCCGGATCCGCCTCACGGTCGGCGCCGTCGTCTTCGTCCATCACCAACAGCTGGGGCTCGAGTCCCTCCATCACGTCGATCAGGGCGACATCCTCGTGATCGGTTTCTAGCTCGCGAGCCAGATCCTGCGCCCAGGAAAACTCGGGTGTGTCGAGATAGATGAACGCCGCAGACTGAGCGACGTCCGCCGGGAGGCTGGCGCTCGGTTCCCAGCCGTGGCCCATCTCGCCGACGTCGACCGGGTTTTCGAAGGACATCTCGTCACCAGAGACCTGTTCGGCCCAGTCCCAGAGGGCGTAGAACGCGGCGTATCCCCCCTCCGGGTCTGAACCGAACCCGGGCGGGTCGCTGAGACAGCCGGCGACGAGAGATGCCGCGCCGGTGCCAGCCGCAGCGGAGAGGACGGATCGTCGCGTCAGTTCCATACCGTCCGTTCGGCCTGCTGGACAAAACGTGTTGCTATTTCTCATCTGTGTATTAATAATTCTCGCGCTATAGCGAGGGTGTTCTAGTAACTGTTCGAGTGTTGCTCGAATCGTAGGGTCACTTTCCGGAGATTGTTCGAGTCCGGGCGTCGGATTGCGGGTAATCAGTGATCCTCGACTTCGACGGCGATCGGCGGCGACTCCCAATCGGCGTGGTCGTCGTGCCAGAGCGAAAAGACGAGTTCCGTCTCGCCTTCCTGCTCGCCGTGGACGTGCACGTGATCGCCGTGGAAGTCCCCGTCAGGGTCGATCGAAACGATACCCTCCGGCGCATCCTCGGCGACCGCGACACCGAGTTCGTACTCCTCGTCCGATCCGATCGGGATGGTGTGGCCGTCATCGTCTTCGAACTCGCCGCCCAGCGAGATGTTCTCTCCGACGTGAATGTGCGGGAGTTCGCCGTGCCAGTGGTCGCCGTGGACGTCTGCGACTTCTTCGTGCGGATCGGGACCTCGATCGAAAATACGGAGGGTATCGACCGATTCGTGGTCGTGGCCGTGATCGTCGTCGTGATCGTGGTCGTCGGCAATCTCGACGGAGAGGACGGGAGTCTCGTACAACGGGCCGTCGGCCTCGTCGTGAATCAGCTGGATAACGACGTCGGTCAATCCCGTTTCGTCGCCCTGGAAGTGGATGTGATCACCGTGTGATTCGATCGAGACGATGTCCTGTGCGCCGTCGACCAGCGTCGCGTCGAGTCGGATGTCTTCACCGAGTTCAACCTCGTCCCCATCTTCGTCCTCGACGTAGGCACCGACTGAGCGGATATCATCGAGGGGAACGACGAGTGGACCATGGTCCCAGTGATCGTCGTGGACGTAGACGGTCACCGATTCGTCGTCGCGGTCGAGCACCTCGAACTCGGATGCATCGATCGAATCCGGTACCGGCTCACCGTCGTCGTCATCGCCGCCGAGACAACCGGAAACTGAGATCATCATCGCTGCACCACCTGCGAGCACTGCGCGTCGTGTTCGATCCATACACGAACGTTCGGTCTCGTCGGTATAAGTGTTATTATCCAAAGTGACCTAGTTATTAACCTGGACCAAGTAATGGGGTTGAAGTTGTTAAAACGCCTCTCGAACAGTCATATTACGGCGTGCGTCGACTCCAACGTTCGGTACGAACCCCTACTCCGTCTGATATCCGAGGTCACGATCGATTACCGATCGAACGTAACCAGCGACGAACCCGTCAACGCATGTAATGTCTCGGGATCGATCGGAAAGACGGACGTGGGCGTTCCGGCCGCCGCCCAGACCTCGTCGAACGAGAGGAGCGTCCGATCCATGACCATCGGGACGGACGTCTCGTGACAGATCGGCGGGACGCCCCCGATGACCCAGCCGAGCGTCTCCCGAATCCGATCCGGATCGGCCATTTCGACGGCTGCCGAATCAGCGCCGAAGGATTCAGCGAGCACGGTTTCATCGACGCGATTGGCACCGCTGGTCACCGAAACGACGAGCTCGTTGTCGACGGTGAACACCAGCGAACTCGCGATCTGGGCCGTCTCACAGCCGATCGCGGACGCGGCGTCGGCCGCGGTTTTCGTTCCCTCCTCGAACTCCACGACGTCCGGCTCGATGTCGTACCGAGCGGCCGCGCATTCCGTGAACTCTTTCGCACGCTCGTGCATTGGTACCACGTTTGGCCGATCGGTCGAAAATGCATCGGTGGCTACACCGTCGATCCCTGCTCCCACGCCGCTATCTTCGCTGGACGGATACGGCCGAGTCGGTTCTTACCGGAGCTGTACTCCGAGACGCCTGTCATCGAGACGATCGTACGTGAGTCGCTCGCCGCGAGTGAGACCGAAGCACTCGATTTCTACCACTAATCGACCGGGCGGGATCGTCGCACGGAGAACGAGCCCTCGGCTGGTCACGACGACGTACGGCGGGGCCGCCACGGGCGGTGCGGCAAGCTCGTATCCCAGTTGGGAGACGGTCGAATCGAGAACGGTGGGCAGTACGTCCAGAATATCCGCGTCTCGAAGGAACCGTTCGAACGGTTCGGTCACCGCTCGTCGATCCGAAACGCCGTCTTCGTCCCAGGTGTCGACGACGGTGTCGGCGCACGACTCGACGCCGTCGAGGAGCGACCGGTACTCCGTCTGCAGGTGTGAGCGAACACGATCGGGGAGGTGAGTGGAATGGGTCATCAGGTGGAAATCGACGGCTCACTCGAGTCGGTCGACGCGCGCCGCCGGCGATCGATCGGACGCGACGGTGGGATCGAACGTCGCGACACTATCCAGGAAGTTCACCCGATAGCTGGCCGGTCCGTCGTGGGCCATTTCAGCCGCTCGCTCTCCCGCGAGGTCGAAGCCTAGCGTGGCGTAAAGCGACGCATCGAGCGGGTCCTCCACGGCCGCGTGATAGGTCGCGAGCGTCGCCCCGAGGAGACAGCCCGTGCCGACGACCTGCCCCATCCGCTCGTCTCCCGCGTCGACCTCGAAGGCGGACGATCCGTCGGCGACGACGTCCGTGACACCGGAGGCGACGACGATCGCCCCGGTCGAGGCGGCCAGCGCACGCGCCGTCTCGTCTATCTCATCGTACTCGCCGATCGACTCGACGCCGGCCACCTCGGCCTCGACGCCGGCCAGCGCACTCACCTCACCGTAGTTCCCCTTGATCGCCGCGAACTCCACCGACGAGAGCAGTTTCTCGGCGTTCTGGTCCCGCGTCGGTGTCGCACCCACGCCAACGGGGTCGAACACGACGGGAACGCCGCGGTCGTTGGCAACCGTTCCGACGTCGATCATCGTCTCGACCTCCCGCGGCGAGGCGGTGCCGATATTGAAGAGTATCGCACTCGCACCAGCCGCCATCTCTTCTGCGTCTCCCGGCGTATCCGCCATCACCGGGAGGCCGCCCCAGTGGAGGGTCACCTGAGCGACGTCGTTCATCGTTACCCGGTTGGTCAGGTGCTGGATCAACGGCGTCGACTCGTCGATCGCACGGCGGGCCGCGGCGAGACCTGCTGCGTCGAGGACCGGCGAATCAGACACGCGCGATCACCTCTCCAAGACGGCGCGTCGCGTCGGCCGGATCGTCCGCACTCGTGATCTCGCTGATGACCGCGACGCCGGCGGCACCGGCCTCGAACACGGGGCCGGCGTTCTCAGCCGTAATGGCCCCAATGGCGATGACGGGAATCGACACAGCTTCGGCGACCGCCGAAATTCCCTCGGGGCCGATGCCGTCTTTCGCCGGATCGACGTCCTTCGAGGACGTGCCGTAGACGGCTCCGGTTCCGAGGTAGTCAGCTCCGTCGCGTTCGGCCGCCAGCGCATCCTCGACCCGGAACGCAGAACAGCCGACGATCGCATCAGCGCCGAGTTGGTCGCGCGCGATCGAAATCGGGAGATCCGACTGACCGAGGTGAACGCCGTCCGCGTCGATCGCCCGCGCGAGATCGATACGATCGTTCACGATGAGCGGGATATCCGCCTCGTCTGTGAGATCGCGAAGCGTTCGTCCGAGGTCGTACCGGTCGCGCGCCGATCGGTCCTTCTCGCGCAGTTGCACGACGTCGACGCCGCCGTCGATCGCGGCCTCGACGATTTCTGGCGTCGAGCGACCAGCGGAGAGCGATTCCTGGGTTACGAGGTAGGTCCGCCAGTTCGATGGATTCACAGGGCTACTATGGTGAGCGGCCACAAATCGACTTCGACCGAGAGCCAGAACTTGTGAGGTTCGGACACGATCTCGCTTCGTCCCGACCACGGACGCTTCCGGACTCGAGCCCATGCGATCCCGACCACGGACGCTTCCGCCCACAAGCCGATGTTATCCCGACCACGGACGGCAGAAGCTTGATGGGGACGGTCACGCTCTCTCCGTCCGTGTACTGGAAGGGCCACGTCGGGACGGCGATCCTGTGGTATACGCCGTTGTACCTCTGGATCGCCACCGAATCGACGACGCTCGCCCTGTTCGGTCTCCTCGTCGCGGTCGCTTGTGCACCGCTTCCCGACATCGATACCGCGTTACCCGTCCCCCACCGGGGGCCGACGCACACGGTCTGGTTCCTCGCCGGCTCGATCGTAGTTGGCTCTCTCGTCGGCGGTCTTCTCGCACCGACGTTCGACGTCTCCGTCTTAATCGGCGTTCTCGCCGTCGGTGGGGCAGTCGGCATCTCGCTCACGTCACACGTGTTTCTCGATGCGCTAACACCGATGGGGATCCGTCCGTTCGAACCAGTTGCAGCGACATCCGTATCGCTCCGCCTCGTCAGATCGAAGAATCCGATGGTAAACTGGGCCCTCCTGATCGCCGGATGCGTCGTCCTGGTTGGTGGGAGTGTATCCGGATTCTAATGACGCCCGTCGATTGACTCACTGGTCTTGGGCGTATCGACTAAGCCGTTGAGAGCGATGCTCCGCCGATCACCCCGAACCCGGTGGTCGCTGCCGCGTAGAGAAACCATTTAGGCCGACCGTCGTAAGACGTAGACAGATTCTCGTGGCCTCTCGCGTACCGAACCCGATTCGCCTGTTGATCCTGTGGATCGGGATCGGACTGGCGAGACTGGGTCTGATCGACCGGGAGCGAGCGAGACGGACGACCGACCTTGCCTGGCCGCGAATCGTCACCGGCCTCGCTCGCATGTCCAAGAGCGCCGTCGACATCGCGATGGTGGGCATCGCCGTCGGCGGAGCCGCGATCGCCGGTGTCGGATACGCGACGCCGTTCTGGGGGCTCGCGTTCACGATCGGCGGCGGCGTGGCCGGCGGAACGATCGCGCTGGTCTCCCAGCGATACGGTGCTCGGCGATTCGGGCAAGTAGGACAATCGATCCGATCGAGCGTGTTGCTCGTCGTACTCATCAGCGTCCCGTTCACCATCGCGTTCAGCATCTTCGCGTCGGAACTCATCTCGATCATCAGCGACGATCCGGAGGTGATCGAACTCGGGTCGGCCTACCTCGCCGTCGTCGCGTTCGGGATGCCGTTCGCCGGCCTCAATCTCATCGGAAGTCGGGCGTTCGTCGGGATGGACGACGCCTGGACGCCGATGGTGATCAGAGCCGGCGGGGCCGTCGCGAACATCGCCTTCAACGCGTTTCTCATCTTCGGCCTCGGAATGGGCGTCGTCGGCGCCGCCCTCGGAACGGTGCTCGCAAACGTTTTCGTTACCCTCGCGTTCGCCATCTTGCTCGTCTTCGGTCGCCTGCCCGGGGTTCCAGAAGCCGAGATGACCGTCGATCCGTTCGGGACGTACGTGGACGGCGAGGTCATCAGGTCGCTAATCACGATCGGCCTCCCGGTGTTCGGCCGGAACCTGGTGTGGACGGTCGCCGAGATACCGTTGCTCTCGATCGTCGACCTCTTTGGCACCGACGTGGCGTCGGCGTACATCGTCGCCCGACGGATCTGGGCGCTCATGAACACTCCCGGCTGGGGCTTCGGACTCGCCGCCTCGAGTCTGGTCGGCCAGGAACTGGGAACCGGAGCCGAGCGTACGGCCGACCGGTACGGCAGAGAGATTATTCGCTTTTCGATCGCCGTCTACGCCGTATCGGCCGCCATCGTCTTCGTATTCGCGGAACCGATCACGCTCGTGTTCGTCGACGACCCCGCCGAACTCTCGGTTCCCGTCGCCGTCACGCTGGTGCAGGTCGCCTGCGTCGCGATCCTCTTTCAGGGGATCTCCGGAACGACCGAGGGTGCGCTCAACGCCGCCGGCGACACGCGCTGGCCGTTCTACGCCCAGGCGCTGGGTATGTTCGCGGGCGCCATCCCGCTCACCTACATCGGTGCGACGACTCCACTCGGTCTCTACGGCCTCTACCTGGCGTTCGTCGCCGAGACGGCGATTCCGGCTTCGATTAATTACTACCGGTTCGGTACCGGACGGTGGAAGGCGATCAGCAGATCCTACCGTCCCGGCGGAACGGACAGCGGAGAGTGAGCCGGCGATTTGGCCCCGATAGATCGAACGCACCGGCGCACGATCTCACTCGTGAACGGGCCGGACGCGCGGGGTCAGATTTACACGAGTGGGATTCGTCAGTCGGCACAGATGGTCAACCAGCCGCCACCGAAAGGCGATGTAATCGCGGTAGCACTCGGCCCCAGGCACCGCCGGGGCGAGCGGGTGGTTCGGTCGTGATTCCACTCGACGCCTTGATCGAACGGTACCTGGAGCGCAAATCCGTCGGCTCCAGCGATGGCGCGGGTGCCGGGACGTACGCGTCGAACGCCAGTTCGATCCTCACTCGGTGGACGGAGTGGCTCGATCGTGAGTACGACGTCACGACCGTCGCGGAACTCGAAACAGCCCACTGTGGCGCTTACGCCCGAGAACTGAACGACAGGACGCGTCGTGGGGAGTACGCCGCCTCGAGTGCCCATACCTATTTCGCCGTCGTTCGCGCGTTTCTCTCCTGGTGTGTCGACGAAGCGGTGATTCGCGAGAACCCGGCTGAAGCGGCGGTCGTCGTCGACGCGCTCCCCGAGGTGTCCGACACGACGCTGTCACAGCACTGGTCGGCCGACGCCAGGCGCGAACTAGAATCGTACGTCGAAACCCGAGCGAGCGAAGCGGAAGAAGGAACGGACGACCGTCTCGCCAGACTACGGGAGTACGCGATGGTCGCGTTACTCGCACACGCTGGGCTTCGAGGTGGGGAGCTCTTTCGCGTTCCCGAAGACGACCGTCGGACGGGTGCGACGTGGGACGACGTCGACTTCTACGCGGGAACGATTCAGGTTCTAGGCACCTCACAGCAATTCGAGGACGTTCCGCTTCCGGCGGCCGCGCGGACGCCCCTTCGACGCTATCGGATCGCGCTCGATCCGCCGACGAACGACTGGCCGCTCTTTCCGACCCGACACGCCCCATCGATCGCTTCTACCGTCCGTACGAAACTCACAGAGCGCGGGTACGGATCGAACGAGATAGACGCGCTCTTCGACGACCACACCGCGATCGAACTGGCACACGAGCACGCGATCTCCCCCGCGGCGATCACGACCGAAGGGGCCCGAACGATACTCAAACGACTCTGTGAGGAGGCAGACGTCGACGTCGGCGGCGACTACCTCAAACCCGTGGGAGCGAGGCGAGCGTTCGAACCGGACGCGCCGCGTACCGTTGCAAGCGGGGTAAGCGGTGGGCTGCGAACGAGCGTTCTCGAACAATCGCTCGTCACCGTCGACGAGGACGAATCGACTGGAACAGAAAACTGACGAACACCCCTCTCAACTCCGTACCGATCGGACCTCGCGAGTCTGTCGCGACGCGTCCGTCTCGGTGAGCAGTTCGACGAGAACGTCGGTCCCGTCTCGTTTCTCCGCCATCACCCGTTCTCTACGGCGTTTCCATCGGGCTGGTGTCGACGGATCGGCGAGCATTGCTTCGACGAGCTCGATCGCCCGATCCTCGTCGGCCGTCGAGCGAAGGAGGTCGAACTCCCGTTCGAGAACCACGAAGTTGCTCATATCGGATTCGGCGTCCGTGGCGAACGACTGGATACGAACTGCTGGCGTCCCGAGCAGCGCCGCTTCCGTGGCCATCGTCCCCGAGTCGCCGGCGTAGCCGTTCGCGTGATACAGCAGATCGTGTACGGCCGTCGGCGGGACCGGCGAGCGGTAGCCGCTGAGGTCCGCTGGCAGCGGATCCGAACTCGATATGTAGACGGTACCCTTCTCGTCGAACGTAGAGACGAGCTCGCGCTTTCCCTTCCTCGAGAGACCGGCCTCGCCGACGTCGTGCAACGCGTCCCACGTTCGAAAGCGACAGAAGTAGTATGGTTCCGTCGGTTCGACGCCGTACGCGCGGAGGCGATCCGGCGACGGTTCGAAGCGGTCGGAGTGAAGGTAGGCCAGTTCGTGGAAACTCTCGTACCTGACGTGTCCGTCGCCGAAATCGTCTCTGAAATTACTCGGCGTCGCGATCACGTCGGCGAACGGTGCGACGAGTCGATGAGAGGTGACTCCCTCGTTGTCGACGAACACGACGCTCCTGGCGCCGACGAGCGGTGCGACGTGCGAGACGGCCACGCCGCCGATCGCCGTCATCACATCGGGTTCGATTCGGCGGGCCCGACGGAACAGTCGGTACTCGTAGGTCGCCTGCACGCGAACCAATCCGAGCAGCGACTGCTGCGGGCCGGCCAGTACCTCGTGTTCGATGTCGTAGGCCTCCAGTAACGGAACGGCGAGATCGTTCTCCCGAGCGAAGACGAACACGTCGTGACCGTCCTCGCGGAGTTCGTCGATCGCGTGGCGGTAGAAGTGAACGTGCGCCGGGTGCTGGATGGTGACGACGACCTTCATTCGTCGACCACCACCAGTCCTTCGTTGGCCTGTCGGTCGAACACCATCGCGAGTAGAACGGTCATCGCCGAACACAGCATCGCAGTCACGGTCGAGAGCGCGAGCGTGAGACGGGCATCGGTGGCGGATGGACGAGCGGCTTCGTCCGTTCCGGACGTCTCGTCTCGACCCGTGAGTATTCGGCCGAGAATCCCGATCGTCACCGCTAATCCGAGTGCGCCCAGGGCGTACAGTCCCACCAGCGGGTGAAAGTCGCGAATCACGTATCGATCCCCCAGCCGTCTGATAAACCGGCGAAACAGCAACCACGAGAGCTTCGGTACGAACGTGGTGTAGTCGATGTGGCTCTCTTCGTCGCCGTACACCGCCGGCATCGAGACGTCGGCGATCGGAAACTCCCTGGTGTTGAGCGCGACGAGGACGTCGTTCGAGAACCCGTACTGCTCGTACAGCGAGTCGAGATCGAGGGCCTCGAGTGCCTCCTTCGAGATAGCCGTATAGCCGTTCTGCGGATCGACCATCTGCCAGTAGCCGCTCGAAACTTTGGTCAACAGCGAGAGCAAGACGTTCCCAAAGAGACGAAACGACGACATCGAATCGTGGAACTCGCGACCGCGGAGGCGGTTTCCCTTCGTGTACGCCGCCCGACCCTCGACGATCGGGTCTAGCAGCCGGTCGAGTTCGTTCGGATCCATCTGCCCGTCGCCGGCCATCACGGCCGTGATTTCCATTCCATCGTCGAGCGCCCGTCGATAGCCCGTCGTTATCGCCGCGCCGACGCCGCGATTTGCCTCGTGGCGTATCGGAACGATAACGGGACGCTCGACGGTCGTTCCCCCGTCAGCTCGTCGATCGGTCACCGGAATTGCGGTTCGTCCGTCACCGTCGGACGGCGTCACCGGACCCCCAACGCCGTCGGCGGTAGTCTGCGATGCGTCGAGCCGGTCTGAGGCGACCCGTCGAATCTCGTTCCAGGTTCCGTCGGTCGAACGATCGTCGACGGCGTACACCCGATCGACGAAGTCAGGAACCGTCTCCAGGACATCGCCGACGAGCCCCGACTCGTTGTAGGCCGGAACCACGACGGCGACGGAGTGATCTCGGTACATGGTTCGGTCAGAGACCTCGGTCGACCACGTTCTGGTGCGTGGAATACGTTCGAGCGCATACTCCCAACCCGTCCACTCGCACCGTTCTTCCACACTCGATCATCTATCTCACGAACAGCGTGGCTCCGCATTGTTATTCTCGACCTTTGTGTCTCAGACGCCGGCGATAGTTCGATTGCCGAACGGGCCCAAAACATCTCACCTGTCGGAACGGTCAGCCCAGAGCGTCGGTTCAGAATACGCGTCGATTGATGGACTCGACGACCGTAACGAACATCGACTCCCGTAGCCCACCGTACCGATGCGCCAGTCCGAACCCCACGGGAGGCCATCACGTCTTCCCCGTCGGTGCCGCCTTTTCCAGCGTTACGGACACCGGATACGCGGTAGGTTCGACTTATGCGAGACGGACGTCGTCCACCGATCAGGCGAACATTCACTGTTTGATTTCGACGGATTCGGAACGTGATCGGACTCGATTGCCGGGACCGATCCGATCAGCCGTAAAGCACCAGGACCAGAACCAGCGTGAGGATAACGGTCACGTACAGGACCGTAAGCCCGATGGTTGCTCTGAGATACAGCCGGGATGGCGCGCCGCCGTCGGTCGGTCTGGCGCCGTTCTGAGTAACCGAGACACCCGGGACGTTTCGCACGACGCGCTCTGCGGCCAGGACCGGATTGTTCCCGATCCAGTAGCAACCCACGACCAGGCCGACGACAGCGCGATCGACGGCAGCGTACAGTTCCGTAACTGCGAGCATGCTCCACCGACCGACGTAGAACGTGGCCGGGGCGAACGCGAACGCCGGGTCCGGATAGTCGATCTTCGAGAGCGGCTTCCGAATGAGCTTGAAGCCGACGACGGAGACGACGATCAGTACGAGGGCGTCCTGTAAGTGACCGGGGCTGTACGGATCGAGGTCGATACCGGCCGTCGGAATCTCGACCCCGTCGACCAGCGGGAGCAGGTCAGTGAAGTAGGGCCATCCGAGAAACGGCAGACCCAGAACGACACACGCGCCACCGACCGAGAGCATCGAGACGCTCTGACCGGGCTTCGAGTCGAGCACGGATCGTTCGCTCGGTCCGTGTAAGAACACGTAGTAGCCGAGTTTGATGAACGAGAGGAACGTTCCGATCGCGCCGATGAAGAGCAACCAGTAGAGCGCCTGGTACTCGGGTGCACCGTGGTATCCGGGATCGGCCGCATCGAGGATCATGCCCTTGCTGATGAAGCCGCTGAAGCCGGGGACGGCCGTGATCGAAAGCGCACCGATCGCGAACGCGATGGCCGTGATGGGCATCTCACGCCAGAGACCGCCCAGCTCGTAGAGGTCGTTCTCGCCGGTCCGGTAGATGACGACGCCGACGGCCATGAACAGTAGGCTCTTGTAGAGCACGTTGTTGAACAGGTGTCCCATCGCACCCGCCGCTCCGATGGCCGTGCCGATCCCGATACCGGCGACCATGTACCCCAGCTGGGCCTGGATGTGATAGGACAGCAGCGCCCGCATATCGTGTTGTAACAGCGCGAAGACGACGCCGTAGACGGCCATCAGTCCGCCCATATAGGCGAGGTAGAGGTTACCCTCCGGAACGGCCCGGAGAAGCACGTACGCGCTCGTCTTCGTGGTGAACGCTGCCAGGAACACCGAGGCTGCAAAGTGTGGCCGCGGGTAGGTGTCCGGCAGCCAGGTGTGAAATCCGACGAACGCGACGTTGACGCCGATACCGAGCACGGCGAGGATCATCGGGAGGCCGCCGAACGCGCTCGAGATGCCGCCGGTGATGACGCCGTCATAGCCGACGCCCTCGCCGAAGACGAACGATTCCGCTGCGGCGTAGTGAGCGATCACGGCGAACAGCAGGAGACTGCCGCCGATCCCGTGAGCGATGGCGTAGCGATAGCCCGCCCGGACGGCGTCGCCGCCGTACTGCCAGACGAGCACGGTACTCGTGATAGCCATCAGTTCCCAGGCGAAGACGAGCACGAGCCAGTCGCCGGCGAAGACGGCTGCGATCGTCGAGCCCACGTAGGTGAGCGCGATGGCGAGCTGGGCGCGCGGGGACTCGCTCGAATAGGCGTAGATCACCGCGAACAGCCCGAGGAAGCCGAGACCGAGCGCGACGAACCGCGTGTACTCGTCGACGAGGAACGGCTGAACCGAGAATCCGAGAAAGGTCGCGCTGACGCTCGTTCCGACCGGGGCGAACCAGGCGACGACGATGACCCACAGGAGACTCAGCGCGCCGACGGCGAAGCCGACGATTCGCGGAGCGAAGAATGCGACCACCGCTGCCGCGAGGATCACCGCGGGCGGATAGATCGTCGTCGCGAGATCCTCGATCATCGGTCGATCACCCCCTCACCCTCGACCAGTTCGACGATATAATCGGCCAGTTCGAGGAAGACGGCGTAGTCCGGGACGACGCCGAGGACGACGGCGCCGGTCGCGATGACTGCGATCGGCATCGCGACGAGCCACGAACTCTCGGTGAACGGCGTGCGTCGCTCCCAGCCGCCCTGAGGCGGTCCGCCGTGGTGGTGATCGCCGTGATCGTGGTGGTCGTCGGCGTGATCCGGGTGGGTTCGGTCCCCCGCCCGTGCATCTCCGGGTCCGTACGGAACGTCGACGTCGCTCGGGTGTTCGTCGACGGCGTACTCCGGTTCATCATCGAGTGGCGTTCCGGCGCCCTTCCCCTCGGTTTCTCCCTCGTCGTCGTCCGCCGGTTGCGGGGCGCCGCCGTCGGTACGCGGTTGCGCATCAGACGTGCGCTCTCCGTTCAGGACGCCGTAGGAGCGTCGCTCGCCGCCGGGCGGGAACTCGAGCAGCGGTTTCGCGTCGTGGCGGTCCTCGCTCTCGAAGAACGCGGTGTAGACGACCGGCCAGAGGTAGGCGATGTTGAGCACGCCGGAGACGATCAGCGCGGTAGCGAACAGCCAGTAGCCCGCGTGAACGTCCGCGGCGCCACCGGCACCGATCAGCAGGTAGAACTTGCTCACGAATCCGGCAACCAGGGGGATGCCGGCCATGCCGGCCGATCCGATGGCGAACGCGCTCATCGTCATCGGCATGCGCTTTCCGACGCCGGCCATCTCGCTGACGTAGTCGGTGTGGGTTTCGACGTGAACTGCCCCCGCACAGAAGAACAGCGTGAGCTTGCCGAACGCGTGAGCCGGGATGTGCAACAGCGCCCCGAGCATCGCGAACGGGTTGAGCATCGAGAGACCCAGCACGATGTACGACAGCTGGGCCGTCGTCGAGAACGCCAGCCGGCGCTTTAAGTGATCTTTCCGAAGGGCGATGATGCTCGCCGCGGTCAGCGTGAACGCGGCCAGAATCGCGACGGGGACGTTGATCCCGACGTCGCCGACCCACGGAACCGAAAGCGGGATCTCCCGGATCGTGTCGGTGCCGAACGTGTCCAGGTAGACCCGCGCGACGCCGAACGCGCCGGATTTGACGACAGCCACCGCGTGCAGCAAGCCCGAGACGGGCGTCGGCGCGACCATCGCGTCTGCCAGCCAGGAGTGAAGCGGCATGACCGCCGCTTTCACCCCGAACCCGGCGATCAGCAGGAAGAACGCGGCCTGGGCGAATCCCGGATCGGCCGCCGCGGCGTCTGCGAGCGCGGACATTCCGCCGGTTTCGAACGCGAGCGGATCTGCTGCGTCCGGGTCAACCCCGCCGGGACCCGTGTTGAGCCAGTACACTAACACCGTCCCGGCCAGCAGGAACACTCCGCCGCCGAAGAAGGTATACGCGAGGTACTTTCGCCCCGCGATGCGCGCCTCGTCGTCTTCGTTGTGGGCGACGAGCGGGTACGTGACGAGCGATAGCAGCTCGTAGAAGATGAAGATGGTGAGCAGGTTCGAGGCGAAGGCGATTCCGATCGCCGTCGAGAGGCTGGCGGCGAACGCGGCGAAAAATCGCGTCTGGGCGTGTTCGTTTAACCCTCGCATGTACCCCGCCGCGTAGAACGACGTGAATATCCAGAGGAAGCTCGCCAGTAACGCGAAGAGCATCCCCAGGGGATCCGCTCTGAGCGCGAAGTCTGCGCCGAAGACGAACGTGTAACCCGTGGTTTCCTCCAGACTCCAGTAATAGACCTCGCCGTCCATGACGCCGGGGAGCATGCTGACGACAATGGCGAACTTCCCCAGCGCGGCGAGGACGGACCAGCCCTCTCGAACGTTCGGGTAGCGATACGACGCGACTATCAGTACGACCGCGAACGCCGATATCAGTACGGCTGCCAGCGGACGCGGATCCATTGTGGCTTCAACCATCGTCGAACACCTCCTCTGCAAACGGCTCGATCGCCTCGTAGAGCACATCACCGGCGAAGCCGAGTCCAACAGTCAGTACCGCGAACACCGCGACGATCGCGAGCATGCCGACCGACACGCGCCGTCGTCGACTGGAGTCCGCCGACCGGCGGTCACCGAACGATTCGTTCGCTTCTTCGCCACCGTCGGTTGCGACCGCATCGCCGTGGCCCGACTCGCCGGTGACGGCGTGGCCGGACGAACGCGCCGAGGCGGGTGTGAAGTACATCGTCTCCAGCAACCGGGCGACGTACAGCAGCGTCAACATGGTCGACAGGAAGATGACGGCCGCGACCGTCCACGCTTCGGCCTGGATGGCGCCGACCGCGATGTACCACTTTCCGATAAAGCCGATCGACGGCGGAATGCCGACCAGCGAGATCGCGAGTACGGCGATCGAGGCCGCGGCGACCGGCCGGTGTTCGGCGAGGCCGGCGAACTCCCTGACGCGTCGCGCCCCGTATCCTGCGGCGACGACGCCCGCACCGAGGAAGAGACCCGCTTTCATTAGCCCGTGACCGACCAGGTGGACGATCGCACCGACGAGCGCGAGCGGCGTCGCGAGTCCGTACGCGGCGACGATCAGGCCGAACTGCGAGACCGACGAGTACGCGAGCATTCGCTTGACGTCGGTCTGGGTGACGGCGAGAATCGAGCCGGCCATCACGCTCGCGATGCCGACCGTGAGGATGATCTCCTGGACGTAGGGCGTCGCAGTGACGAACTCGACGCCGTAGACCGTAAAGAGAATCCGCCCGAGGGCGTAGGCAGAAACCGTCGAGACGAGGGCGGCGATCAACGGGGTGATTCCGTCCGGCGCCCGCTGGTAGGCGTCCGGCTGCCAGGTGTGAAGTGGCCACTGGGCGACTTTGATGGCGAAGCCGACGAAGACGAACGCGAACGACGCGCGGACGAGCGTCTCGTTTTCGACCAGCGCGCCGTCGTACAACTCGCTATTGATGAATTCCATGTTGAGGTGGCCGGTCGCCATGAAGAGCAGGCCCACCCCGAGCAGGTAGAGCGACGCGCCGAGCGTTCCGAGGACGAGGTATTTCAACGCCGCCACGGCCGACTCCGCGCTGTCGCCCCTGGCGATCAACCCGTACGTCGCGAGCCCGACGATCTCCAGGAAGACGAACATGTTGAACGCGTCACCGGTGAACGAGAGGCCGAGCAAACCGCCGGTGAGGAGCAGGTAGGCTGCGTAAAATGTGGATCCACGCGGTCCGCCCACTCGCGTGTACGCCAGGACGCCGACGGCGGATCCGGTGACCAGCAGGGCGATGATCGTCGAGAACTCGTCGGCGACGAGTTCGATCCCGTAGGGGGCCGGATAGCCGCCGACTTCGTGGATGACCTGGGTGTACCCGCCCGTTGCGTACACTTCGCGAGCGATCGCGATCGTACCGGCGAACAGTCCCAGAGACGTCAGGAGTGCAACAGACCACCCCGTCCGATCGAATCGCAATCCGAGCACGATCGGCACGGCGGCGGCCAGAATCGGGACGGCCACGAGCAGCGCCGGGAGCAGTTCGACCTCGAAGGTGAGGTCGAGGATGGCCCCGGGATCGGTAAGCAACGGTGCCAGCAGCCCCGCAATCGACGCAAATCCGTCACTCATCGGTACGCACCTCCCGGAGCGTGTCCTCGCGAAGCGTTCCGTACTCCGCGTAGATTCTAACCACCAGCGCCAGGCCGACCGCCGTCAGCGCGACGCCGACGACGATGGCGGTGAGCACGATCACGTGCGGGAGCGGACTGGCGAGGACGAGACCCTCGGGATCGGCCTCCGCCGGCACGACTGGCGAGGAGCCCTCCTCGACGTAGGCGACCGAGACGAAGAACAGGAAGATGGCCGTCTGGAAGAGGTTTACCCCGATGATCTTCTTGACGAGGTTCTCGTTCGCGATCATCATGTAGAGTCCGACCGCGAGCAGGACGAACATCGTCGCATAGGCGAACGTGCCCGTCAACAGCTCGAGCGCCATCAGTCGTCACCTCCGTCTACCGAGTCGGGACCGGCATCGGTCGCCACTCCACCTGATCCGTCACTCGGACCGTTTCTTCTCGAGTGACCGTTGTGCTCTCTCAGTTTCGGCGGGAAGCCGGCCGCGGTGGCGAAGAACAGCGTCACGACCACGCCGGCGACGATGAGGGCGATACCACCGATTTCGATCGCCTCCATGCCCCACTTCGTTCCGTCAGGAATCCCGAGAACCGTCTCGAACCGGTCGTACTGGAGGAAATTACCCCCCAGCGCGATCGCAGCGAGTCCGACACCGACGAAGACCGCGACGCCGCCCGCGACGAGTCCGACCAGAACCGAGTTCTTGAGCCACTGACGAGTCGGTTCGATACCGAACGCGAACGCGAGCATCAGGATCGTCACCCCGATAATCGCACCGCCCTGGAAACTACCGCCGGGCGTGTCCGCGCCGTGGAATGTCATAAAGAGTCCGTAGGTTAGCGTAAACGGGGCGATGATCTTCACCGCGGTCATGATCACCTGACTCTCCGTGTAGGTGTCATCGACGGGATCCGCCATCAGGCGAACACCTCCCGTTTGAGCACGATCAGAACCGAGATCCCGGCGGCGAAGACGACGACCGCCTCTCCGAACGTGTCGAATCCACGGTAGGCCGCCAGAACCGCCGTCACGGCGTTTTGTACGCCCGTGTCGCTGTAGGTGTTGTGGAGGTAGTACTGGGTGACCTGCGCGTTGTCCCAGACCGGCGCGCCGGGATCGCCGATTTCGTACATCTCGGGTAAGATCCCGACGAGCGCTACGACGAGAAACCCGCCGACGACAGCGACCGCGGGCAGGTTCACTCGCTCGAACGTCCGATCGGACGTCGGACGCGTGGTCCGGGCGATCGTCAACAACAGCAGTATCGTCGTGACGCCCGCGCCGATGGCCGCCTCGGTCATCGCGACGTCGGGAGCCAGCAAGAACGTGTAGATGATCGCCATTCCCAGGCTGTAGGCTCCGAACACGACGATCGCGGAGAGGACGTCCCGGAACATCGCCGTCGCGACGGCCGTGATGATGACGAAGAACGCCAACGTGTAGGCAACTGCGAACGTCATCGTGACGCACCTCCGTCGTCCGATTCGTCGTACTGCTCTGGCGCCCCTTCGGTGTCGGGATCGCCGACTCCGGCGTCCGCGTCGGTCTCCGGCGTCCAGGGATCGATACCCGACTCGGAGGCAGAGCGAACGATCGCGTGTGCGGCGGTCGGGTTCGTGATGAACACGAAGAAGAGCAACAGGACGGTGTAAATCGTGGCGTTTTGCCACCCGAGCGCGAGCGCGACCGCGGCGAGGGCCATGCCGGCGCCGAGCGTGTCCGTCTGTGAGGCCGTGTGCGCTCGCGAGTAGACGTCGGGCAGGCGAATCACGCCGACTGCTGAGACGAACGTGAAGAACAGGCCGAGTCCGATCAGGACCATGATCGCCCAGAAGCGAATCTCCTCGGCGATACCGGGTAGTTCGATCACAGCACACCGCCTCGCTCGACCGTGAACTTAGAGATCGCAACGGCCATCAGGAAGTTGAGCAGCGCGTAAATGAGCGCCACGTCGAGAAACCACGGTTCGTCGAGCCCGGCCGCGAGCAGCGCCAGGATGACGACGGTGTTCGTCCCGAGGACGTTGACCGCGAGCAGTCGGTCCTGCGTCGTCGGTCCTTTGACCGCGCGATAGAACATCGCGATCGCCAGGACGACGAACAGGGCCGCGGCCACGAGAAAGACCTCCTCGACGGAGAGCCACGTCGGCGTCATCGATGGTCACCTCCGACGATTTCCGTATCGCCGCGTTCGCGCGGCGTCGCGATACGCGCGGCCCGCCGCCCGTAGAAGACGAAGCGGACGGCCCGTTCGAGACGCCCCTCGAAGAGGTCTTCGCGCGCGTCGGGAATGAGCGTGTGGACGAGAAGTCGTTGGTCGTTTGCCCGAACAGTCAGCGTTCCGGGCGTGAGCGTGATGCTGTTTGCCAGTGCGAGCAACGGAAGGCCGCTTCTGACGCGCGCATTCACTCGCGTCAACCTCGGTTCGATCGGCATCGACGGCCGCAAGATGACCGCCGAAATCAGCACGTTCGCCTTGACGATCTCGTAGATGAGGTACGGAATGTAAAGCGAGAAGCGGACGACCCGGAGCGGCGAGTGTACGCGGTGTGGCGGCGTCGAAAATGTAATCTGGGCGAGCGTCAGCGAAACGATCCCCGCGACCGCCGCTCCCGTCACCAGATCGAACCAGTAGGTCGGGTCGCCGAGAATGAGATAGAATCCGTAGGATATCCAGAAGAGCGCAAAGACCCGGTCGAAGGTGGCTTTCCCGACCAGGCGCCCGTGCGTGGCGGCTCGCTCGACCGGCGCCGTCTCAGTAGCGAGGCCGACGTCGGTCAGTTCGCGTTCGAGCGGTTGTAACAGCGGAACGGTGCCCCCGGGATGGTACTCCGGGTCGAGGATGAGTCGATCGACGTCGTTCGCCTCGGCGTACGCGGCGAACCGATCGGCGTAATCTCGTGGCCCGAAGAGGTACTCCTCGGTTCCGATCGTCGCCGTTTCGACCGAGATATCCGCCGCAGTGCCGACGTCTTCGGTCGCCCACAGCGTCGCCCGAGTGAGGACGTCTTCTAACTCAGAAACGGCCTTTTCACCCTCCGGAACGGCCGCGTCGTACGGAACCGCGACGACCAGGTGGAGTTCGCTGGAGCGATCGCCGTCCGCCAGTTCGGAAACGGCGTACGCGATCGTCTGACGGATCGTCACTGAGTCGGAGACGGGGACGAGAACGGTCTCAGCCGCCATCGTCACCACCGGCGTCGGAACAAAGTATCCAGGACATGACTCGGGTGTTGGTAGTCGACTCAAGCGCCACCCGTAGGAAAACCATTTCGTTATCCAGTGGCAACCGTAGAACGCAGCCGTCAGACGCCAGATTTCGTCATCCGTTCGAGAGGATCCTCGACCACGCGGTCCGATCACCGTCCAAGGGGTGTTTCGAGGGGTTTACGTAGCGTTCACCCGAACGAACATCGATGAGTCTCTACAGGCAGGTACGTCCGCTCGCGTTCAAACTGCCACCGGAGACGGCACACACTATCGGTAAACGCATCTTGGGTGGCCTCCAGTCGACCGGTCCGACCCGCGCGGCGGTTCGATGGCGATACCAGTATCGCCACCCGTCACTCTCGATCGACCGGTTCGGAACGACGTTCCCGAATCCGATCGGCGTCGCCGCTGGTTTCGATAAGAACGCAGAAGTCCTCAGGGCTCTCTCCGATCTGGGCTTTGGCTTCGTCGAAGCGGGAACCGTCACCCCGTACCCACAGGAGGGAAATTCACGACCTCGGCTGTTTCGCTTACGGAACGACGAGGCGATGATCAATCGGATGGGGTTCAACGGCGACGGAATGGAAGCAGTACGCAGACGACTCGAGTCGCGACCACCGTCCGAGACGCCCCTCGGCATCAATATCGGAAAAATGAATACGTCGGACGAGTCCGAAGCGCTCGAAGATTACCGACGCGTCTTCTCCCGACTCCGTCCCCACGGCGACTACTTCGTCGTCAACGTCTCGTGTCCGAATACGCCCGACGAATTCGACGAAGACGACCCGGAACACCTTCGTTCGATATTCGAGGTCCTGACGGCGGAAAACGATCGCGGGAAACCGATACTGGTAAAGATCGGACCGGAGTCGCCGACCGAATCGTTACTCGAACTCGTCGATATCGTCGAAGCGTTCGACCTAGATGGTCTGGTAGCGACCAATACGACTACCCGTCGCGACGATCTCACCTCGAGCGATCGAACCGAGTGGGGTGGACTCAGCGGAAAGCCGCTCGAATCTCGATCGACCGAGGTCGTGCGGACGCTCGCCGAGAACACGGAGCTCCCGATCATCGGCGTCGGCGGGGTAGACTCGGCCCAGAGCGCCTACGATAAGATCAAAGCGGGAGCCTCGCTCGTCCAGCTATATACCGGATTCGTCTACAACGGTCCCTCCACCGCCCGCGAGATAAACGAAGGACTCGTCGAGTTACTTCAGCGAGACGGCTTCGACTCGATCGAGGATGCCGTCGGAGCGGATCTGGCGTGACCGTCTGGTATGAATGTTGGTGAAACTTGAGGACCGGCACGGTCTTTCGAGCCGGAGTGGCCGGTTCAATCGACGTCGACGCGCGTTCCGTCGCCGGGTTCGCCGGTGACGCGTCCGTCCTCGTAAACCACCTGACCGCGGACGATCGTCGTGTGAGCACGGCCGACGAAGGACTCCCCTTCGAACGGGGTGACGGTGTTTTTCGAGTGAAGCGCGTGACGGTCCTCTAGCGTCCACGCCTCGTCCGTATCGACGATTGTGAGGTCCGCGTCTGTGCCGATCCTGAGCGAGCCTTTCTGCGGATACATCCCCCAGACCTGAGCGGGTCGGGTCGAGTGGTGATAAACCCACTCTTCGAGTTCCAGGCGACCTTCGTCGACGAAGGTCAACATCGCCGGCACTTGCGTTTCGAGACCGACGAAGCCGGAGATAGCGGCCCAGGTGTCACCGAACGGATCGTCGACCAGTTTCTCTTCGTCAGTGTGCGGAGCGTGATCGGTCGCGATGCAATCGATGACGCCCGCCGAAAACTGTTCCCAGAGGCGCTCGTGCTGGTCGGTCGATCGAATCGGGGGCTGGACGCGTGCAACGTTTCCTTTCTCCTCCAGAACGGATTCGGTAAACCAGAGATAGTGCGGCGCCGTTTCGGCCGTCACGTCCACGCCACGTTCTTTCCCGCGAGCGACCGCATCCGCCGCGTCGCCGGAAGAGACGTGGAACATGTGTATTGGAACGTCACGATCCGACGCGAAGGTGATCATTCGCTCGACAGCCTCGCGCTCGGCAAGTACCGGACGGGAGTGAGCATGATCGATTGGCCTGTTTTTTCCGGCGGCCCTGTACTGCCGCTCGTAGTGATCGATGATTTCGCCGTTTTCCTCGTGAAAGCCGAGTCGCTTTCCGGTCTCCCGGATCGCCGTCATCGCGTCTAGAATCTCGCCGTCGGTGGGTGCCGGAACGTCGCCGACCGTAGAGCCGAGGAAAATCTTGAATCCGAGTGCGCCGGCAGCATCGAGGGCGGGGATTCTGTCGACGTTCTCGGACGTAACGACGGCGTAGCTCTGAAAGTCTACGTGGGCGGCCGCCTCGCCCCGCTCGAACTTGAGTTCGAGCGCTTCGGGCCGGTCGATCACGGGATCGGTGTTCGGCATCCCGACGACGGTCGTCACCCCGCCCGCTGCGGCGGCACGAGTCGCCGACTCCCAATCTCCTTTGTACTCGAGACCTGGCTCGCGATTGTGGATGTGGGTGTCGATTACGCCCGGGACGACGACGGACCCGTTCGCGTCAATGGTGCGTTCGGCATCGGGAAGCTGCCCAGACCGGCCGAGGCTCACGATCGTTCCGTCGTCGATCGCGATTCCGGCATCCGGAACCTTGCCGTCCGGCGTCACGACCGTAGCGTGTTTTACGACGAGGTCGACAGTCATCACATCGAGTTTCGTCGCCCCGGCAAAGTAGCTTCGGAAGACGTCCGCCGGCCCGTTGACGGAAACGAGTATCCGTCCGCACCGTCGAATTCGCATATATACACTGACGGTCGTAACCGTCTACTGCCGACAATTATGGCGCGTTACGGTCAGGTACCGAATAATCAGAGGATCGACAGTTCGGTCGCCGCTGCATAGTTTTAGATGTCCGATCCACAGGTGTGCTGGACCTGCATGGCTAGATTCTCAGCCGGCGTTTCGGGTATTCGCCCATTGTGTATTGGCGCCCAGAGCCGATGCAACTGACTAAATCGGAGGAAATCGGACCGACGAAAATCGGTCCGTGTACGTGAAAGATAACTAACGCCGTCGGAGGAAACGGCTCCAGTATGATCGGATCACTCATCGTGTTCGCCATCAGTCTCCTGATCGGCGCGCTGGGAATTTACGTGGGAGCGAAAGTCATCGTCGACGTCGAAGACTATACCTACGCGATCGTCACGGCGCTCGTCGGTGCGGTCGTCTGGGCCGTCGTTGGATTCTTCTTCGGGTGGATTCCGCTGCTCGGTCCGGCGCTCGTGTTACTATCGTATCTCGCCGTCGTCAACTGGCGGTATCCGGGTGGGTGGGTGCAGGCTGCGGGGATCACACTACTCGCGTGGATCTCGGTACTCGTGGTACTCTACATCCTCGCGTTCCTGGGTGTCACCGATTTCGAAGCGGTCGGGGTTCCTGGAACGTAGGTATCGAAGGTGAAAAACGGTACTTGATACTTCCCGCAAGGGCCGTCTCGATCGGCTGCAGCGGAAAACGAGTCAAACGGATTGAAAAAATGCCAACGCTGTATCACACAGCTCGCTGAAAAAGTGCTTTACTACCGGCTGCTGTCTGTGTGAGCGTGACGTCGGGTTATTCAGCGACTGAAAGGTGATCGCATGATACCTCCTTTGAGCCAGTGGAATCTACCGGCACGCGTTCGGACGGACGCGCCCGTTGTGATCGACACGATCGACGTTTCGATCGTCGTGGCGGTTTCCGCGATCGTCGTCATCCTGATCGCCGCGCTCGTGTTACGAACCAGGCAATCGTCGCCACAGGATACGGCCCACGAACAATCATTTTCGAGGGCCGATCAACCAATTTTGACCGATCGTGAACGCGTCCTCGAACTCGTCGACGCCAATGGCGGTCGCATGAAACAGACCGAAATCGTCGATTCGGTAGAGTGGTCCAAAGCGAAAGTGAGCCGGCTTCTCGCGGACCTCGAATCCAACGAAGACATCATCAAACTCCGCCTCGGTCGAGAGAACCTCATTTGCCGGCCCGGGAACGAGCCGGCCGCCTCACGCTCTGCCCGTCCGGACCCGAACCCGTCCTCGGATCGATTCGGCGAACGGAGCGAAGAAACGCGATCAAGCGAATAGCTGGTACAGACAACCCAGTGAGACGATCAGAAGTGAGAGGGTGCCCCAGACGACGGGTTCGACGCTGTCGAAAATCGGAACACCGATTCCACTCAGCACGATCGTGAGAAGCCCCGTGATAGCGACCGCCAACGAGAGTACGACCATTCGATCGCCGGAGTGGTCCGTTCTCGACAGGTACGTTCGAACGTGGTCGAACTGTGGCCCGTGCCGGATCGTTTTCTCGTCCGGATCGTACGAGATCACCTCGTCCGATTCGAGTTGCGGTAGGTGAGTCTGTTGGAGTGAGACATAGACGCTTTTGTAGAGATTGTTCGGTACGTCCTCCTCCGAGTCGGCTTCACGAGTGGCTACGGCGGTCGCGATCGTCGACACTTCGACGGTATCCGGTCTGGCCGCTAATTCGGAGACGATCGCCCGACGTCTATCGTTGCCGAGGATGTGAAAGATGTCGCTCTCAGCGAGCCCGGTTTCTTTCTCAGTACGTTCTAACATCGTCCCGATTCACCTGTTCGTTTGACGTACCTGCTCGGACAGAATCGAGACTGGCCCCCGACCCGAATCGAATGCGCATTAGTAACAACGTCTACGTTCGGGTAACTCTTTAACGTAGTGAATTTACTCGAGACGAACCGATCTGGACGCTAAGGAAATTTGTACCGTCACCAGACCAGTCACTGCTGGATCAAATTCGATCGCCGATACAGGTCAACGTAGGCCAGGTTTCCACTGACACGGGCTCACTTGTGCCCGGTCAGGTGATCTCCTGCTTGCATCTCTCGGTACGTTGTACACGACGGACAGCCGTGGACGATGTCCCCGTTATCACCGAAGACGCGTGCGAACTGCTGGGTGACGTGCGTCCCACATTTTCGACAGCGCGTTCCGGTCGACGACGATTCCATAGGGGTCCAGTTGCGTGAGTTCGTATCCATGATGTATCACCGTACCGTGCGATCAAGCGCAACGTGCGTGATCACCGTACCTATCCGATCCTCCGTTCCGAACCACGTCTCCGTGGCGTCGAACCGATCACGGGCAGGCATCAGCCTACCAAGTCGTCGGAGACCGAATAAAGTCGCCAGTCCGTTCATCGGATCTGGCGCTGTATCACGCCATTACGGTCGAAAAATGGCGAGATCAGACAGTAGAGGGCGTGAGAGGGGCGTCAAAGCCGTTCGCTATTGATCGACCAACGAGTGAGAACGTCGGTCAGTTAACGCCACTTCAGGCAATTTACTTCGCAATCGACCCTAATACTCGTCCGGGACTCTCCCGGAAATGGGAGATTTACGGCCATAATACCGTATTTCGAAATATTAGTTTCAAGTTTTGTCGTGGAACGTTGTCCGTTATCAAGTATACCCTTCGAGAACGTGTAGCGTAGATGGTTCATCAGTCGAGACCGAGCGTCACACTGTCCCGAACGCACCCGTCGGTGCTGAAACGACACCCGACACCCACCCCCCGAACCGATGTCTAGCGAATTCAGCCAAACCGGTAGAACGTCCGACAGAACAGTCGAAGTGAGTGATAACCCAGCGAAGCAACTCGACGTCCTCGGTAACGAGTGCTCTCGCACTATCCTCGTCGCGACCCAGGAGGGCCCGCGTACCGCGAAGGAACTAACCGAGCGGACCGATAGCTCGTCAGCCACCGTTTACAGGCGGATCAATGACTTGCTCGCGAGCGATCTGATCGAAGAGTGTATCCGGTTCGACGCCGGCGGCTCTCACACCACTGCCTATCGGGCCACGGTTGAGGAGCTCTCGATTTCGTTCGATACGGACGGAATTGCGGTTTCAATCGCGCGAACGACCCAGTAGTACCGCGTCGAAGAGACGTTCGGCGTCGACGTGGATGGGAGATCGAGAAACGCGTGCAGTGATCGCCATTCGGACACTGCGAAAGGACTTCGTGACGGACGATCGACTATATTGCAGTACGCCTTCGATGTACTTCTCGGAAATCGACGTTCGTGGACCGATCGAACAGTAGAGACATCATCAGTTTGTTGACAACTACCGCCGGTTCGTCCGAATCAGAGCGTTCGGCGGGGTTGCTCTCAGTCCACCGTCGAACAGACCACTACCGTGCGTATGCGGTGAATAACAAACCGCCACACGATAAAACGCTCAGTGAGAGTGAACAATGTACGATCTGACCGGCTTCCAGCGTGACCTGTTGTACGTCATCGCGGGTGCAGACCAACCGTCCGGACAGACGGTAAAAGACGAGGTAGAAGAGTACTATGAGGCGGAGATCAACCACGGTAGGCTCTACCCGAATCTCGATACGCTCGTGAACAAAGCACTGGTCGAGAAAGGCCAGCTCGACAGACGGACCAACTACTACTCTATCAGTGACGAAGGGAGAGAAACCATCGAACGTCGCCGGCAGTGGGAATCTCAGTACGTCTCGGTCTGAGAGAGCTGACGCTGGTTACCTGTCGGATCGTTCGGAATCCGCTCAATCGATCGAACGTCACGGGCAACCGTCCCACCATCCCTGCCTTACAGCAGAGCGGCTGTGCATCATCAAGCTGGCGAGGAAGTAATACCGTCGTAACAAACCTCCTGGGGGCCACACGTTCCGGCGACACATGAATAGCGGATCGACTACGAAGCGACGTCGAGTGAACGAGTCATCGCGATCGAGTACCCGTTCGATCGGATGCCTACGACGATGAGTTCGGAAACCACGCATCGGTCGTGGCTCGGTGTAGTACGGTCGTATCCGGGCGATCTGTTGGCCTGTACGGCGATCACGGTCGGGTGCTGGTACGCCGTCACGTCCCTCCCGCCGGGAAGTCGGCTGCGGATCGCCGCCACCGTTCCGCTCTTGCTCGCCCTTCCGGGGTACGCCGTCGTCTCAATTCTGTTCCCGGGGGCGGCCCAGAGACGACCGACCCAGCGTGAGACACCGAGACAGGCCCGCGGGATCGATCTCGCCGAGCGATTGGGGCTCTCGTTCGGCATTTCTATCGCCCTGTTACCGGTAGTCTCGACACTGATCGTCCTCGTCGGATTCGACCTCTCGGCGACGTCCGCGACGACGGCAATCGGAGGGCTAACCGTCGTCGCCGCCCAAGCGGGTGCGTGGCGGAGGAGTCGCGTACCGATCGCAGACCGGTTCGTTCTCAGCCCGGTTGACCAGTTCAGGCGTTTGACTGGCGAAGATGCGCGATACGCTACCGCCACGGCTGGCGTCCTCGTCGGGGCGGTCGTTCTTTCGGTCGGCGTGCTTCTGTTCGCCATCGCCTCGCCACCCGCCGCCGCATCCTACACGGAAATCGCCCTGTACGGCGAGGACTCCGACGGAGAATACGAAATCGGTGCGATTCCGGCGGCTATCGAACCGAACGGATCGGTGTCAGTCGGCGTCGAAGTAACGAACAACCACGACGAAACGCGCCCGTACACCGCCGTTATCCAGCAACAGACGGTAGACGACGGGGAGGTAATCGATCGAACCGAATCGACGAGACTCGAGTACCAGGTCGATCCATCGAGTTCGAGTATCGAAGATGCGACGATCGCTCCGCAAGCTCCGCTCGACGAACCGGTGCGAATCGTCGTGTTGCTCTACGAAACCGACGACGGCGTCGTACCGGACGAACCGACGCTGGACAACGCCGATCAGTCGCTTTACTTCTGGATCACACTCACCGAAGATCCCGACGACGACGGAACGATCGTCGTCGATTGATCGCGGTTCGTACCCGCCGATCTCGTCGTGGGTTCCATCTGGACCCTCGATTCTAGCGAAAAACTCGATCCTATGGGGACCCGATCCTAACGAAACCCTCTATCGGCGGTCGAACCGCCGAACAGGAACTCAGACCACTTATGCAGAGAGTCCTCGCTACGAGTCACTGACAGTACGTTCTGAACGAACTACCGAGTAACGAGCCGAAACCATTGGGCGCCACGAGCGGTCGCACGTCGTCAGCGTCGGTTCGGGTTCCGCTCGAAGGTCACCTATCCCAGTACGTCTCTGAGGTCGCGATACTGACCCCGTTACGCACCGTCTCGTCGACGTGGCAGTAATGCACACCGGTTAGTAGCCGCCGGAGCTCGCGTCACCGCCACCCATCACGTGAGAGGCGGTGGACGACCGCGAGGGTCAAAAACAAGGTTGCGAGCACGACGGCGAGAATCGGTGCGAGCGACGTGGAAATCGAGCCGGAGACGACGAAGACGACAGCCAGCCCGACGAGTCCACACAGTGAAAGTGCGGAGTAGGCGCGGTACCACTCGCGGTCGTCATCGAGGTCGCTCGCGAGATACGGTTCAAACCGATGTTCGTCCATCAATAGCTCGATCCGATGGGCTTCTGGCTCCCACTCGATTATTTCGTGTTCGTCGAGCATCGGGAGGTGAGTCTGGTAGAGGGAGATGTACACACGTCGGCGCTGAGCTCGCGTGACGTCGTCTCTCGTGACGTCGTTTTCCTCGGCCGCGACGTACTCGACGAGCGGCGTCAGATCGCACGTGCCGTTTTGTTCCGTGAGGAACCGAACCGCCATACGGCGGCGTGCGTTACTGAACACGTCGAATAGCTTCGCTCTGGTGAGCTCGGCTTCAGCCATCCGTGGGGCCTCCATCGTTCGTCTCGGTTTGGGCCGTAACGGTGCGAATCGGATACCTCACGCCACTTTCTGGGATGGAGAGTGGCTTTACTATCAGTCGGCTACCCCCGCGAAAGGTGATTGTACCAGTTTCGCCGCGTGACGGACAGTAACTTCGAAATGTCGTACCCTGAATCGTCCGAATCCGGCCGCTAGATCCCTCCGAACGGCTGACCTCGAACCGTAACCGGTATCGTTCGTAGCGCAAGGCTACCGGTCGTGCAAGTGCGGGATAACAAAGCGTGATTACCGGTTGGTTTCGCCTGATTGCAACCGAGTTGTGCAGTCGATCATGAAATATAACCATCCTGTACGATCCAACACGGGTGTATCGACATGACGCGGGTCGTCGACGGTAGCGATTGTTCGATCGACGACGACGTGACGATCGGCTACGGCGAGTTCGATGAGCCGACCCGTCTCGGCGACGCGTGTACGATTAGAGCCGGCAGCATCATCTACGGTGACGTCACGATCGGTCGGAATTTCCGTACCGGACACGACGTTCTCGTCCGCGAGGGAACCACGATCGGCGACGACGTACTCGTCGGAACGAAGACCGTCATCGACGGTCAGACCGAGATCGGTTCGTCCGTCAGCATCCAGTCGAACGTCTACGTTCCGACCGAGACGGAGATCGGATCCAACGTGTTCGTCGGACCGGGAGCAGTGATGACGAACGACGAGTATCCGATACGGACGGAGGCGGGACTCGATGGGCCGACGATCGAAGACGGAGCGTCGGTCGGCGCCAATGCGACGATCTTACCGGGCGTCACCGTCGGCGAAAACGCGTTCGTCGCCGCCGGAGCGATCGTGACCGACGACGTTCCCCCCAATACGCTCGCCGTCGGCGCGCCGGCGACCGATCGACCGCTACCAGACCGACTCACGGGACCGAATCAGATCCGATGACGGACGTACCCCTCGCCGATCCAGACATCGGTCCGGCGGCGTACGACCGAATCGAAGCGCTCCTGGAGCGCGGGTCACTGGCAGACGGACCGGAGGTGCGGCTCTTCGAATCGGAGTTCGCAGAGTACTGCGGGACCGACCACGCCGTCGCGACGTCGAACGGAACGACCGCCCTCACCGCGACCCTCGAGGCGATCGGACTCGAACCGGGAGACGCGGTCGTGACCTCTCCGTTCTCGTTCGTCGCCAGCGCGAACGCCATCCGACTCGCCGGTGGTCGGCCGGTGTTCGCGGACATCGATCCCGAGACGTTCACGATCGATGAGAACGCAGTCGCCAAACAGTGTAGCGATCGCGACGATATCGTCGGCATTCTGCCGGTTCACCTGTACGGCTGTCCGGCGCCGATGACCGAGCTCGTGGAGATCGCAGACGAGCACGACCTGTTCGTCGTCGAAGACGCCTGTCAGGCACACGGCGCGTCGATCGACGGTGACCGGGTCGGATCGCTCGGCGACGCCGCGTGCTTCTCGTTCTATCCGACGAAGAATATGACGACGGGCGAAGGGGGAATAGTGACGACCGACGACGAAGCGCTGGCAGCGCGAGTCGCGAGTTACATCAATCACGGCCGGCGAGAGTCGAACGATCGCGGCTACGAGCACGCCCAGCTCGGACACAACCACCGGATGACGTCGATCGCGGCGGCCATCGGTCGGCGACAGCTCGATCGGCTTCCCTCCTTCACCGACGCCCGCCGAACCAACGCGAGCTACTACGACGAGCACCTGGCGGATGCGCCGGTCTCGAGACCGGCTGTGCCCGACGGATACGGGCACGTCTACCACCAGTACACGATCCGCGTCGACGATCGCGATGCGCTGCGGTCGTCGCTCGACGCGGCGAACGTCGAAACCGGCGTCTACTATCCGACGCCGATCCACCAGCTCCCCGCTTACGACGCGGTCCACACGGCGGCGACGGATCTCCCGGTAGCCGAACGCGCGTCGCGGGAAGTGCTCTCCATACCGGTCCATCCCGGGATCGGGACCGACGCGTGCCGACGCGTCGTCCGTGCCATCGACGAGCACTACGAATCGACATGACGAACCCGCCGAAGGCGCCGAGTCGAGAGGCGCGAGACGGAGCGGTCGAGGTGGATCGCTCTGCGCGCTGTCCCGGTAGTAGCGAGCCGATCGGCGCTATCGAACCCGACCGAAACCACGCGACTGGAGAACGAACGCGACCGGACACCCGCCGAACATACTAGACATGACAGTAATTGACAGGTCGAAACCCGTATCGATCCCTCCACGCGCCGGCGTCGTCGGCGTCGGCGCGATGGGGGAGAATCACGCGCGAGTATACAGCGAATCACGGGGCGTCACCCTCGCCGGTATCGCCGATCTCGACGAGGAACTCGCTCGATGCGTCGCGGCCGAGTACGGGACGGTCACGCGGGAGCTGGACGAGTTACTCGATGAGTGTGATCTCGTCTCGGTCGCCGTCCCGACGGCGGCACATTTCGAGGTCGTTAAACGCTGTCTCGACGCCGGCGTCCACGTCCTCGTCGAGAAACCGATCACGGCGAATCCGGAGCGGGGTGAGGAACTCGCCTCGCTCGCGCGCGAGTCCGGACTCGTCTTGCAAGTCGGTCACGTCGAACGGTTCAATCCAGCCGTCAGGGCGACCGCCGACCTGATTCGCGACCTGGACATCATCGCAGTGGACGCGAAACGACTCGGTCCGCCGGTCGATCGAACCACGAGCGATCGGGTGACACTCGACCTGATGATTCACGACGTCGACATCGTCCAGTCACTGATCGGATCGGTCCCGACGGCCGTCGCCGCCGCGGGAACCGCCGACGGACAACACGCGACGGCAACCCTCGAGTTCGACGACGTCGTGGCGACGCTGACGGCGAGTCGGGTGAGTCAACGCAAAGTGAGGCGACTGACCGTCACGGCGACCGACTGCCTCGTCGAGGTCGATTACCTCGATCAGTCCGTTTTGCTGTATCGAGACTCGTTCCCCGAGTTCGTCAGCGACGAAAGCGGAAACCGATACCGACACGAGAGCGTTATCGAACGCCCGGAGGTCAAAAACCGCGAACCGCTGCGAGCGGAGATCGAGTCGTTCGTCACCGCCGTGACCGAGGGAACGGAACCGCCGGTGACCGCCGAAGCGGGACTTCGCGCCCTCGAGACGGTTCGAACGATCGACGATCGAGTTCGAACGCGAGAGAGCCTGGAGGTCCGTTCCCGATGACCGATACGACGCCGGATCGACTGTACGATTCCCCACACGACGTCGAAGGTCGACGGGAAGCGCTCCGAGACGGATCGATCCCCATCGCGGTGTACGGGCTGGGGAAGATGGGCCTCCCCCTGGCGAGCGTCCTCGCCGAACGGACGGGGTCGGTCATCGGCGTCGATGTCGACGAGACCGTCGTCTCGACGATCAACGACGGTGAGTCTCACGTCGACGGTGAACCCGGACTCGCCGAGTTAGTCGCCGAACAGGTCGACAGAGGCCGTCTGGAGGCGACGAGCGACGGCGTCACCGCCGCGGAAACGGCGCGGGTCCACGTCATCCTGGTTCCGACACTAGTGACCGAGACGAATCAGCCGGATCTCTCCGCGCTCGAAGCGGTCCTCGACGTCGTCGCCGACGGGCTCGGTCGCGGAGACCTCGTCGTCATCGAGTCGACGGTTCCGCCGCGAACCGTCCGCGACGTCGTCGCACCGACGCTGGTCGCACGCTCGTCGCTTGAACCGGGGACGTTCGGGATCGCCGTCTGTCCGGAGCGGACGTCCTCGGGGACGGCGCTTCGGGATATTCGAGGCCGCTATCCGAAAGTGGTCGGCGGTATCGACGCCGAGAGCGCTCGCGCGGCGACCGCCCTCTACGAAGAGGTAACGGACGGGCCGATCGACGTGGTTAGCGACGCGACGACCGCGGAGGCCGTCAAGGTGTTCGAGGGTATCTACCGAGACGTCAACATCGCGCTCGCGAACGAACTCGCGACGACTGCGACGGAACTCGGAATATCGGTTCGCGAGGCGATGGACACGGCCAACGAACTTCCGGTCTGCGATCTCCACGATCCTGGTCCCGGTGTCGGGGGTCACTGTATACCGAACTACCCGCACTTCCTCCGCGATCGGACGAAGACGCCAACGCCGGTTACGTCCGTCTCTCGTCGGGTGAACGAACGTATGCCGGGGTGGACGGTAGAGGAAGTTTCCCGTCACGTAGCGGACGCTGGCGTATCGATGGACGAGGCCGCCATCGCCGTCCTGGGCGTGACGTACCGACCAGGAGTTGCCGAGTTACGGACCGCACCCGGGATCGAGATACTCGCGACGCTCGAAGCTCGAGGGTCGACCGTCTACGCGATCGACCCCATCGTCGATGCGAGCGAGATCGAATCGGCGCTCGAACGAGTACGAGCGAGCGTGACCGACTCTGCCAACGGTTCGAGCGAGTCCAACCTGATCGATTTCGATTCGACCAGCCTCGAACGATCGGTCGCCCCAACTCGTGAAACGGAGAAACGGGGATCGACGACGGTCGTCGCTCTCGACGAGTTCGGATCGCTCGAACTCGACGCTGCCGTCGTGGTCACCCCACACGAGGAATTCGAACGGATCGAGTGGGACGAACTCGAACCGATGGTGATCTTCGACGGACGAGATGGGCTCGGTATCGAGACGACTCGCCACCGGTATCGGGTGCTCGGCGGGTCCGCCGACGGCGAGACCGCCAGTACTCCGTCGAGCGGGTGGGAAAACGCCGCCGGACGGTACTCAGACGGGTTCGAACGCCTCTCACCGCCCCAGGAATGAGTCGTCGTGCGTATCGGAGACCGGCTCAGTCGACCGGATACTCCGCGATGGTCCGTCGATCGCAGTTCGGGCACCGAGTCGTCGTATCGCCAACGGACGTCCCGCACCGACGACACTCGTATACGACCATCACCGTACCGTCGTGTGGCCCATCTGTCCCACGAGCGGTGACCGTCTCAGATGACGTATTCCCGGGAGAACGAACGTGAGACAGCAGGTAGTCGACGAGCGTCATTCTAACGAACGATTCGCGCTTCACCAATGGTGGGGATAAACGTTCATCGACAGTTCACGACCTGAGAGTATCAGGAACGCCATACCGACGGTCGACGGAGATCGAGTGTAGTACGTACCACACTCGGTCGAATCGAGTGACGGGAACGTCGCAGGCGGTGTCTAACAATGCTGGCTCGTGGGCGATACGCCGTAAATGGGGACAGATCGACCGGTTTCCGTTCTCGCGCTGACGACGAACGCGGCGGCGCCGTTCTTCGAACAGCAGGTCGAGGCGTTATCACGGTACGGTGTCGAGACGACGGTGTGTGCCGTCCCGGGGGATCCGACCGGATCCGATGGGCGGTCCGCGATCGACTACGTCAGATTCGGACGAATCGTTCGCGATCGCGTCGACGAATCGACAGACCTTATTCACGCCCATTATGGCCTCATCGGTCCGTTCGCGTTCACACAGCGTCGATGTCCGGTCGTCCTCTCGCTGTGGGGATCCGATCTCCACCACCCGTTGATCGCCCCTATCAGTCGGCTCTCGGCGCGAGCCAGTTCGAACGTCGTCGTGATGTCGGCGGAGATGGCGCGGCTGCTCGATACGGACTGTCACGTGATTCCGGACGGAATCGACCTCGAAACGTTCAGACCGATGGATGGAGAGCGCGCACGCCGATCGGTCGGGTGGACCGACGGGGGATACGACGTTCTCTTTCCGTACGCCAAAACGCGAACTGTCAAAGACTACCCGCGCGCGCGATCGATCGTCGAACGGGTCGATCGGCGCCTCTCGAAGCCGGTCAGATTGCGGACGGTCTCCGGCGTCTCTCACGAGCGCGTTCCGGCGTACATGAACGCCGCCGACGCGCTCCTTTTGACCTCGCGATCGGAGGGATCTCCGAACGCCGTAAAGGAAGCGATGGCCTGTGAACTTCCGGTCGTCTCGACGCCGGTCGGTGACGTTCCAGCACGGCTGGCATCTGTCGAGCCCTCCGTCGTCGCCGGTTCGAACGACGCGCTCGTCGACGGCCTCGAGACCGTCCTCGTAAACGGCGGCCGGTCGAACGGACGAGACGCCGCACGGTCGGTCGGGATCGATCGTCAGACGAACGCGTTACTCGCGGTCTACGAGGATGCGATCGATCGCGAGGTATCGCTCGTTCCACGCGCAGAAGAACCAGAGTTGGCGAACACCGACACCACGTGAAGCGTCGGTTCAATCCGTGAGTGCGCTTCGTACGTTCTAGGTGGGACCCACACGACGGGTTCCTACCGACTCGTCGGACGTCTCGAGGACGCGACGGCCGACCTGCCCCATCGTTTCGACCGAGAGGGAACCGTCCGCCCGACGTCGTGAAACGTATGTGAGGATCCGGCGCAGTCGCGTCGAGTCGGCCGCCGTCGTCACGTTGTTCGGGTGGAACCAGAGGTGAAAGATTCCGTCACCGGTCGCCGCCTGATCGATCCCTCTGCGGGCGAGTTCGACCATCGGATCGTCGCGGACCGTCTCGGCGATACGGCGAAATCGATCTTCGAACCCGAAGGCGAACAGCGAGGGTGGAACGTCGACGAGCCCGTACTCGTCGACCCGGGGCGTGACCAGCATCGAACGCGGACTAAGTACGTCACGTACGACGGGATAGAGGCCCTCCGCCTCGTCCGTTCGCGACCGGTAAGCGATGAAGCCGGCGTCGGCGAGCGCGTCTCGGTGACCGACGCCGTTTCGCGGAAAGACGAACGAGTCGAGCGAAAGATTCCACGCGTCGGCCAGTTCCACCGCCCGTTCACACTCAGCGCGTGCCAGTTCACTCGTCGTTCCCGGATCGTCGAACAAGACGTGCGAGAACGAGTGAGAAGCGATCTCGTGATCGACGGGCGATTCGACGAGCGATTCGACGAGGTCGGGTCCGAATCGAAGATCCCGCCTGGATCGCCACTCGGTACGCTCGCGTTCGAACCACCCTTCCGGCGCCGGATGAGCCTCGTGAATCCCGTCACACGATTCGAGCATGAGGTGGCCGACCACCGCCCAGGTCGCCGGGATCTCGTGCGCATCGAGCAACGCGCGCGTCGTTTGCCACCCCCATCTGGCGCGCTCGATACGCTCGTTGGGCGGTGATTCGAGGTCGTGAAATCCCCACCCGAGTTCGGCGTCGATCGAGATTACCACGCTGCCCACGGCGGCCACCTCGAAACTGCGATCATAGCCGTCGATACCGTGTCGGGATCGATTGTTATGGCCGGCTTTTCGGTCGGTACGATCCGATCAGACCGTTCGACGAGCGACCGAGCGACGTCCCTTACGGCTGAAACCGTTTCGGCTCTAGACGTCCGTGGGGACGGAAACACGCCGTCGTTCGTCCCGTTACCGATCCGACGATAGGGACGTGATGGAGTCACACGCAACGGTCGTGTAGGGAGAGTCTCCACCGTGGATACCGATGCAGCGGTCGCATAACAAAACCGTCTCGCTCCATGGAGAGCGGTAGTTGGTGACCACCGCATCCTATGTCTGGATCTAGTACCGGCGCCGATCGAGCGTTCGTCCTCGGGCTCGACGGCGTCCCATGGCGGCTCATCGAACAGTGGAGCGACGACGGGACGCTTCCGAACTTCGCACGACTGCGCGAACGGGGCGCCTCGGGGCCGCTCGAGAGTACGCGCCCGGCGACGACGCCGCTTGCCTGGCCCTCGATTGCGACCGGGGTCTGGCCGGACAAACACGGCATTTATGGCTTTCAGAAGCTCTCCGAATCGTACACCCACCGAATGTACACCAGTCGGGATCTCCGTCAACCGCCAATCTGGCGTCAGCTTTCGCCGTCGATCGTCGGCAACGTCCCGATGACGTATCCGCCGAACGAGATCGACGGGGCCGTCGTCTCCGGGATGATGACTCCCTCGACGGAGAAAACGTTCACACACCCACCCGACCTCGGCGCCGAGATCGCCGATCACATTCCCGACTATCAGATCAGCCTGGACTACCCCTCCTACGCCGACGACCTAGACGCGTTCGAGGCGGCCGTCGACGAAATTCTCGACGCACGTCGCGCGCTGATGGAGCTGCTACTTGAGCGCGTTCCCGACTGGCGGCTATGTTTTTTCGTCTTCACCGCACCGGACCGGTTCCAGCATCTGGTGTGGGACGAAGACCGGCTTCGGTCACACTACAAGATCCTAGACGAGTTACTCGGCGAGATTCTCGATCGCACCGACGCGGCGAACGCCGACCTCTACGTCGTCTCCGATCACGGCTTCGGACCGATCCACACACTCGTCTACGTGAATTACATCCTCGAACAGAACGGATTTCTCACGCGACGGGAGGACGACGGAACGAGAGGCGCGCTGTCGGCGCTCGGAATCACCAGAGACTCGGTCACGAACGCCCTCGCCTCCGTCGGTATCTCGGAAGAGCGGCTGGCGACGGCGCTGCCCCGGCGGTTGGTCGACTCCGTGGCCGAGCAAATTCCGGGAGACCACGCCCTCTACGACGTCGATTACGGTCAGACGGAAGCCTTCGTCCACGACGCCGGCAACGTCTACGTGAATGACGTCGATCGCTTCGAAGACGGGATCGTCGATTCGGGGGACGTCTCCGACGTGAAAGATTCGGTTCGTGCGTGCTTCGAATCGGTTTCCGATCCCGAAACCGGCGAGTCGGTCCTCCGCGTCTTCGACGGCGACGACCTCTTTCCGACGGACGACGACGCCCCGGATCTCGTCGTCAACGGCCGGGGCGAGTACGAGAGCCGCACGACGATCGCCAACGAACCGTTCGGAGACACGGGGTCGACGGCGGCCAGTCACCGCTCTACCGGTATCATGCTGTGTGCGGGCCCGTCGATCGAGGCGGGGGCGTCGCTGCGCGGGGCTCGCGTCGTCGACGTGGCGCCGACGTTACTCCACGGGATCGACGAACCGGTTCCGTCGAACGTCGACGGGCGGGTTCTCTTCGACGCGTTCAGACCGGACTCCACCCCCGCAACGACCAAAGTGAAACGCCAGAGCGTCCGGTCGTTAGACGCCGACGAGCAGGTCGACGACGACTTTTCGGACGTCGAAAAGCGTCTCAAGGGACTCGGCTACATGGAGTAATTGGGCGGGTCCTGAGCGGTCAGCGCGAGTGATCGATCGACGATCGTCGCCGAATGCAGTCACCGAACTGACGTAAGTTTACGTCCTACCGAGCTAGCTTCGCGCCAGAGGGGATAGAGCCGCCGATAGACGGGTGTCGGGGTGACTCGAGCACCAGCCCGCAACCATCGGTGTGAGAGCGGCGGCGTCGCGTCCGCGACCAGTTCGTCGAGGTCGACCGACCGTAACCAGTCGAAGAACGCCCGCTCGGCCGGTGATCGGGCCGTCGTTTCACGGACGCGATTCCGAATATCGGCCCACATGTGTCGTTCATCCGTCCCAAGTACCCATCGCCCGTTCTCGAATCCGCGTCTGACCGCGGTGTAGTTCTCGTCCGCGAACCGATAGCCGTGATCCGTGGGGTCTAGCCCCGCGAGGCGCAACCCGATGGCCGTCCGATAGCACTTTTCACACGTGCTACAATTTCCGTCCATCCGTTCGTTACAGGTCTGGAGGTTTAGGTCCTCGTCCGTTTCGTCGACGTACGTTGCGATTCGGTCGAGACGCTCCTGGCGGGTCAGTTCGTAGCCGTCGTGGTGGCAGTCGGTCCCGGACCAGGCCACGTTATCGTCGATGCTCGGATGGGATCCCCAGGCGAGATCGATTCCCTGCCAGTGCGTGGCCGCGACGTACAGATCACTCATTCCGCTCGCGTACGCGAGCGGCGCGCACAGGCCAGTCAATCCAAGCCCGTGTCCGACCGAGCTGTACCAGGCGCCATCGACGTGTCGCTTGTAGTGAGCGAGCAGCATCGGATGATCGAGAAACCGGAGCATGTTCGATTCGACGAACGCCGCGTCGAGATCACGGTCGTCGGCGAACCTGGAAACGCGAGAACGGAGCGAGTCCCACTTCTCGTCGTCGGACTCGTCCGGCGTGATCGTCCAACCCCGCAGACTAATCAGCGTCGGGTTCTCCTCGCGGTGTCTCACGTACGAGGCCATCGAGTCGACGCCGCCGGTAAACAACAATCCGGAGCCACCCCGATCTATCGGCTCGTAGGACTCGCGTTGGCCAGCCACGAGGCGGCCGCCTTCGAGGAAGTCGTGCATCTCACAGAGGGACGTTCGAACGGCGGCGACCGAATCGGCGAACCGCGCGTCGACGACCGGCGTTTCGACGGTGGCCCCCTGTGCCCAGGCGACCGGAAGAACCTGTGCGAGGACGGGAATGACGGCGACGCCGTCCGGAACGTCGTCTATCGGCCGGTCGTACGTGGCTCGGAACGGGATCGGCGAGATGAATCGATCGAGCCCCGCGGTCGCGTCGACTCGACACACTAGCTCGGTCCCGTTCGTCTCGATTGATTCGATGGTGAGTGCTGACATGGCGTCGAGCGAGTAGGGGAGAGACCACTCCGGTTCACAAAAATCGTCCGTCCATTCGCACCGACCGTGAACGGCTATCGGGCGGCTCGGACTCGCTACGGACGCCAACGTCACGGTATCCGATCGACCGCCGATTCGTTCGGCGTCCGATTCGTGCGACGCCCCATCCAGACGTGGGGTCCTCGGTCGGTTGTGGTGAGTAAGGCGGCCGAACACGGGACGAGGTACACCGCCGTTCGACGGCGATCGTAGTAACGACGCGATAACAAACGGCTCGGGTATCGACTATCACGCAGAATGCGTAGCCCAGCCGAGTCACTGACCGCGGAGGGTGCCTGAGAGGATGGGACGAATACCGAACCTGTTGCTCGCCGCCGGCTACCTCGCCGTCGCTGCGGCAGTCGTCGTCGCGAGGCGATCGCCGGCTACCGGGTACGAACCGTCCATATACACGGCGACGCCGACAGGAACCTGGATCGCCCTCGGAATTGGGCTATCCATCGCGCTCGCGGTGTCTGTCGTCTGCCGGGACGTACACCAGGCAGCCGGTATCGTGCTCGGTGGGTTCGCCGTGACGACAGTCGTGAGCCTTCCGATCGTCAGAGGGTACTACTTCCACGGAAAGGGGGACGCACTAACCCACCTCGGATGGGTCCGAGATTTCGTCGGTGGGACGATGGCGCCCCACGAGTTGTTCTATCCGGGGTTACACAGCGTCGCGTCGATGTTCGTCCTCGTCGCCGGCGTCGAGCCACAGCACGCGTTGATGGCTGCGGTCGTCGTGTTCTTCGTTCCGTTCGTCGTGTTCGTTCCGCTGGTGGTTCGACTGATCACGGACAATCCGGTGGCGGTCGGCTTCGGCGCGATCATCGCCTGGCTCGTCCTTCCCGTAAACAATATCGCGACACACATGGGCGCCCACAGCAACAGCAACGCGCTCTTTTTCGTCCCCGTCTTCGCGTTCGCGGTTCTCGCCTACCTGACCCGACGATCGTCGGATGAGCGGCTTCCGTTCGGCCTTTCCCCGTACGGCGCGCTCATCGTCCTCTCGGGACTCGGGTTGTTGTTGATCCACCCCCAGCAGATGGTGAACGCGGTGATACTCTTGGGGGCGATTAGCGCCGTCCAGCTCGTCGCTCGCCGTCGGTACGACGAACATCCCGTGTTAGAGCATCCAACGATTCACGTCTACTCGGTTGTCATGGCGGTGACGTTCGCGGCGTGGGCGTTCGCGAACGAACGCTTCAGGAACGCACTCGGTGGATTGATCTACGGACTGTTGACGGCCGATATCGGAACGGGAGAAGAGGTCGGTCAGCGAGGGGCGTCGCTTACGGAGATCGGTGGGAGCCTCCCGGAACTCTTCGCGAAGCTCTTTCTGGTGAGCGCCGTACTCGCGCTGGTCGTCGGCAGTTACATCCTCGTCGTCTGGGCCGGTCGGAGCCGGGCGTCGCCGGGGTCGCGAGCGCTCGTATCGTACCTCGCCGTCGCACTCATTCCGCTCGGCGGGCTGTTCGTCGTCTACTTCATGGGGACGCCGACGATGGCGTTCAGGCAGATCGGATTTATATTCGTCGTGGTGACGATCCTCGCGGGCGTCGCCCTGGGCGCGTTCGTCGGCTGGTTCGACCGCTTCGCCCCGACGGTCGCCGTCTCGGGGATCATCGCCGTGGCGCTCGCCGTCTGTCTCGTCGTGGCGATGCTCACCGTCTTCGGCTCTCCGTTCATCTACAATCCGACTCAGCACGTCTCAGAACAGACCTATCACGGCTACGAGACGGCGATCACCGGCGGGACCGACCACCCGTACGCCGGCTACGGCTACACGACCTATCGGTACAACGACGCGATATACGGCGTCGAAACGATGACGGACGAACAGGCGGCGATCATGTGGCCGGGCGAGGGCGTAATCGAGATGGACGCGTTCAACGACGGTGACTACGGCGACGCCTATCCGGGTGACGGACCGTACTTCCTGATCGGTAGCGAGTTCGATACGGTGCGAGAACACGAGATCTACCACGAACTAAATTACCAATCGGTGTCGCTGGAGTCGCTCGAAGACGAGGTGGGATCGGCGCGCTACGTCTCGAATCCGGAAGTTTTCGTCTACGAGATCCGCGATCACTGAGAGCGGCTTCTCACGACTCCATTCGTCCAGCCGCCTCGCGATACACCGCAACGCATTCGGAGAGCCGACCGATTTCCCGACACTACCGCCATAGACACCCGTAACATCGATTTACGGACCGGTAACGAACGATGTCGACCGAGCCCCGGTCACAGAGGAGCCTCGGAGAGATCGAATTCGGCCATCTCTTTACCTCCTCAAATCTTCGAAGATAGTCAATAGAGGCCGACACTCACCTGATCCGACTATAATTACAGGAGAAGATTTATGTATATAACCTCGAATTACGAAATGCATGCCGTCCTCCCCCCGCACCGACGACGATTCGACTGTTGCGACAGAGACCGGTAAATCGTCGATTACTCGACGAAGAGCGCTTCAGACGATCGCGGCCGGAGCCGTCGCCACGTTCGGGACGCTCCAGCCCGCAACCGCCGACGAGTCCGACGAGTACGAGCGGATTACCGTCGACGCCGGCGAGCACCGAACGATTACCGTCGACGACGGAGAGGCGTTCGAGAACGTCCTGATCGACGTCACCGCCGACGGCTCTCACGTGACGATCGCCGCCCAGGGAACCGACTGGACGATCCGCAACGTGGGGATCGAAGGTCGCGTCAGCGGCAAGAACGCGGTGTTCGGCGTCGCCGACACCGGCGGTAACACCTCGACGATCGAGAACGTCTATCTCGGCGACGGCGCTATCGACGGCCACCGAATCGGACTGGGAATCTGGGTCGCGCCCGAACACAGCGGTCACATCGATGTCGAGCGCGTCAACATCCAGGAGATGGGCGATAACTCGTTTTACTGCTCCGCACCAGGGGGCGCCGGCGGTGGCACCGTCGACATCCGAAACTGTTACTCGGCAAACTCCTGGGTTTCACACTTCAGACTCGCAGACGGCGTCGTCGAGAACTGTACCGCCGTCAACGACGAACGCCACCAGGACGGCCGCGGCGTATGGGCCTGGGCGCCGGGAACGGTGGAAGTGGTCGACTGCGATCTGCTCATGAACGGCCGCCACTACGCGATCGAAGCCGGTGCGAACGGCAACGGAACGGCCGTTGAAGTCTCGAAGACGGCATTTACGACCGATTTCCACGGCGGAACCAACGAGGTTGACGGAAGTTCGATCGATATCGTCGACGAACCCGACCGGGAACCGGCCGACGAGCTGCCGGAGGGCTGTCCGGACTCGGCGACCGAAGCCGCCGAAGGAACTGACTGACGAAACGACGCTCGGACTGATTCGCTCGTTTTACCGGGATAGTCGAGAGCGAACGACGAGAGACGTCCGTCACTCACCATTCCTCTCTCGTCTACTGGCTCACCCGCCGAAGAGGCCGTCCTCACTCGTCCGTACCCGCCGCTCGTTGATCGGTCGGTACGCTGGAGAGACGACGGGACAGCTAGAGGAACCGGACGTTATTGAAATCAGAATAGTTTTTGCCCAGTTAATTCCTGATTAGGACAATTTTTTAGATATTCACGGCCATATGTACGTTTTTTCTGGGAAGGCTTATATAGGTATGGCCAGATTACCCGATCGCATGGCACGCGAACGTTCGGAACTGGGCGATCAACCGCGGGTATCGGCGACGGAACACACTGGAGCGTCAACACGTAATAGAAGGTTACTCGGCCGTCGTCGGTTCGTTGGACTCGCTGGTGCAGCGACGGCCGCGGCCGCCGGCCTCGTCGGGGCGGGATCCGCCAGTACCGACGAGTCGTACGAGACGATCACCGTCGGCACAGGCGAGCACCGGGTCATCCGTGTTGGCGCCGGTGAAACATTAGAGAACGTCGTCATCGACGTGACCGGCTCGGGAGCCTCGGCGACGATCGACGCGCACGCAACGAACACGACGATCAGAAACGTGGGATTCCGGGGTCGCATGGACAACCCGCCGACGGCGATCATGGGCGTCTCGGATACGGGCGGCGGAACGTCTGTCGTCGAGAACGTCTATCTCGGCGACGGGGCGAGCAATGGCCACCGACACGGCGTCGGACTCTGGGTGTCGCCACAGCACTCCGGCCACCTGGTGATCGATGGCGTTAACATCCAGGAGATGGGCGACAACTCGTTTTACTGCTCCGCACCGGGCGGGCGCGGAACGGTCGAACTGCGAAATTGTTACTCGGCGAACTCCTGGGTTTCTCACTACAGACTCGCCCGCGGTAGGGTCGAAAATTGCGTCGCCCTCAACGACGAGCGACATCAGGACGGGCGGGGGATCTGGGCGTGGTCACCGGGGACGGTCGAGGTCGTCGACTGCGACCTCGAGATGAACGGTCGTCACTACGCGATCGTCGCCGGTGCGAACGGGGATTCTGGCCGCGTGTCGGTTAAAGACAGTCGGTTCGACACGGGTTTCCACGGCGGATTGCGTCGCGCCCACGGATCGACGATCGACCTGGCGAGCGGGAATTCGAACGATCCTGATGGCTCTCGGATCCCAGACGGCTGTCCGGTGTCGGCTGAAGGTGCGGCCGCCGGAATCGATTCGACCGCCTCGGCCGACACCGAACACGCGCCGTCACTCGAACACACGCTGGAACTCGCCGGACAGTTCCGATACCGGATCGAAGTGGACGGCGAAATTCGACCGAGCGCGGAGGCTGTACAATGGCTCGACGAGGACGAGGCCTACGGCGACGGCTGGGCTGAGTGGTGGCTCTCCGGTAGCGACGACGCAGAGACGACCTGGGAGTACGACGGCGAGATCACCGCGTTCTCCGTCGAACCGTACGACGAAGAGACCGCGGTCGAGTCGGTCCGCATCGACGGTACGTGTGTCGATCCAACGACACTCCCCGGCTACAACAGCCACACGCTGGAACTCGCCGGACAGTTCCGATACCGGATCGACGTCGACGGCGAAATCCGACCGAGCGAGGAGGCCGCGCAGTGGCTCGACGAGGGCGAGGCCTACGGCGACGGCTGGGCGGAGTGGTGGCTCTCCGGTAGCGACGACGCCCGGACGACCTGGAACGTCGATGGTACCGTGGCCGACGTGCAAGTCACCGACTACGACGGGGCGGCCGACGTTCGATACGTCCGCCTCGACGGCGAACCGTTCGAGTACTGACTCCACATCGGCGGATTCGGCCTAAAAACGGCTCCCACGCCGGTAACAGAAGCTGGCACGCGAACTGTTTCCGGTACTGGACGATCGTCGTCGGGAGCCGGTGGCGTCTACGGTATCGGCGTGTAAAAATCTCTCGCCAGTGTGACGAACATGGAGACTGTCGTTCGGTCACTCGATACGGGATAACTTTCCGTCGACAGCCTGCTGAAATCGGCGATTGACCAGCACGTGGACGGCGGTGAGAACGGCGAACGAGAGGATCACGAGCGTCGCGAGCGCACTCATCGAAACCGATTCGATACCCGGGACCCCGATATATCCTGCCGCCAACAGGGCGATGCCGGCGAGACTGAGGAGTCCGTACCATCGGTCCCAGCGGTCGCGCTGGTGTGTATCGGTTTCGAGATACATTACGAGCAGATCGGCGTTGTCCGCCAGTTCGATCAATCCGCGATCCTGGTCGTAGTCAATGATCCCGGCATCGTCCATCTTCGGCAAGTGAGTCTGATAGAGTGCGACGTACACTCGCTTTCGTTGATCCGAGTTCAACGCCGCGACGGTCGTATCGTTTTCCCACGCGGCGATCTGTTCGGCGAGTTCACCGAGCGTCACCGTCCCGTCCGTATCGAGTAAATACTGTAAGACCTCGCGTCGACGTCGGTTCTTGAGCAGCTCGAAGATGACGTCCTTGGAGAGGCCGTCGGATCGCTCTTTGTCCGTGACGGACGTGATTTCTTCGGGGAGCGAGGTATCCACAGACGACATTACGTTCGGCCCTCGTATGGACGGGTTTCGATATCGACGTCGCCGCACGATGAGACTCGCTTACGTACCCGTGCGTACCGCGACGCCGTCCTGAGTTCCCGGCGGCTGTCGATCGCATTCACGTTTGACACACCAACTGGTAGCCCAACGGTGAATCTCTTAAACACCCTCACGTTTTGCATCACCTGCAAAGTCCGTTGACGACGGTTTCGAGCGGAATGCGGGTGTTTCGGGGTGCATTCTCTAACCGTACAGCGGCGTACGGACCGCTTACCAATTTTGTGAGAGGGACGTCGGATCGATCGGCGTAGCCCGTTCGATTCGCTCGTTCGCCGGCTCGCACGGCCGTCAGTGTAACGGCGCTCCGTTCCGGGCGTTCGAAAGCGACCAGGCTGGCGGCCGTCTCGACTCGAATAGCGGTCCGATAGCCGAGACGAGCCGCTATCGCTGTTCGATTCGGTTAGCGTCCCCATACTCACCCCCGACAGTTCCATTTGCGAAAGAGTCACTCTCGACTGTGAAAAACCTGACTGTCAGTTGAGAGTCGAAAGCACCCATTACGTCTCCTGTCGTCGGCCGGTGGGTCGATCGAAAGCGATCTTCGACGGACCTCAGGTGAGCCGGGATGTCGGCTGACAGTCACCAGACCGTTTTCGGTCGGCCCGATCAGCGCTCTGAGACGAAGACTCGATCGGTTTCACACGTCACTCCGATTTTCGTTCCCCACGTCACGGCGCTCATGGGTAAGTGTGTGTTTCTGGTGAAACCATGACTACCCCTTACAGTCAGAGCCTGGGTCTGCCAACACACTGATGACACGGTCCGTCACCAACACTGTCACGGAGGAAGAGGAGACCTCGAGGAGCGAAGGTCGGTGCCCGGATTGTGAGACCGATACCGTCGTCCACGATCCGGATCGTCGCGAGTTAGTCTGCGATGAGTGTGGACTCGTCCTCAGCGATGAACCGATCGACTACGGCCCGGAGTGGCGAGCGTTCGACGCGCGCGAACACGAACAACTCTCACGGGTCGGCGCGCCGCTCACTCAATCGATGCACGACCGCGGTCTCACGACCACCATCGACTGGCGTAATCGCGACGCGAACGGTCACTCGATGGACGCCGCGAAACACGGCCAAATTCACCGGTTGCGGGTCTGGCAAGAACGGATCCGGACGAAAAACGCCGGTGAACGAAACCTCAAGTACGCGCTCTCGGAGATCGACCGGATGGTAAGCGCACTGGGCGTCCCGACCCCGGTCAAAGAGACCGCGAGCGTCATTTACCGGCAGGCGCTCGATCGCGACCTCATCCGCGGCCGATCAATCGAAGGAGTCGCGACGAGCGCGCTCTACATCGCCTGTCGAAAGGACGGAATTCCCCGTAGCCTCGAGGAGGTGACGGCGGTCTCTCGTGTCGAACAGCGCGAGATCGGCCGGACCTACCGCTACATCGCAGACGAGCTCAACATCAATCTAGAGCCGACCAATCCCCGACAGTTCGTTCCGCGATTTTGCTCGGATCTCGACGTCAGCAGCGAGGTAGAATCGACCGCGTTCGAGATAATCGACGAAACGACCGATCTCGGCCTGCACTCCGGGAAGTCGCCCACCGGCTTCGCGGCGGCGGCGATTTACGCCGCCGGACTGCTCTGTGAGGAGACGATTCCACAGCGGGCAGTCGCGGAGACGGCACAGACGACGGTCGTGACCGTCAGAAACCGCTACCGGGAGCAGTTAGACGCCATCGATCGATCGCCAACGGCCTAAACGCCAATCCTCACGTGGGTTCGGTGGTACACGGACCGTCTTATCCGGTCGTTCGATCGACACGTACCGATTACATTATCGAGCGTTCGTCGGATTCGTAGACCGATTCGTCGATCAATGCGTTGAGCGTCGCGTAGGGGACGAACGCGAGAAACTCGTCACTATCGTCGAAGAGGTCGATCCCTTTCTCGCCGTGTTCGTAGCGCTCGCAGACGATCTGTCCCTCGGGAAGGATTGCCCGATACATGCTATCGGCTACGCGCTGGATCGAAAAAGGCGTTCGTACTATCTGGACGACACGACAGGCGGCCAATCACCCTCGAGGCGTAATCGGTTTAGCGACGACGCCAGTACTCATCGACGTGACGGACGACCCGCCAGACGAAGCGACGGGGACGAGCGATACGCAGCGGTCCGCTAGGGACGACGAGGGGACGACTCACGACGAATCCGCTGACGAACGTTTCGATGGGGCGTTTTCGCTGGCCGATTTTCACGATGCGTGCCAGCACGTCGGTCGCCCGGTCCTCACGGCAGGAACCGTCTCACGGTCACACGATTTGACCCACCAACGAGCGCACGACGTTCTCGAAGCGCTCGCCGAGGACGGTTCGGTGAGTAAACTCTCGGTGGGGACCGACCCGACCGTCTGGTACCCGACGGAACTCGAAGACCTGACCGATCGCGAACGCGCGATCGTCTTCCCGAAGCGACGCGAGATCGTCCTCGACCAGCCGGCGCAGTTTACCCGCGCACAGCTCGCGCAGTTCGCGCACCTCGCGGATACGAACGGCGACGGAGGGTATCGATACGTCGTCAGACCCGAAGATATCTGGCAAGCCCCTCACGATAGTATCGAATCGCTCCGTCGGACGGTTCGACAGGCGCTTGGAGCAACGCACGACGAACTCGAAGCGTGGATCGAGAGTCAGTTCGATCGGGCGACGCAGTTTCGTCTTCGCACCCATCCTGATGGGTACACCGTACTGGAAGCCCGAAGCCCGGAAGTGATGGGAAACGTCGCTCGTCAAACGCTCGACGAGACGCACGTCCACGCCCCCATCTCGGAGACCGAAGACTGGGTCCGCGAGGGCAGCGAAGCGACGATCAAGCGTCTGCTGTACGAAGCCGGCTATCCCGTCCAGGACGAGCGAACGCTAGCTGGCGGCGATCCGCTAGAATTGTCGCTAGACGCGACGCTGCGCGAATACCAGCAGACGTGGGTCGATCGATTCGAAGCCGAAGGATCGGGCGTCCTCGTCGGTCCGCCGGGGAGCGGAAAGACGATCGCCTCGCTCGGTGTGATGGAACGCCTCGGCGAAGAGACGCTCGTACTCGTCCCGAGTCGCGAACTCGCGCGCCAGTGGGCGGAGACGATAGAAAGGACGACGAGTCTGACTCCCGACCAGATTGGACAGTACCACGGCGGCCAGAAGGCCATTCGGCCGGTCACGATCGCCACGTACCAGATCGCCGGCATGGATCGCCACCGTCGGCTGTTCGACGACCGCGAGTGGGGACTCATTATCTTCGACGAAGTTCACCACGTCCCGAGCGACGTGTACCGTCGGAGCACGCACCTCCAGTCGAGACACCGACTCGGGCTCTCAGCCTCACCGATCAGGGAGGACGACAGACAGGCGGAGATATTCTCGCTCGTCGGTCCACCGATCGGGACCGACTGGAACGCCCTGTTCGACGCCGGGTTCGTCGCCGAGCCGGAACTCGAAATCCGCTACGTCCCCTGGTCTGACGACGAAGAAGCCAACGCCTACGGCTCCGCCGACGGTCGCGAGCGGTACCGGATCGCCGCGGAAAACCCGGCCAAGATAGACGAGATTCGGTACTTGTTGTCAGCCCATCCGGAGGGGAACGCCCTGATTTTCGTCGAATACATCGATCAGGGTGACGCGATTTCCGACGCGCTCTCGGTTCCGTTTCTTTCCGGACAGACGCCCCATCACCGCCGAGAGCAACTTCTCAGTTCGTTTCGCGACGGCGAAGCGCCGACGCTCGTGATCTCGCGCGTCGGAGACGAAGGGATCGACCTCCCGACGGCCGACCTCGCGATCGTGGCTTCGGGACTGGGCGGCTCGCGCAGACAGGGGACCCAGCGCGCCGGACGAACGATGCGCCCGGCCGGCGGATCGCTCGTCTACGTCCTCGCGACGCGAGGAACGCGGGAAGAGGAATTTGCCCGACGACAGTTACAGCACCTCGGACGGAAAGGGATCTCGGTTCGAGAGGAGACCGTCGAGCGTGACTGACGATAGAGGCAGGGAGCGTCGGATCGTGACAACGATGGCCCGCGGCTTGATCGTCAGGGACATTCTACCGATCGGTCGACGAATCCATCGGCGATCGTTTCGATCCGCGCCGGGTCGACGTGCTGGTGAACCGGGACGGTGAGTACGTGTTCGGCGAGCCGGGTCGCGACCGCGTAATCGGGATTGGCCGCGACGGCCGGATGGAGACGCGGCCAGCGGTGGACGCCGTCGACCCCGAGTCGGCGCAACCGGTTCGAAACGGCGTCGGGATCGGGTGCGTACACCGGCATCGTCTGCGGACAGATGCCCGGTGGAAGGTGAGAAAACAGCGGTCGGCAGCGATCGGATTCGTCGAACATAGCGAGCCAGGTCCGAAAATTTTCGCGACGCCGGCGAACGATCTCCGTTGGATCGGTTTCCTCACACAGTATCGCCGACAGACGAGAAAAGCGACGCTTTCCGGCGTCGTATCGGCGACCGGGATCAGGCGCCGCAGAACCGTACACGTTCTGGACGACCGAGTCGACCGAGTGACGAACGAGTGAACTTGCGTGACGAACCGACGAGAGATACGACTTGCCGATATAGCGGAGATCGTTGCCGTCGAGACGGGGCTGTCGACCGGCCAGTGCGGACGGCTCGAACGACTCACGGAGCGACGGCGACGGAACGTACAACAGCGCACCGTTCGGAATCGGGAGCGTCTTCCAGAGGCAGGTGATACCGACGTCGCCCATCGTGCCCAGCAGCGATCCGTCGGAGACGCTCCACGCCGAGTGTGCGTTGTCGTCTACGTGATACCAGCCGCGTTCATCGCACAGCTTCGATAGCTCGTCAAGGTTCGGCTGGGGGAATCCGAAGTAGTTGACGGAAACGACAGCGAGCGTATCGCTATCGGCCCGATCGACGAGATCGTTCAGATCCGGGGCCAACCGCTCGGTAATCGCGTAGTATCGCGGTTCGACGTCGAGCTCGACGAGCGGTTCCGACACGGCATCGGGAACGTAGGCGGGCAAGAGCACGTTGGGTGTCGAAGACGAATACCGGATATCTGTTGATTCCTCGGTCGCTCGCAACGTTCTGACGCCATCACGGAGCGCAACTTTCCCCGACCCGTAATACCAGAACGACTCCGTATATTTCGTGAGAAACGATTCGATTCCAGAGTGTGTCGATGTCCCGTCCTCTCGACTTCCATTCACCTCGGAGACTAACGTGAGCGACGGTCCAGCGGGTATCATCGTTCGTGACCCCACCGCGCAACCGGACATCGCCTGGAGCGCATACCTACGAAGGCGACAGTGAGCCCCATAGTGTTGTGTTCGGTACGTCGCAGTGAGGACCGCATTACTGCGCGCTGTCCGGATTGTACGAACCGATTAGCGACGATGGTGTGGCGATACATCCCGAACGCGTCGTCGAAGCGCTCGCTTACAGGGTGAAGAAGTGCTATAACAAAGCCTCGGAACGGAAAGTGCCACCCATGGACCGACCGGCAACGGACGAAGGCCCGGAACTCCTCCTCGTCGGACTCGACGCCGGCTGTTTCTCGGTGATCGACCCGCTCGTTGAGGCCGGTTCCGTTCCGACGCTCGACCGACTTCTCTCGGCAGGCGTCAGCGCGTCGCTCGAATCACAGATTCCGCCGTGGACGGCGAGCGCGTGGCCGTCACTGTTCACCGGCATGAATCCCGGAAAACACGGCGTCTTCGACTTCCTCGCGTTCGAGGGCTACGACTGGGACGTGGTCAACGCGACGCACGTTCGCGCCCGTCCCGTGTGGGAACTGCTGTCCGATCACGGCTACACGAGCGTCGTCGTGAACGTCCCCGTTACCCACCCGGCGCGGGAGTTCGACGGCGCGTTGATACCGGGGCTTACCGCCCCCGAAGATCCGACCACGCATCCCGAATCGATACTCGAAGAGATCGAACGCGAGATCGGGTCGTATCGCATCTATCCGCAAAGTGGACCCGAACCAGATCGGTCGATCGAGGGATATAGACGAACCGTCGAGTGTCGAGGCGCAGCGTTTCGATACCTCCTCGAGGAATTCGACCCCGATTTCGCGTTCGTTCAGTTCCAGGTCACCGACTCCGTATTCCACGAACGACCCGGCGACGAAGACGCCGTACGCGCCGTCTACGAGGCCGTGGATCGAGAGGTCGAACGGACGCTGGACGAATTCGCTCCTGGCGCCGTGATGCTCGTCAGCGATCACGGGATCGGCCCCGTCACCGACGTCGAGTTCCGCGTGAACGACTACCTCCGTGACACCGGATACCTCCGGGCGAAACGAGGCGGTGACGGGATGCCTACCTGGTCGCGGGCGTTCGAAAACGATCTTCTGTCGGGAGAGGACGCGGGCGAACACCAGCCGGGGCCACTCGAACGGGCCGTCTCGATCGCCGCGCGCTTTGGAATCACGACCCAGCGGGTGGCCAATGCCTTAGATTACGTTGGACTGGCGGAACCGATCGGTCGGCGGCTCCCGAGCGACGCGATTCGTGCCGGAAGCGAGCAGGTCGACTTTCCGGCCTCGAAGGCCTACGTTCGATCGAAGAGCGAACTCGGGATACGGTTGAACGTCGAGAGAAGAGAACCGAACGGTACGGTACCACCCGATCGGTACGAGTCCGTCCGATCACGTCTCGTCGACGAGCTCGAATCGCTCACCACGCCCGCTGGCGATCCCGTCTTCGAATCGGTCGGCCCGCGCGAGCAGTTCTTCTCCGGACCGCACGTCGAATCCGGGCCGGACGTCGTGACGGTTCCGCGAGCGTTCGACACCGCGATCGTCGCGAGACTTACGGGCGACCTGTTCGGTGAGCCGATCGAACCCTGGAATCACAAGCGAGATGGGCTGATCGCCGCCGTCGGTGATGGATTCGACGAAGCTCCCATGGACGACGCCCACCTGTTCGACGTCGCACCGACGATCTGTGCGTTCTTCGACGTGCCCGTCGACGAGGAAATGGACGGAGCGCCGCTTCCGGTCGTCGATCGCGGAACGACGCGAGCCTATCCCGCGTACGATCCCGGTCCGACCACGACCACGGACGACCGACTCGTCGAAGATCGTCTCTCGGATCTCGGGTATCTCTGAGCCAATGAGCATCGATATACGTCGGTTCGATCTGGCGACCGAGGGGGCGGAGTGGAACCGATACGTCGAGCGATTCGACTCGACGAATCCGCTCTTTCGAGCCGAAGCGTTGACGCGACAATCACGTGAGACGGGAACGAAAATCGTTGCGCTGGCCGGGTTCAAAGGCCAGGAAGCCGTCGGAATCTTTCCGATTTTCGTCCTCGAAAAGGGCCCGTTTAGCGCGGCGTTTTCGCCGGCACCGCGGTCGTGGTCGTGCTACCTCGGACCGGCGATGAGCGGGCTTTCGTCGCTCAAACAGCGCAAGGCCGACCGACGGGTCCAGCGATTTCTCGATGGGAGTCTCGAGTGGCTCGACGAGAAGTACGGGCCGATCTACTGTAAGTTTACGACCGCCGGCTGTGACGACGTCCGGCCGTTCGTCTGGAACGAGTACGACGTGACGCCGGGGTATACGTACATCGTCGACCTCGACGCCACGCCGGACGAGCTCATCGATCGATTCAGCGGCGACGCCCGCCGGAACGTTCGTTCGACCCCGGAGCACGTCGCCATCGCGGAGGGTGGGACAGACGACGTCGAAGCGATCGTCCGACAGGTGGCCGCGAGGTACGAGAGCCAGGGCCGGCCGTTTCAGCTCTCACCCGAGTACGTACGCTCGCTGTACGAGGCGCTTCCCGACGGCGCGCTTCGACCGTACGTCTGTACGATAGACGGGGAATTTCACGGCGGGATCCTCGTGCTCGAATCAGACACCACGTTGCTACGCTGGCAGGGAGGCGTCAAAATCGATCGCGACGTCGACGTCGCGGTCAACGACCTCCTCGACTGGCACGTGATGTGTGAGGGAATCGAACGCGGGGCTGAACGCTACGATCTCGTCGGGGCGGGAGTTCCGAGCATCAATCGGTACAAAGCGAAATTCAATCCGCGACTGGCGACCCACTACACGGTCACGAGCGGCGCGTTCGGTCTCGATCGCCTGGTCGATCGCTACCAGAAGTTCGTCTGAACGCACCCGACGAGCTACCGATGGGCTTTGGGGATGAAGTCGGACGTCTTCATCTCCCGGTAGGTCGAACATTCCGGGCAGGCGTGTACGACGTCCCGGTTGTCTCCGAAGACGCGCGCGAACTGGCGGGTCACGCGGTTATTGCAGTTGACACAGCGTGGCGCGGAAGTCTGTGACGTCTGTTCGAGCGGGGTCCACTTGGTATCCTGGTTCGCCGGCATCGATCACGGATTTCGATGAAACCCTATTTATTATAGACCGCATACCAGCGTTCGTGACAGTCGCTGACACCTGACGGTCCGACGTCGATGAGACGGACGGTCACCCAGACACGACGGTCACGTCGGGCGATAATTCAACATTTCCACCGGTAAGTACCACATTATTCTACGATTGAAGCCGGTCTACCAGCTTCGTTTGGGACGTCCGGTCGAACCGTCTGATCCGGGACGTCCGGTCGAACCGTCTGATCCGGGACGTCCGGTCGAACCGCCTGATCGCGGTCTCACTCGACGGTGACGCTCTTGGCGAGGTTTCTTGGCTTGTCGATCTCCCTGTCGAGCAACGCGGCCGCGTGATAGGAGACGAGTTGTAGTTGTATCGTCGCGAGAATGCCCGAGAGCAAGGGGTTTACGTCCGGGATCGCGAGGTGGGCATCGGCCGTCTGGATGGCGTCGTGCCCGTCCGGGCAGATCGCGATCACCGGCGCGCCCCGCGTGGTCGCTTCGGCGGCGTTAGCGAGCGTCGTTTCGTCTTCCTCTCCCGTGAACACGGTGAACACGGGCGTTTCCGGGGTGACGAGTGCGAGCGGGCCGTGTTTCAATTCGCCGGAGGCGAATCCTTCGGCGTGTTCGTACGTGATCTCTTTGAACTTGAGCGCGCCTTCGCTGGCGACCGGATAGCCGAATCCCCGGCCGATGAAGAAGTACGACTCCTGATCGCGGTATCGTCTGGCGATCGATCGCGCATCGCTCGCTTCGATGAGCGTCTCGACGAGCGCCGGTAACTGCTCCAGTTCCACGCACAACTGCCCGATGGGAAGGCTCGAAGAGCCGGTCGTATCGGTCGCAATTCGGTGCGAGAGGAGCGTGAGTAACACCGCTTGGGAGGAGAACGTCTTGGTCGCAGCGACGCCGATTTCTGGACCCGCGCGGATGAACAGTTGCTGGTCGGTCTCTCGAGCGGCGCTCGAGCCGACCACGTTCGTCACCGACAGCGTCTTCGCGCCACGGTCGGCCGCCTGCCGCACCGCCGTGAGCGTATCCGCGGTTTCGCCGCTCTGTGTGACCGCGATCACGAGCGTCTCCTCGTCGATCGGCGGCGCGGCGAGACTGAACTCGTTTGCCAGGATCGCATCGGCCGCGACGCCGGACCGGCGGAGCGCGATCGTCCCGTACTGGGCTGCGTGATACGACGTGCCACACGCAACGAGCAGGACGCGAGAAATTCCCTCGAAGGTCTCCAGATCGTCGAGCGTGACCGACCCAGTGTGCGGATCGTATCGGCCCTCGATCGACTGAGCCAGCGATGTCGGCTGTTCCGTTATCTCCTTTAACATGTAGTGGTCGAATTCTCCCTTTCCGGCCTCCTCGGCGTCCCAGTCGACGGTGTGTCGGTCTCGACGAACCGGGTTTCCGTCACGATCGGTGATCCGAACCCCGTTCGACCGAAGGGTGACGAAGTCGCCGTCTTCTAAGTAGACGACGGTGTCCGTGTACTCGAGAAAAGCGGGGACGTCGCTCGCGAGGAAGTAGCCATCACCCTCGATACCGACCACCAGCGGCGAACCCTGACGAGCCGCGTAGAGTTCGTCTTCACCGTCACAAATGGCGGCGATCGCGTAGCTCCCCTCGAGTTCGTCGATCGCCCGACGGAAGGCGGTTTCGGCCTCCACTCCTCGGTCGAGATTTCGCTGAATGAGGTGCGGAACGACTTCCGTGTCGGTTTGGCTCGTAAACTCGTAGCCGGCGCGTTGCAACCGCGATCGGATCTCCGCGTAGTTTTCGATGATACCGTTGTGCACGACGGCGACGTCGCGCGTCGAGTCGGTGTGTGGGTGTGCGTTCTCGTCGGTAGGCGGTCCGTGCGTACTCCAGCGAGTGTGACCGATTCCGAGACGACCAGCGAGGTCGTTCCGATCGATCGAATCGGTGAGTGAGGACACCTTGCCCGACTGTTTCTCGACGTTAATCCCGGCGCCGTTTTGAACCGCGATTCCCGCGGAATCGTAGCCGCGATACTCGAGGTTTTCGAGGCCGGTGAGTAGCGAGTCGATCGCTTCGTCGCGTCCGACTCGACCGATGATACCGCACATCAGCGACACACCTCGGCGCAATTTTTCGGTCGGGGCAGTTCGAACTCGCTGGTCGAGACACAGTAGACGACGGTACGTATCCAGTCCGTTCTCGATGAGCGGGCCCCATCACCCGATCGATAACTGACGTTCGTCAACGGACGTTCTGCCATAGTGGTCGAGAACACGGATCGTTCCATTACTATAGAGAGACTACGTTCTGACCACCTCCCAGTTGGGCGTGCCTATACCGACACCCACCGGATCGGACTGATCGTCGCCGTGAGAGCTGGATGAATACTACCCAACCCGGGACGAGCGTCGGCCTAGGTCACGAACTGATTCGTACCGTTCGCTCGTCCGACGGAGTAGTTCGACTCGTCTTCGCCTCATCACCGTTCGGGCGGTACCGGAACCCGTCGACAGCAGAGAGGATGAATCCGCCGGCCGTCGCTCTACCGATACGGTTTCCCTACGAACTTCGAGACAGTTAAGGTGAGTCGCCAACACCAGCGACGTACAGACAGCTCGATACGACCGACGTCTTCGGTACCCATCAAGACGATCGACACCCACAATTCTAGGTTCTCTTCGATGATGACTGTCGCAATGATGATGACTGTCGCAACCTCGTCGCCGACGCTCCCGCTCGAAGAGCCGGTACTCGTCTTCGCGATCGCGATGGGAGCGTTTTTACTCGGCCCGTTACTCATCAAGCGACTCGGACAACCGGGCATCGTCGGGATCGTACTCTTCGGCGTCGCGCTCGGACCGAACGCGCTGGGCGTGATCGAACACACCGACGCGATCGAACTGCTCGGGACGGTCGGTCTCATCTACTTGCTCTTTACCGTCGGCCTCGAACTCGATTTGCAACGATTTCTCGAATCGCCGGAAGACGCCGCCGTCTTCGGACTGACGAGTTACTTGCTCCCATTTGCGATCGGTACGATCCTCGGCGTCGTCGTACTCGATTTCGACATCCTGGCCGCGCTCTTACTCGCCGCCGTCTTCTCGTCACACACCCTGCTCGCGTATCCGATCGTTAACCGACTCAACGTGACAAAAAACCGCGCGGTGACGGCGGTGTTCGGCGGCATTCTGTTTACCGACACACTGGCGCTCGTCGTCCTCGCGATCGTCATCGGGTCGGCGGTCGATGGGTTCTCGGCGATTATTCTGCTCGAAGTATTCGTCGCCCTGGGGGTTCTCTTCGCTGCAATCTGGCTACTCGTTCCGCCGCTCACGCGTCGCTTCTTCCAGAATATGAGCGAAGAGAGCTACTTCGAGTTTCTCTTCGTCATGGTCGCGATCTTCGCGGCGGCGAGCCTCGCAGACGTACTCCAGCTCGAAGCGATTCTCGGGGCGTTCGTCGCCGGACTGGCGCTCAACCGCCTCATCCCGAGCGGTGGGACGTTGATCAACCGGGTCGAATTCGTCGGCAACGCCTTCTTCATCCCGTTCTTCTTACTGCACGTCGGGATGCTGGTCGATCCCGCCGTCATCTTCGACGGCGTCACGACCCTCCAGATCGCCGCGGTCGTCCTGGGCGTGATGCTCGTGACGAAGTATTTCGCCGCCGCACTGGTCTCCCGGTACCAGGGGTACTCGACACACGAACGAAACACGATTTTCGGGCTTTCGACGGGACAAGCGGCCGCCGCGCTGGCGATCACGTTGGTCGGCGTCGAGCAGGGAATCTTCGATCCGCTCTCGACGGAGGTGCTGAACGCGGTGGTCCTGTTGATGCTCGTGACGGCCGTCATCAGTCCGCTCGTGACCGAGCGGGCCGCGACGAGACTGGCGCTCGATCGAGACGTCGCCGCGGAAGGTGACGATCCACTCGATCCCAACATCTTGCTTCCGCTCTCACACCACGCCGAACGCCAGCAATGGCTCCTAGAACTCGCGTTCGTTCTCAAAGGCGACCGTGGGACCGAGCCGGTCCACGTACTCACCGTCGTTCGTCCGACTCGCGGCGAGGCGCCCGAGGATCGAATCGCCACTGTCAACGAAGATCTAGACGAGATTGCGGCCTTCGGGGCGGCCGCTGAGGTCCCAATCGAGACGGAAACCAGAATCAATCACAACGTCGCATCCGGCATCGTTCAGGGCGCGATGGAGGTGCGAGCGAACCAGATCATCATGGGGTGGGACGCCCAGCAAACCGTCCAGAGACGGCTGTTCGGCAGCGTTATCGATCAGGTGCTCCAACGGACGACGTTACCGGTATTCATCTCCCGGTTAGGACACCCGATCAACACGACCAGGGAGATACACCTCGTCCTCCCTCGCGGCGTCGACCACCACGAAGGGTTTTACGAGAGCGTACACGCGGTCAAGCGAATCGGATCGAGCCTCGGCGTTCCGATCACGGCCTACGTCGTCGGGGGTAGCGCCCACCAGTACGAGAAGCTGTTCGGTCTCGTCGCCGAAGAGATCACCATCGAGTTCGAATCGGTCGCCGACTGGAACGATCTCGAACCGACGCTCGCAGAGCGGACGACGGAGGACGATCTCGTCGTCGCACTTTCACCGAGACCGGGCGACATCGGCTGGCACGGACAGCTCGACGGCTTGCCCAACGTGTTCGCGTCGCTCCCACCCGAGTCGTTCATCTCGATCTATCCGCGCCAGGGTAAACCCGAGTACGATAGACAGTATCTCCGGCTCGAGTGAGAGCGTTACCTGGATCCGGGGCCGAAGGACGACGCACAGAGTTCGGTCATCGCCCGTCGGAGTCGCTGGGAAATAGCGGATTTCGAGACGCCGAGTTTCGCTGCCAGTTCGTCCTGGGAGATGCCGCGAGGAACGTCGAAGTAACCCTCCTCGTAGGCAACCGTCAGCAGCTCCTGTTGTTTGTCGGTCAGCCCGAGACAGGTCGGCGTCTCCCCGTCGTCGGTTCGCAACTGCGTGACGCGGACCGAAATCCCGTCTCGTTTACACTCGTCGTTGAAGTCGATCAACGCCTCCCGGGAGGGGAGCCTGAGTTTGAGAATCCACGCCGTCTGCGTCCCGGTCGCCTCTCGGATCCGCCCACCGTGTCCGGCGATCGCGCCGTCGAGCGTGATCACGTCGGGCGTCAACTCGACGCGATAGACGAGCCGATCCGCGTGGCGCTCGACGAGCATCGGGTTCGAGACGGTCGGGTCGGTTGCCAGAACCGAATCCAGTTCGACGACGGAGTCCGTCCTGATAGAGACGAACTGGTACTCGCGTCCGTCGCGACGGGCGCGGTTTCCGGGAACGATCGAGACGTCCCCGAGTTCACGAAGTGTTGGGCGCAATAGTAGGCGTTCGTGATCGAGGTGAACTTCGGCGACGATCCCCTGGGAGTCCAGGAGTTGCGTCGGTGCTTCCACGCGTCCGCGAGCGTCCGTACTCATTCTGATCGCCCCCGCGGGTAGTGGCGTCGAAATCGGACGTTACCGAACGAGTAAGCGGGAGTTTCCCCGTCAACTTCCATGAACGGCGTTTATCACGCCGGATGCATCGTTCCAGAGGCTATATAGTGTCGGGTTACCGCCGAATGGGCTATATGTATTCATCGACCCACCGAAACGGCATCGACCGAGTCGGTGAAATGAGTCATTTCTCCGCCTCGGATCAGGTCGTTCCGTCGCGTTCTGCGAGATCGTTCGGTTCACGTATCCTCGAACAATCGACCGAAGACAGCCCGTTCGGCCGCTCGAAAGTGTCTGGTAAAGGTCGGTTGCGAGATCCCGAGCCGATCGGCGACTTCCTCACCGGATCGGTTTCGCGGCCACTCGAAGTATCCAGCCGCGTAAGCCGTTCGCAACACGTCGCGCTGGCGGTCGGTCAGCTCTCCGAGGATATCATGGCGACCGGGACCGTCGGCGTGACGAGCGACGGGACGACGGGCACGAAGCTCGATCGACGGAACGACCGACCGAACGGCGTCGACGACGCGCCGAACCGATCGATCGGCCGGAAGAGTGACGCGAATCGTCGCGCCATCGTCGTCGACGTCGATCGATCGAACCGTCACACCGAACTCGGAGAGGACGTCCGGCACCGTCGGACCCTCGAGTTCGAGTTCGAGGCGCCCGTTATCGGACTCGTCGAGGACGGAAACCGCTCGAACCGAGTCGATCGATTCGGCGACGTCGGCAGCCTCCTGGCCGCTCGCGCCGTGAACGCTGAGATAGACCGTCGTCAGCGTCTCGCCAGAGGCAACCGCGTCGACGAGGATCGACCGATCCATCTCGATCGCGAGACGAGAGAGCGGTTCGTCGGTCCCGTCGCGAACCGACAGATCGAGTTCGAGTCGGTCCGACGAGAGAAGCGCCCGTCGCGCCTCGATCGCATCGATTGCCAGTCCGCACGCCGTGGCGATGTCGGCACAGCTCGATGGAAGAACGTCGTCTTTGCTGAACGCATCTACGGTGTTGACGCAGAGTACACCGTGGGTGATCGTCCGCCCAGTGATCGGAATCGCGACCATCGATGAGAGATCGTATCGTCGAGCGATGAGCGACCAGTCCTCGGTCGACGACGTCTCGACGTCCTCGACGACCACCGGTTCGTCCCGACTGATCGCCCGAACGGCGGGTTCGTCCGAGTTGGATCGATGCCGTGGAAACACCTCAGACACGTAGTCGCTCGCCGATCCCGATGACGCACTGGCGACGACCGAGTCCCCGGATGCGGCCCCGATCCAGGCGACGCCGACGCCAGAGATAGCGGCGAGTTGCTCACAAACTGTCGATTCGAGTTCAGCTCGCGTTTCGGTCGATCGAATCGATCGAACTATTGCCCGACGGCGCTCGGTTACGCGTTCGATCTCTTCGTCGAGCGCGGCCAGTCGGTCGCGTTCGTAGACGAGGTCCTCGCGATCGGCGCGACAGGCCGCGTAAGCCAGCGACAGTGCACCGAGTCGGCCGGACAGCGTGCCGAGGGCTCGTGGGCCGAAACCGACCGCCTCGAATGCGATCTCCGGTCCTGCCTCGATAGATGGGTCGATCCGTTGGGATTCGACCGGCTCCGCCTCGTCTTCGTCGATTGATGGCTCCGTTTCTGAGACGGCGTTTCCCGCCAGCACGAGGGTCGAGTCGGTGATCGGAACGGCGAGCGCCGCCGCGAGGGCCGTCGAATCGTCTATCGGTATCTCGATCCCCGAATCGATCGACGTGGCCGCGTCCGTCCCGACGGTCGAGAACCACTCCGGGTCGAACTGAAGCGGTCGGGGATCGAGCTGATCGTTCTCGCTCGAACTCGCCACCGGCGACAGTCGGGAATCGCGCCGCTCGTACCAGACCGCGTGATCTAGCGACTGCGACCGTCGGACCCCCTCGAGGACGATCCGCTGAACCGCGCTTCGATTCGAGGCACCCTCGAGAGCGCTCGCCATCTCCGCGAGTTCGTCTATTCCTCGGAGCACGGACCGCTGATCCGTCACGTCCCGTCCGGTGACGATCGCACTAGATTCGCCGAGTGGGAGGACCGATAGATCGATCACGCGGCCGGTTCCCGGTCGCCACTCGATAGGATCGATTCGACGGATTCTCGAATCTGCGCGCGATTCGATCGCCGCGGCGACGTCGGGACCGAAGACCGACGAGAGGGTGTGACCGGCGATCGCGTCGCGTCCGGTGTGTTCGAACGTGGCGGCGTTGGCCAGGGCAATTCGTCCGTCCTCGACGAGGACGGTCGGCCCCGGAACCGCATCGAGCACCATCGCGTGGCGCTCGAGTCGCTCGCGAAGGTCAGAAATCGCAGTCTCCGCACGCTTCCGGACGATGACGACGGTCGACTCGTCGGCGGGATAGACGCGAACGGAAAGCGTTTCCCCGTCGACCCGCCCGGCGACGACGAACGACAGCGACGACCCTCGCTCTCGCGCTTCGGTGAGTCGTTCGTACCAGGTGGAGATGGTGTCGGGAGGAAATCGTTCCCAGATCGAACCCCCGCTTAGGTCCTCCGGTCCGGCCGAAAACAACGACGCTGCGGCCTCGTTCGCCGCCAGTATCGTCCAGGTATCGTCGAGGACGACCACCGGGTCGTCGAATCGTTCGATATGCGACGCCGACTCTTCCCCGACGACCGAATCGTCAGAACGAATCGATCGCTCTCGCGCTCGCTCAGCCGGGCCCGCTGATTCGATCGTCCAGACGATGCCGTCGACGGCGGAATCTTCGAGACGGTTGACCGCGATCAGGTGATGACTTCGGTAGTGGCCGTCCCCGTGTTGGACTCGACAGGGAAGCTCCGCCGAGTCGTCGAGCGGTGAATCGGCGATCGACGCGATTGTGTCGGTCAGGGCCGATCGGTCGTCGGGATGGAGCAGTTCGGTGAGATCAAGCCCGTTCAACTCGGACGGCGTGTAGCCGATCACCCGATCGACGCTCTCGCTCGCCCATGTGATTTCCCGATCGCGGCTTACGACGATCCCGATGCTGGTTGCGGCGTAAATCGATTCGAGACGAGCCCGCGATTGGCCACCCCCGTTCGAACGCGAAGCGTCGATCACCGACTGGATCCGGTTTCGGACGACCGGAACCGATGCGTCGGGCTCGACGACGTCCGTTGCACCGGCCTCGATCGCCGCGTCGGTTCGATCGGACGCCAGCGCGAGAATCGGCGCCTCAGATCGTTCGCGTAGCCGCTCGATCGGTCGATCGATCGATTCGTCGCTGGCGTCACAGACGAAACAGCCGACGTCCTCGCGAGACAGTGCGTCCGCTGGATCCCGGGCGATCGAGACGGCCTCTGCGCCGAATCCCCGTTCGATCGACCGACGGATTCGTTCGATCCGATCCGTCGTTCCCACGATCCGAATCGGGTGACTTGGGAGTACCCGCTCAGTGACGCGATCACTCACGGCGAGATCGCTCCTCGTTGGGGACCGTCTATCACGCACGACGTCTGCCCGACCTCGTCCGTGACGTGATCGGTGAGACGATCTCGGTCGAACGACTCCACTGGCGCGGCCTTCGCCCCGGTCGTCGTTAATTATCGAGTCCGTTCCGATTCGGTAATCGTCAGCTACCGATTTGCGCGAAGAGTATGCGGCGAAGATCGTTCCTCCCAACTGGGGGTCTATCTCGGGAAATAGTGCGCGGAAATCGATTCGATACGGGCGTCGTAACGCGTGACGGTCCGTTCGTACACGCTCGATAACTAATCGCCTGACGCACCTACACCGCGGTCATGTCTGGTACGAACGAAAGAGCCGTGCAGGTCGGGTGTCCCCGCTGTGAGGCCCAGGTTGCCGCGACCGTCCCACCCGGTCCCGGTATCGTCGCGGACGTCGACCCCGATGCGGCCCGATTACAGGGCCTCGATACGTCGTGTCGAAACTGCGGGCACGAAGTCGAGTTGTACTATTACTAGAATTCATTAGTTTTCACATCGGTCGATGGGTTCGGTCTGGAGAACGTCGACTGGATTCGTTCGCGTTCGAGCGATTGCGATCTCGAAGACGGTCATCGAACCCGACCGGAGTCATAGGGTCCCGGCGTCTGCAAGCGCGCCAAGAACCGGTCGTGACGAGGTTGGTATGGTGAATGCGTACGTTCGAGCACGATCGAAACGAGAGAGCCGATGGGCCGACGCAAGCGGGTTCACTGATGGAACGTAGCCGGAACGCGCTCGAGGAGTTCGACTCGCTCGTTCTCGTATCGAATCGCCAGCCGTATCGACACCGGTGGGGCGACGGTGACGTGGTCGTCGATCAACCGACGGGCGGACTCACCGCCGCGCTCGATCCCGTGTTACAGCGCGTCGGAGGGACGTGGATCGCCTGGGGTGACGGCGATGCCGATCGAACCGTCGTCGACGATCGAAACTGCGTGCGGGTTCCGCCGGACGACCCGTCGTACACCCTCCGACGCGTGTGGCTCGACGAGGACACCGTCGACGCCTACTACGAGGGTTTCAGCAACCGAGTGCTGTGGCCACTCTGTCACGAGTTCCCCGAGAAAGTTGTCTCTCGTGTAGGAGATTTCGAGGGATACGAAGCCGTAAACGAACGGTTTGCCGACTGCGCCGCCGAACACGTAGACGGCGAGACGTTGATATGGTTACAGGATTACCATCTCGCGCTCACACCGGCCGGTATCGACGATCGAACGCCGGAATCGACGACGATCGGACAGTTCTGGCACATTCCCTGGCCGACCCCGGATACCTTCGGCGTCTGCCCGCGGTCGACAGAACTCGTCGACGGGTTGCTCGGTGTCGACCTGCTTTCCTTTCACGTCGACCGGTACGTCGAGAACTTTCTCGATAGCGTCGAGCGCTTCAGACCCGACGCGACCGTAGAGAAGGAGGCGGGTCGGATTACTCACGAACGCGGAGAGACTTACGTCACCGCGACGCCACTCGGAATCGACGCCGACCGACACGCGCGGGAGAGTTACGCCATCGCAGAGGGCAGACACGGCCGGTCCGGATCGGACGCGTTCGATGAGCTCGGCGACGAACGACCAGCGGCGAGCGCGACGGATTGTCTCGATATCCCCGACTGCGACGTCCTCTGTCTCGGCGTCGATCGACTCGACTACTCGAAGGGGATCCCGGCCAGGATCGAGGCCGTCGAACGCTTGCTCGAGCGTCATCCCGAGTGGCGTGAATCGCTGGTCTTCGTCCAGACGGCGACTCCGAGTCGGACGACCATTCCCGCGTACGCCGAACACGGGGAACGCGTTCGTCAGGCCGTTGACCGAGTCAACGACCGGTTTCGTACCGACGACTGGGAACCGATCGTGTACACCGAATCCTATCTCGCGCGTCCAGTCCTCGTCGATCTGTATCGACGCGCGGATCTGATGCTCGTCACACCGCATCTCGACGGGATGAACCTCGTCTCGAAAGAGTTCGTCGCCTCGAGCATCGACAACACCGGTGCGCTCTGTCTGAGCGAGCACGCGGGTGCGTCTTCCCAGCTCGGCGACCTGGCGTACACGGTCGATCCGTCCGATCCAGACGGAATCTCAGACACGATACACGAGGCGCTCACCGCTTGCCAAGCGGAGCAATCGAGTCGAATGCGACGGCTCAGGCAACGCGTCCACGAGCGAGATATCGACTGGTGGATGGCCCAACAGTTCGAGACGCTCCGATGGGTCGCAACGAGACCCCAGCTCTCCGTGACGGGTCCTAACGCGGGAGACGGGTGACCGGCGATCTCGATGCACTCTCGTCAACACAGCGAACCCCACGAGTTGCGTCGCGACATCCCGGCTCCCGTCGACACCGTGATGGACTCGCTCGTCGAGCGATTCGAACGTGCCCCGCACGTCCTCTGCGGGCTCGACTTCGACGGAACGCTCGCTCCGATCGTCGACGAACCCGGCGCGGCGCGTATGACCGAGGCGAACCGCCGAATCGTTGAGACACTCTCACGTAATCCGCGCGTCACGGTCGCCATCGTGAGCGGGCGCGGGTTGGACGATCTCCGCCCGCGAATCGAACCGCCCGTCCTGCTGGCGGGGAATCACGGACTCGAAATCGACCGTCCCACGGCGCAACCCGGCGAAAACTCGAGCTACCGTCGCGCGATTCACCCGATCGCGGCGAGGGCGAGTCGAGAGATCGCCACCTGCTGTGGCGTCCTCGAGACGACGTTCGCGGACGTACCCGCGGTAGCCGTCGAGCACAAGCGATTGAGCGGAACGGTACACTATCGAACGGCTCCCGACTCGCTCAGCGGGGTAATCGAATCGCGCGTGCGCGAAACACTCGATCAACTCTGTGGTGACCGCGTTCGCGTTTCGACCGGCAAGTCGATCGTCGAATTCGCCCCAGCGATCGAGTGGGGGAAAGGATCGGTCGTGGAACTATTCGAGCGCGAGTGTCCGCCCGACACCCTCTCCGTTTTTATCGGAGACGATCGGACGGACGAAGACGCGTTCGAGATCGTCGAACCGGACGGAGTAGGCGTGTTGGTCGGACCGACGCGTCCCTCACGTGGGTCGGTTCGACTCGAGACGCCCGACCAGGTTCCGATTGTTCTCCGAGCGATCGATTCGCACGTTGACCACTCTGAATGGTGTGCCAAACGTAATAGTCACACCTAACCTTTTTTGGTTACGCACCGTTCGGAGCCGAAAGAGTTTATCACCATCGGAAACGAAACTAGATACCGGAGATCACAACCGATGAAATTACGTCAACCAACTGACTTCCTGATCCTGGAAGCACTCGAAGCGGAAGGTCGTAACGTCGCGACGAATCTCGCCTCCCACACGGGCAAGAGCCGAAAGAACATCAACACGCGTCTGCCAGTCCTCGAAGATTACGGACTCGTCGACAAGATCGGACCGGCGAAGCGTTCCGGTCTCTACGAGATCACCACGCTCGGGAAAACCGCGCTGGTCTATCAGGACCAGTACGACGAGGTCGACGACTTCGAATCCCTGATCGACGGACCGGCGACCTCCACGAACGCGGAGACGCCACAGGCGAGCTTCGCGCGCGGTGAGGATTCCGCCCAGGACGACGAGTAATCGCCCAGTTGATCGGCTATCGATACTCGTGTCAGTCAGTCTAGTGAGCAACGGTGTTTGACTGTCCCCCGTCCGATCGTCCGTTACGGAAGGTGGCTTCCGCGGTACGCGCGTAGTGCCTCGCGAGCACAATTACCGTAGCGAAAGTCCAGTTTTCGATCCGCGTCTTCGAGGAGCGCAGGGTGTGGGAACCGGTCGCCACAGCGCGTCCGCTCGTACACATCGTTCCAGGCGTACGTCGAAATCATCGGCGTGGCCACGTAGGCGTCGTCCGCTCGATACACCTCACCGTGCTCGTGGGCCAACCCGAGCGCGTGACCGACCTCGTGAACGAGCACGTGTGCGCTGAAGGACGGGCCCGTGATGGCTCGCGGTCGGGCCGTGATATCCGTCGTGTCGAGCTTCGCGAGGTGATGGCCGCCGCTGACGGCCGCCACGTGTGGAATCGCGTACCCGGTCGGTCCGTCACTCAGTTCGCTCGCCGTCACGAGTAGATTGACGTCCCAGACCGGCGAAAGGTCGTTCGCACCGATGGCACCGCCCCCGAGCTTTCGTGGCCACTCACCGCTCGTTATCGATCGCGCCGCGTGCTCTCGAGAGAGCGAGACGACGCCCCCGTCGCTCACCTCCACTGACCAGAACGGATACTGCAGCGTCCGTTCGAGCAGCGTCGTGACGACCGACGCCACGGTTGGATCGGCTTCCACGCGTTTCGTTCGAAAGAACCGAACTCGAAGCGTCTCACCGGTGGATCGAGAAGCGTACCCAAGGATCGGAAGAGACCCGACGAGGCCGATCGATCCGAGGACGTGTCGACGCTTCACACGGATACGTTCGATTCAGCACACAGAATCGATCCCATGAACATACTCACCGTTGAGGTACGTTCGGAACGTCGGCGGTCGGTTCGACGTGGCGATTGATCGGCGTCGCTCGACGACGATCGACGACCCACACCCCGACCGCGCCCGCCCTGAGTTCGATCCAGTCGGGCAGCGTCCACACCGGTACGGGCGAAAGCGCTAGCAACCGTCCGTCAGCTCGCTCTACGAGCCAGAGACCCGACGGCGACTCGCGCATACACGCACACCACCGACCCTTCCGAATGAGGCGCTCGGTTTGCCACTCCGTTCGGTAATACCCATCGCTACATCGAAACACGGTACAGTCGTCCTCTGACACACCCATCACCCTCGGAGGACCGACCCAGCGGCGGTAACCGCTCGACAGGCCACCCGCTGTACCGAACGACGAGTCAATCTTTCACGTGAGACAGTCACGATTATACGACACTCAGTGTGCGTGTTTTGTTCTTCACCTTCACATACACAGCGCTGTTACTGTCCGTTCGACAGAACGGTCGAGGATATCACCCGCAGCATCGATTCAATCTTCGGTCAGGGGTACTCGCGATCGCGGTCGACGGTCGGTCGATCGAATCGACTATGTACGCTGGTATCCGATCCTCCGTTCGACTATGCACGTCATCGTCAACGCCGCGATGAGTGCTGACGGGAAACTCTCGACCAGAGAGCGCGTCCAGCACGCGATCAGCGGACCCGACGATTTCGAGCGCGTCGATCGGTTGCGAACCGAGTGTGACGCCGTGGTCGTCGGCGTCGGAACGGTTCTCGCGGACGATCCGTCGCTGACCGTTAAATCATCGACGCGACGGGACGAACGCGTCGAAACCGGTCAGCCGGCCAACCCGGCCCGCGTCGTCGCCGACTCGCGAGCTCGGACACCAACCGACGCGTCCGTCGTGAACGACGACGCCGAAACCTACCTGCTCGTGAGCGAGAACGCACCGGCCGACCGCCGGGCGGAACTCGCCTCGAACGACGCCAGGCTCGTGACCGCCGGCGCGGAACGCGTCGATCTCCTCGTGGCGTTCGCCGCGCTACAGGAGGCGGGACTCGAGACGGTTCTGGTCGAAGGGGGCGGAGAACTGATATTCTCGCTGTTCGAGTGCGGTCTCGTCGACGAACTGTACACCTTCGTGGGCCCGACAGTGATCGGTGGGCGGGACGCGCCGACGCTGGCTGACGGCGACGGGTTCGTCGACTCGTTCCCCGAACTATCGCTCGATCGCGTCGAGGAGCTGGACGAAGGCGTACTGATACGGTGGACGCTAAGGCGATGAACGAGACGAGTCACGCGGAGATTCGAACCATCGCCCGATCGTACTTCGAGGATGCCCAGCCCGCACACGACTGGAATCACGTCGTCCGGGTCAAACGGCTCGCCGAGACGCTCCTCGAAGATCGTGACGACGCCTGTGAGACGGTCGTCGAACTCGCGGTGTACCTCCACGACATCGGACGGACGCGGGAAGCGGCCGGCTCAATCGAAGACCACGCGACCTGGGGAGCGACCGAAGCGAGGTCGATACTCGCTAGGTACGACCCCGCCACCGTCGATGCCGTCTGTCACTGCATCCGCGCTCACCGCTACTCGAACGACGTCGACCCTGAGACGCCCGAAGCGAAGCTCGTTAGCGACGCGGACAATCTCGACGCGATCGGTGCCATCGGAATCGCCCGCGCGATCGCTCACGGGAGTGAGTACGGACAACCGATTCACGACCCCGTGTACGTCGACCGGAACGCTCGCGCCGTGTCTACCGACTCGACGGTGGCTCACGTGGAGTCGAAACTCCTCTCGCTTCGCGATCGGATGTACACCGACGCCGGTCGCGAACTCGCCGAACGGCGACACGCCTACGTCGAGGAGTTCCTCGAACGACTCGCACGCGAGACCGGCGAATCAGTGTAACCCGTACACCCAGTCCTCAATCGAGACTATCACCACAGAATCACGTCATCGTTCGCCCCTTCCGAGAGGGATATACGCATCAGGGTCCGAACCGGAGCAACGCGGAATCATCACCCCGCGATGATGGAACCCAGTCGCCGGCCGTGAACCGGTATCGAACCCGGCCCAGAAAGATTCACCGTCTACAGAAACTCAGTGACTGTATCACCGTTCACAGACGTCCTGTGAACGCAACATCGTTCCCGGAAACTCAGTGGAAGAGGCGCCGTCCCTAGATGCCCAGTGAACCACCCGCTTCGAACGACACGCCAACCCGCGACCGGTCGGACGAACCGTCGGTTGATTCGGCCGAACGAGCGCCGGCCGTCCGCGGATCGGATCCAATCACGTTCGATCGAGCGGGCGTTCGTGCCGGGTTTCTTACCTGCCTCCCAGTTGCGCTCGGCGTGGCCGGCTACGGCGTCGCGTTCGGAATGCTCGCGCGCCAAGCAGGATTGAGCGTCACCGAGGCCGCGCTGATGAGTGCAACGGTCCTCGCGGGGGCGTCCCAGATCGTCGCCGTCGAACTCTGGGCCGATCCGATCCCCATCGGAACGATCCTCGCGGCGACGATCGCGATCAACCTCCGGTACTCGATCATGGGCGCGGCACTCGCACCGTGGTTCGACCGCCTGGACCCGAAGAAAGCGTACGGAAGTTTGTACTTCATGGCCGACGAGAACTGGGCGCTAACGATGGCCGACCTCAAGTCGGGCAGCGGGCGGGGAGCGTTTCTCGTCGGGAGCGGCGTTGCGATCTGGCTGTTCTGGGTCGCCTCGACCGTCGTCGGTGCGATCGCCGGAGGGGCGATCGGGAATCCCGCCAGCGTGGGCCTGGATTTCGTACTCGCGGCGGTCTTCGTCGCACTCGCTGTCGAGCTGTGGGAGGGGCGATCGAGCCTCCGCCCCTGGCTGGTCGCGCTGTTCGTCTCGGTGGGTACCGCCTCGATCCTGCCCGGTCAGTGGTACATCATCTGTGGCGGACTCGCCGCCGCCGTCGTCGAGGTGATCAGATACGATGGCTGAAATGACGTTCGGGTTGGATCCGGTCGTCGTCGCCGTCATCCTCGCCATGGCGCTAGCGACGGTGGCGACGAAGGTGGGCGGGCTGTGGATTCTGAGTCGAATCGAAGTAGGGGCGCGCCTCGAAGCTGGTCTCACCGTCCTCCCCGGGGCGATAGTCGTGGCCATCCTCGGACCGGAACTCGTCTCCGGTGGACCGGCCGAGTGGCTAGCCGCGGGTGTCGTCCTCGTCGTCGCCTGGAAAACCGAGAACATCCTGCTCGCGCTGACCGTCGGCGTCGTCTCCGTGGTAGCGTTTCGATCGATCCTGTAACGCCAGGCCGAGCCGACACAGACGCCGAATTTCAGCGCATTTATACAGATCCGCGACCCGGTGGCGTACATGTCACTCGCCGCGGAAACGCGCGACGCCGTCGACGAGTTTCCGTTTCTGGTCGACGCGCTGCGTGCCGACATCTGCAACTACACCGCTGTAGCCAGGTTTCTGGACATCGACGGAGAGGTCGACGCCGTTTCGACGGCGCTCCGGCGCTACGCGGCGGAACTGCCGGAGATCCACCTGACGAGTCGGGACGTTCGCGTCACCATGCAAAGCGGAATCGAAACCATCGAGGACCCCGACGACGCCCTCGTTCGGGTCGGAGACCAGTGTCTCGGCACCGGTAGCGGCGATAGCACGGCGATCCTCGCGACCGGCGACGTCGACGCCGCGTCGTTCGGTTCCGTGCTCGACGGCTGTCGACTCGCCGACGTCGCGGTGTCCGCAGCCGCGTTTATCGAGGGCTCGAGTTCGGTCGTGGTCGTCGACCGACGCGACGGCGCGAACGCACTACGAGTGACCGAACGGGCGTTCGACTCCGTGACCGATCGTCCTGACTAAGCCCGGATCCACGAAAGCCCCGTCCCCGCAGCTTCCAGCTCGATACGGCTTGCATCCAACGCTTTATCTGTCACCCGCGGCTATCTCCACGCGATGACCCTGCACGTGACGAACACGTTGACGGGTGAGACGGAACCGTTCGAGCCACGGGACCCCGACGCGGTTTCCCTCTATTACTGTGGCCTGACGGTGTCCGATCCGCCCCACCTCGGCCACGCCCGGTCGTGGGTACACGTCGACGTCATGGCTCGCTGGCTGACCCACCTCGGATACGACGTTCGACACGTCGAGAACTTCACCGACGTCAACGAGAAGATCGTCGCTCGCGTCGGCGAAGACGACCTCGGCGACTCCGAAGCCGAAGTCGCCCGTAGCTACGTCGGCCAGACGATAGCCGCCATGCGTTCGTTGAATCTGAAACGAGCCGACGTCTACCCCCGCGTCTCCGAACACGTCCCGCACATCGTCGACCTGATCGAGACGCTCGTCGAGAACGGGTACGCCTACGAGTCGAACGGCTCGGTCTACTTCGACGTGACGACGTTCGACGAGTACGGCCGACTGTCGAATCAATCGATCGACGAAATCGAATCGCAGGGCGACGAGACGGAGCGATCTGAAAAGCGCCACCCGGCCGATTTCGCCCTCTGGAAAGCCGACGGCGTCTCGCCCGGGGCGATCGACGAACACCGCCACGAAGGGGCCGCACCCGCGTCCGAGGCCTGCGAAACTGCACAGACCTGGGACTCGCCGTGGGGCGAGGGCCGACCTGGCTGGCACATCGAGTGCTCGGCGATGAGTATGACCCACCTCGGCGAAACGATCGACATCCACGTCGGCGGCCGTGACCTCGTCTTTCCCCACCACGAAAACGAGATCGCCCAGTCAGAAGCCGCGACCGGCGAGCGATTCGCGCGCTACTGGCTCCACTGCGAACTCTTCGAACTCGACGAAGAGAAGATGTCCTCGAGCCTCGGCAACTTCGTCACCGTCTCCGAGGCGATCGACGAGTGGGGCGCGAACGTCGTCCGGACGTTTCTCACCGCGGGCTCGTACAATAGCAAACAGGTCTACCGCGAGTCGGCGATCGACGAGGCGACGGCGCGCTGGGAGCGACTTTCCAGGGCGTACGAGTCGGCGGTCGAGGTTCTCGACTCGCCGGACGCCCAATCGACCGTCACCGACGACGAGCTGGTGACGTCCGTCGAGCAGTCGACGGCGGCCTTCACCGAGGCGATGAACGACGACTTCGACACGCGTAATGCACAGACCGCATTGCTCGAACTCGCGAGCGCGATCAACCGACACGTTGATTCCGACGGGCCGTTCGACTACCGAGGTCTAAAGCGTGCGGTCGACACACTCACGACATACGGTACGGTTCTCGGTCTCTCGTTTACGGGTGAGACGGCCGGAGACGTCACCATTGCGGACGACCTCGTCGAACTGCTCCTGGACGTTCGCGAGCGCGAACGAGAGGCCGGAAATTACGAGCGAGCGGACGAGCTCAGAGATGAACTCCTGGCGCTGGGCGTCGACGTTCAGGACGGCACCGACGGAACCGACTACCGCTTGCCGTAACCATCGGGTGGATTAAGATGTGCAGAGATTCGCCATCTCAGCCCGTGGCGTCGCCGTAAGACCGCCAATTAGAGGCCGAGTGCGGTCGTAATCGAGATTCCACTCGCCAGTGCGCCGAGCAGGTACCCGGAAATCGCACCCCCATTCAACAGTGGGAGACCCGCGTGCGGTCGGCCCTGCAAGACCATGTACATAAGGACGACCAGTCCTGAGATGGTTCCGAGTATCGCCCCGAGCGCCGGGACGGTGAGCGCGATTAGTGGAACGTCGATCGCTGGCGCCTCGAGGAACGAAACGGCGCTAGCGACGAGAATCGTCGGGATCACGGCGTCGCCCAGGCCGATGAACAACGCGTCTCGCGCTCGCTTCTCGTCTTCGTGTGGCTCGGCGGATCGATCCGTCGGAGACGTACCACCGTTTCCGGTGGCCGATTCCGTCTCGGAATCATCCGCCATCGGTTCCCCACTCGTCGGCTCCGGATCGTCGAGCGGGCCGTCGTCGTCCAGGTACGAGTACGAGAGCGACGTCGGAACGACGAAGACGACCGGGATTTTCAGGTCGAGCGCCCCGTCGGCCAGCGAGAGCATATGTTCGGTCCGGTAGACGCTGATGGCGTCGTAGACGGCGAGGACGACGAGAAAGACGAGCGCCGGCAGGAGCCCGAAGCTGATTCCAAACAGGGCGGCCGCTCCGGCGGCCATGAGGAGGCCAGCGGCGTCGATGACGTACCACTCTGGATAGGCCAGTAACCCCGCGCCGAGGACGGCTGCGGCGGCCACCGGCAGGACGGACAGTCCATCGACGACGAGGAGGTCGGGGAACAGTTCCGCGAACACGAACCAGGAGAGCATGACGCTCACGCCGACGATCAGCCACCGGATGAAGCGCTCGGCGTCGTACTTGAACGCCGCGAGCATCACCGCCGTCGCGACGAGGATGACGCCGAAGAAGACGGCACTATTCGTCGGATCGTCCGGATTATCGACGGCGGGCCCGTGGGATTGTTCGAACGGTTCGACCAGTGCTAACGCGCCGAGCTGTACGCCGAGAAAGATCGAGACAACAGCGAAAACGGCGAGCAGCGTCCGGGTTCGATCGTTCATCGCGCCCACCTTTGGGCGGGGGTCCTATCTGTGTTCTGTTCTCCGAACGGACGTGCTACCTCACGTAGAGACGGTCTCCGACGAGTCGGGGCGGGTGGACGGACGCGTCGGGCGTGACGGCGAAGTAGGGTGCATCGACGGGGCCGAACACGTCGACGATTCGACCGACCTCCGACAGCGTATCGTCGACGAGTACGTCGCCGATCTCGACGTTCTCGCCGCGACAGACGAGCAATCCCTGCGCCGTCTCGACGACGGTTCCAGCTCGGCGCATCACTCGCGCATGGCCGACACGTACGCCGCGACGGCCTGAACGAGATCGTTCTTGGTCGAATCCTCGGCCCCCCGAACGACCACCCGGCCGCGAGAACGCCACGGTTCGCGAGAGTAGGCTTTCTCCCGTTCGATCATCGCATCGTATCCGACCTGCTGTACCGCCTGTGCGATCTCGTCTATCGTCGGCTCATCGACGGCGAGATCGCGAGGAACCCGTCGACCCTCGCCCCGTGTCCGGTCTGCGTCTAGATACGCCGGCCAGATGACGTTTTCGACCATGACCATCACTCGGTGGGCCAACGAGTAAATTCTTCGCAAACGAATCGAACCTCGCCAGATCGAAGCGTCGAAGGTTAGAGGCGACGTCGACCGAAAGCGACAATTGCGAGAAGTGCGATAACTGCCGCGGCGATACCGAATCCGGGGATGACCTCGTCGGACGACGAGTCGTCACTCACATCGTCATCGCCCGCGCTGCCGTTATCGGTCTCGTCGTCACCGTCGGCTGCATCAGTTGATTCCTGGGTTCGCGTTACCTCCGCGTAGGTGTCCTCGTGGACCGTCGACGCAATCGTTTCGATCGAATCGACGACCTGCGGCCCGGGTTGAGACATCTGGTTGCTATCCACTTCGACGAACTGGTCTGTGTCCCACGCCGTGGTCGCTTCGGTCGCGGTCATCTCCGGCGGCCCATCGAGATAGTCACCGTAGATGAGCCACTCGGGATCCTCGGCGATGACGACCTCCTCGCTTATCTCCTCCCACCCGTCGATGTCAGCCCGTTCGGCGATGTTCTCGACACCGGCTCGCTCGAGTATCTCGTGCTGGAACGTACCGACACCGGCGGTCGTTAGATCGCCTTCGCCCATGACGTAGTACGCGAGCGGTCGCTCGTCACTCTGTGCGACGACCTCGTCGATGACGTCCAGTCGTTCGTTCATCTCGGCGACGGACGCATCGGCCGCATCGCACTCGTTCGTGAGGACGCCCGCGAGACGGACGTTCTCCTGGACGGCCTCGAGTGTTTCGGCCGAATCGTAAACGTAGACGGTCTGGTCTGCCTCACGTAGCTGTTCGACGAATCCGTCGACGAATAATACGGTGTTCGCGGCGATAACGACGTCCGCGTCGAGGTCGATTATCGTCTCTGCGACCGGCGTAATCTCGTCGTCTTCGGAGATGTCGGTGACGTCGTCCGTGACGTCTAAGTGATCGGTGTACTGACCGACCGGCATTCCAACGAGCGAGGTTCCGACCTCGAGTTCGGCCATCAGTTGGACGTCACTGGCCTGGGTCGCAACCACCGTTTCCGGCGGGTCAGAAAGCGTCACGTCCGTTCCGGTCACGTCGGTCATCGTTACCGGATACGAACACTCGGGCTGTGAACTCACGGACTGTGCATCGGTAGACGGTGCCACGGCGGCCGTTCCCGGGGCCGCCACGACGACGGATACGAGTAGGGCCACCAGTAGGATCGTTCGAGTTCGCATCGGTGGAAGCTCGCCACCAATTCAATAAATACTTGTCTAATGCAAACGAGGTTGCGAACAATGGTTGAACGGCGGCGCGTGATCTGCTGGTCCGCTGGCCTCACGGTGGTCCTCGTCGCGAGCATCATCGCGAGCGCTGCGATCGGTCCCGTCCGGATCGACCCGCTCGCCGTCTCGAAGGCGATGTTGAACACCGTTCAGGTACCGACGGGCCTCAGTTTCAACAGTTCGTCGCTCCCGTACGTCGGCCGATCGATGCCGACACCCTCACCCGAATTCAGACCGCTCTTCGGATTCGACGTACACGGTCCCCACCAATCTATCGTCTCGGACGTACGACTGCCCCGGATTTTGCTGGCGGCCGTCGTCGGCTTCGCCCTCGCAATCGCCGGCGCAGTGATGCAGGGGTTCTTTAGAAATCCCCTCGCAGATCCCTCGATCATCGGCGTCTCGTCCGGCGCGGCAGTCGGCGCCGTCGCGATGATCGCCTTTCCAGGACTCATTCCGCTCGCTGGTATGCACGTCGCGGCGTTTGCCGGGGCATTGATCACGGCCTTTCTCGTCTACGCCATCGCGACCGACGGCGGCAAAACCCCGGTCGCGACCCTGTTGCTCGCTGGCGTCGCCGTCCAGGCGTTTCTCGGGGCGATGATCTCGTTTCTCGTCCTACACAGCGGCGACGGGCTTCGACAGGCCGTCCTCTGGATGATGGGTCGGCTCGCCGAATCGAACTGGGGTGACGTCGGTTTCGCCGCACCGTTCGTCGTTCTCGGATCGGCGGTCCTCCTCGCGTACACGCGCGAACTGAACGTTCTCTTACTCGGCGAGGAGGACGCACATCACCTGGGAATCGAGGTAGAACGGACGAAACTCATCCTGCTCGCAGTCGCGAGCATCGTCACCGCAGCCGGCGTGGCGGTCGCTGGCATCATCGGATTCGTCGGATTGGTTGTCCCCCACATGATGCGACTCGTCGTCGGCCCCGATCACCGAATCTTACTTCCGACCAGCGCGCTCGCCGGCGCGTCGTTTCTCGTGATTACGGATACCATCGCCAGATCTGGACCGATCGTGGTTCCGGTCGGTATCGTTACGGCGGCGCTCGGCGCCCCGTTCTTTCTGTTTTTGCTCCTCAGACGAGAGGTGCATTCGCTGTGATTACGATCGATCAGGTGACGGTCGCGTTCGGAACGCGGCCGGTGCTCGAGTCGATCTCGACATCGATCGACCCCGGCGGATTCGTCGGTCTCGTCGGACCAAACGGTGCGGGAAAAACCACCCTCTTGCGCGCGATAAGTGGTGTCAAAGAGCCTGATAGTGGCTCCGTGTTCGTCGACGGAATCGACGTGTCCGCCTGTTCGTCGCGCGAAAGCAGTCGGCTCGTCTCTGTCGTCCCACAGGACACGTCACTATCGTTTTCGTTTTCCGTCCGTCACCTCGTCGAAATGGGGCGAACGCCGTACCGATCGCGGTTTTCCCCACCGACAGTCGAAGACCGTCAACTCGTCGACCAGGCGCTAGAACGAACACAGACGAAACACCTCGCGACCCGCAACGTCGACGAACTAAGCGGTGGCGAACGACAACGTGTCGTTCTGGCCAGAGCGCTCGCTCAGGATACACCGGTTATTCTTCTGGACGAACCCACCGCCAATCTGGACGTCAATCACCAAGTCGAAGTGCTGGGGCTCGCACAGTCGCTCGTCGACAGTGGAAAGACGGTCGTCGCCGCAATTCACGACCTCGATCTCGCCGCGCGCTTCTGTGACGAGCTCATCGTTCTGGCGGGTGGCGACATCCTCGAGCGTGGGCCGCCGTCGGACGTACTGGATACCGAGGTACTCGAACGGGCCTACGGAACGGCCGGTTCGATCTCGATCAATCCGGTAACGTGGACGCCAGCCGTAACGGCGATCTCGAACGATGACCGCGAAGTGAACGTACCAGGGCGCATCCACGTCGTCGGGACGGGAGACGCTGCCGCACGGATGGTTTCGACCATTCACGGTGCCGGGTCCACCTGTACGATCGGTCCTGTACCGCGCGGAGACGCCGCGGCCGTCACCGCTGAACATCTCGGTATCGATACCATCTCGGTCGATCCGTTTTCGTCGATCACCGAACGAACGCGATCACGCCTCGAATCGATCACTGGCGATGCCGACGTAACCGTTCTCGTCCCTGGGGGCCCACTAGACGAACATCCCGAGGTATGGAATTCAATTCGCACACCTCACACCGTCTACGTCGACACGAATGACGAGGGAGATAGATCACCCGCGCTGGACCGGCTCCGGGCGCGGTCCATCGAAACGACACCGAAATCGATTCGAGCCGGGCTTTCCACCGCTGTATCCGATCACCCAACTCCGCGTGGACCGCTGGTCCAGGACGACTAAGGACTGCCAATTCGCTGATCCGAACCCGTGCGAACCTTATTTGTGTCAATATGGGGTACAGAATGTCCAGAATCGGACAGTCCCAGATTATATAGCACTATAAGATTTATCAGTCCGGCACCCACCATCAACAATTGATTTGTGTTTGACATAGAGATCCCACAGAACAATTTCACACACCAAAATCAGACGAGTAACGGTACCTCGACGATCGATTCAAGATCAAATCTCCAGTTCAATCCGATACAATGACTACTGGACTGGCTTCACTCCATGACGTGAACAACGGTTGGTAATGCGACACCAACTGAGCGGGCGTATGCGGAGACCGATACGAACAAATGAACCAGGCGGTCGAGCTCACAACCTCACAATCGGCAGTGGCTCGTTGGGCCTATCGCCGAACAACTGCTATGTCTCAGAAACAGAACGACGGCCACGGACACTGGGCAGACATGACCCGCAAGAAGAAGTAAACGAATCGGGGTTGGGAAGTGGGAACGTCAGTTGGGGCCCATTCCTGGATGTAATCACGACGAAGAGAATCACCGGTCATAGCGCAGTTGGCTCTCGACTTCGACGACGAAACCATTGTGGTGAGTTGGCGACCTTCGTTCGAAATTGATGACTCAGTGAATCTACTCATGACCGCCTATGTCCTGACTAAAACATCTCCAGGATTGCTCAAATGGGAGAAGAGAGTTGTTAGGAAAGTAACCTAGATTTTGGATGTTGCTTTTCACCCCATGTACCCCAGGGGTGACGTGCCGAATAGGCAATTGTAGAATTGGCGATCGAGAACGAGACGAAACGGGACGAGCGAGTCACTCATCTTTTATTTTGAAATGAAGACCCCGAACTACAGGGTAAAGTCCCTGCATAACAAATAATAATCACAGATTAGGCTTTAGAGGGTGATAGATACCAAAATAAGAGTCTTTATTTGGATATATGGGATAGATTCATGAGTGTCCAGGCAGATGGACTCTCTATGAGCGTTGACGATCGGGTTGCCGTGAAGACGTACGTCCCTCAGTATCAGAAACAAGAGTGGGAACGAGACGCGTCGGCGATGGAGATGAGTACCAGCGAATTCGTCCGAACAATGGTACAGGCCGGTCGATCCGATATAATCCTCGGAACACACAGAGAGCAACCATCGAACGCCGAATCGGATGGATCATCCGATACTGACGTGGCGACGACGCCCGTATCGAATCATCCGAACGAGTTCAAACACCGCGTCCAGGACGTCCTCCGACGCTACGACGTTCTCGACTGGGACGAACTCGTCGACGCTCTCGTCGACGACGTCGAAGACGACCTAGATGATGCCTTACAGGAGCTGCAAGCCGAGAACGCGGTGATGTACAGCGGTCGAAGCGGCGGCTACACCCTGATCGACGATGAGTAAGGCGACGACAGATCCGATCGAGTACTTCCTCGAAGACGTCACACACCACGGTCGAAACGTCCGAACGCACGACGCGTATCGACGCGTTCTCACGGAGTACGAGGCGTTTCTTCAGGATCATCGAGACGTAACGCCGCTGACTGCGGACTACCGCGACTGTATGGCCTGGATTCACGAGATACGGACCCAACACGCAGACAGCACGATCGCGACGTACGCCTCGTATCTGAACCGATTTTACTCGTATCTCGAACGCGTCGGTCGCCACGACGACAACCCAATGGCCCTCGTCGTCGAGGAGATGGACGAATCGATCGAGACGAATCCATCGCGGCGAGATATCTCGATCGAATCGATGCGTGCGTTCGTAACCGGCGTTCGACATCCGCTACACCGCGCCATCATCGTTGCGCTACTGAAAACCGGCGTTCGTTCTGGTGAACTCTGTAATCTGGATATGAAAGATGTTCAGCTCGATTCGGTAGATACCGGGTATACGCTACGAGCTCAACTCGAAAATAAGTCGAACGCCCTCTACATTTCGCCGACGCACACGTTCGGTGAACGAAGCGGTGGGGTCGTCCGAACAGCATCGAACAAGCGGAAACGGGAGACGATCATCCCTATCGACCCCGAACTCGAGTTTGAATTGCGCCGCTGGCTAGCGATTAGACCGGATACGAATTCCCCCGCGGAACCGGTATTCGTGGGTACAGCCGATAGATGGGGCGAGCGACTTACGCCCGATCACATACACCACATCGTCACGGAGTACGCCACTGAGGCGGGTTGGTACCGACGAGGCGGTGGGGCGAGCGAGAACGTCACACCACACTACTTCAGACACTTTTTTACGACGCACCTCCGGGACCGAACTGGAGATCGAGGCATCGTCAAGTACCTTCGTGGGGACGTCGCCGACGATATAATCGACACCTACACCCACGATTGGGGTGACCGAATCCGGGGCACCTATCTGGACCACATCTATCGGATTACGTAGGGTATCGATCGGTTCACTCGTGCCCAGTATCGGATGGGTCGCCCGGTATGATCCAGTACCAGGCCGTACACCTCCGTAAATTGGTTTCGACGAGGGATCCCTTACGAACAACCAGATGACGATCGGTCCCGATCGTGCCGATCGACCTCTGTGCCATCATTCAGGAAGCGACGGAAAATATAGAGACACGTTCGTGGTGAGAGTTGGGTCCGATGTGATGGATTGGTCCAATCTCTTGGAACGTTGTGCTCAATGGATCTGCGAGTATCGATAGCGGCCCAAGCTGGTGAGCGGCGTGATCGGAGTAGATCACGGACGGTTTGAAATCCACTCGATAGCTGCCATCAGTTTCACCACAAGACGCTAAAACGGTTCAAACCGGACGCATTGGAACTCTCTAAGCTGTTTCGAGATCCGTTGTACCGAGTTCCTCGGCCAGCAGCGTCAGCGAATATCCTGGGGCACCGCCTTACTCGGCACAGTGGGTATGGAAAGCCCATTACTATCATTCTATTGACTCCAAGCCCCGCTTTATTGAAATATTTTCGATATTATGCCGGACGGGTAGCCAACACATAAATCGTATTTTGCTATATCAAACGGGGTTGGCCGAACGCGGTCAGTATGATTCCGATCTGACAGCACATCGGGTGATACCAAGGAAATCCGAGCAGGTAGGTCGTTAGGGCGCAGCCAAGATGGGCTTTTAAGTATCAATGTCAGACTGACGGAAACAGGGCTGTGAAAATCAACGGCACCTGGTCAACAGGAAACGTCAGCGATTACTCCGAAAACATCGAACCAAGCTGAGCGCGCCACTCGACGATGTCGGACACGTCTGTACGAACGGATTCGAGATCCGATTCGAGCTCCTCGACGGAGGTGTCCAGTTCCTCGATGTCGTCGGTAACGGATTCGATGTCGGATGTGACCGAGCCGACATCGGATTCGACGGCCGATACCGTCGTTTCGAGCGAGCTGAGATCCTCATCAAGTCCGTCCGCTTTCCCGTCTAGTTCACCAACAGACGATTCGATCGTCTCCGTTAGTTCCGCCAGTGAATCGAGACGCGATTCGACCGTGTCGATCGACGTCGTATTCTCAGACACCGATGACTCAAGGGCCGACATCGTATCGGTGAGCGAATCGACGGACTGTTCGACCGAATCGACTGACGAACTGGATTTTTCGAGTTCCGACTCGAGGGCATCGATATCGGATCGTATACTTTCTAACTCCGACGTCACCCGTTCGATTACCTGCGCACCTGTACCCTCCTCTTCGAGGAACGTTTCGAGTGCATTCGAATAGGCCGCTACCTCTTCGACCCGATTCTGTAGGTGTTCGACCTTTACGGCCGAAATCGGCTCACTGGTTGGTTCGAGTGCATCCCGGATCGTCTGGAGGTCGTCTGTGTCAATTTCCTCAGACCGAATCGCCGTAGCCAGTGAGGAAGCGACCTCGGTCGGAGTGAGCGACTCGGTCGACTCCCCAGACGGCGAAGGATCGGGATCTGCCACACCCGATGTCTCGTCCGATTCTCCATCATCAGTATCATCATCGGCCTCATCAGACGGTTGAGATTCGGGTTCGGAGACCGACGAATCGTCGAACTCGACGGTCGTTTCGTCCGACGGATCTGAAGAGTCCGTTTTTACGTCCTCGTCACCGCCTCGTTGATTAGCAACGCGTTCTGCTGCCGCGTCGATGTCGAGTTCAATCGACTGGTCGTCGGACGACGATTCATCCGACTCATCTGAATCTAACCCGGGAAGTTCCTCGGAATCGTCCGACAGTATCGACTTGACTACCTCATTTCGATCCTCGGGAATTACCTCCTCTAACGCGTCTGGATCGGCCTCGGTGGTCGATGCAGACTTCGTGTCGACCTCATCGATCGTCGGTTCGGTGAGAAACGGTTCCGGATCGAAGTCGTCGTCGATACGAATCCCGTAGACGGTCACCAACGACGAGTCGGGATCAACCGTTCCTTCGAACTCGACGCGATGATTCTGAAAGGCCGTCCACTGGTCGCTATGGTACTCCGGATGGAACCCGACTGCGTCCATCGGGAACGATTCCGGAATCGTTTCCCCCAATCGAACGACGACGGGTTCATCGTGTGAGGAGTCGATCTCGAATCGGATTGCAGGGACGGGAAATTCATCAGGTGCAAATCGCTTCGTCACACGAACACCCGACTCTTCGACCGTCACCACGCCGTCAGTATCAGCGCTCGAACTCATTAAACAACGATTAGGTGACGGCAACCATAAAAGAAACGGGCGGCCGACAATCAGGTTCGGATTCGTGATGATAGATCGGTTGTCGGAAACTCAGATACCGAACGAACCTACGAAGTTAGATCGAGAGGTGGTCTCCAATTGAGAGGATTGTGAGTCGATTCGGATATTGAAACGACGAACCATGGTGACGGAGCGACGTCGGGTCAGCCGTCATGCCTCGCCACATATCCCAGTGGGAAGGAATAAGCTGATCGAGCTGAAGCGACGCCGCGGCTTCGATGATTTGATTCTCGTCGTTGTACCACCGAGTTCGTTTTCGGTTCCCGGTTTGCTTGTCGGGTATCATCCCAACCGTGCCGAACGCGAGGATGCCGAAATCGATGTCGTACTCTGATCCGATCCGTTCGAATTCAGCTGCCGGTCGTGTGTCACCACCGTGAAAGATGGTCACCCCATCGTACTCGAGGAGATAGCTCACCGGCTCCTGGGCGTCAGGATCGTTAGCAGATTCGACCGAAATGGTGAATCCACCAACCTCGAACGTGTCTCCCACCGAGACCTCGGTAAACTGGGACCGTTCGACGCTCCAGTGATCAGTCCAGCGTTCGTCTGACAGCGCGACGTCGATGCTCGAACTGGGAGCGAAGAACGATGCCCCAGTTTGGGCCAATATCGGAGCCTGGCTCGGTCCGTGGACGTGATCCGTGTGTTCGTGCGTAGCCAGCACCGCGTCCATCTCCCCGAAGTCCGAGGGATCGAACGGAACCGGAATCATACGAACGGTTCGCGGGGGATCACCGAGACCAACGTACGGGTCGATGGTGAGCGTCGTCCCGTCAGCACCTTTCAGGACGAACCCGTTACACCCCAGATACCACAACGAGACCGTCTCGGGGTCGGCGGACTCGATTTCTCGAACGAGCCAATCGCCCCAATCGCTTTCACTCATACCGAACTCTGCGACAAACGGGTGGGTAAATGTTACGTCTCGGGCGCAAACCGAACGTTTGCGCTGTCGTTCGGAAGACGCAAAGCGTCTTCCGTGATGACGAGACGCCTTCGGCGTCTCGAACCACGTGCGCGACTCCGCGCGCCCTCGGCAAAATCTTCAAAAGAGCCGCAGGCTCTTTTGGACAACGAGGGAACGCCATTCCCTCGAGCAGTCGGTGCGAAGCGCCGACGACCTCGCGGGATCTTCGATCCCGCTTAGCTTCGATGAAAAGCACTCCCCTCCCCTACGGATCGGTCGTCGGCCCGCGCTCCCTTCGGTCGCTCGCGGAGAGCGTACCCTACACCGCCTATATGGAGCGGACCGGAACTCGGTCACCAGGTGCCGTGGAACGTGTCGAAACCGATTTCGGATAACGGTTTGTTTCCAACGGCCGCGTCGTACTCCCCAGGGGTGAGAAGCGGTTTGTGGAATCGAGGGCCGTCGTCGGTCGTTATGCGGGGACAGCCCGTGTTGACGAAGGCGTCGAAATCGAAGTTTCTGAGTCGATCGGGTGTCACCTCGTCCAGGGTGATGAGGTAGGCGTCGTCGTTCTCGTCGAGAATCGCTTCGGCTTCGTCCCATCGACCCTGACCGATTTTGGTACAGAAGATGACGCCCCACGTTTTCGCGTCCATCGCCTTGTGAACGGCCGCGTACCGTTGCTTTACGAATTTCTCCGTATCGGCGAGGGTCACGACGTTATTCACCGGATCGGCGATAACGACGTCCTTTTCCGGATGTTCCATCGCCAATCCGAGCGGGTGGAACTTTCCACCACCGACGTACAGGATCTGCGGGGCGTCGACGTCAGCGCTCGCGTAGTTACAGCCCAGGACCTGTCCCTCGTGGGTCAACCGATCGTCGCCGCGTCGCGTTCGTACGCGGTAACCCCGCTCTTCGAGGAACGAACGCATTTCGTCGAACCGGTTCATGTGCTGGGCCGTCGTCACTAGTCCAACCTCCGAAGATTCGCTCGGTACTTCGAGGGTCGAGAGCGCTTCCTCCATAATCGGGAGGACGTCGACGTTCGAAAAGAGTGGAACGTAGATCACCTTGTCCGTCTCCTTCATCGGCGAGTGACCGAAGTGGACGAACACGTCGGATCGTTTCATCAAATACGTATCGAGATCACAGGCGCCGTAACATGGTTGGCCAGAGATGAGTACACGACACTCGACTAGATCGCGAATATCGTCGGCGACGCGAGGGGCTCTTCGTTTTAATCCCTCTGGGAACTGCAAACCGACCGTCTCAGCATCTCGTGCGTCGACCGCTTCGACGATGCGGTCGAGTTCGTAATCCCACTCCCGGTCGTGTTTCAACCGCATTCCCGTATTCCGCAAATCGCCCGGGCTGTAGGACGTATCCTCGCTCATTAGTTCCCGTATCGGTTACGAACGTAAAACGACGGCGTTTTCGGACTCGGTTCGGCCGACACCAGAGGAGCCAATTTTTCGACCACTGAGACAAATAATAGGATGTTTCGGGCACGCGAAGCCCGCCGGGTCTGACGGGCGCATGACGTTGGTTCGTTCACTGATATACACCCGGGCAAAAAGTCATGGTACTGGAGTCTAAACGGATCGCTAATGTCGTCACTTCCCGACCAAAGACTGTTCGACCTCTATCGCACGTACATAGGGGAACCGGACAGTGAGCGCGACGTCTACGTAGGTTTCGGGCTGTTCCTGTGTGGTATCGTCCTCGCAACCGTTGCACTGGTACTCTTCATCTGGAGTTCGACCTTCGAGGCGCGAACTAGCTCACACACCATGTGGGCCGAACCGGCCTACGCGCTCGGCATGTTGTCGTTGCCGATCGTGATGGTGGGAGTCGTTGTGTTGCTTCCCTCTGAGCGCAAGGTGATCGCGACCTCCTTCGCCGGTGCTGCCGTCGCGTCGATCGCGGTTGCCGGATTTCTCGTCGCGTATCCCGACGACTGGAACGGATACGGCGCCGATCACACGGTCGAAATCGTCACCATCTACGCGATCGGACTGACCGGATTAACCGCGTCCACCGGTGCGGCGCTCATCGCCCACTACCTCGATCTTGCACGACAGCTCGAACCGGCTCACGCTGACAGTGAAGAAGAACAGGCAGAACACTACACCGACGAAGAGATCGCCGCCGATATCGATGCGGCGATGGAAGACGTCGAACTCTCGTGGGGCGGCGTCGAGAAATCTGATAATACGACGTTGACGTTTACTGACAACGAGTTCGAAGAGGCAAACGTCGGAACGATGGGAGTGACGAAGACGCGATCGACCGGAGTTCAGAGTCAGGTAGCGGGTCTCAAAGGATTGAAAGGAGGTGAGGCGAAGACGGCCACCTCGGACAGCACCGTCGACGATCAGACGGCGAAGTTGAAAGAATTGCGAGAGAAAAAACAGGCCGAAAAACTCGCCACGAAGGACGGCGGCCCGCTCGATGGGGTCCGAAATCGGGTCGAACGTTCGATAGGGGCCGTGAAAGCCCAACTCGCCGGCGTGCGCAACCGGGTAAAACGTAATTAAATCCGCACCCTCACGAGTAATTGGCCAATTATTCTCCAACGTTTCAACAGGAATTAATTCACATAGATTTATAATCCGTCAGTCTCCTTGACCATATATGGCCAAAGGCCTAGACGTCGGAACGATGAACATCCTGTCGGCACAACAGGATGGTAACGACACCGTTTTCGTGCAGCAGCGCAACTCCTTCGTAGAAATCGAGTACTCGGATATGGCCGAGCAGATGCTTTCTCGAAGTGAAGTACTCCACATTCGCAAAGACGACAAAGTGTACGTCGTCGGTGACGACGCGCTGAACTTTGCGAACATATTCAACAAGGAGACCCGACGACCGATGTCCCAGGGGATCCTCTCGTCTGACGAGAAATCGGCGATCCCGATGATGAAACTCATCATCGAACAGGTCGTCGGCGATCCACAGTATCCGGACGAAAAACTGTACTTCTCCACGCCGGCCGACCCGATCGACTCGAACCTATCCACGCTGTACCACCAGAAGACGATCGAGTCGTTCCTCAACGATATGGGATACGACGCCGAACCGATCAACGAAGGAATGTCGGTCATCTACAGCGAACTCGCCGACAACAACTTCACCGGTCTCGGTATCAGCTTCGGTGCGGGGATGACGAACGTCTGTCTCGCCTACTACGCCGTCCCAGTGATGAAGTTCTCCGTCGCTCGCGGTGGCGACTGGATCGACGAGCAGGCGGCTCGTGCAACCGGAACGCCGGTCGACAAGGTCACCTCGATCAAAGAAGACGACTTCGAACTCGACTTCACGACGGACGTCGGTGGCGTCGAGGGTGCACTCTCGATTTACTACGAGAACCTCCTCGATTACGTCATCCAGAAGACGGTCTCGGAAGTCGACGAGGAGGACGTCGAAGAGGGTCTCGACATTCCAGTCGTCGTCACGGGCGGAACGTCGAGTCCGAACGGGTTCGAAGCCCTGTTCCGTGACCACCTCGAAGACGCGAACATCCCGTTCTCGATCAGCGGCGTCTCACACGCTGATGAGCCACTCTACAGCGTCGCTCGCGGTGGGCTCGTCGCTGCCAGGTCCGACGAGGACGTCGAACACGAAGAAGAGGAAGCCGAACCGGCACCCGCTAACGAGTAAGGCGACCGCTCGGTGCAATCACTTCGACGAACCGTACGTTCGATTCCTATTCTCGTCGGGACATACGATCGACGTTCGTGGCTGGAGTGTCGTCACCAACGTCGACATCCGTACGCCAACACTGTTGATTCGCTTACTGCTCGTAGAATCGTCTCATCGCGTCGCGCCAGGATTCCGGTTTCTCCCACTCGGCTTCGTGTTCGACGGGAACGTCGGCAAACCCACACCGCTGGCACGAGACGGTTTCGGAATCGGCCAGTGAAAGTCGCTCTAGCGGCGACTGACATCGGGGACAGTCGTCCATATTTAGTACTGAATCCCTATGATCTTAACTGTATGTGGTATCGCATTGGTGATTGTGAACAGACATGGCCTGATCGATAGCGTCCCGCGGTATAACTACAAAGCATTTGCAAAGTTATTAGTATGCAGATCATGTATCCCGAGGTATGAGCACGACCGCATCGACCGACCTCTCGAGCGCGATCGACGGCTGTCGACCCGAAGACGTAACCCCGATCAACCTCGCCGCTGAATCGCTCGAATCAACCGCTCCATCGTACCTCCTCGATCTGAAACGAGAGCTCGCCGACGAAGGACTCGTTCCCGCTCGGCTGACCATCGAGTCGACGTTCGACGACGAGTGTCCGCTTCGGGTCCAGGAGACCGCAGATCGCGTTCGCGGCTACGTCCGGGCGGCCTCGTTTCTCGGTGCCGGGACCGTCACGGTCGAGTGTAAGGCCGTTGCTGACGAGCAACTGGTTCGACCGGCGCTGGCCGCCTGCGCCGAGCGGGCCCAACGTGAGGGACTCCAGTTCGACGTGCACGGACCAATAGAACTCTAGCGCCGGAGATCGTCCGGTATATCGTGGCCAGTTGTGGCCGGTAGCTGGCAGTAGTGAGCAAAACTCGGTTTGGTCCAATACCCAACTATTTACCCGGCGAATCGTTGCTCGTTTCGAAAGGCCTAATCGCGCGCTCGCCCAGGATTTACTCAATGAGCCAGCACTTACCGGACGTCCAGGCCGACGCACCCGACGTAACCGTCGGATTAAGTCAGGTGGGCGTCACTGGAGTCGATAAACTCGTCAAAATCGCGAGAAACGGCGACCGACCGATTATTCTCACGGCCGAATTCGACGTGTTCGTGGATCTCCCAGCCTGGCGAAAGGGCGCCGACATGAGTAGGAACATGGAGGTGATCGACGAGATTCTCGAGGACGCGACCAGGGAAGAAGCCTACAGACCCGAGGAAGTCTGCGGGGACGCGGCGTCGCGACTGCTCGAAAAACACGAGTACACCACACGGGCAGAGGTTTCGATGAACGCCAAGTTCATGCAGCGCGAACGGACCCCAGAGAGCGACCGTGAGACCCAGCACACCGTCGACATCATCGCCTCCGCGACGGCGACCGACGAGGGAACGCGCGAGGAGATCGGTGCACGGGTCGACGGGATGACCGTCTGCCCGTGTTCGCAGGGAATGTCGACCGCCCGAGCGCGCCGAACCCTCGAAGACCTCGGCGTCGACGACGGGACGATCACCGCGTTTTTAGACGAAGTTCCCCAACCCGGCCACTCCCAGCGCGGGCACGCGACGCTAACGATCGAAGCAGACGGAGACCCACAGGTCGAGCTAGACGACGTGATCGACATCGCCCGAGATGCGATGAGCGCTCGAATTTACAACCTCGCGAAGCGACCCGACGAGGACCACATGACCTACGCGTCACACGCGGATGCGAAGTTCGTCGAAGACTGCGTCAGGGCGATGGCCGAAGGTGTCGTCGATGAGTTTCACCACCTCCCGGACGACGCCGTCGTCACGATGGCCCAGTCGAACGACGAATCGATTCACCAGCACAACGCACACGCCGAACGCGTCGTCGACGTCGGAACGCTTCGCAGAGAAGTGCGCGAAGAGTACTGACGAATAACTCAGAGTTCGAGGGGCGTTGCGTCGCTCCATTGTGGGTGAAATTCGTCGTAGACCTCCGTCGCAAATTCCGTGTCTTTGAGATCGATCATACCGAATATCTCACCCGTCGAGAGCGGATTCGGCACCTGAATGCAAACTTCCGACCCGTCGATAACGTTGAACGAGCCGGAGACGTTCTCCGAGGTACGGACGTCGAATCCATCTTTTGACTGTAAGGTCTGGCGGTATCGACGACCGACGCTCGGCGAGAGCGAATCGACCAGCGTACGGCTCATCAGGACGTCGACGGTTACGCCACGGTCGAGGGCAACCTCCAGATAATCGAGTACCTCGTCACCGACGGTCCTGACGTCGATCTGTGGTGACGGATCGGCGGCGACCATGACGATCGAATCGTCTGCCGCGGTGAGACGCTCTAACAGCAAGTCGAACGTGTCTTCGGGACCGATCGCCGCGGTCCAGAACTGCTCTTCGACGGGTTCGTTCGCGACCAGTTCGGAAGAGAGATCCTCGACGATCGACTCGTACTGGGCCGCCTTCTCGTCGAGCTCCTGTTTTTTGTCTTCGAGCAGTCGATCTAGCGCCGTCGATGGCTCTACGGCGACGTACTTCTTCGGACGACTCGCCGTCTGCGTGCGGACGAGATTGTACTGTTCGATACTGTTTAACACGTCGTAGACGCGTCCCATCGGGACGTCGCTCGCGCGCGACAACTCCTTAGCCGTTGTGGGACCCATCTGAAGGAGCGTTCTGTATGCCCGGGCTTCATACTCAGACAGCCCGAGGTCCCTGAGATTCGCCATACCCGAATTCAGCGGACACGCACTATTAAACAATTCGGTAGTTTGAGCTCGTTTGTAGTTTGAGGCCACTATCGTTCCGACTCATCGGTGGCCACCTCCCTGACGCGTGCGGCCAACTCGGCCGGACTGTCCGCACGCTCTGAGTGAACGGTACCGCGTTCGACGCGGGCCGTTCCCCGGGGGACCGAATCGTCGTTTGGAACGACGATTTTTCGGTGATCCGCAAGTCGCAGTGACGCCCGGTGGAGATCGGACCAGGCGTCGGATCCAACGCGGACGACGAGTGGGTCATCGATATACCGTCCGACGGTGTCGGCGTACGTGGCGACGTTCACACCGATTCCATCAGTGATACCAGCGAACGCTTCGAGCGCTGATCGGCCGACGGTCCGATACCGATCATCGTCGGTGAGGACCGATAATTCGAAGAGCGCATTCGCGAGTTCGGCGTTTCCTTCGATCGGGCGCAGCGGTCTGGAACGTTTGTCAACGTGTTCGGTCGGGCCGTCGACGAACGACGCTCCGTCTCGTAACCGATCGATCGTCACGTCGGCGACGGACCGTGCATCCTCTAGCGACTCCGTGCCGAGTACGCTGTGTGCGGTGAGTAGCGCGCGTAGCGTGCGAGCCTGGTCGAAGAGGAGACACCGAGGCGAATCGGACTCGAACAGCACGTGATCGACGACCCCGCCCGGCATCATCTCCGAGCGAAGCGATTCGAGGGCGGTACGTGCGCACCGTTTTGCCCGCCGGTCGTCCGTGTACGCGGCGAACGTCAACAGGGCATCGATCGCGAGCGCGTTCGCTCCCGCGTACACGGTTTCGTCCACCGGGTAGCCATCGGGAGCGACGCCGTTCGACGGACCGATCTCACCATCCCTGGCCAGTTGACTCGAGGCAAACCCGCCCGTGGGTCGGTCAGCGCCCTCGTTCGACTCGACCCAGAGCGTCGTACAGAGGTACTCGATGGACCGAGCAGCCGTCTGTCGATATCTCTCCGAACCGGTGTGAAGGTACGCGTTAGCGAACGCCCGAACGAGCGCCGCGGTGTCTTCGAGCCGTTTCTCGCGCTGGAGATCCGTCCAGTCGCGTTCGTGGGCGAATCGATAGAATCCGCCGTTCAGATCGTCGAACAGCGAATCAGCGATCGCGTCGAGTGACTCGCACGCCATCGACGTGTCGCGTCCGAGACAGAATTCGATTGCGCTCGGTACGGGAAACTTCGGGCTATCACCCCATCCGCCGTGTACATCGTCGTAGGTCGCATCGAGAACGCCGTAGAGTCGAGAGACGATCAAGGAGTCGAGTTCGCCCGACGGCGGGGTGTCCGGTTCGGGCGATTCCGTGACGTCGGGATTCTCGGACCACTCTTCGTGACGGGCCAGTGCCCGATCGAGAAAGTCCCGCATCTCGTCTGGTTCGAGATAGGTCGCTGCGTCGAGTATCGACCCGTCCGGAGCGAGCACAACCGTCGACGGAAAGCCGCCAGCGTTGTACCGGTCCCGAACGCGAGGTCTCCGTTCGGCGTCCACCCGAACGGGGACGAACGCGTCGTTTACGATCGCGGCGATGGGCGGGTCGCGATAGGTCGTTTCGTCCATCTCCGCACAGGGGCCACACCAGCTGGTGACGATCGAACACAACAACGGCGTTCCGAACTCGGTCGCCTCGTCGAAGGCCGCCGATCCCCAGGCGCGCCACTCGACCCGCGTGTCGTGTTCCATGGGAGTGTCGATGACTGTAGCCCGGGTAAGTCCATCGTTCGACGGAAACCAACGTTCAGACCGAACTGAAACCCAGCGGAGACGGAGATCCGTGCGAACTAAAGGGTTTTCACCGTGGGGAATCTACTGACGGTCAATGCTCCGGTGGATCCTCGCATTACTCGCGATTCCGTTTCTCGATGCCGTACTGCTCGGCGGAGTCATCGTCTACGTGGACGTGATCGGGTTCGTCGAGATGATCGCACTCGTCGTTCTCACCGGATTCATCGGGTTGTTACTCGTCAGGGCCGAGGGGAGACGGACGATGAGAAAGATCCAGCGGTCGCTCGCGGCCGGTGAACCTCCGACGAACGAATTGTTAGACGGAGCGCTGCTCATCGCGGCTGGTGCGTTCTTACTCACGCCCGGCCTGGTGACCGACGCGATCGGATTTCTCATCGTCATCCCGCTTACGCGAATTCCGATCAGGATGCTGTTGAAACGCCGCGTCGTCGTCCCGTACGTCGACACAAAGACCGACGGCTTCGCGACCGGCGCCGTCTGGACGGGCGGATTTCCCGATGGCGGTGGACAGTACGACGGCTGGGACTCGGACGGTTCGACCGTTACGCTCGGCGACGAATCCTACAGCGTGGATCCGGAGGACGTGACCACCGGGTCCGACGGATCGTACCGAATCGATTCCGACGGGGACGACGAACCGGACCGACCCTGACGCCGTCTCCCACTGTTCGACGCGAACGGAAAGAAACGTTTAAACATCCCACCCGGCTACCAACTGATGCAGCGGGCCAATAGCTCAATCAGGTTGAGCGCCACTCTGATAAGGTGGAGGCTCTCGGTTCAAATCCGAGTTGGCCCATATTCTTGCCGCGAGCAAACTCGCGAGCGGCAAGTCCGGAATCCGACTCAGATTTGAGCCCTGGAAGTCGCAGCCCGGGAGCGAAGCGACCCGGAACGTCTTCCTTCGGTTCAAGTCCGAGTTGGCCCATATTCATGCCGCGAGCAAACTCGCGAGCGGCGAGTATCGGATCGAACGCGGATTTCGAGAGTTGCGATTCCCACTCTCGGATTGTCCGTGTCACCGCAGATGTGAACGGAAACACCGCCTCGATCGACGAACGCTTTTTTCGATGAGCACCGTAGGCGACGTATGAGCGAATCGGAGGCGAGCGGCTCGGCCCAGTCGAACCGAGCGGGCGTGATCCTCGCCGGTGGACGCTCTACGCGCTTTGGCGATGGCGATAAGGCCTTCGCGAACGTCGACGGGGTGGCGATGGTACGACGGGTTGCCGACCGTCTCGCGCCCGTCGTCGGTGAACTCGTCGTCAACGGGCGAACCGACCAACGAGAGGGACTCGAGTCGGTGATGGGCGGCCATCCAAGTCCCGTCGAGATCGCTATCGACGAGACGCCAGATCGGGGTCCGATGGGTGGAATCGCTACGGGGCTTTCCGCGACGGACGCCGAATATGCCGCGGTAGTCGCGTGCGACATGCCGTTCGTCGATCCCACATTTTTGGCGTACGCCTTCGAGCGGGCCCGGGGATGCGACGGCGCGATCGCCAGACTATCCGATGGCTGGTTTCAAACGACTCAGGCGGTGTACCGAGTGGAACCGATGCGCGCGGCCTGCGAACGGGCGCTCGAAACCGGGGACGGGCGGATACTCGACGCAGTAGAGACGCTGGAGTACGCGGTGATCGAATCGGACGAAATCGACGATCCGGCCACGTTCGCGAACGTCAATACCCGCGAGGAGCTAGACGAGGCAGTCGAACGTATCCGACGGGACGGTGAGCGCTGAACGTTCTCGGAACGCTCGAACATTCGTCCCGAAGAGATCGGTTAACTTCGTTCGAGGACGTCTACGACCGTCGGTTCGATCATGCTGGCGAGAACGATCCGCGGAACGGAGACGCCGCGCGGCTTCGAATCGGCCAAATCGAGACGGTCGTCGATCCGACGAGCGATCTCACGTCCGATCGCTGCGTCCGACTCGTCGTCGACCTTGTTCAATACCGGGATGACCGTCGCACCAGCCGGCACCGATTTCAGCCCGCCAGCCGGATGGGTGAGCACCGTCGCGATCGTCTCCGACGTGATCGGCTGCCCACGGTCGAGACCGGTGAGTTCTGCGATACGTTCGGGCCGGTGAACTGTCTCTGCAGAGAGCGCCCGCCCGACGGCGTCGACGCTGGCGATCGGAAGGACGACGTCGGCGGTCGATGGAATCTGCGGTTCCCGTTCACTCGGTGCCTTGAACTCGCGAGTGCGAGCACCGTCCGCTTTGACGAGTACCGGTCCATCGTGCGTGGCGGCGATTTCGGAGACGATATCGGGTGCAAAGCCGAGGTATCGGTCACCCTCGCGTCCGGGAACGAGGCCGATCGGCCACGCGTCCGAGTGAGAGGCCGTCACCGAGAGCGGATCGTCACCGACGACGACCGATTCGACGATCCCGTCGAAGATTGGGATCCGAACCGTCGCGGTGAGAACGGCCCGATCGAGCCGATTCGCGAGCGTGTAGAGCGTCGTTTTCTTTCCCCCGGCGCCGACGACGCAGATGAGTCCCGCATCGGCTTCGAGAGCGCGTTCGAGTTCCATAGTCGGGATTCGATCGCACTCGTTATGTCGATTCCCCATCGATCGCCCAGCCGGCTCCAACCGGCATCACTCATCGACGGTCGAGTCTTTAGCACCCAACGAATCGTCGACGAAGGAATCAAGATCGAGGGCAGAGAGCGTCTGTTCGGTAGGGCAACCGGAGCGGTCCCAGCCCCGCTGGACGTAGTACGTATCGAGCAGCGACTCGAACGCATCCTGATCGACCGTTCCATCGACGAGCTCCGAGGGAAAGGCGTCGTCGCGACGGTCGAATCCTTCCCGGACGTTGAACAATCGGACGAGATTCCAGATGCGCTCGCCAGTCGAGTCGAGGTCGTGATACGGGACACCGACGGCGTCGAGCCACTCGGCGGCGTCGATCGATTCGCCGACGAAGTCGTCGGCGACGAGGCTCCAGCGAAGCGACCGCTCGTTCTGGGCCCGAACGATCGCGTCGACCGTCCGTGTTGCGTCCCAGTCAGCTTCGAACACCGCTCGTTCGATCGGTCGGGCCCGCCGGTGACAGCCGCCGCGATCGCTCGTGGCGTAGGCGAGCGCCATACTCGACGTGGCGCGCGGATCGTACGCGGGCAGGGATTGTCGTTTAACGGACGGAATGAACTGATCGCCACCGTAGCGCTCGGCTGCGACGTCGATACCCGCCGCCAGCGCCTCTCCCAGCGGTGACGATCGATTCCCGATTTCGAAGAGCAGGTCGCGGGCGTCGGACGGCGATCCGAACGAGAGGTCGCGGTCAAGGAAGCCGTCGTCGGCCGCTCGAATCGCCCACGCGATAGCGTTTCCGGCCTCGATCAGATCGACGCCAAGGCGGTTGCACCGGTGTCCGAGCCGGGAAATCTCCTCGAAGTCGTCGATACCGAGACCGGCGCCGAGGGTCATGGCCGTTGCGCCTCGCGGAACCGTCTCGCCTTCGTCAGTGTCGACGCGAAACCCACCGGGGATCGGTCCGTCACGTTCCCGTCCGGTGGCGACGTCGCGCGCCGCCTCGATTCCCACGCTCTCGGTGTCGTCGAACCCGCGCTCGCGCCACCCGTAAGACGAGAGGACGCCCGCCTCGTTCGCGAAGTCGACGGTCTCTACGGTCTCCGAGGTGGATTGCCAGATCCCGGTTTCGCTCTCGCGATACCGATCCGTCGCTCGCGCCCGCAACCGAGCCAGCACCGAGTCGGGTGTCGGCGGGTCGTCTCGAGCGACGACGGCCTTCAACCGTTTCGACCCCATGACAGCACCGGCACCACCGCGTCCGGCGTGGTGCGTCGCCTCGTCGGAGGCGATCGTCGCGAACGAGACCTCGTGCTCGCCGGCCGGGCCGATACACGCCACACTCGCGTCCGGGTGGCGACGGTCGGTCTCGACCGTATCCTCGCCCCACGATTCGGCCGGTTCGATGGAGACGGATCCATTCGCTACGTCCAGCCGAACCGGTCGACTGGCACGTCCGGTTACGAGTATACCGATGTGATCGCCGAGCGATCCGGCCAGCGCGGCGGGAAACTCACCACCTGCGTAGGAGTCGAGAAAGGTTCCGGTGAGCGGAGACTTCGTGATCGCCGCGTAGCGACCGTCGCCGGGAAGGTACCCGCTGAGCGGTCCGAGCACGAACCCCAAAACGTTCTTCGCACCGAGCGGATCGACGCCCGGCTCGAGTTCGTCGAAGAGATAGCGCGCCCCGAGACCCTTCCCACCGACGTACAATCGCCGCCAGCGCTCGGGAACCGGCTCCGACTCGACCCGCTCGTCGGTGAGGTCGACACGCACGATCCGATCGGGGGCACGCGGTGCCATACCTAACCGAATTCACAGCGACGGTAAAACGTTGTCCTCGCACGAACTCACCGCACAACGGCCCTGCGTTCGTACAACCCCCTGGGTTACCCTCAGTCGTCAGCCGGAGAGGTGCCAGTAGCGGGTTCGACGCCGACTTCGATCTCCGCGGCGGCGGCCTTGTACTCCGGTATTTTCGCTCGCTCGTCGAGAACGTTGTTCGTCAACCGGTTCGCCGAGGCGGCAGCAAAGTGCGGGGTCGTCCAGATGACACCCTCTTTGATATCCTCGGTAACCTGGGCGCGGACGGTGATCTCCCCGCGTCGCGATCGGATCGTAACCTCGTCGCCGTCTTCGACACCGTATTTCGCGGCGTCGTTCGGATGAATGTCGACGAAGTTCTCAGGGTGCTGGCGCGAGAGCGTCGGGGATCGACGACTCATCGTCCCCGTGTTGTAGTGCTCTTCGAGTCTGGCGGTCGTGAGGATGAGCGGATACTCCTCGTCGGGCGTCTCCTTCGGCGGTTGATGGGTGACGCCGACGATCCGACCGAGTCCGTTCTCCGTGTCGAACGTCTCCTCGTAGAGGTACTGATCGCCCTCGTCACCCTCCTCGTAACAGGGCCACTGGATACCCTCCTCTCCGAGCGCCTCGTACGTCATACCGTGGTAACTCGGACAGACCCGACGTAGCTCTTCGAACACCGCTTCCGGCTCGTCGAAGTCGAAGTGTTCGTCGCCGTCGTCGAACAGTCGACGGCCCACCTCACAGACGATGTCGAGATCGTGTCTGGTGTTCTCGTGGACGTTCGCTACCGGTCGCATCAACTGGACGCGCCGGTCGGTGTTGGTGACCGTCCCGCCCCGTTCGGCCCAGCTCGTCGCCGGGAGTACCACGTCGGCGTACTCCGCCGTCTCGGTCATGAAGATGTCCTGGACGACCATGAACTCGAGATCGTTCTCGATTCGCTCGATCGCGCGGTTTGCGTCCGGTTCGCTCATCACCGGATTCTCCCCCATGACGTAGAGGCCGTGGATCGACGAACCGATCGCGTCCGAGATCTCGACGTTCGTCAATCCCGGCTCTGCAGGGACGTCGAATCCCCAGACGTCCTCGACCGACGCACGTGCCTCGTCGTCGTCGACGAGCTGATAGCCCGGCAGGACGTTCGGCATCGCTCCGACGTCACAGGTACCCTGGACGTTGTTCTGCCCGCGCAGTGGATTGACGCCCGTGCCAGGTCGGCCGAGGTTCCCGGTGATGAGCGCGAGATTGATCTCGTTCTGGACGTTGTCGACCCCGCAGGCGTGCTGGCTCATGCCCATCCCGGTGAAGATGGCCGCGTTGTCGGCCGACGCGTACGCCGCCGCGGCTCGCTCGATCTCCTCGAGCGGGACGCCGCAGGTTTCGGCCGCGGCTTCGGCGTCGAAGTCGGCGAGGGTCTCGACGAGGTGGTCGAACCCTTCGGTTCTTTCCTCGACGAACTCCTCGTCGATCCAGCCGTCTTCGGGATGAGACTCGTGGTGGTCGAGGATCGTCTTGATGACGACGTTCAACAGCGGGATATCGGTGCCCGGTTCCAGCTGGAGGTGCTGGTGACGGTCGGTCTCGTCGATCTTGAACGAGCGCGTCGTCTTGTTCGCGTGCGGGTCGACCTGGATCACCGTCGCCCCGTCGAGCACAGCCTGTCGGAAGTACTGACTGTTCGCGATCGGGTGCTGTTCGCCCGGGTTGGCCCCCTGAATCCAGAGGACGTCGGCCGCTTCGCGCAGGTCGGCCATGCTGTTGGTCATCGCCCCGGCGCCGAGACTCGTCCGGAGGGCCCAGACCGTCGAGGCGTGACACATCCGCGTGCAGTTGTCTACGTTGTTGGTTCCGTACCGACGCGCGAGCTTCTGGAGGAGGTAGTTCTCCTCGTTCATCACCTTCGAGGAACCGAAAAAGCCCATCGCGTCGGGTCCGTACTCGTCCCGGATACGACCCATCTCGGCGACGATGCGTTCGTAGGCCTCTTCCCAGGACGCTTCGCGAAACTCGCCGTCTTCCCTGACGAGCGGGTCGGTTAATCGGTCCTCGTGATCTACGACCTCCGTCGCCGCTCCGCCTTTGATACAGATGCGACCCTCGTTCACCGGCGCATCGCCCCACGGGACGAATCGCATGTCGCCGGGCTCCTCGCCTGACTGTACCTTGATCCCGCAGCCGACGCCGCAGTACGGGCAGATCGTCTTCACCGGGTCTGTGTCCTGAGTTGCCATAGTATCTCCTCGAACGCCTGGCCGGCCGATCGGTCAACCTAGAGGTGCCGTCCGAGCGGGTATGAAACTTTCTCTCATACCCAGCAACTCGAATTTGTCGACGGCTCGCTGTCTGGGATCCGGTAAACACCCTCGATACACCTACTGGATGAACAGCTGAAGGGAACCTCAGTGGAAGGAAAACGTTCACGCCGATCGCAGGCCACCGAACCGTATGGAGCTAACCGGAGAGCGAATAGAGACGCTGGCGAGCGAATACGAGCAGCGTCAGCCGCTCGCCGACATCGAGCGAGAACACCTGGACGTACTTCCCCGGACCCTCGCGAGCGGCGACTATGGATGGCGCGACGTCGAGTGGATCGTCCAGTGGTACTACAGGCGCTTTCTCGGCGCGCACCCCGACGAAGGGCGCCGCGCGGGCGAAGAGTCGTTCGGGAACAACGAGTACGAAGCCGTCCACGCGGCCGTATCGACCGCGGTCGATGAATCCGAAGTGGAACCGACAATCGAGGCGCTAACCGACCTGTCCGGAGTGGACGTCTCGATCGCGAGCGCGTTCGCCCAGTTTCTCGATCCGTCCGCTCACCTCGTGATGAGTTGTGCGGAGTGGACCGTCCTCTACGAGCACGGTGAACTCGACGAACGGTATCCCGACGCGCCGAGCGTCGCGACGTACCGGCAGTACCTCGATCGATGTATCGCCCTGAGAGCGAGGGGAGACTTCGATCTCCAGACGGTGTACACCGCTATCTGGGTAGCCTGGCATCGCGACTCTTTCAACGGGTAATTTCAAATTGTAGTTTCCAGTTCGCGCGGGCGTTCACAACGCTAGAACAGGCCGCTCACGTTGCCGTCAGTGTCGACGTCCATTCCGGCGGCGGCTGGTTCGCCGGGGAGACCCGGAAGCGTGAGAACGTCGGCCGTGAGGACGACCAGAAATCCGGCCCCGGCGGACGGATAGATGTCTCGCACTTCGAGCGTCCAATCTTCGGGGACACCTTTCAGGCTCGGATCGTCGCTCAAGGAGTGAAACGTCTTCGACATGCAGATCGGCACGTCGTCGAAACCGAGGTCGGTGAGTCGCTCCAGGTCGGACTCGGCGCTGCTGTGAAATTCGACGCCGTCGGCACCGTACATCTCGGTCGCGACCGTCTCGATCTTCTCGGCGATCGGCACGTCGAGGTCGTAGAGCGGACGGAACGTCGAGTCGGTTTCGGCCGCGGTGACCAGCTTCTCGGCGAGTTCGACGCCACCCGCACCGCCCGATTCGAACACTCGCGATTCGGCGACGTCGACACCGAGTTCGGTCTCACAGTGGTCGCGGACGGCGGCGATCTCCGCGTCGGTATCGCCCGGGAAGCGGTTGATCGCCACGACGACCGGGACGCCGTACTGTGTTAGGTTTCTGACGTGTGCGTCGAGGTTCGAGAGACCGTCGCGGACGGCGTCGACGTCCTCGGCTTCGAGCGCGTCGAGGTCCGCCGGCCACATGTTTTGTCCGTGGTACTTGAGCGCCCTGACGGAGGCGACGAGCGTGATCGCATCGGGTTCCATATCCGCGAACCGACAGACGATGTTCATGAACTTCTCCGCGCCGAGATCGGACCCGAATCCCGCCTCCGTGACGACGTAGTCGCCGATGTGTCTCGCGACTTCGTCCGCCAACAACGAGTTCGTCCCGTGGGCGATGTTCGCGAACGGCCCGCCGTGGACGAGCGCCGGGGTGCCCTCGATCGTCTGAACCAGGTTCGGCATCAGCGCGTCCTTCAGCAGGACGCAGACGGCGCCCGTCGCGTCGATGTCGTCGGCGGTAACGGGCCTTCCGTCGCCATCGTACGCGACGATCATCCGACTCACGCGAGCTTTGAGGTCGTCGATACCGTCTGCGAGACAGAGAACGGCCATCAGTTCCGACGCCGCGGTCAGGACGAACCCGTCTTCGCGCGGGACGCCCGTGACCGATCCGCCGAGTCCGACGACGGTCTCGCGCAGGACGCGGTCGTTCATGTCGATCGCCCGGGGCCACTCGATTTGATTGACGTCGATATCCAGGGCGTTTCCCTGTTTGATGTGGTTATCGAGCATCGTCGCGACGAGGTTGTGCGCGGCGGTGAGCGCGTGGAGATCTCCGGTAAAGTGGAGGTTGATATCCTCCATCGGCAACACCTGCGAGTAGCCGCCACCTGCGGCACCGCCTTTCACCCCGAAGACCGGTCCGAGTGACGGCTCGCGGATGGCGACCAGGGCGTCCGTTCCGATCCGGTTTAACGCCTGTCCGAGCCCAACCGTCGTCACCGTTTTTCCCTCGCCCATCGGCGTCGGAGTCATCCCGGTGACGAGTATCAGTTTGCCGTCATCGTCGTGTTCGGTACGGATCCGATCGATGGTCTCGAACGGAAGTTTCGCAACGTGATCGCCGTAGAGCGCCAGGTCCTCGCGGGAGAGTCCGTACGGTTCTACGACGTTCGCGATGTGTTCGATGTCGGTCGATCGAGCGATCTCGTAATCGGTCGGTACGCTCGGGTCGGAGGCGTCGTCTGTGGGCATGGTTTCGGGAGTATTTCTGCGGTGACACCATCAACGTTGGCGTCGGATACGCGAATCGTTCGATACGTCGGGTGCAGTCGGTAGCGCGTCGGTGCACCGTCGAACTCGACCGGCGCTATCGGTCCTGGATCGGAACGTCACAGTGCAGCGCCAGTCCGTGTTTCAGACACTCGATTCGGATCGGTTCGTCGTAGGTGATCGAGACGCAATCCATCGCTCTGACGTAGCGGGTCGCAGCCGATCCCCTCGACGGGACGGGCCTGATCAACCCCGCCTCGTTCAGTATTTCGAGTTTTCGATAGACGCCGCTCGTCGATAATCCACGCTCTTCGACGAGATCGCTCGCCGACTTCGGCTCTTCGAGTGCGGCGTACATCGCTCTGGCGTCCGGATCGGAGAGGACCTCGACGATGAGCGGAGGATCACAGCCGTCGGTCCCATCCTGGGCCATCAGATTGCACGGATGTGCGCCGGTGGATGCCGTGGACATACTCGTATCTGCGTGACGGATGGGGTTAGTGATGGTCCGTTAATCCCACGCGCTGGGAATCCACCCCTGTACGTCGAGTTTTACGATCACCCCGAAGGACACGTGTAACGTTCAGCATCCGACAGCTACTGCCGATCGGTATACCGTCGTTCGGGACAGTAGTGCCAATAGTAACATTAGTATCGATACTATCTCGGAAATCGATACGACAGTTCCACGGAAGGGAGTACATATGGTCCAACGCGAACCGTCCCTTCGACGCGCAGGATCGCCGGTCGAAAACGTCGCATCCGACGTCGAAAGAGAGGGGTTGACGGAAATCGCCAGCGGTGTGCTCCGGTGTTCGTCCGAAACGGTCGAGGAGACGTTCGATCCCACGGAGCGGGCGCTCGCAGCGCTCTACGTTGCCAGTCGGCGCTCAGAGGGCCCCGAACTTTCGGTGACCGATTCGTGCGAGTTGCTCTCGATCGATCCGGCGGCCGTCACGCACGCCGTTGATACGATCCAGCGCTCGGTCTCGCTGCCCGCTCCGGCGGACGAGCGACGACGACTGCGCCAGACCATCCTCGCCATCACCGAACTCCTGAGCGCGAAGGAGCGAGGGCTATCGAACGGTCCTCGGCTCCGCGGACCGGCGTTCGAGGTGGCCGATCCGTCGATCGTCGCCGCGTGTGAAACACCGCTCGACTCGATCGATTCGGACGCACTGAGAACCCACCGCCATCGGTTGAGCGAGGACCTGGAACTCGCCCGCCTCGGGACCGATCTATACGTTCAGGTGCGAGCGGGAGCGGAAATCGACGAGCGCACCGAACGGTAAGTGCTTCGTCATCCCGTCCGTGCCGAACGCGACGACCGACTCCAACCTGCACGCGTAGGGAACGTCTCCCCTACGAATCTCCGTACTCGAGTTTGTGCCTGAACGCTCTGAGCGCGTTCACACCGCGGTCGGTCAGGTGAACCAGCCGGCGGCGGCCAACCTGCTCGACGGTGACGTAACCGTCGATTTCGAGGGGTTTCACGACGTGCGTATCGAGCAACCTGAACGCTCCCTTCTCGGTCGAGGGTGACCGATCGGAGAGAAACGAGAGCTCGGTATCGCGTGCGTAGGCGATCACGTCCTTCTTCTTCGGGTGCGTCGTTTCGAACCGGTCGTCGTGAGCCGCCGGATCGGCGAGAAAGTCCATGATCGCGATCTGATCACGGGAAGGCGAATCGATCGGATAGATCGGTATCTCGGTCGTCTCCGAAACGCCAGACGTAATCGGCCGATCGATACCGTCGTAGGCGGTGGTCTCCGGTTCGACGTGATACGCCGTCGCGTCGGTCGAGACGTCCATACACGCGATAGTCGCGCCGATGGCCGGAATCGTCCCGGCACCGGAGACGTTGACGTAGACGTTGTCACCCTCGTGAGACGCCGCCAGCGTGGTGACGTCGCCGAGAACGGCGTAGACATCCGTGAAATCGGTTTCGATGACTGAAACGTCGCGAACTACCGACTCGACGGCCGATCGCAGGTCGTCGAAGTACGACGGAACGGCTCCGTCGTCTTCGGAGACGAGCAGGTACGCGACGTCCGCACGCTGGCGTTCGATCGGATCGAACACGCGATCGTACTCGAATCCGACCGGGACGATGTGAACTCGCTGTTCGACGTCCATACTCGGTCGTTGTCGCCGAACGGGTTAATTACTCTGACTGTCGGCCACGCCACCGAGTCCGTTCGAGTCGAGGCAAAACGAGACGTACCGCTCAATCGTCGGCCACGGCAACGTCTGGACGGTACGTCTCGCTGATCGCCTTCCACCGGTTCGTCCGAAATCGCCAGTAGTTGATCGCCGCCGGGACGCTCGTTTCGGCGACGAATGCGAGATACAGACCCCAGTATCCGAGCGGCGTCGTCGCACCGAGGTAAGCGAGCGGGATCGCGACGCAGAACATCCCGAGAAACTGACTGAAGAAGGGAACGCGTGTGTCACCGCTCGCATCGAGCGGACCGGCGGCGGCGCCAGCGACGCCCTGGAACAGGACGGCGACGCACGCGGCGTAGACCAGATCGGTCGCGATCGGAATCTCCGGGCTGGTCGGGTCTTCGGCGAAGAGGACCACGATGTGTTCTGCGAATATCGCGATGAGAACGGCCGAAACGAGGTAGGTGGCGACCGAAAACCGGATAATCTCGCGTCCGTACGCCTCCGCCGTTCGCTCGTCGTTCTTCCCGAGCGCCTGTCCGACGAGACTCGACGAGGCGAGACCGAAGCCCCAGCCGGGCGTGTTCATGATACCCCAGATGCGTCGGGCGATGACGAACGCCGCCACGGTGTTCTCGCCGAAGATGTCGAGGATTCCTAACATCGGGAACTCGGCGGTGGTCCAGACGAGATTTCTCGCGCCGACGGGCGTCCCGATGACGACCAGATCGTGAATCGTCGCGGGATCGACGTACGAGCCGACGGGATCGATCTGGACGGGAAACGCACCGATACCCGGGAATCGTCCGCGGGCGAGTCCGATGGCGAACGCGGCGGTTACGGCGACGTTCGCGAGGACCGTTCCGAGCGCTGCACCGGCAACACCCCAGTCGAGACCGAAGATAAACACCGCGTTGAGGCCGATGTTCGCGAGCGCACCGGCCGCACGCACCTGCATCGCCGTGTAGGCGTCGTCGGAGCCGACGAGGACGCGACTCCCAACGAGGTTCAACCCCGCGAAGGGGACGCCGAGGCCGACGTACTGGAGGTAGGTGGCCCCGTAGGCAACCGCCCGTTCGTTGCTGCTGAGCAGCGAGACGAGTTCTGCGGGAAACACCCAGAAGACGACCACGACGGGGAGGCTTATGACGACCACGAGGAGCGTGCTGGCTCGGACTGCGAGTCCGAGTTCGTCGTACGCCTTGGCACCGTAACGCTGGGAAACTAGCGCGATCGTTCCGCCGGCGACGCCACCACCGATGGCGAACGCCAGCCCCCAGAACGGACCGGCGAATCCGACACCGGCAACGGCGGACGTACCGACGGCCACACCGACCATCGCGACGTCGACGGCGCTCTTTGACATCCGCGCGATGCCGGTCACGACGCGTGGCCAGGCGAGCGCCGTCGTCTGAACGGCGCGCTCGCGGTCTAAGAGACCAAGGCGAGCGAGCGCGAGTCCGACGGCCAGTATCGTGAGCCGGACGGGGTTCGGGAACCGTGTCACGGAGAACGATAGGATCCTTTCGAACACCGAACAAAGATAGTTCACCCACCGGCAATGCCGTCCGACTCACGGGAGCGCCAACACGTGAACAGGTAGCAACCGACACCGAAGATCTCAGGGCGGCCGAACGAAGGCGTCGATACGGCCCCAGTGAACGAGCTATGAACACGATGAATCGAACAGGTTCGACGCTCTCTCCAGTTTCACTTTCACCATGGTTTGGTCGAACTTTTACCCCACTGATGTGGAGTCGGTAGCAGACACGATGGAACTGTCACTCACCCACCCCGTCACCGGAAGCTGTCCGGAGTGTCACACGCCGATACCAACGTCCAGAGTCCTCATCGAGTACGAGAACGATGGGATGAGCGCTTGCTACGCCGAGTGTCCGAACTGTACCGACGTGGTCACACCGGAATCCTGAAATCCGAGAGACGAACACCCGGTCCACCGGCCACCGACTCAACCCTCGTCCACGAGTGAGCTGTATACGCGATCTGCGTCAGCAGGCGTGTCGAAATCGTGGTAATGATCGCCGCGTTCTTTCGAGAGGATATTGAGCGCCGCCGCGGCACCGTCGCCCGCCGAGATGACGGCCTGCCACTCCTCGGCTCGCACCATCGCCCCCGTCGCGTACAGATCATCGATCGAGGTCTCCATCGTCACGTCGACGTCGACGACCCCATCGTCGAACGCACACCCGATGGATTCGGCGAGATCACGGTTGGCACCCGTCGCGAGGACGACGTACGTAGACTCGTCGGATCCGCCGTCCGTCTGGACCGAGAAGCCATCGTCGCCGGTCGATATCGATTCGACGCGTTCGCCCTGGTTGCGCTCGACCCCGACCCAGTCGACCTGATCGCGCATAACTTCGAGGAGCGTCGAGCCGTCGGCCGAGCCGATGCCCGGGAAATTAAAGAGGTGTGCCTTGTGCATCCACGTCTCGTCCGCATCGTAGAGCGTCGTCTCGAGCCCGTTCTTGGCCGTAAACAGTGCACAGGACAGTCCAGCCGGACCGCCGCCAACGATTGATACGTCTGACATAGGTGAGCGTATATCGTCCACACTGATAAACGTCAGCACAGAGCATTGGCGTTACGTTCGTAGATCGACGGCGCGAGCCCGACTCCAGCACGGCAGACGGACGAATGCGCGAGATAGTGGCGACGTCACCGAGGGACTCGCCCCAACACGTCGCGGATAAAATGACCGCGGGCGGATCCGACCGGACCGTTAAGTGGGTCCACGGTCGAAACAGCGTATATGGCAGGCGAACGCGGGCCAACCGCCGATCCACGAGCGAACTACGACTACGCGAGCAACGACGTAGTTCACCCCACGGTAGCGGCGGAGTTGCGCACCCGTATCGAGGGAGAGGTTCGCATGGATCGGTACTCCCGATCGCTGTACGCCACCGACGCGAGCGCCTACGAGGTGACGCCGATCGGCGTCGTCTTCCCGCGATCGACCGAGGACGTCGCCGCCGTCGTCTCCTACTGCTACGACGCGGAGATCCCCGTCTTGCCGCGGGGTGGCGGGACGAGCCTCGCGGGCCAAACCGTAAATCGAGCCGTGGTGCTGGATTTTACCCGTTACATGGACGAGATACGCGCCGTAGATCCGCAGGCCCGGACGGCCACCGTTCAGCCGGGCGTGGTCCTCGGCTCGCTCGACGAGCGACTTTCCAGACACGGGCTAACGTTCGGCCCGGATCCCGCTTGGGGCGATAAGAGCGCGATCGGCGGCGCGATCGGAAACAACTCTACTGGAGCCCACTCGCTCGAATACGGCAAAACCGACGCGTACATCGAGTCGTGTGAGGTGGTGCTCGCTGACGGAACGGTTACTCGGTTCGGCGAGATGTCGCTCACGGAACTCACAGATCGCGGCGATTCGGACGGTGACATCCCCGAACGCGTCTACGCCGAGGTCGCCCGAATCGTAGCCGAAGAGAGCGACGAGATCGAAGCCGCCTATCCCGATCTCAAGCGGAACGTCTCCGGGTACAACCTCGATCGTCTCGTCGCGGAAGCCCGCGGGACGGACCTACCAGGAGGTGAATCGACCGGAGACGGCGACACGGTTAATCTGGCACGACTACTCGCCGGGAGCGAAGGGACGCTCGCGATCGTGACCGAAGCGACCGTCTCGCTCGAACCGGTTCCGGAGACGAAAGCCGTCGCGATGCTTTGCTATCCCGATCTGCACGACGCGATGGCAGACGTCTCGCCGATTCTCGAACACGAGCCGTCCGCCGTCGAAGTGTTAGACGACGTCCTTATCGATCTGGCCAGGGGAACGACCACGTTCGGCCCGGTTACGGAGGCGCTTCCCGACGGAACCAACGCCACGCTACTCGTCGAGTTCTACGCCGAGTCGGCCGACGAGGGACGCGAACGCGTCGGCGAGTTACTCGCCGATCGATGTCCATCGATCGAGCCCGCCCGTGCAGACGGCCACGAGACGCGGTCGGCCCGAACGGTCGATCACGAGGTTCGAGCCATCGACGCGCTCGAAGCGTACGAGCGATCCGAACGAGCGAAACTCTGGAAGCTACGAAAGGCCGGGTTGCCGATTCTTCTGTCTCGGACGACCGACGCGAAACACATCTCCTTTATCGAGGATACGGCCGTCCCGCCGGCCCGACTCCCGGAGTTCGTCGAATCGTTCGAGGAGATTCTCGAGGAACACGGGACGTACGCGTCGTTCTACGCGCACGCCGGCCCCGGCGTATTACACGTCCGTCCGCTCGTGAACACGAAGACGGACGTCGGAATCGATCAATTGCGCGGTATCGCCGCCGACGTCACCGACCTCGTCGTCGACCTCGGCGGATCCATCTCGGGTGAGCACGGCGACGGCCGTGCCCGAACGCAGTGGAACCGAAAGCTCTACGGAGATCGTATCTGGCGGACGTTTCGTCGGTTGAAAACCGCGTTCGACCCGAAGTGGGTGCTCAACCCCGGACAGGTCTGCGGATTCGATGCGGCCGCCTCCGACTCGACAGCGGACCGACGCATGGATGCGTCGCTTCGCGACGAAACCGGAGAACTGGACGAACGGACGAAATCGGTCTCGCTCGACGAGAACCTCCGATTCGATCCGTCCTACGAGTTCGACGCCGGATTCGAGCCGACGTTAGCCTGGGACAACGACAACGGGCTGGCCGGGATGGTCGAGCTGTGTCACGGCTGTGGCGGCTGTCGAGGCGATCAGTCCACGACCGGCGGCGTGATGTGTCCGACCTACCGGGCGAGCGACGAGGAGATCACCAGCACCCGCGGGCGGGCGAACGCGCTCCGGCGAGCGATGAGCGGAGAACTCCCGCCGGGGGTGGCGTTCGACGACGAGTTCAAGACGGAGGTCCTGGACCTCTGTATCGGCTGTAAGGGCTGTGCCGTCGATTGCCCGAGCGAGGTCGACATGGCCAAGCTCAAGGTCGAACTCACCCACGAGTACAACGAACGAAACGGAGCGACGCTGCGCGATCGACTGTTCGCGAACGTCCACACCCTCTCTGCGTGGGGAAGTCTGCTCGCACCGCTATCGAACGCGGCCCAGCGCGTTCCCGGCGGCCGGTGGCTGCTCGAACGAGCCGTCGGAATCGACGCGAGTCGCCCGTTACCGACGTTCCACCGCGAAACGTTCGTCGACTGGTTCGAACGACACGCCGACGGGGTCGGAAATCGCGGCGAACCGACCTCCAACGCTCGTTCGACAACGGACGGACGCAAGGCGCTCGTGATAGCCGATACGTACACGAATTACGCGAAGCCGTCGGTGGGCGAAGCGGCCGTTCGCGTCCTCGAAGCCGCGGACGTCACCGTCGGTGTTCCGACCTCTCTCGGCGACGTCGGCCGACCCGCGTACTCGAAGGGCTTTCTCGACATAGCAAGAGAGCGCGCCGAAGAGGCGGTCGATACCTTGATCCCGTACGTCGAGAACGGGTGGGACGTCGTCTTCGTCGAGCCGTCGGACGCGGTGATGGTGCAATCAGATTATCTCGATCTCTACCCGGGGAGATCGACCGATGTCGTCGCTTACGCGACGTACGGCGTCTGCGAGTACCTCGATATATTCGCTCTCGACGATTCTCTCGCGTTCGACCCGCCTCCGTCCAGGTCGATCGTCTACCACGGCCACTGCCATCAGAAGGCGACCAGGCGCGACCACCACGCCGTTTCGGTCCTTCGCCGGGCAGGATACGACGTCGATGCGCTCGATTCGGGGTGTTGCGGGATGGCCGGCAGTTTCGGATACGAAGCCGAACACGCCTCCATGTCGGATGCGATCGCGTCGATCCTCTTCGAGCAGGTCGAAGCGAGCGACGGAGACCGGATCGTCGCCCCCGGGGCGTCGTGTCGAACGCAGTTGCAGTACGGGTCGTCCGATTCGACGCTCCCGCCGACGCCTATCGAAGTGCTCGCCGACGCGCTGTGACCGGACAGTCACCCGATCGAGGGTAACTGACTTACACCAGCCCGATGAATCGATGGGTATGAAGGCTGTCGTCCTCGCGGGCGGGTACGCGACCCGGTTGTGGCCGATCACCAAAAACCGGCCCAAGATGTTCTTACCGATCGGTGAAACGACCGTCATCGATCGGATTTTCGACGAACTGGAACGCGACGACCGCATCGATACCGTCTACGTCAGCACGAACGAGCGGTTCGAAGCGGCGTTCGAGACTCACCTGGCAGAGAGTACGTACGAAAAGCCCGAATTATCGATCGAGGAAACGCGCGCAGAGGGCGAGAAATTCGGCGTCGTCGGCGCGCTCGCACAGTTGATCGACAGAGAGGAGATAGCCGACGATCTGCTCGTCATCGCCGGCGACAACCTGCTCGGATTCGACGTCTCGGACTTTCTCGAGTACTTCGATCAGAAAGAATCTCCCGTCATCGCGGCGTACGACGTTGGTTCGGTCGATCGCGCGAGCGAGTACGGGATCGTCGACCTCGACGGAGATCGCGTCGTCGATTTCCAGGAGAAACCGGACCAGCCGAAGAGCACCCTCGTCTCGATCGCCTGTTACGCCTTTACCGAAGATACCCTTCCCCTTCTCCCGACGTATCTAGACGGGGACAACAATCCCGACGAGCCCGGCTGGTTCGTCCAGTGGCTCCAGCGACGGGAACCCACCTACGCGTTCACGTTCGAGGACGCCTGGTTCGACATCGGCACGCCGGAAAGCTACCTCGACGCGGTCGGCTGGTACCTGGACGGAGAGTCGCTCGTCGCCGAGAGCGCCACCCTCGACGGGGCGACGATCGGTGAGAACGTTCACGTGATGGCCGACGCAATGATCGAAAACACGACCCTCGAAAACGCCGTCATCTTCCCGAACGTCACCCTCCGAAACGCCGAGATCCGCGCGTCGATCGTCGACGAAAACACCTTGCTCGAAGACGTCAACCTCGCAGAAGCGCTCATCGGCGCCCACACCCAAATTTCGACCGAGTAGGCCGTTCGATGAGTAGGTACGTGACGCGATGAGCGGTCGAATGCGGCCTGCAGATCGGTTACTCGAGTGATGCGTCTACGATGGTAATCCCTCCGCGCGTTCCCTCCCAGTCAGTTTCGAACGCGAGATCGATTCGACGATCCATATGCGGGCCGTCGACGACGATCGTCTCGAACTCGCCCCCTTCACCGAGTGGGTGGACGCCGTGTGACTCAGCGAGCGACTCCAGTTCTTCGAACGCCTCGTCGTCAAGCGTTCGTCCCAGCCACGACTCGTCCAGCCCGTCAGCGGCTACCTCGACGATACAGATCTCGAATCCCGATTCGAACATTGCATCGACGATGGTTCGGGGTGATTCACGCCAGAGCGGCGCGAAGAGATCACATCCCAGGCGCTCACAGACGCCGGCAATCCGGTCGCGCTGAAACTCGCTTTCGACCGCACCGACGATCAGTCCGTCAATTCCACCATCCAGCTCGTCGTCGAGCGATCGTAACGCCGCCTCGAGGGGTTCTACCTCCATATCACCCTGCGTCGAGGAGTCCTTCGCGCGTTCTGGTTCGAAGTCGTCCGGATAGACGGACCGGAGGTCGATACCGATCGCCTCCGCTGCGAGCTCGGCTAGCTCGGTAGCCGGAACGTGATACATGTACGAGTCACTCTGTGGGTGAATCGTCACGAGATGTGAAACCGGCATCCCTCGTTCGAGCGCCCTGTACAACGCAAACGACGAGTCTTTCCCACCGGAAAATAGCGAGATCCAGTGTCCAGATTGATCGGCCATACTCGTCCGTTCGTATCCGCGGCTATATGGATCACGTTGTTCGATACGATCGAGTGCGGTGGGCGACCGCCGCGACCCGACGGTTACTCCGAGTCGGGTCGCTCTGTAAGTTCGGCGTCCTCGATCGACGGCCCCCGGAGGTACGACGTCAGGCGAACACCGACGATGCTTAGTACGAACGCGGTCCCGACGTAGCCAGCCAGTCGCTCGCCCGCGGAGGCGGTGAATTCCGACACCTGAATGAGACCGATAGAGAACGCCGGAATCGTTACCGGATCGATGACGCCCTGTTGCTGGAGGAAGTACGCAGCGAACCCGTGTAAGACGAGACCAACGCTGACGACGATGAACGGTAAGTTGAGAAACGACCGTCTGAGCGGTTCGTCGCGGATCAATTCGTCTAACAATCTGCCGGCACTCGCAACGAGCGCGGCGGCGGCGATCCAGGGGATGCTGTCGAAGGCGAATTGTACAGCCGGGATCAGTACGCCCGAGGACTCTTCGAGCGCGGAAACGCCCAGTGCGCCGGCGAAGAGACCCATGAGCGTCAGTCCACCAGCGACGACGTACGTGACGACGGAAATCTGCCCGGCGTAGAGCGAATCGCGCACTTTGATCGTGAGCGCCGTCAACAAGTCGTCGACGTTGAATCCCTTGTACAGCAAGAACAATCCGATCACGGTCGTGATCGCGGCGGCCCCTTCGGCGGGACCGACGACCGTCGAGAGGATCGGAAACACGAGTAACGTGAGACCCAGCGGAACGAGAATGGTCTGGCGCAACTCGGCGTCGCCGAGAAACTGCTTTAGGAGATAGTACGTCGATTCGATGTCGCGAGCCTGTCTGACCACGACGCGGTCGACTGAGTCGACGGGGATCCGACTTTCGACGATCGGCACCAGCTGTTCGTCGTCCGCGCCGTCGATGACGACGACGGCCGAATCGGGTGCGTACTCGGCGACCAGTTCGTCGAGCTGCCCAGCAACCGCCCGATCGGCACTGACGATGGACTCGCGCTCGCCCGAGACCACGGCCACGACGACATCCTCGTTCTCGTCTCGCAGTTGCTGGGCGACGCGAAGCGTTTCGAGGAGTGAATTTACTCCAGAGTCTTCGGGGTCGGCCAGTCCGACGTCCGTCACGAGCGCCCGGACGGCCTCCCAACCGACGACCGGCGTCGCGAGCCCCGTCTTACGGCCGACGTCGTCGTTTCTATCCAGACAGACGACCAGGGTGGTCACTGTGACGACGTTGCTCCCCCGTCGATAAAATCCTTTACCTCCGACCGGCCCGCCGCCGAGTCAGCGCGGCCGGTCTGTGAGTGTGTGCCACCTGTCCGACACGCGTCCGCGGGGCGAACGAAGCGATCTGACGAAATCGGACACCTACCCCAACGCTCGTCCTGGCAATCAGCTAAGAAGTGTCGGACAGAGAGCCCGGGTATCGACGTACTTCTCCCGATCAACGAACCGTTTCGTCCCGACGAAACCGACTGTCTACTACGAGAGAGTGTCGGTTTCACCGTAACAGTCCTCGACGTAGCGATCGTTCGTATTGTAGGACACCGTCGTGAAAAATGTCTGACGGGGTTTTATATCTACCTTCGACATACCACGTGAATCCCCCGTCTAAACGGGAGAGGGGATACACAATGAACGCAATTGACAGCAATACGCCAGCACGTACGGGCGACCCAACGCAGACCACGACGATCAAACACGACTGGAGCGACGATCAGTCGCTGGCACTCTCTATCGTCGATGCGATCGCGGACCTGACGGGAACCGACCCGATCGACGTGCCAAGCCTCTACGAACGAATCGATCCTGACAGCCTCGATTCACTCTTCAACCCAACGAAGCAGGCCGGGAACAGAAACGTCGGACACGTCTGGATCCCCGTCGACGACTACGGCGTCACTATCTACGGCGATGGTACCATCTTCATTCGAAAGCTCGAGTAACCGCGTCGACAGCGGGGACTGGCGAGCCCTCGAGGGATGGACTCATCGACACACGATCGATCGACTCATCGACACACGATGGTGACGGCTAGGACCGGCGTGGATCTCCGAGAGGCAGCGGCGTCGCTCGTGCAGTCAATGAGCGGTAAGAATCGGACGATACCGCTTACAGCAAGCCGGTCTTCTGGAGCTTCATCAGGTCCTCGGTGTCTAACGTCTCGCCTTCCTTGAACTTCTGGTAGATCTCCTCGGCCTCCTCTTTGGCCGCCTCTTTCTTCTTATCGCGCGCGGACTTGCGCTGTTTTTCTTCCTTCTTGTCCATCTCGCGGAGTCGCTTCTGGACGCGAACGAAATCCTCGTGGTGGCGGTCGGCAGCTTCCTGGGCCTCGACGAACGACTCGTGCATCTCGTCTGCGTCGTCGCGAATGTCGTCGGCTTCGCGGTAGGCCTCGATCATCTGGTTGTGATGTTCCTGGGCCTCGTCCGCCAGTTCGGTCACCTTCTGGTGGTGCTGTGACGCATCCGAGCGCACTTCCTCAGCCTCGGCGCGGATCTCTTCGAGTTCACCGCTGCCTTCGAGCTTCTCCTGTCGGTCGGCGTACTCCTCGCGTTTGGCCTCGATTTTCTCGATGAGTTCGCGCTCTTCTTCGCTCGAGAGAACCTCGGTTTGCTGTTTGAACTCGAGTTGCTCGATCTCGTCTTCGAGTTCCTGGAGGTCTTTGCCTTCGTCGAGTTCGAGGTCTGATTTCAGGCCGTCGACCTTATCGAAGAGTTCGTTCGCTTCCGCGTTGAGTTCGTTACGAAGCTCTTTGTGCTCCTGGACCTGTTCGTTCAACTCGTCGCGTTTCTCGCGGTGTTCCTGGGCCTCGTCGACTTTCTCGCGAGTCTTCGCGTTGAGATCGTCGCGCTTGGAAGCGCGTTCAGAAGCCATCTGGTTCAGCTCGTTTCGCCGGTCTCGGAGTTGACCGGCCTTCTTGATGAGCTGTCCTTTCGATTTGTTTTCTAAGTCGTCGTCTGTCAGTTCGATGTTTTTCGATTCGTCTACCATGTGTTCAAACCTCTGTGCCATACCCGCACCGGTGACAGCGATCGCTCGTGATCGGCGAAATCCCGAATAGCAAGATTCCCTGTCATTGATCGTCGAGCGATACGCGCCTGACCGGTGGCGCTCTGGTACTGGATCGTACAGTCGCTCAATAGTTAAAGGTACCGGTACTACCCGCTGTGAAAACCGTTAGCAAGCCCCTCGGAGTTATTTGCAGGTACGCCGAGCGAATATGCGATCTCGTTTAAGTAACGGTGGATCAATCGCGCAAGCCCGCACGGGTCGATTAGGGTACGACAGGACAGACACGATACGCGAGGGCAGCGATACGAGTCACCACGGATACGGACGGTCAAATCCAGGACGCGATATCACGATACACGTTGGCGTACCCGATCAGCGGAGTCGCGCTTGTGAACGGACTCGACCGAAAAAAACGATAGTCGGAACGCCGAATCGATCCCTCATCCGTCGAGTCGATATCGATTCTGAAGGCGACGTGACTCCGTAGCGGTTTCGATCACGAGCGCGTCGCTATCGCCGGGAATCTCGATCGCCTGTAGATCCACAACCGACATCGGGTCGGCCGTCGCCTCGAGAGACCCTTCAGCGGAGCCTGCCCGCCAGGAAATCGTCACGCTGGCTGGTTCTCTCTCATCGTTCACGAGCGCTAACCGAGCCGATGCACCGTCGGTCGGCCGACCGACGACGATCGTCTGAAGCGGTTCGAACGAGTCGGCGATCGCGCCGAACCCGGGTTTTCTCGTTCGGTCGGCCCGGAGGACGCCGAACCCGCCTGCTTCGAATCGATCACAGAGGGTATCTGCGACGATCGTGCCGTACCCGTGATAGCGCAGGTACTCGGCGACGGTTTTCAGCACCGTCACCTGATACGAATCGAGTTCGTCGGCCGAGAGGCCACGTCGGTCAACGATGGCAGCCATCTGCGCCGGTAATTCGTCCTGGTGGACGTCCCCCGTCGGCGCACCGAATCCGGCGACAGCCTTTGACCGGGGCGAGTATCGCGAGAGAATCCAGTCGACATCGGTCGCGTTCAGTGATGCCCATCCGGGCCACAGCGTGAACGCATCCGATCTACTTCCCGGCGAACCGATCGTCGGGATCACGGGGATGTCGTCTGGAAGGCGCGCAGCAACGTCGTCGGCCCCGCCTCGATCGACGTTCGTTCGCCACGCGCGGTAGCGATACCGTATTTTCGCGATCGTTCCCGCGCCGAGCGGGTCAGAACGCAGCGCCGAATCGTCCTCGAGCAGCGACAGTCCAACGAGGCTCGGGTGGTGGCCGTACCGGTCGCACAGGCGACGACCGGTCGAGGTCGCCCGATCGACGTCCATCGGCTTCGACTCGGCCAATCCCTGCCAGACGAGCAATCCGGCCTCGTCACACGCGTCGTAGACGTCGTGACCGGGGACGTGGTTCGGGAATCTGAGAACCGTTGCGTTCGCCTCGACCGCCTCGGAGACGAGCGAGTCATCGAAGTCTCCCGGATGAACCGTAAATCCGCGGGCCGCCACGCGGTGGCCGTTGACGAGAAAGCCGCCGTCGTCGGATTCGACCCGACGCAATCCGACCGACCGTTCGAGAACTTGCTCTCCGAGTTTCGCGCGGAGTGAATAGCGGTTGGCTGATCCGAGTTCTCGCGGCCACCACAGCGTCGGATCGCGAACGTCGATCGTCGTCTCGACGCTGATATCGTCGCCGGCGTCGGCCTCGACCGACGTTCGATCCATCGAACCGCCGCCCCGAAAGCCCTCCGGGCGCAACGTAAACGTCAGGGTATCGTCGACGGGTTCGGTCGAGTCGATCACGACCGTGACAGAAAGCCTGGCGTCGTCTTCGGTGACGGATGGTCGAACGAAGAGGTCGCGAAGTATCGTCGGCGGTCGCCGACTAACCGTAACGGAGCCGCGGATGCCTGGTACGGCCGCTTCGGGCGGGACCGTTCCGCGTTCGAGCAATCCGTCGGTGTGTTCGTTGGGCTCACAGACGACGAGCAGGTCGTTGTCAGGTTTGGGATCGAACGTGATCGACACCGTATCGAGCGGACGTTCGAAGACGCCGTGGTACGACTCGTTGAGCCACACGTGGACGTCGCCGAACACGCCGGACAGTTCCAGTTCGCCGCGTTCGGACTCGGAGGTCCGGGGGTCCGGAAATCGCCGCTCGTACGCGATCGGTGCCGATTCCCCGACGAACGACTCGTTCCGTCCGGGAACCGACACGGTCTGCCACTCCGTCACCGTCGGACGGTCACCGTCGGCCATCGACTCGACGATACCACCACGCCACGTTCCGGTCATTATCACTGAGAGTGAACGCCGACCTGAAAGCTGTTGCGACGGTATGGTCGAAGCGCCGAGACGAGACCCAGGAAATCGACCCAGGGGTACGTCGTCCCGAACGCATCGGCCGACCCAGATCCGAGCGCTCCGATCACGCGTCTGAAAACGCGGCCGAAATGCGGATGGCGAGGGGAGATAACAACGGCTTTCAGACCGAATCACGAGGATACCGATATGTTCTACGAACAACGCCTGTCGGCACCCGACCGACCGGAGACGCTCCGTCGCGAGTACGACGACGCGCTCGCGTCCGCCGTCGAATCTGCGGGTATCGAAGACGCGACGGCCCGAACGAGCGTCGATCGCGAACGCCTGGACACGCTCGTTGGCGGTGGCTCACCCCGGCTCTCACTCGATGAGGCGAGTTCGCTCCTCGCACTCGATGAGACTGAACCCGACGCCGAAACGATAGCGGTCGAAGCGTGCGAACACCTCCTCCTCGGCATGTCGACGGCGGTGCTCGACGTCGAGACGCTCGCGGCCGAGGTCGAACTCGATCTCGATCCGAAGGAAGTCCAACAGAAGATCGAACGCCGGGCGCCGATGACGTTCGACGAATTCGTCCACCTGCAGTACGCCATCGCCGACAGTGCCCCCTGACTACTGCGAGACAGTGCAATACCAGTACCTGGGGGATTCCAGATCCACAAACTGCGAGAATTAACCGAACTCGAACCGTCGGACCAATTTGATACCGGCGACTCACGGTGTGATTGCGAGTGCGACCGGCGATGTATCGAGACGTGATATCGCCAAAACATACTCCAGACGGTCCGACGGGTACGAATCACGGATCCGAACTCGCCAGATTGAAATGTACTCGGTAGCAAGCATTCACAATGTCTCTAGACGACGTTTCAGACGCCATCCGTCCGTTCGAACACGACGGGACGACCTATCAGATGGCAGACCTCACCGCACTCGAGGATGCCGGCCTGTGCGACCTCGAGACGCTCCCGGTGAGCATCCGAATCATGCTCGAATCGGTTCTCAGAAACGCAGACGGCGAGTCGATCGACCTCGAAGACGTCGAGAACGCCGCCTCGTGGCAACCGAACGTCCCAGACGTCGAGGTGCCGTTTACCGTCTCCCGGGTCGTTCTCCAGGACCTAACAGGTGTGCCGGCCGTCGTCGACCTGGCGGCGCTGCGCTCGGCCGCCGACCGACAGGACGTCGACCCGACCATCGTCGAGCCGGAAGTGCCCTGCGACCTCGTCATCGATCACAGCGTTCAGGTCGACCACTTCGGCTCCGGTGACGCCTACGAGAAAAACGTCGAACTCGAGTACGAACGCAACGAAGAGCGCTACCGCGCGATCAAGTGGGCCGAGCAGGCGTTCGAGGACTTCAACGTGGTCCCGCCGGGAACCGGAATCGTCCACCAGGTCAACTTAGAGCACCTCGGCCGCGTCGTTCACGACCGGGAGGTAGACGGCGAACGCTGGTTGCTCCCCGACACGCTGGTCGGGACGGATAGCCACACGCCGATGATCGGCGGCATCGGCGTCGTCGGCTGGGGTGTCGGCGGCATCGAAGCCGAAGCCGCGCTGCTCGGTCAGCCGATCACGATGTCGCTGCCCGAGGTTGTCGGGGTCCGCCTCACGGGCGAACTGCCCGAAGGCGCAACGGCTACGGACCTCGTCTTACACCTGACGGAGAAACTGCGCGAGGTCGGCGTCGTAGACAAGTTCGTCGAGTTCTTCGGACCCGGCGTCTCGGAACTCTCGGTCGCCGACCGAGCGACCATCTCGAACATGGCTCCCGAGCAGGGATCGACGATTAGCCTCTTCCCGCCGGACGAAAAGACCATGGAGTACCTCGAACTCACCGGACGCGAACCGGAACACGTCGACCTCGTGCGGGAGTACCTTGAGGCCCAGGGGCTGTTCGGCGAACAGGAACCGGAGTACACGAACGTCGTTGAGTTCGACCTCGGGACGGTCGAACCGAGCCTGGCGGGCCACAAGAAGCCACACGCCCGCATTCCGATGGGCGACCTGGACGAGCACTTCCCGTCGCTGCTCGAAGAACAGGGCGTGATCGACGACGGCGGTGCGGCGATCGGAAGCGACATCGATGCCGGTGACGGCTCACTGGTCGCCGAGCGCGGGCTCGATCTGGACGAGACGGTTCCGGTCGAACTCGACGACGGCACCGAGGTAGAGATCGGTCACGGGAGCGTCCTCGTCAGCGCGATCACCAGCTGTACGAACACGTCGAATCCGTCCGTGATGGTCGCCGCCGGCTTGCTCGCGCGAAACGCCGCCGAGCGCGGGCTGGAAGTGCCCGAGTACGTCAAGACCAGCCTCGCACCGGGTAGCCAGGTCGTCACGGAGTACCTGAAACGAGCGGACCTCCTCGACGACCTCGAGGCGCTCGGCTACCACGTCGTGGGCTACGGCTGTACGACCTGTATCGGCAACGCCGGCCCGCTCGCCGAACCGATCGAAGCCGCGATCGACGAACACGACCTGTGGACGACGAGCGTCCTCTCCGGAAACCGCAACTTCGAGGCGCGAATTCACCCGAAGATCCGGGCGAACTACCTCGCCAGTCCGCCGCTGGTCGTCGCCTACGGCCTCGCGGGCAAGATGGATGTCGACCTGGAAACCGAGCCGATCGGAACGGACGACGAGGGCGAGCCAGTCTTCCTCGAAGATATCTGGCCAGATCCGGAGGAAGTTCGCGAAACCATCCACGACTCCGTCTCGCCGGAGATGTTCGAAGAAAAATACGCCTCGGTGTTCGAAGGCGACGAGCGGTGGGAGGCGCTCGACGCCCCGACGGGCGACGTCTACGAATGGGACGGTGAATCGACGTACATCCGCGAACCACCGTTCTTCCAGGACTTCCCGCTCGAAAAACCCGGCGTGAGCGATATCGCGGACGCCCGGTGTTTACTCACGCTCGGCGACACCGTCACGACAGACCACATCAGTCCGGCCGGCCCGTTCGGCGAGGACCTCCCCGCGGGCCAGTGGCTCAAAGAGCGAGGCGTCGAACCCTGGGAGTTCAACACCTACGGCTCACGTCGCGGTAACCACGAAGTGATGATGCGCGGCACGTTCGCCAACGTGCGAATCGAAAACCAGCTTCTAGACGGCGTCGAGGGTGGCTACACCATCCACCACCCGACCGACGAAGAGACCACCGTCTTCGAGGCCTCCGAACGGTATCGTGACGAGGAGACGCCACTCGTCGTCCTCTCCGGTGACGAGTTCGGTACCGGGTCGAGCCGCGACTGGGCGGCGAAAGGGACGGACCTCCTCGGCGTACGGGCGACGATCGCGAAGAGTTACGAGCGCATCTACCGGGACAACCTGATCGGAATGGGCGTTCTCCCGCTGCAGTTCGACGACGGCCGCGGCTGGGAGGAACTCGATCTGACCGGCGAAGAGGTCTTCACGATCGAAGGGCTCGACGACGGTCTCGAACCGAACGCCGAATTGACGGTCACGGCGACCGACGGAGACGGCGAGACCACCACGTTCCCGGTCACGGCACAGGTCGGAACGCCTGCGGCCGTCGATTACGTCGAACACGGCGGCATCCTGCACATGGTCCTGCGCCGGTTGCTGACCGAACAGGCGGCCTGATCGAACGACCAACGGGATCGGTCACCGAAACAGTATTGCGACCGACCGAGTCCCTTTTGCTCGGCCACGAGAAACGAACGTACGTGCAGACGGTGGAACTTCACACCCACACGTCCCGATCGTACGACGGACGCGACCCGGTGGACCTCGTGTTAGAACAGGCCCAGGCCGTCGGTCTCGACGCCATCGCCATCACCGACCACGACGAGATCGAGGCGAGTCTGGAAGCCGTCGAACGGGCGCCGTCGTACGATCTACTCGCCATCCCGGGAGTCGAAATTTCGAGCAAGGCCGGCCACGTGCTCGGAATCGGCATCGAAGAGGCCGTTCCCCCGGGGCTCTCGTTTGCCGAAACCCTAAACGGGATTCGCGAGCGGGGCGGGATCGCGATCGTACCGCACCCGTTCCAGGAGTCGCGACACGGCGTCATGGCCAGAATCACTCGAACCGAACTCGCCGCCGCCGACGCGATCGAAGTCTACAACTCCCGTTTGCTCACCGGCCGATCGAACCGCCAGGCCAGGAAGTTCGCCGACTCTCACGGCATACCGATGACGGCCGGCAGCGACGCACACATCAGCGAAATGGTCGGCCAGGCCGTCACACACGTACACTCCGAAGAGCGTAGCGTCGAGGCGATCGTCGAGGCGATCGCGGCCGGACAGACGACGGTCGACGGAAAACGAACCCCCTGGCACATCAGCTTCCGACAAGCCGCCGGCGGCGTCAAACGACGCGTCGTCAACAGTCTCGGTGGAATGTTCTAATGACGGCTCGAAACGCGCTCTCGTTCGGCTGGACCGCCGACTCGACTGCCCTCGTCCGAAACGCGATCGAACGGCGCGATCCGTTGCCAGGTGTGGCGGGATTCGCCGGATCGATCGACGGCAGGCTCGTTCGCGACGTGCTCGGTCGCGTCCCGCTGTACGTCGAACGAGAGCTGATCGAGACGGACGAATCGAACACCGCTATCGAATTCGACGACTGGAGTCACTCGCCGACGACGCTCGTCGATCCCGTCACCTATCCACCCGGCTGCGTCGGTGACCCGTCGAACCCGACGTCGGTCTGGGATCTTCCAGCTCCGGAACCGGCGTCAGATCACGCGTCGATCTGCTCGAATATCGACGCGACGATTCGTCGAATCCTCGGAGACGTAGAAACCGACCGAACGGCCGTTGCATTCTCCGGCGGAGTCGACTCGGCCCTGCTCGCATCGATGCTCGACGTCCCGCTTTACACCGTCGGCTTTCCCGACGGACACGACCTCGAAGCGGCGAGATCGGCGGCCGCGGCGATGAGCCGAACCGATGACCTCCGCGTTCGTGAACTCACGATCGATGAGGTCGAACGGGCGATTCCACGCGTCGCGCACGCTACCGGTCGGACGAACGCGATGGACGTCGCGATCGGAACGTCGGTCTACCTGGTCGCCGAAGCGGCCGCGCGCGACGGGATCGATCGACTGGTATTCGGCCAAGGGGCGGACGAACTCTTTGGCGGGTATGAAAAGATCGCCAGGCTGGATCACCGAGTCGAAGCGAACTCGGTTCGTGGAGCCGTCACAGAACAACTGAAGACGGTCTCGGACCAGCTGCCGCGTGATATCCTGGCGGTCGAAGCTGCCGGTGTAACACCGGTGTTTCCGTATCTTCACGACGACCTGATCGCAGACGCACTCCGTCTGGGACCGGAACACCTCGTCTCGGCGTCGGCACGAAAGATAACGCTTCGGCAGGTTGCGAGTGTTCACCTTCCCGATTCGATTTCAACGAGAGAGAAGAAGGCGCTCCAGTACGGCAGTCTGGTTTCTCGCGAACTCGATCGACTCGCCCGCCGTGCCGGCTACAAGCGCCGGATGGACGATCACGTTCGGTTGTACGTCGAGTCGCGTCTCGAAGAGAGGGAGTCGACAAAACGTACCGATTATCCCGGTGGCTGACGGGCTCGATCGCTCAGTCGAACACGTCGTACTCGCTCTTGATCGGTGATTTTGCCTCGTCCGCGTCGTCATCCGAGCGGTGTTTCGCCACTTTCGTTCGGTTGACGACGCTGATTCGATCTGCGATCGCCTCGACGATGGCCTCGACCTGCCCGGATATCGGGCTCGCTTCGTCCTTGACGACCGCGCCGTCCGAGCCGTCGGTTCCGAAGTCAGGGTGCATCGGTAACGAACCGACCAGCGGGACCGAAAAGTCTTCGAGCGTCGCTTCGATGGCGGACTCGTCGCCCAGGAGGCGGTGTTCGTCGCCACAACTCGGACAGACGAACGTGCTCATGTTCTCGACGACGCCAAGGACCGGCGTATTGTGTTCGCGGTACATGCCGATCCCCTTTCGCGTGTCGTCGAGCGCCATGTCCTGTGGCGTGGTGACGATGACGGTGCCGGTGACGGGCATCGCCTGTAAGAGGTTCAACGTCGCGTCTCCCGTCCCCGGCGGCAGGTCGACGACGAGGTAGTCGAGTCGGCCCCACTCGACGCCCTCGAAGAACTTCATCATGAATTTGTTGACCATCGGACCGCGCAGCATGGCCGGATCGTCGTCGTCTTCTAAGAGAAATCCGGTGCTAATGACGCGGACGCCATCCGAACGTGGCGGCACCAGATTATCGTCAGGCGTGACGCCGGGGTCGCTCTCGACCGGGAGGATTCGCGGCACGTTCGGACCGTGAATATCAGCATCGAGTAGGCCGACCATCGCGCCCATCTTCTCTAATCCCGCCGCCAGATTGGCGGCGACGGTCGTCTTTCCGACGCCGCCCTTCCCGGACGAGACGGCGATCACGTTTTTCACCCGCGGGAGGAGTTCGTTATCGAACCCAATGTCTGCACTAACGCGGGCGCGTAAGTCGGGTTCGAGCCCGAGTTCGTCGATTGCGTCTCTAATTTCTGTACCCAGGTCGAGTTCCGACGGCGCGAAGGGTGTATTCAGTGCGACTGAGACGGTCGCGGTGTCGTCCTCGACCGACACGTCGTTGACGAGGCCGAGTGAAACGATGTCGTCTCCGAGTTCCGGATCCTCGATGGCTCGGAGGGCATCGTATACGTCGTCTGATGTCTGGCTCATAGTTCGAAGTCGTGGTGGAACTAGCCGAGGACGACTCTTGTATGTTTGCTAATGGCGTCAGCACACACCGGTAGCGCGGTGTGAAATCGGTGAATCCACAGATTAACGCGAGATAGGCCGCTATCGCCACGTTGCGATCACCTGTTCGCATACCGAAGCGATAGTGACACCGGCAAAAAACGAGTCCGCAAACCGCCCGAACCGACAACCCGGTCAGAACGGCCAGGGAATCGGTTCGGGTGCACCGCCGTAGAAGACGATGCCGATGAGGACGGTCAACAGGAACATCCCGATCCACATCTGTGCCGTGATACCGACGAGGTAGACGACGCCGAGTAGACCGGTCTTGGGCTGGCTCGGTTTGCCGACGAACCAGGCGACGGTCATCACGTACACCGGCATCAGGACGACGCCGAAGATGAGCCAGCTGCCAGGGCCGGGAAACCCGGTGATGTCGCTTCCCGAGTAGCCGTGATACAGCGGTAGGTTCGCGAGTGCGGCCGTGCTCAGATCGAGTGCGGTTGCCGTGAAATTCATGCTTCAACCTCCTGTGGAGCTTCCTGTTCCGGTTCGTGTCCCTCCTGTAGGTGCTCTACGGCGTGGAGTTCGACCACGGGGACGACCTTCGAGACGAGCAGGAAGATGATGGTAACCATTCCGATCGTTCCCAGGACCGAGGACATCTCGATCAGGCTCGGGAAGTAGGGCCCGGGGACACCCTCGTAGATGGAGAACTCCACCGTCTGGAATCCCTCGACGACGAAGAACGTCTTCTCGAACAGTGTCGCCCCCAGTACAAAGACCGCAGCGACGAGCGCACGGGTCTTCGTAAAGAGCGACGGACGCAACGCCTGGGCGAAGATGAAGATCAGCACGGCCATGACGGCGGCGAGCGCGCCGACGTAGATGACCGAGCTGAGCATCGCCTGTGTCGCGTACGTGCCAGAGATACCGGCGAAGAACGATCCGGTGATGATCCGCTGGAGCTGGAACCAGACGAACATCAGACAGAAGAATCCGAGCCAGAGTAGCAGGCCGCGGAAGACGTCTTCAGTGATGATGTGGTCCCAGTTGTACGCGCGCGTGAACGCCGCGGAGATGATGATGACCCCACTGATCGCGGATGTAAGCGCGATCGAGAGGAACACCGGCCCCTGAATGCCTCCGAACCAGGCCGGATAGGTCGGCAGCAGTGCGAACAGCCACGGGATCACACCGCCGTGAAGCAAGAGCGGAGCCATGATGATGATCGCGGCGGCGACCCACCAGACCATCCGTTCAATGACCTCGTCTTCTTCTTCGGTGTAGCCGTACGTCAGCGCCGAGTACACCGGTGAGAAGTGACTCGGAAGGTCTTCGCGCATGCGCGAGATGTCGTAGCGCAGCGTCAGACCGAGGTAGGTCGCCGTCAGGACGAAGTAAGCCGTAATGACCGTCACGTCCCACACGAGTGGCGAGTTGTGGACGGTGATGTGATAGTGTCCGAGGACGCTCGTCACCATCCGGTCCGGTCGGCCCATGTGGACGATGATGTAGAATCCGGCCGCAGACAGTCCACCGATCGTCAGCAGTTCGGCCATCCGGGCAACGGGCATGTAGCGCTCCATGCCGAGAAGTCGAACCGCCGCTGAGAGGATAATGCCGCCGTGGGCGATCCCGACCCACCAGATAAAGGCGCCGATGTACAGTCCCCAAGTGACGCCGCCGCCGGATCCCCAGTCGGAGAGGCCGGTCACTTCGAGACCGTACATGAGCTGGTAGGCCCAGCCGATCAGAAAGAGCCCGAACGCGAGGCCAGCAATGCCGAACAGCACGAACCACTTCGAGGTCGTGTTCTTGATCGGTCGGAGGATGTCGTCCTCGGTCGGCGTTTTCGTGCTCATTAGATCCCCCGCACGGTTTCTTCATCCAGCACGTCTTTCCGGTTGTCGACGAGCGCCGGTTCCGAACCGTCTGCGCGGTCGTACGTAACGGAATCGTAGGCGACGGGGCCAGGAACCTGTTCTGCGCTCGGACCGGGTTCGTTCCCGATGTACGTCACGTTCGGATTCGTGCCGATGTCCTCGAGAAGCTTGAACGTCGATTCGGCGCTCCCGTAGGATCCCTGGAGAACGGCTTCAGCGTCGTCCGGTGACTCGTCACCCGTTCGAAGAACGCGTCGAACGCGCTCGTCTTCGAAGTCGACGCCGGCGTCTTCGAGTGCATCGACGAGTTCGCGGGCGGCTTCGATGTCGTCGGCCATCGCTCGCGGTCGATCGTAGTCGTCGATTTCCAGATCGTCGGTCAGGACGACGATCGCTCGCACGAGTGCGAGTTCCTCGTAGTCCATGATCTCGGCCTCCTCGACGATGACATCCATGTCGACGTCGTCTTCGTCCGCGTCGATCTCTTCGAGTCCTTCCTCGACGTCCTCCGGGGTCGGAGCCATTCGTGCTCGGCCGAAGAGGTCCTCGATCGCGCGGCCGAGCGCCGGATACTCGGCGTAGAGGCTCGCATCGCTGGCCGGGTCGTTGACGTCGCCGAACTGGATCGCACCGGGCGGACAGGCCTGCTGGCAGGCGGTCGTCCCGACCATCTCGTCGCCGGAGAATCCGTCCTGACGGGTCGGACAGAACGTACACTTGCTCATCACGCCGCGGGGGGCGCGACTGTCGACCCGACGGAGGTGTTCGTCTCCGTCGGCGTAATCCGAGTAATCGCCGACGATGTGGTCGCCAGGTTCGCCCCGCTCTACGTCCATTCCCATCTCCTCGTTCATCTGATCGACGATCTGCTGGTCGGAGATGTCGGGTTCGCCCCACTGGAAGTAGTTAACGCCGTACGGACAGGCGACCTGACAGTACCGACAGCCAATACAGACGTCGTAGTCGGTCAGGACGAGGCCGTCCTTCGAGCGGGTGTGTCTGGCCGTCGTCGGACAGACCTTCTCACAGGGTGCGTCGGTGCAGTGTTGACACGGGCGGACGAGGAACGGATAATCGCGTGGTCCATCTGGATCATCGGGAACGGAGACGTTGGAGTCCTCGTAGGCGAGGACGTACATCCAGTTGACCCCCTGGTCCAGGTTGTTCTCCTCGCCACAGGCCTGGACGCAAGAGAGACAGCCGTCGCAGACTTCGAGGTCGATGGTCATCCCCCACTGGGTACCGTCTCGCTCGTCCTCGCTCGCCTGGACGATGCCGTCGCCGACGCCGTCTTCGGCGGTCGTCAGTGCTCCCATTCCGAGGAACGCACCGCCGACGCCCATCTTCTTCATGACGTCGCGTCTGCTCTGTTCGTCGTCGCCTTTCAGTGACGCGAGCGCGTCTAAGAGTCCGCCTCCTTCCTGTGCCTCCTCGTAGGCTTCGGCCGTCGGGCGCTCGTCCTCGCCGAATTCCGCCATCACATCGTCGTGATACTTCTCGTGGAATTCGGCTTCCGTCAACTCACCAGCGACGAGTCGCTGGGCGTCTTCCGCCATGGCGAGACCGAGATCGGTGTCGTACTCGGTGTCGTCGAGCATCGACGTGAGCTCGGATTCCCACTCCTCGCCGAGCGGATGGAACGATTCATCCTCAGTGTTCGTACTCATTGTGCCGTCCTCACTAGCATTGTCTCGTAGTGGTGCCGTTGAAAAGGTGTCGACTTCACGTCGCCGCATTCGTTCGTCCGAACCGGCAGGTTCGATCGGTCGGTTCCCGAGCGAACATTCGACCGCCGGCGGTATATTCTTCGCCTACGCCGATACGTATCGCTCATCACCTGGACGAGAGTGTTCGACTCGTTTGGACACATAGACGATTCCCAGCAAATGGGAACTGCGCGAACATGTTCGTCTCGTACCGTCAACGTCCAATTATTCCGTCGTCCGTACCGCAATCGTCGCATCTGAGCGGTCCAGGGGTGGCTACGGTCGGTTGAAAGCGACGAGCGTGCGTATCGAAACGCTTACTCCCGGCAGGTGAGTCGAATTCGACATGAGCAACGACGCCGTTAGCCCCGACGACGTACGCCACGTCGGAGAGCTGGCACGAGTGAACCTCTCCGACGAGGAGGTCGCGCAATTTACGGACGATTTTAGCGAGATCGTCGAGGCGTTCGACGTTCTCGACGACGTTCCGTCGGTAGACCGGGAGGCGCCTCTTACGAACGTGCTCAGACCGGACGAATCACGAGAAACGCTGAACGCCGACCAGATCTTCGCCAACGCGCCAGAAACCGAGGACGGCCGGTTCAAAGGTCCCAACGTGTCCTGAAAGTCATGAGCGACGCATTCATCACTGAAACGGAAATTGAACCCGCCGACGACGGGCCGTTGTCGGGACTGACGATCGCGATCAAGGACAACATCTCGACGGAGGGAATACGGACGACCTGCGCCTCTCGGATGCTCGAATCGTACGTTCCGCCGTACGACGCCACGGTCGTCAGCCGCGTTCGCGACGCGGGAGCGACGATCGTCGGAAAGACCAACATGGACGAGTTCGGAATGGGGACGACGACGGAAACGTCGTACTTCGGACCGACCGACAATCCAGCGGCGCCCGGACGCGTTCCGGGAGGGTCGTCGGGCGGGTCGGCCGCCGCAGTCGCCGCCGGAGAGGCAGATCTCGCCCTGGGATCGGACACCGGTGGATCGATCCGCTGTCCGGCCGCGTTCTGCGGCGTCGTCGGACTCAAACCGACCTACGGGCTCGTCTCGCGGTACGGACTTATCGCCTACGCGAACAGTCTCGAACAGATCGGTCCGTTCGCGAACACGGTCGAGGACGCCGCCGAACTCCTCGACGTCATCGCCGGACCCGACGAACGCGACGCCACGACGCGCGAATCTCCAGACGAGGAGTCCTACGCTTCGGCCGCCGACGGCGACGTCGACGGGACGACGATCGGCGTCCCGACCCAGTTACTCGACGGCGCCGACGGGGCCGTCGTGGAGACGTTCTGGAACGCGTTAGACGAACTCGAATCGGCCGGGGCGAGTTACACCGAAGTCGACCTTCCCTCGGTCGAATCAGCCGTCGCAGCCTACTACGTCATCGCTACGTCCGAAGCGTCGTCCAACCTGGCCCGGTACGACGGCGTTCGATACGGCCACGCGAGCGACTCGGACGGAAACTGGAACGACGCGTTCGCCCAGAGCAGAGAGGACGGCTTCGGCGAAGAGGTCAAACGACGCATCCTCCTCGGCACGTACGCGCTCTCTGCAGGATACCACGACAAGTACTACAAACAGGCACAGGACGCTCGCGCGTGGATCAAGCAAGATTTCGACCGGGTGCTCTCAGACGTCGACGTGCTCGCCTCACCCACCATGCCAGTGTTTCCGTTCGAACGGGGCGAAGGACTCGACGATCCACTCTCGCTCTACCTCGCCGACGCGAACACCGTGCCGGTAAACCTCGCGGACCTCCCGGCGATCTCCGTCCCGGCCGGTACCGCAGATGGACTCCCGGTCGGCGTACAGTTCGTCGGCCCCGCGTTCGGGGAACGAGCGGTCGTTCGCGTCGGAAGCGCTCTCGCCTGAGTCTACGAACCGTACGCATTCTCGAACGAATTCGTGGGGCTGTCTTCGCTCAAATAAGACGCAGTCGAGCTACGAATCCGAACAGATCGATGGTTCACCGATCGACCGAAGAAATCGAGGGATACACTTATCTAATCTAAGGAAGATAGGTAGTTAACGACACAATCGATAGAGTATGCTCGACGAACCCATCGGCGCCGTTGATTTCGACGAGTTCTCCCGCGCGTGCGACCTGGTCGAAGACTACTTCGGGAGTACGATTGACTCCGTCGCACTCCACGCGCCGGTATCGCGGCGACAGCTCGTGGCCGTCCTCGCCAGAGCGCAGCTCTCCGGTCGGCAACTCGCGGTCGAGGGCTTAACCGACGACGGGGACGTCGTCTACCAGTCGAACGACGAAACCTTGCTCTGGCTCGACGGCGGGTTCTGGACCGACATGCGAGGCAGACACCACCTCGAACCCGACGAAGGTCGGGCCGCACGCGAGGTCCACCGACGGTTGATCGAAGCGATCGACGGCGACGTTCCGTACTACAACAGAGAGCGCGACCCGTTCGTCCTCATCGAGCGGCGTCATCCCTGACCCACGGTTTCAGCGACGTATTCGGATCTAATTCGGTCTTCGTGTCCAACGGATAGCAACCAGCCCCGAGTCGAGACACTCGCTACGGCGCCAGATCACTCTCGCTACGTTCGGGTCACTCCTCGTAGGCGAGGTTCATGATCCACTGAGAGAACGCGTCGCTGTTCGGATCGACTTCCTCCTCGCCGATAAACGGTGAGAGCATGTCGCCGGCCATCAGGAGCGTAAAATCCAGATCGCGCGCCGTGGGAGTGATGAAATACGTGTTGTGGCCCTTGTAGACGGCGTCGTCCCTGTTGACGAGTCCCTTCTCGACCAGACGTTCGACGATTCGACTCCCCTTCCTCGAGGAGACGTCGAGTTCCTTCCAGAACTCGCTCTGATGGATTCCACCACTCGCTCTGACCAGTTCGAGCCCCGCTCGCTCGTCGGCCGAGAGTTCCGCTTCGAGTTCGGCGATACTCACGGTACCACCCCGCGTCGTCGTGTCGGTGTCCGGTAGCGGCTGTCCATACACGGACAACGGGTAGCAAACCGCTTAAAGGTGGCTTTCGAGTTCGACGCGTTCGAACGGAGTGCGACAGGGAGGTCCGTCGGCGTACCGATACTCACGGTGGGCGCCGAGGGAGACGAGCGATGACGAACGCGTCCCGAATCCGTTCTCGTGCCGGCAGACGCCGTACTCGTGATCACCGAGCACCGATTCGGCTCGGTCGAGCCAGTCAGTGACGGCGTCAGATGGAGACGGATTGAGCGTGTCCGTCGACTCAGCACAGAGCGCCCGACGGACGAGACGGCCCGACGAGAGTTGACGATGACCCGCATCCCGCCGGCGTGACGGAACGGTCGGCGAATCGATGTGACCGACGTTCGTGACGACGTGGCAGCCCGGTTCCAGTGATTCGATAGAGAGCGTTCCATCCCAGTCGCAGACGAACGCGTCGTCGGCGTCGGCGACCACCAGATAGAACCCGCTGTACTCGAATTGCTCACAGGAGTCGGAGACGAACGAGATCGCGGTCTCGGCCGATTCTCGACGCAACGCATCCGCGACAAGCAACCCTCGCGAACGATCACCAGCGATGTCAGCGTCGGTCCACCGATTGGTGATCCCGACGAACAGATCGTACTCGTTCACCCCGATCCAGGTGCCACCGGCTCTCGTGTCTCGGGGTGCGACCACGACGGGATCCTCGGCGAAACGATCCGGCGGTTCAGCCGGTCGGTCGAGCGCCTCGTCTCGATTGGCGGCCACGACGACCGGAGTCCCGTCGAACTGCTGCCACGCGAGGGCGAGCGTACACACGTTCGGTCGTAGCGCTGCTGACCCATTAAGCGATTGCATCGAAGAACCCGCGAGTACTACCTCGAAGGACTGGCGACGAACAAACCGTCACGATACTCGATTACACGTCGCGAAGTCGACGACGAACCGCATCGCGGTCGATCGTTCCCGAGTGGGTCCGCGGGAGATCGTCGACGAACGCGATCGTTCGCGGTCGCTTGGCCGTCGCGAGACGATCGCGACAGAACGATCGCACCGACTCGGCCGACAGAGACCGATCGTCGACGACGACCACCGCACCGACGCGCTCGCCCCACGTTTCGTCCGGGAGGCCGACTACGGCCGCGTCGATGACGGCCGGATGATCACAGAGTACGCGTCGTACCTCGGCCGGATCGACCGTCTCCCCGCCCGTGACGATCCGATCGCTCCGACGGCCGGTGACCCACAATCGACCGGCGTCGTCCCGGTGTCCGAGATCGCCGGTGACGAACCAGCCGTCGGCGAACGATCGATCGGTCTGTGTCGCGTCGAGATAGCCCGAGGACACCGTCGGACCGCCGACGAGCAGTTCGCCGGTCCCGCCCGGTTCGACTGGACTCCCCTCGTCGTCGACGATCCGAACCGTCGTCCCGACGAGCGGTTGGCCGACCGTGTCGGGCGACGTCGATACCTGCGACGGGGTTGCCGTCGCCACCTGCGAACTCGTCTCCGTCGCGCCGTAGGTCGGGTAAATCGGCACGCCGGCCCCGAGTGCGCGTTCGACCAGCGCCGGCGGTGTGGGCGCCCCACCGACGAGCACGAATCGGAGCGAGTCCGGCGGCTCCCATCCGAGGTCTATGAGCCGTCGAAGCATCGTCGGCACGAGTGAAATGCCGGTACACGCGTACGTAGAGACGGCACCGGCGATCCGATCCGGCTCCGACGACCGAAGGGGAACGACCGCGGTGCCGTATCGTGCCGATCGAATCACCGGCGCGAACCCACCCATGTGATGCATCGGCAAGGGGACCAACCATCGGTCCGACGGATCGACGCCCAGCCGATACGCTGAGGCGTTCGCGCTTTCGAGCAGATTCGAGACGGTGAGTTTCACGCCCTTCGGCCGGCCCGAGGTGCCCGAGGTAAAACAGATCAGTTGCACCCAGTCAGGATCGAGCGAAACGGGATCACCAATCGGTGCTGACGTCGACGTCGTCGTTAGTTCGGGCGAATGGACCGCTTCGTGAACGCCAGATACGTCGTCCGCCCCGGTATCGACCGAACCACCGAACGGAATCGATTCGTCCGAATCGATCAGCTCGGAGAGTCGGTGGACGCCGATACCCCCGCCCGTCGATCCCAGATCGACCGCCGTCGATTCCGTCTCTCCCGTACAAACGATCGCATCGGGGGCCGCCTGCTCGACTTTCGGTCTCAATTCCTCGCTCGATTCGTCTGGCGCGAGCGGAACCAGCGTCACGCCACGACGCATGGCCGCGAAGGCGAGCTGGACGAACGACGGCCCGGGCGGACAGACGACGGCGACCCGGTCGGTCGCGACTGCGTCCAGGTCGGCGGCGATCGCGTCCACCGCCAGATCCAGTTGTCGGTAGGTCCAGCGCCGTCCGTCCAGACCGTCGATCATCGCGAGCCGATCGGGCGTCGCCGCCGTCCGCGTAGTGACGAGGTCAACGACCGAATCGAAGTGAGTCGTCATGTGCCGTCCCAGACGCCCTCCACGCCGAGTCCTTTCGTCTGCGGGATGACCGCCGTTCCCCCGTCGATGAACACGGGATCGGGGCCGAGATCGCGTTCGAGCAACGATGCGGTCGCCAGCCCGGAGGGAAGCACGTTCGGGATGGCTGCGGCGAGGTGGACGGCCGCCGTTCGCGCGACCACCGCGTCGATCGTCGTGGTGACGATCACCCGTCGGTTCGACTCCGCAACCCAGGCTGCGAGCTGACGAGCCACGTCCACGCCACCGAGCGCCATCGGTTTGAAGACGAAGACGTCAGCCGCCTGCGCTTCCAAAATAGCGTCCACACCGTGTTCGAGGACGCCCTCGTCGATTGCGATCGCCACCCCGTTACCCCGAAGCTCCGCGAGTCCGGAGAGCGCACCCGCCGGCAGCGGTTGTTCGAGGATCGAAACGTCGAGCGTATCGAACGATTTGACCGCCCGACTGGCCTGATCGAACGTCCATGCGCCGTTCGCGTCGACGCGGATATCGACCTCGTCACCGACGACCTCCCGCACCTCACGTATCCGCTCTACGTCCTCGTCGACGGAACGCGTACCGACCTTGATCTTACAGCAGCCGAATCCGCGAGCAGACGCGTCGGCCACCGCGGCGGCCGTCTCGTCCGGATCGCCGTCACCGACCGTCGCGTTGACCGGGACCCGTGGAACCCGCGTAAGTGCCCCGAGGTCTCGGTACAACGGCTGTGCATCGATCGTCGAGGCGAGGTCAGCGAGTGCGAGCGAGATGCCGTGTCTCGCCGCGGTGGTGTGATCGGTCGCGTCGATCATGGCCGAGCGACCGTGTTCGCTCGCCTCGACGGCGGCCTCGAGCGCCTCCTCGCAGTCCTCGATCGACTCGGTCCACCCCTCGAGCGGCGTCGCCTCCCCGTAGCCGACGTTCGAACCGTCCGAGAGACGGATCAGAAACCCGGTTCGAGATTCGATCGTTCCGTCCGCGGTCTCGAGCGGCTCGGCGAGCGGACACGTAAAGCGGCGGACGTCGAGTTGGACGCTCACGCGAGGATCAGCCCTCCGGCGAAACAGATTGCATACAGCGTGAGCAGTATTCCGGTCCGTTCGAGCGCCCAGTTGAGATCGCTGCCATCGTGAGTCCAGAGATACCGCGTGAGTAAGGCGGCGTGCGGAATCGTCAGCAGCGGCGCGAGCACGAACGTCGTGAAGGTTGGCTGCGCGTAAAACCAGAACGGGACGAGGTACGCGACAGCGAGCAAGGCCGCGTATTCGTACCGGCTGAATCGCTCACCGAACCTGACGGCGAGCGTCCGCTTGCCGACCGCGGCGTCGGTCTCGATGTCTCGGAGATTGTTCACGACGAGGATCGCCGAGGCGAGCGTGGCCATCGGAACGCCTGCAACGAGCGCTTCGACGACGATCGTGCCGGACGGAATCGAAAGCGTGAGCGGGTCGGCTAGCGTCGCGGCGGCTTGCACGTAGAACGTTCCGGCAACCGCGACGAGACCGAAGAAGACGAAGACGAACACCTCACCGAGGCCGTGGTACCCGAGCGGGTATGGTCCGCCGGTGTAGGCCCAGCCGCAGAACACGCTGAGCAGGCCGATCACGACGATCGGAAGCCCGCCAACGTAGACGAGGTACGTGCCAGTGAGGATGGCGAGCGCGAACGTCGCGATCGTCGCTACTTTGACGCGGTGAGCTGGAATCAACCCGGACTGGGTCACGCGGGTAAAGCCGTCCCGGTCGTCAGTGTCGGCTCCGTGCTTTGCGTCGTAGTAATCGTTCGCGAAGTTCGTTCCGATCTGTATCAGCGCCGCCCCGATCGCCGCGAACAGCGCCGGGTACAACGCGAACACGTGCTCGTGCAGTGCGATCGCCGTTCCGACGAGTACCGGCGCAATCGCGGCCGGCAGCGTCTGCGGACGGGCCGCCATCACCCAGGCTCGTGGACGAGAGACGTTCACCTCGGCCGTCGTCATTGCTCGATCATCCGTTCTGTGAGAGTGTCAACGTTGGCATTGCGCTCGGGGACTCGATCGTGTGGACGATCAGTAGTGCCAGGGGTAGTCGTCGAAGTCGGGATCTCTGTCCTCGACGAACGCGTCACGCCCTTCGCGCGCTTCGTCCGTTCGGTAGCCCAGCCGCGTCGCTTCGCCGGCGAACACTTGCTGACCGACGAAGCCGTCGTCCGCCAGGTTGAACGCGTACTTTAACATCCGCATCGCGGTCGGACTCTTCGCGTTGATTCGCTCGCCCCACGCTATCGCCGTCTCCTCTAACTCCTCGTGCGGGACGACGTCGTTGACCATGCCCATCTCGGCCGCCTCGTCGGCGTCGTAGGTCTTTCCGAGGAAGAATATCTCGCGCGCTTTCTTCTGTCCCACCTGTCGCGCCAGGTACGCCGATCCGAACCCCGCGTCGTAACTTGCCACGTCGGGATCGGTCTGGAGGAACTTCGCGTGCTCGCGCGAGGCGAGGGTCATGTCGCAGACGACGTGCAACGAGTGTCCGCCGCCGACGGCCCAGCCGGGGACGACGCAGACGACGATTTTCGGAATGTGACGAATCTGTCGTTGCACCTCGAGTATGTGAAGTCGGCCGCTCTCCGCTGCGCCGTCCTCGTCTCCCTCGTACTCGTAACCCGCGTCGCCGCGGATTCGCTGGTCGCCGCCGGAGCAAAACGCCCACCCACCGTCTTTCGGGGACGGACCGTTCCCCGTCAGAAGGATGCAACCGACGTCGGTCAGTCGCTTCGCGTGATCCAGCGCGGCGGAGAGTTCGTCGACCGTTCGCGGCCGGAACGCGTTTCTGACCGCGGGTCGGTCGAACGCGATTCTGACCGTGCCGGCGTCGACCGCACGGTGGTATGTAATGTCCTCGAAATCGACGTCCTCGATCGGTCGCCACCGATCGGCGTCGAAGAGTTCGGAAACCATTGTCCGACTATTCAGCGGGCGGACCAAATAGACTGTCGAAGCGGCGACTCACGATACCCATCGCTCGTCGTTCGTGAAAGCGGATTAGGGCGTTCCGTCGCCGAACCGACCGGCCAGACGACTTCCCGCCGCCCGCCAGGCGTCACCCGCCTCCTCGAACACGCGTTCGGCGCGCTCCTGAGCGTCGGAGACGATCGCCTCGGAATCGGCCGTTACCAGCGTGCGGTCTTCTACGACCGGCGTTCCGTCGACGAAGACGTTACTGATCGCCTCGCTCGTCGCGCCGTAGATGAGATTTGGAACGACCGTCTCGAACGGATCGGTGACGGTCGGTGCGATGGACGGGTGGGACAGATCACAGACCAGGAGGTCCGCGCGCTTTCCCCGTTCTAGCGATCCCACGCGGTCGTCGATTCCGAGGGCTGCCGCCCCCTCGATGGTGGCGACGCGGAGCGCCTCCCACGCCGGAAACGCCGTCGGGTCGGTGCGATCGGCCTTCGAAACGAGCGCGGCGGTTCGGAGTTCGCGAACGAAATCGTGACCGCCCGGACCCGGGGCCTGATCGGTGCCGATCCCGGCGGTTCCACCGGCGTCGCGATACTCGACGATCGGCGGGACGATGCCATCGATAGCCACGATCGAACTTGGATTCGCGGCCATCCTGACGCCGGCGTCGGCCAGCGACCGTCGCTCGGCCCGAGACGCTCCGTGGAGGTGCGCCGCGAGGAGTCGATCGTTCAGCACACCTAGTTCTGAGAGAACGCCGATGGTCGTCCGATCATCGCCGTACTGAGCTTCGATCTGACGCTGTTCTCTCTCGCCCTGGGCGACGTGCATGTGAATCGACCGCCCCCGTGACCGACTTCGATCCCGTACCTCCTCTACGAGCCACGTCGGAACCATGTCCAGCGCCTGCGGGCCGTACATGGGTGTCACCAGTTCCGTCCGATCGAACTGGTCGAAGAGCGCCTCGTTTCGCTCGAGTCCGGCTTCGGCCAGGTCGTCGTCCATCGGATAGGGATCGTCCGGTCCGAGCGAACCCCGATCGCTGTCGACGGCGTTGATCGTCTCGGCCGCCGCGACGCCGACACCGAGCGGGAGGTAGACTTCCTCGACGAGTCGGGCGACATCGGCCGCGTACTCCCCCACGGTCGTCACGCCCGATCTAACTGCTTCGAGGACGCCCAGACGCGCCCCGGAGACGGCATCTTCTTCGGTCATCGCCTCCGCGAACGGACCGAGCGTCTGGTTCATCCACTCGATCTCCGGAACGTCCTGGGCACCCCCTCGAAGGAGCGTGAGCCCAGTGTGTGCGTGAACGTCGACGAACCCGGGTAACGTGACGGTCCCGCGTCCGTCAATTTCGCGATCGCCGACAACATCGACCTCGTCTGCTGGGCCGATTACGTCGATATCACCGTCGTCGACGCCGATCGTGGCCGACTCGATGGAGCCGAGAGCTCCACCTCGCATCGTCAGCGCGTGCGTATTTCGGATAACGATGTCCATACCGACGCCTTAGCAGCGAATAGGAAGAAACTGCGGGGTTCGATTCACACGCATCGCCGATTCGTTTTTTATCACACGATAGAAACAGACAGATCGGATGGGCGAGACGTTCTACGACGTCCTGGGGATCGGCCGCGAGGCCGCCAGCGACGAGATCGACGCCGCCTATCGCGAACGCGTGCTCGAAACCCACCCCGACCGTAACGACGCCCCCGACGCGGCCGACGCCTTCAAACGCGTCTGCGACGCGCACGCGGTTCTCGGTGATCCCATCGAACGGGCCAGGTACGACCGGATCGGTCACGATTCGTACTGTCGTTCGAATTCCGCAGTCTCGGGGACGACACCGAGTGCGGATTCGGCGTCGGCCCACGACGTTCGAACCGATGTCGACCAGAGTGGTCGGACGAACGACTCCGAACGGAAGGCGGGAGAACGAACCGAGCGAGAGGGTGCCACCAGTACAAACCGCCGCCGACGTGACGGAGCACATCACCACCGGCAGGGAGGACCGAGTCACCACGCCAGACACCGGGCTCGACGCCAGCGACGGATGCGTTCTGAGGGGTGGTGGGAGTCACGAGAACGCGCATCCGACCGAACGCGGGAATCGACCGATCGCGGCCGCTCGACGCGGTCGAACGGGTTCGAACCGTTCGCCAGTGGATCGACCGAACACAGCGGACGAACCGTCGAAAGCGATCGGTCCGACGATCGCTCGAGTGACTTTACCGTTCACAGCTGGACCGACGAAGTCGACCTCGCGAGCGAACACCGGACGCTCGATCCCGCAACGCTCCTCGGAATCAGTTGCGTCGCCCTGCTCTACCCGCTCTTCGTCTTTGCCACCGTCGCCCCGGTGTTCCCGCTCGGCGTCAACGCCATCGTCGGGCTCTGTACGATCGTCCTCGTCGGGTACCTCCTCACGTTTCCCCGGGTGGCGCTCGTCGCGTTCGGCACCTGGGCCGTACTCGCACCCGCGTGGCTCGCACTCTACGGTCCCATCTCACCGATCTCCGGGCTCGGGCTCGTTGTGCTTGGTGCGTTCTGGACCCCACTCGGATACGCGATCGCGGTGTCGTGGGCACTCAAACCGTAGAACCGAACGGTCAGCGACCGCTCCAAACGTCGGGTCGCGACCTCGACGATCACTCCAGTCGCCGAGAAACCATCTCGGCGAGCGCTTCCCGACGTCGGTGACTCGTCTCTGCGTCCACCTCGACCGACAGCAAGTGAGCGCCATCCGCGTCGAGTGCGTCACGGTAGGCTCGTTCAAACCCGGCGGGCTCAGTTCGTGCGTATTCGAGGCCGTACATCTCAGCGAGCGGTTCGAAATCGAGTCCGTGTGGCGTCAAAAACTGTTCTGTGAAGGGCGGATCGTGGTCCGCTATCGGCAGCGCGTGGAAGATCCCGCCACCGTCGTTGTGAATGACGACGATCGTCGCATCGACTCCGGCTCGTTCGATCGCGAGCAAGCCGTTCGAATCGTGATAACAGGCCAGATCACCAGTCACGAGCGTGAGCGAATCGTCGTCGACGCTCCCGGCACCGAGGGCGGTGCTGACGATACCGTCGATACCGCTGACGCCCCGGTTTCCGAGCACGGTCAGCGACGCCTCACGTCGACCGCCGAATCGATCGGCGTCTCGGATCGGCATGCTGTTCGAAACGAAGACAGTTGCCGGATCGGGCGTCGTTTCGAACACCGTCGAGAGTATCGACCCTTCGAACGGCTCGCGTTCGAGCGACGACTGCGAGAGGGCCTCGTCGTGAATCGAGGCGGTGACCGACTCGGCCCGCCGGAACCGAGCGAGCCAGTCGGGAACGGGCGAGGTGTCGTCGCCCACGCGCGCGTCGAGACGCGCGACGAGTCCGGCTGGATCGGTGACGAGCAGGTCGGTCGCCGAGAACGTCGCCTCTCGCCAGTGACCAGCGGGATCGACGAGGTACTGCGTCGGATTCGCCGTTCGCAGCGCGTGGACGAGCGACTTCGACGTCGGTGGCCCGCCTATTCGGAGGACGCAGTCGGGATCGAACGCGATTCGATCGACGTAGGCGTCGTACGCACAACAGAGAGTCGGAGAGTCGGCCCAGGGTCCGAACCGCACTCCGGAAAGCGGGTCGGCCAGAATCGGTCCGCCAAGTGACTCCGCCAGTGAGACCAGTTCCGATCGCCACTCCCGCTTTGGGGCGACGAGTCCTGGACCGATGGGGCCGACGACGATCGCCGGCCGCGTCGCCGAAGTAAGATCGTCCACGAGCGTTTCGAACGTTCGATCGTCCAGTTCGGCCGTACCGAGAGACGAAGCAACGTACGGACCGTCCCGTTCGTGTTCGAATTCGTCGGCCTGGACCGGCCTCGTTCGCTCGTCGACCGCCTCGATATCGCCGCCAACGTCGGCCTCCGTCACGGCACCCGGTTCGAGGGGCTTCGTGAACGGACAGTTTACGTGGACCGGCCCGGACGGCGCCGTCCGAGTCCGAGCCAGCGCCCGGGCCGCCGTCGTCCGAAGGCTCCTGACCGTCCGATCGACGGCCGACGGCTCGGGGAGATCGACGCTCCAGCGAACTGCACCGCCGAAGAATTTGCGCTGATCGATCGTCTGGTTGGCGCCGCTGTCGCGTAACTCGGGCGGCCTATCTGCTGATAGCACAAGCAAGGGAACGCGACCGCTATCAGCTTCGAGAACGGCCGGGTGGACGTTCGCGACCGCGGTTCCTGACGTACAGACGATCGCCGTTGGTTTGCCGGTTCGACGACTGCGACCGAGCGCGAAGTACGCCCCGGCGCGTTCGTCGAGGTGTGAGAAAACCTCGACGTCCGGGTGAGCGGCGAACGCGACGGTCAACGGTGTCGACCGGCTCCCCGGCGAGATACATACCGCATCGAGACCGCCCGCCGCGAGTTCGTCGACGAGTATCTTCCCCCACAGCGTCGATCGGTTGGGCGCGCTCATCTGAGTTCCTCGAGTATCGGCTTGAACTTCAGTTCGACCTCGTCCCACTCCGCGTCGGGGTCGCTTCCGGCGACGATGCCGTTGCCGGCGAACAGCGTGATCCGACGGTCGGCCGCCACGCCGGATCGGATCGCGACGGCGAACTCCCCGTCGCCGTCGGCGTCGAACCACCCGACCGGAGCGGCGTACCAGCCGCGGTCGAACGACTCGATCGATCGAATCGCGTCGAGGGCCCGCTGCTGGGGAACGCCGCCGACGGCCGGCGTCGGGTGTAACGCTTCGACGACGTCGAGGACGTGTCGCTCGCCGGCGAGTGTGCCGGATATCGGCGTTCGAAGGTGTTGAATCGTCGCCAGGCGTTTGACCCGTCGATCGCCGACGTCGATCCGATCGGCGAGTGGCTCGAGTTGGCGTTCGATCGACTCGACGACGAGTTCGTGTTCGTTCGTAATCTTCTGGCTGGTCTCTAAGTGCGACGCGTAGGTTTCGTCGGTGGCCGGCAGCGATCCGCGGGGAGCCGAGCCTGCGAGAGCTTCGGTATCGATCCTCTCATCCGTCTTGGCGACGAGTCGTTCGGGCGGAACGCCGAAGAACGTCGCCGATCCGAGACCACTGAACGCGAACCGGTAACAATCCGGGTACCGACGCCCCAGCTGGGCGAGCGTCGCGGCGAGCCGAATCGGTCGATCGAGGTCGTTCGTCCGTGCCTGAGCGAGGACGATTTTCTCTAGCGGTGTCGACTCGATGTCCGCTATGGCGGCTTCGATCTGGTCGCGCCATTCGCCTATTTCGGTCGAACGAACCGAATCGACGACGGCGGGGTGACCACTGGCCGTCTCACCGAGTGATCGATCTGGTTCACGGTCGATCGTCCCATCGGTAACGCGATCGTGCCACGATCGGATCGCGTCGTCGATAGATTCGGGCGCGTCGACGACCGTGAGCCAGGTCTCGCCGGTGGTTTCGGTGAGTTGTACGCGCGGAATGACGAACTGCGCCCGGTCGAATCCGTTCCACGGACTCGACGAAGGCGGAGACCGGTCGTCGTGAAAGGCGAAGCCGCCGAACGCACGGGGCCGTGCGATCGCCGGCCCGTCGTGAGCGATCCGTTCGAACACCGTCGAGGCCTGCGTGCGAACCGAATCGAAGCGATCGAGACCGGTCGCGCGGAGTCTCGCGGCCTCCCCGCAACCGACGACGTCGATTCCGTCCGGAGCGCGCCACCGAACGAGGGGACGGACGGTACAATCGAGGAGATCGCAAGGGGAGACGTCGGTGAGCGAACGACTTCTACTGACCAGCGTCTCTGTATCAGCGGTCGAATCAGAGAGTGCTGCCCGACCACCGAGGGGTCGCTCCATCGATACGTGCTCGGAACGGAACCACCTTCAGCCTAACTATATCGCTCTTCTCGCCAGGGGTCGGCCGTTTCCGAGTAGCCGCGTTTCTCCCAGAAGCCCAGTTCCGGTTCGGTGAGGAACTCGACGCCGTCCACCCACTTCGCCCCTTTGTAGGCGTATTTGTGCGGCGTGACGACGCGAACCGGACCGCCGTGGGGGTCGGGCAACGGGTCACCGTCGAATTCCCAGGCGAATAGGACGCCCTCGTGCATGCAATCGGCGAGCGGGAGATCGGTCGTGTAGCCGTCGGACGCAGAAAAGAGAACGTGGGTGGCTTCCTCGGAGACGTCGACCGCTTCGGCGAGCGTCGGAAACGAGATACCCGTAAACGTACAGTCGAATCGACTCCAGCCGGTCACGCAGTGGAAATCCTGTCGTTGGGTCTCGGCCCCCAGCTCGCTGAACGATTCGAACGAAAACGTCCGAGACGATTCGACCGCACCGGAGACGGCGAGAGACCACTCGTCCCGGTCGACGGCCGGCGTCTCTCCCTTGCTCAGGACGGGAAACGCCGTCGTCTCTCGCTGCCCGGGCGGCAGCCGCTCGTCGCCGTGGTCCCGGTAGAGGTCGGTGAGATCTTTCATGCGTTTATCCAGGGGTCTCGGTGACGTATGTGTGGCGGTTTCTGTGCATTCGAGAGACGGTGGCCGAGGTAACGTTCGATTTGACGAGACGCGTGCGCCGGTGAAACTCGGTGAAACGATCGTGGCGACCGTTTCACCCAGTTGCACCGACCGATAGCCGTCACATAACCAAGTCGGGGCTGGCCGACGGATTGCTCGTATGGCAACCAGACAAAAGCTCCGTGAACGGGAGGTATCCGGTGAAACAGCTGAAGAAGTTGGGCAACAAGCCATGAGTCCGGCGCTGATCGCCGCGGGCGCGTCGGTCGCGCTCTCGTGGTACTACTTTTTCGCGCGTGGTGATCGAGAGCGAGGACTGTTCGTCGGGCTCTGGCCGCCGACCATCCTGGCCTTCGCCAGCTACTTCAACCAGCGCCAGATGCGCCAACGCCTGGACACGATCACCCAACCCGGAACGACGATCAAGCGAACGATCGACTCCGTGATGGGCAATAACTGACCACCAGAAATCGACGTATCGAGTACACTCGTCCTATTTCTGACGTCGAACTAGATCTCAGCATCGATCGAAGGGAAGAGAGACGTGACCGAGACGACGGAGTCGGGGAGGAACCGACTGGCGAAGCGGACTGAAACCCGTATCAGGGGCCTCCAATACGCCGGTGTAGAATCCCCGTCAGGCTTAAATACCCCTCCACCGAAACCCGAGTCAGATGCCGAAAGTTGAGCTCACGATCCCGGAACACCTCGAGATGCAAATCGCCCAGATGGTCGAGCGCGGCGAGTTCGTAAACCGCGAAGAAGCGGTCGAAGATCTCCTCTCGACTGGAATTAAGGCCTACAAGACGAGCGGTCCGCAACAGAACGAAGAACCCGGATTCGAAGACGACGGTATGATGGGCCACGACGACGAATACGTGTTCTGAGAACCCCCTTATAGCGTCCCGAGTACCGGTAGTGCGAAGGCGACGATCATTCCGATGAGAAATACGATGAGGCCGAGTCCGACCGCCGAGCGGCCGTACTCGCTCATCGGCGCCGTTTCTCGTATTCCCGCTACCGACTCGTCGTCAGGTTCGTCCGAATCGTCCGTCATCGCTCAACGATTCGGCCGACGAACACTTAAAAACACCTCTCGGCTCCCACGGCGCCATCGAGCCCGCCGGAACCGATTCCGGACGACTTTACTACCGCGGCGACGAATAATCCGCTACATGGGCCTGACGAAACGAATTATCCCCTGTATCGACGTCGACCTCGACGAAGACGGAACCCCCGCCGTCTACACCGGCGTCAACTTCGAGGACCTACAGTATACGGGCGATCCGGTCCAGATGGCTCGCGAATACAACGAAGCGGGCGCCGACGAGTTCGTCTTCCTCGATATCACAGCCTCCGCCGAGGGTCGCGAAACGATGCTCGACGTCGTCAGGGCCGTCGCCGACGAGGTGTTCATCCCGCTAACCGTCGGTGGCGGGATTCGAACCACCGACGATATCGCCGAAACGCTTCGCGCCGGAGCCGACAAGGTGTCCATCACGACGGGTGCGCTAGAGCGGCCGGAACTGATCAGCGAGGGAGCCGCGGCCTTCGGCAGTCAGTGCATCGTCATCAGCGTCGACGCTAGACGTCGGTACGACGATGTGGGTGAACACTACGTCGAGGTCGACGGCGAATCCTGCTGGTTCGAGTGTACGAAAAAAGGGGGGCGCGAGGGGACCGGAATCGACGTCATCGAGTGGGCCGAAACGGCAGCGGAACGCGGCGCCGGCGAATTATTCGTCAACTCGATCGACCGAGACGGAACGAAAGACGGGTACGACCTCGCGCTGACGGGCGCGGTCTGTGACGCCGTCGACACACCGGTCATCGCCTCCTCCGGCTGTGGCGAACCGGCGGACATGTACGACGTATTCACTGAAGCCGACGCGGACGCGGCGCTCGCCGCCTCGATATTTCACTTCGACAGCTACTCGATCGAAGCGACAAAGGAGTACCTCGCAGATCGGGGTATCGAGATTCGATGGTAGTCGGACGGGCACGCCTGAAGCTAGTTCACGCGTCGGATTCGAGCTGTATTCGGTTCAGGCCGACTCGAACGCGTCGCGAAACGCCGCCGCCTTCTCGCGCACGTCGCCCGCGGCCGCTTCCAGTGCGTCGATCGGTTCGACGCTGCCGTCGGTTTTGACCGTCAGAATGGGATCGGTCTGTCCGCCGGACTGTTCTGGGTTGATGTCGTAGGTGGCCGCCCGGATCTCCTCTCGTTCGAGCAGGGTTCCCTTCAGGACGTTCATGAAGGTGTGGTCCTCGCCGGCTATTTCGATGGCGAGTTCCTCGTCGGTGTGTTCGGTGACCCGCAGTTCCATACCCCTACCTGTGCGAGTTAGCTGTTTGTACCTTTCGAAGCCAGCGCACGACGGTATCGATCGAACGGTTCTCGAGTTTCGCCACGACATCGGCTGACGAGACTACGCCAGCCATCGACAACGTTCGGAGGGAAACGCGTATGCCGATCGGAGCGAAGAACGGAGACATGCAGCGATTGGCGCAAGCGGGGATGCTGGTCGGCGTCGTGGCCCTCTTCGCGTGCAGCCTGTATGCGATGTACCGAGTGGACCGCAAGCGCCACTGGCTCGCGCCACTTCGATCGAGACTATATCTCGGCGTCCCGTGGGGATCGCTCGTCGTCGTCGGATTCGTCCTCTGTGTCTATCTGTTCGTCCAGGATGGGTGGACGTCCTGGAGCGAGCCGGTGACGATCCCATTCCGCGCGTGGTCGTATCAATACCCGCTCGGGATGCTCACGGCGTCGTTCTCACACGCCGATGCGAGTCACCTCATCGGCAATCTCACCGGGGCGCTCGTCGTCGCACCGATCGCCGAGTACGCCTGGGGGCACAACCCTCGAGAGACCGGCGAACGAACGCTTCCGTACGTCCCCACAGATCCCCGGGTTCGGGCGTTCGTCGTCTTTCCGGGGGCCGTCTTGGCGATCGGACTGGTGACGAGTCTCTTCGCCGTCGGCCCGGTCATCGGGTTCTCCGGCGTCGTTTACGCATTCGCCGGGTTCGCCATCGTCCGGTATCCGATCGCGACGCTCGTCGGCGTCCTCGGCGCACACGGCGCCCTCGCGACGACGGTTCGAGCCGTTCAGCATCCAATCGTCTGGACCGAACCGACAGCCAGTCCAGCATCGACCCCGTCCTGGGCGACGATCGCCATCCAGGGACACGCGCTCGGCTTTTTCGTCGGATTCCTCCTCGGCCTCGCCTTGCTTCGATACCGACGGACGCTGCCGGACCCTTTGCACCTCTGGCTGGCAATCGTCCTCTTTGCGTTCTCGAAATCACTGTGGGCGATCTACTGGTACGGTCCCGAAGGCGTCTACTACCTCTTTCGAGGACCCGGTGTGCTGGTTATCGTCGCCCTCTCGATCGTCGTAACGCTCGCCGTCGTCGCCTCGGACCGTCCGCTACTACCGACTCGATCGAGCGCGGACGACGCGGGAGTACGTGCACACGATACGAACGAGGCTTCCCGATCGACGGCTACCGACGGCTCGAACGACTCCGAGAACGCGACGGGTCCGGTCGTGCTCGCCGATATCACACCGCCGACCGATACGCCCGAGGTCGAACAGCGTGAACTACCTTCCAGACGCTCGACCGGGCCGGGACAGCGCACCGATATCGAGCCACCCGACGACAGGGATGATCTTCCCGTCGATACACCGATGGTTGACGAGCCGTCCGGTGGAGCCGACCCCGGAGCAGACCAAACCCCATTCGTCGATCGCCTCGGTCGCACACTCGCACTCGATCGCCTCTCTCGACGCGGAACGGCGTTACTCGTCGTCCTGCTCGTCGTCGCGGCGATCACCGGCCCGGCCGTCCTCGTCAACGCCTTCGCATTCGACGCGAGCGACACCGACTCGACGCTCACCGTCGAAGATTATCACGTCACGTACGACGAGCGCGTGGAGAATCAACTCGTGTCGATCGCGCCCATCGAAGCCCTCGGGGTCGGAGAGGCCGTCACCGCCAGCGGCGTCATCGTCTGGTCCGACGACCGAAACGTCTGGACCGACGCGATCAGCGCGAATCGGCTCGCGTTCTACGGCGAGCAGTCGGTCGAACTCGGCGGCCTCGGCTGGCGCGAGACGGTCACCGCCGAGCGAACGGGGTGGGACGTCGTCGGAAACGAAACGGTCTATCAGGTCTGGTTGTCGAGTGACGACCGATCGTCGACTCTCGCGTTCGAATCCGACCCGGTCGACAGCGAAACTCGCGTCGCCAGCTACGGATTCACCGTCGAGTCGTCCGACGGTACCTTCTCGATCTCGGCGAGGGAAGATAACGAAACGGTCGACTCGAAAGCGGTTCCCGACGATGGCGAGTCGGTGGAACTGGAGGGCGTGAGCATCGTTCGTGACGGTGGGGACCTGTTCGCCGAACACGACGGAACCAGCGTCGTGATCGCCACCGTCGAGACGTACAACTGAGCCGCGCTGCCGACGTTCGTCACCACTCGATTCGGTACACCTCGACCGGCAGGTCGCGCCTGTCTTCGGTGTGAAAGTCGAACCGCCGGCCGACCGGAATCTCGGCCGCGAACGCGTGGGTCAGCGACGCACCCACGTCGTCGGCGAACGACTCGACGAACGACCGGCTCCCCTCGTTGTGAATCGTATAGGAGACGGATGCGATATCTGCGATCGCGACGAGAAACGCTCGATCGGCGTGAGACGAAGCGTTCTGGGCGCCAAACGGTGGGTTCGAGAAGACGGTTACACCGGAAATCGAGAGCGGGGGACGGGTCGCGTCGGCCCGTATCCACTCGATCGACCGGTCGGCAAATATCCGCCGTTCGTTCTCGACTGCGGTCGACAGCGCCCCTGCGTCCACGTCGATCCCGACGATTCGATCCGGCCCACCGAATCTAGCGCCGATAGCGAGCATGCCGGTTCCGGTCCCGAGGTCGACGACGGTCCGATCCGACACGTCGCCTGCCATCTCAGCTACGTGACAGACGTGCGAGGCCAGTTCGGGCGACGTGAGATACTGCTCCAGGGAAGCGATCGGCTGGTCGAAGTCACTGACTGCCGACAGCGCCCGAGCCAGTTCCCGCCGCGAGTGCATACCAGGTATGAGACGCGTGGGCGACGAATCGGTTTCGGTTACGTCAGCACAACTCGCAGCGTTGACCACGGTCGTAGCCGTACGCTGAGATGGCCCAGGGCGCGACACGTGTGATGACTCGAACTGAAGGATCCACGGTTCGAGAGCGCGCGAGTCGACGTATAGAAGTAGTCCCGGGCGGATTCGAACCGCCGTCCTGAGCTCCAAAGGCTCAGATGATTGGCCGCTACACCACGGGACTCCGTTCGCATCAGTAGGGTATCCGGTGACAGCCTAATAGTGTTACTTTTTGGCCGGAGCCAACCAGATGCGCCTCCCCCACGAGTAATTCTACGATTGGGTCGAAACCACGACCCGCTGTGAGGAGTCGATCACTCCAGACAGGCTTCCAGATACTTACAGCAGTCCGCATCCGGATCGAAGCAGTCAGGGCACTCGCTCGGGCGGTCGATGATCGTGTCCAACCGCTCGGCGACCGTGTCGTCGATGACTGCCTCCAGGGCTTGTGCTTCCTCGCGAAAGTTTTCGACTTCGAGGACGTTTGCCAGAAATCGCTCGATGATGCAGTAGGTCGTCAACGCGTCCCTTGCACGCTCGATACCGTCATCGGTGAGCGTCGCTCCCTTGTACTTCTCGTGTTCTAGAAGTTCCCGCGCTTCGAGCTTGCCGATCATCTCGTTGACGCTCGCCGGACTGACGTCCAGCATATCGGCGAGCTGTCCCGTCGCCGCCGGGCCGTCTGAGACCGACTGCGCTAGATACACCGCTTTGAGATACTGATCGGCCGTGTTCATCTCGACACCCCCGGTGACGTCGCCCCGTTCATGCTCTTCGCTCCATAATGTCGGTCACGTCCTCGACCCCTTCGCGCTCTTCGGCCCGAATCGCACGTAGCGTCTCCAGTAACTCCGCTCGATCGATGGCGTACGTCGCATCGGACGCCTCGATAGCCGCGATCAGGTCGTCGTAGAACTTGTAGGCCGTTTCCTCGTTACACAATTGATCGTACAACACGCCGTCGGTATCCTCCGGCGGGCCGTACCGAGCGTCGACGAGCGCGTTTATCTCCTCGTAGGAGACCGTCTCTGCATCGAGTTGATCGATCAGGGCTTCCAACCGATCACGATGGTCCGCAGACTCGTCGGCCGCCTCGTCTAACAGTTCGCGGATCTCGTCGTCGATCGCCTCGCGTTCGGCCTCGGGGAGGCTCTCCAGGTGGTGGGCGGCGCGCGATTCGACGACTTCCTCCAGCACGACCCCGATCTGTAGCAGCCGGGTGAGCTGGTGGTCCGTCGTCACGCGCTGTCCCAGACTCATAGCCCAGATTCAGGGGCGGGCCTACTTAACTTCCACCGTCCGACCCGCGAACCCTCGGCGACTACCGAATAGGGTGACTAACCGGTCACCGGCGGTACGCATTTGGCATTTGCAACCAATAATGAGCGTATGGACGACGAGGCGACGTCACCGCGCGACCATTCTGGCGCCTCGACGAACATCGACGGGGAGAAACCGCTGCTGGACGATCCGGATCCCGATGCCGAGGCGACCGTTCACGACGAGGGAACCCAACTCGAACGGACGATCGGGTTGACCGGAGGCCTCGCGATCGGCATCGGCACGATGATTGGTGCGGGCATTTTCGTCTTTCCGGGCCTCGCAGCCGGGGAAGCCGGACCCGCCGCCGCCATCTCGTTCGCCATTGGCGCGGTGATCGCCATGCTCGTTGCGCTTCCGACGTCGGAACTTGCGACGGCGATGCCCCGATCGGGCGGCGGTTACTTCTTCATCTCGCGGAGTATGGATACCGCGTTCGGTGCGATCGTCGGGCTCGGACTCTGGCTCGGCCTCGTCTTCGCGTCGGCGTTCTACCTCGTCGGACTGGGCGAGTACGTCGCAGCGGTCACGGCGGAAGTCGGCATCGCAGTTGGGCCACCACCCGCCCTGTTAGGGGTGGGGTTCGGCATCGTCTTGACGGTCGTCAGCGTCGCCGGAACCGAACACACCGCCAAAATACAGAACGTCGTCGTGATCGTCTTACTCGTCATCCTGACGGGATTTCTCACCCACGGCTCGATTGACGCGGTCGGTTTCATCGGCGAGCCGGCGACGACCGAATCAATGGTGCCACACGGATACGTTCCGATGCTCACGACCGCCGCACTCGTCTTTACCTCCTACCTCGGATTTGCACAGGTGGCCACCGTCGCAGGTGAGATCAGAGAACCCAGCCGAAACCTACCAGTAGCGATGGTCGGTTCGGTCGTCCTGGTCGGAATCTTTTACGTCGTGACGATACTCGTCTCTACGGCGATTCTCGACAGTCAATCGCTCGAAGCCGCCGGTGAAACCGCAGTCGTAGAAGTCGCCCGCGAAGTAGCCGGGCTGCCCGGCGCGGTACTAATTCTCATCGGTGGACTACTGGCAACGTTCTCCAGCGCAAACGCGTCGATACTCAGCTCCTCGCGAACCGTGTACGCGCTCAGTCGAGACGCCCTGCTCCCGAGACGAGCCGGCGAGGTAAACCTGCGCTTTGGAACCCCACACGTGGCACTCGCACTCGCCGGTGGCCCGATCCTCGTTCTTACGGCAACCGGTCAGGTTAGGATACTCGCCGAAGTCGCGTCCTTCCTTCACCTCGTCATGTACGGACTGATCTGCGTCGCACTCGTCGTCTTACGTCGCCGATCACCCGAGTGGTACGAACCGACGTTTCGGGCGCCAGGATACCCCATCCTCCCAGTTGCCGGTGGCGTCTCCAGCTTCGCGCTGATCGCGTTCATGGACCGCGTCTCGATCGTCATTGGCACCGTCATTATGTGCGTCGCTTACCTCTGGTACCGATATTACGCCGCCGACGTCGACCTGCGAGGTGCGTTCTGAGTATGACGAAACAGGAATCCGATCGAAACATGACAGCGAAACCGTCACGACCCGACGATCGACCGTCCGTACTCGTGCCACTCGAGGTACTCACCGGAGAGACGCTACCGGAGGGCGTCCCCGAACTCCTGGCGAACGCCCACGTCGTCCTGCTCGGCTATCACGTCCTTCCCGAGCAGACGCCACCCGGACAGGCACGTATGCAGTTCGAGGATCGTGCTCAGCGTAAACTCGGCGAGTTCGAACGAGCACTCACCGATGCGGGCGCGACGGTCGAGCGAAAACTCGTGTTCACGCGGTCCGAACAGCAAACCTTAGACCGGATAAGTACCGAGCACAGGTGTCACGCCGTTCTCGTCCCCAACGCGTGTGAACCGCCGGCTCACGTCCTCGTCGCGATCCGTGGGACGATCGGCGTCGATCGGATCGCGACGGTCGTCGGCGGCCTCTTCGCCGCCTCCAACGTCACCGTTACGCTGTATCACGGACTCGTCGACGCGGAAACGGTCGACGACGCCAAAACGTTCCTCGATGGCGTAACAGATCGGCTAACGAAACGCGGGATCGACCCGAACGACCTCGACCAGGTGATCGACGACGTCGACGGTGGCATCGATCGGATCGCCGAGGTCGCCGCGGAGTACGACGCCGTCGTCATGGGCGAGAGCGATCCGTCGGTCGCGACGTTCGTCTTCGGCATGCCATCGAAACAGCTCGCAACCCGATTTCTCGGGCCGATACTGGTCGTCCAACGCGACAAAAGCGAGTGATTCGACGACGATCTAACGAGTCGGGTTACTCGTCGATCCGCCAGATTCGGCTGCCGTCTCCGCCTCCGACGGACTCGACCTGTTTTAACCCGCGTTTCAGACAGCGCCACCAGCCACCGGGCGAGCCGTATCCCGCGGGATACTCCTCGTAGAGCGCGTCGACGAAGTCGGATTTCCGGGCCGCTCCCTCGTCGCGCAGGTGCGCGAGTGCGCGACCGACCAGCTCGCGACGCTGGTCGACCAGATCCCCCGACCGTCCGGGTACGTCGATCGAATCGAGGTCTGCGACGTCGTCACCCGGCCGGATGTCACCAGCGGTATCGGCCAGGTCAGTCGACGATCGATACTCGAGACCGGTTTCGACGTCGCGATTTAGCGTTTCGCGCGTCTTCGCCACCGCTCTGCGCGATAGTTCGTCTAACCGATCGCCCTCGACCGAGCCGAGCACGCCAGCGTCGTCCGATAGCGCGTCGTCGCGTATCCGCTCGACCCGTTCGGGGCGCAGGTTCGTCGCACAGATCTCCTCGGACACTGACGACGGAGATGCGCTTAGCTGAGAGCCGTTCGAATTCTCCCCGATCGAAGACTCACCAGTCGTCGTCGACGTCCATCCACCGTCCGCAGTCGTGCGTTTTCCGGACGTGGCCTCCGTCGGTTCCGAGCCATCTTCCGGACGAATGTCGTCTGAACTGCCGATAGCGTCTCCAGTTGCCGGTAACTCCGGTCCGTCGTCGTCCGCTTCGATCGACGCCAGGCGCGACTCCAGTTTCGCGATCCGTTCACTGTAGGCGGTTAGCACCTCGCCGGCGTCCGCCTCCTGCTCGATCGCTGCTCGGTGCTGGATGATCCAGCGGACGTACGCCGCACGGCTCTCGAACCCGATGAGTGACCGCTCCACCTCGAGCGTCTCCATCGTCTCCTCGTCGAGTTCGAGCGACAGTGTCTGCATTGATCTACGGCTACGTGCTACCCCTACTAAAATACCCGTCAGACGGGGAGAAATGATATGAAATCTGTGCAGTTAGTCGATGCAACACCACTCGTCGAGCTACTGTTACAGGTGGTGATGGAAGTGACTAAATGGGGGATTAACCGGAATCAGTGACGAAAGTGGTCACGAGAAAATGTTCGAAACCGATTCGAACGAAATGATGCTCGCGTTATTCGTCGAGTCGTGCCGTGATTAGCGATTCGAGATCGTCTCTGAACTCGTCGATCGCAATCTCATCCAGAACGGGGACGAAGAATCCTTTCACCAACATGTCGGTTGCTTCCTTCTCCCCGATACCACGCGAGGTCATGTAGAGCAACTCCTCGGCGTCTACCTGCCCGACGGTTGCAGAGTGACTCGCCTCGGTGTCGTGATTGTTGATGATGAGCTTCGGACTGGCGTCGGCTTCCGACTCGTCCGAAAGCATAAGCGTATTTTCACGCTGGTAGGAGCTCGTATCCCACGCGTCTCGACCGACGTCCTGAACCCCTTCGTAGACCGAGCGCGCCTCGTCGTCGAGGACGCCACGGGTGACGAGGTCCGCCGTCGTGTGCTCGTTACGGTGCCAGACGCGGGCGTTGACGTCGAAGTGTTGATCCTCGTGACCGAAGAACGCACCGACGATCTGACTCTCGGAACCACTGCCGTCGAGGGTCGTCTCGACGGCTGACTTCGTCAGCCGGGAGCCGAGGTTGCCTTCGATCCAGTTGATCGTGGCGTACGTGTCGGTCCGACCGCGTTTTAGCGTGTAGTTGTACGTATCCTGATCGAGGTTCTGTAGCCAGCCGTACTGGACGTGGGCGTTCTCGCCCGCAGCGACCTCGACGACCGCGCTGTAGTATCGGTCTTCGTCGAGTTCCGCGCCGGAATACTGGCGCTCTAAAATCGTGGCGGTCGAAGACTCCTCGGCGACGACGAGCGTATAGTTAAAGAGCGACCGAGAGTTCATCTCGGTGCGGATCTTCACGTCTTCGGCGTCGACGCCCTCTGGCACGTAGATGAACGTCCCGGAGCTAAACAGCGCCGTCGAGAGCGCGGTGAGGAAGTTCTCTTGCGGATCGACGATGCTGCCGAAGTTCTCGCGGACGATATCCGCGTACTCGTCGTCCGAGGCGGCCTCGGCGAGCGTGGTGACGACGACGTCATCGTCACCGACCAGGTCCTTCTCTTCGGCCGCGGTCAGTGGGTCGACGAGCGACTCGAAGTCGAGCGCCTCCAGGTTCGTCCAGGATCGACCCGGCGTCTGGATGACGTGGGGCAGTTCGAGATCGTCGAGCGCCGAGAGCGCGTCGAGGCGAGTCTCGATGAGCCACTCGGGTTCGTCGTTCGCGTCGCTGATCTTCCGGACCGTCTCGTCGGTGAGCGTAGCGTGTACCTGCGTACTCATGGTTACCCGAGGCTTCCCTCCATCTCGAGCTCGATGAGTCGGTTGAGCTCGACTGCGTACTCGATCGGCAGTTCCTCCGTGATCGGTTCGATGAATCCGGCGACGATCATCTTCTTCGCGTCGTCGTCGTCCAGTCCGCGCGACTGGAGGTAGAAGATGTCCTCGTCGCCGATCTTGCCGACGGTCGCTTCGTGAGCGACGTCGACTTTCGACTCTTCGATCTCCATGTACGGCATGGTGTCAGACGTCGACTCGTTGTCGAACATCAGCGCGTCACACTCGACGGCGGTCGAGGAGTTCTCGGCACCGTCGGCGATGTGGACGAGGCCCCGGTAGTTGGTACGGCCGCCGTCCTTCGAGATCGACTTCGACTCGATCGTCGACTTCGTGTTTGGCGCGTTGTGGTAGACCTTCGCGCCGGTGTCGATGTCCTGACCCTCGCCGGCGAACGCGATCGTGATGTGGGTGTCGGTCGCGCCGCGCCCTTTTAGGATCGAACACGGGTAGAGCATGGTGGCTTTCGAGCCCATCGAGCCCGAGATCCACTCCATCGTGCCGTTTTCCTCGACGATAGCTCGCTTCGTGTTCAGGTTGTAGGTGTTTCGCGACCAGTTCTGTACGGTCGAGTACTGGACGTGTGCGTCCTCTTTGACGAAGACCTCGACGCCTCCGCTGTGGAGATTGAACGCCGAGTACTTCGGTGCCGAACAGCCCTCGATGTAGTGGACCTCACTGCCGGGTTCGGCCACGATGAGGGTGTGTTCGAACTGACCCATCCCCTCGGAGTTCATGCGGAAGTAGGCCTGGACGGGCATCTCGACCGTGACGTCCTCTGGGACGTACACGAACGATCCGCCTGACCAGACTGCGCCGTGAAGCGCGGCGAATTTGTTGTCAGACGGAGGGACGCAGGAGGTCATGAAGTGCTCCTTGACGATCTCGGGGTGTTCCTGGACCGCGCGGTCCATGTTCATGAAGACGACCCCCTTCTCCTCCCACTGGTCCTGCATGTTCTGGTAGACGACCTCGGACTCGTACTGCGCGCCGACGCCCGAGAGCGCCTTGCGTTCGGCTTCCGGAATGCCGAGCTTGTCGAAGGTATCTTTGATCTCGTCCGGGAGGTTCTCCCAGTCGTCGGTTCCTTCCCGCATCTCGACGTCGGGGCGGATGTAGGGGACGATCTTGTCGACGTCTACTTCAGAGAGGTCGGGCTGTCCGGGCCAGTCGGTCGGCATCGGCATTTCCTGGAACAGCTTGAGTGCGCGAAGGCGTCGCTCTAGCATCCACTCCGGTTCGTCCTTGTCCTCCGAGATGAGCCTGATCGTCTCCTCGGTCAGGCCACGCTCGGAGACGAGAGCCGCTTCGTGTTCGTTTTTGAACGAGAAGCGCTCCTCGGTGTCCGTCTCTTTTAGGTGATCTTGTTCTGAGCTCATGTTGTTGGTTGTAGTTGCGTCCGTAACGGTAAGACCCTTTGTCTAGCCGAATTCGATTACGCGGTCTCGTAGACCTCTTCGCGGACCCAGTCGTATCCACGGTCCTCTAACTGCTCGGCCAGACTGGCATCGCCGCTCTTTACGACTTTGCCGTCGAGCATGATGTGAACGCGGTCGGGCTCGACGTAGTCGAGGATCCGCTGGTAGTGGGTGATCTGAAGGATCCCCGTGCCCTGCTCGTCGCGGAGGGCGTTGATGCCGTTCGAGACGTCCTGGAGCCGATCGATGTCGAGTCCCGAGTCGATTTCGTCCAGGACGGCGATCGAGGGCTCGAGGATCGCCGCTTGCAGTACCTCGTTTTGCTTTTTCTCCCCACCGGAGAACCCGGCGTTGAGATAGCGGTGGGCGAACGACTCGTCCATGTCCAGCTGGTCCATCTTCTCGCGCAGGATCTCCTGGAACTCGGCGACGCCGATCTCGCCTTCGTCGACTGGGCCTTCCATCGGCGACGTTTCGTATCCCGCATCGTCCGCTTCGTCGTCGTCCGACTCGCCTTCTTCGAACAGTTCCTCACGTTCTTCGATCTTCGCGTTGAGCGCCGTGCGCAGGAAGTTCGTCATCGTGACGCCTTCGATCTCGGCGGGGTACTGGAATCCGAGGAACACGCCTAGCGCGGCTCGCTCGTTCGGTTCGAGTTCGAGGATGTTCCAGGTTCGCTGGTCCTCGTCGATTTCGAAGTCCTCGCCAAATTCGTCTTCGCCGAGGTGAATCACCACCTCGCCGTCGGTAACCTCGTAGGCGGGGTGGCCGGCGATCACTTTCGCCGTCGTCGACTTGCCGCTTCCGTTCGGTCCCATCATCGCGTGGATCTCGCCCGAATTAACCTCTAGATCGACGCCTTCGAGGATCGACTCACCGGTTTCTGCGACCTCCGCGTGAAGGTTTCGAAGTTCTAAACGTGCCATAGAGTCAGTCGGCTAATCGAAGGGTCGGATGACTGATAACGGTTTCGTATTCAATTGGTTCCGGTGCCTCTCAAAAAACAATGATTGGACCCAACCGGAATTCATTGACGATTTATGCGTAATTAGTTTTCTTATAGAGAAAAATTCTTTTCGATTTCCGTGCCAGCGTCCGGTGGAGCGTTCGATGGAATCCGATCTACGAACAATCTCGAGCGGAGCCCGTCGAGTGAGTACTCCAGTGTGCGATCCGTACCGACGCGGGATCACCGTGAGTTACATGAAACTGTCCAATCCGGTCTGTTCCTGGCCGGATTTGACCTCTTCCCACGAGATGCCGAGCGCTTCGAGAATTCGCTCGATCGGTCCCTGTAGCGTCTTTTCTAACATCTTCTCGTAGTCCACCTCGAACTCGCCAGGAATCTGATCGTCGTACTCGAAACAGATAACGTCCTGATTGCGTTTAAATTCCTCGTAGACGCCGTTCTCGGCCGGGTCCAGCCCCTCTTCGGCCTCGACTCGCTGGAAGAAGTCGTCGTGAACCCGATCTAAGTACACCCGCTTGGGCTTGCTCCCGCGCTGGAAATTGGTCCCGAGGAGCAAATTCGCGTACTTGGCCCCGCGGACGTGGGCGGTGTCGGTCTCGTACTCGGTGAGGCGCTTTCCGATTCCGCCCGGAATCGCAATTTCGTCGAGATCCACCGCACCGTCGAGGAATTTCTCGATTACTTCATTCACGTACGTCTTGACCGCCTCGACGTCTCCGTCGCGGACGATCATCTCGATCACGCGGTGTTGTACCTCCTTGGTGATCGGTGCGATGTCCGATCGCTGGTACTCGAAGCCGGTGATATCGATGTCGTCGACGTCCTTGCCCTCCTTCCAGACGATGTGACCGGCGTAGCGTTTCTTCTTACCCGCCTGGAAGAACCGCCGGTAGAGCTTCTCGAACTCGATCTGAAATCGATGGTCCTCAGCGTTGAGCGTCTCGCGCGCGAAGTCGTCGTATCGATCGTTGATGTACTCCTCGATGTCGAACGACTGGGAGAGCGCCTCCACCGTCGAGACGCCCGAACCGAGCTCCAACATCACCGAGTCAGTATCTCCATACGCAACCTGATAGTCTAGCTCGACCGCCGCCGTTTCGGTGAATTCGATGACCTCACGGCCCGTGGCCGTGATCGCCGACGCGGCCTCCTTGTCGTAGAGGCGGAACTGCTCCCACCCAGACACGCCGTACAGCGAGTTCATGATGACCTTTACCGCCCCCTGCTGGCGGTCGAACTGCTCGTATTCGGGTGAGCCCGGTTCGTGCTCGTCTCGCAACGACTTCTTCTCCTCGCGTTCTGCGAGCAGTTCCGTGATCATTTCGCGCATAACGCCATCTGGCTCCTGCCTGAAGTGTGTGCCCGAGGGTGCAACGTGGGTCTCACCGTCGTAGGTTTCGGGATCAACCCGCGTCTCGGGCGAGGCGTTGACGGTCACCATACACATCGGGTACAGACTCTTCAGGTCGAGGACGGTGACGTTCTCGCGAACGCCCGTGATGGGATCGAACACCGCCCCGCCTTCGTACTCGTCGCCGGCCTCCTGCTGGCCCTTCGACGGCAACGCCCAGCGATCGTTGGCTTTGTGCAGGACGTACATGTCGACCGCGTCGCCGGGCGTCGGCGCGTCTTCTAGTTTACACCCGACGAACGTCGCCATCTCGCGCCAGAACGCGATGAGTTGCTGCTGGCGATCGAGTTCCACACAGAGTTCGACGTCCCTGAGGTTGTACTCCAGTAACCGTGTCGGATCGTCCTCCCAGAGGTCGCCGATCTTACCGGGATATCGCTCCTTTCCGACGCCGAGTTCGACTTCGCCGACCGCGTCGAGTCGGTACGAATCGAGTTCACTAAAGACGCGCCGCTGGTAGCCGTAGAGGAGGTCGAAGACGACACGTCCCTTGACGTCCGGACCGCCCCAGTTACTCCGCCAGACCTCCCCCAGTCGAGAGAGGCGGTTCGAATCGAGGTCGAACTCGTGATCTGGGCCGTCTTGCTCGTCGAGTCGGTCGAGCAGGTACGGCGCGTCGAAATCGTCGAAGTTCCAGCCGGTCATGACGTCGGGATCGGTGGATTCGACGTAGGTGAGAAACGCTTCCAGCATCGCCTCTTCTGTCTCGAACGATCGAACGTCGTACGCAATCTCGCCTTCGATCGGATCGTAGCCGGGCAACGCATCGGGAACGATCCCGTCACCCTCGTCTGCCTCCCAGATCCACAGCACGTACTCGTCACGGTAGGAGTCGTGACTCGCGAGGCAGATGATCGGTTCTTCCCCCTCTTCGGGAAACCCCGCGCGGTCGTTGACTTCGATGTCGAACGTGAGTACCCGGGGGGTGGCGTCTACGTCAGCCGACTCGATCTCGTCGTGGGGGACGATAATCGAGCCGTCGGATGCGCGCCGATCGCTGACGCGAATGCCGCTTCTGACGTCTTTGTCGATGAGAAACCGGTTCGGAAAGAGAATGTCCGCCTCGTAGTGTTCGAACTCGTCTCGGATCTGACCGACATCGCGCGGCGTCTGACCGTATATCTTCGTCAATCGCTCGCCCCGAATACTCTCGTAGGGATCGCCATACTCGTCGGTATCCTCCCACCCGGTGATCCGATCGTAACTCGCGAGTCGCTCGTCGTCGACGCTCTCGGTCGGTGCGTAGAAGTACGGTCGAAAGTCGATCACTTGCACGTGCACTAACTCGTCTTCGGGAGTCCGTCCGAAGACGTGGATCACCGGAAATTCCTCGGCACCCCGTCCGGCGACGGTGTAATCGACCTGCATCACCGCAAGTTCGACCGTCCCCTGACTGTCCGGCAGCGTTTCACGTTGTGGATCGAGAACCGTCGCCGCGGTGTTGCGGCCCCCGCCGGCCACGTGCGCTGCTTCTTCGTCCGGTCGCAGTTCCGTCGTGGTCGAAAAGTCCCCGAGGGCCTGCTGGGCCTCGTCGCTCATTGTCCCGCGATTTGGTGGCCGGTAGTATAAACCCAGCCACTCGCCGGAGTCACATCGTCGAAATACCGGTTACGGATACAGGCCGGCGAACTGATCGTTGCGAATCGATCGGACCCGGTGTCCTGCGTGGATGAGCGGGACTATCACCGGATGTGAGCGATCTCAGCTCCGATAAATTTCACATTTCGAACCGCTATTTCACCGAGGCGTCCCGGCAATAAGACATTTAACGTGATAACACGTAGCACAACCAGAGGTGACTACAGTGTCTACCCGCATCAACGACGACGTGGCCGACGAGCGGGAATCGACCGAAGAGCTGGCCCGCCTGCCCAGCATCGACTCGTACGAAACCGACGAGGGGATCGTATTCTACGACACAGAGAATCCCCTCGCGTGGGTAGAGACCGACCGGACACTGTGTCTGGCCGATCTCGTCTGAGTATCGACTCGCGGACACCGACACGTTTTTTCATCGAACAGGGAGAACTCTACCCGTGGGAAACGACGACTTCGATCTGGATCCGAGCGCTCACGAACCCGACGAGTGGGACCCGGAGTCGGACCTGCACGATCCGGCTGCCGACGGACTGACGATTCCGAGCGTTTCGACCGACGAATCGGACGCACCCAAAGAGGTCGTTCAGGCGTTCTGGTCGGTGGTTTTGATCGTGAACGTCGCCGTGTTGTTCGTCTCGCTCGGCCCGATGCTCGTCTACTTTCTGGGCTGGTACCAGCGCGGATTCGCGCTTATCGCCGGCGGAATCGTTCTCTTCGGACTCGCGTATCGCCGATATCGACGATTTATGCGCGAGAGCGAATCGAATGCCAACATCGAATCCCTCTCGTCCGACCCGGGTGATCCCGATACAGCCCCAGCGTCTGCAGAGGAAACGACAATCGACGACGAATCTGATACCCAACAATGAAGACCGTACGTGACGACCGCGGAACCGAATACCTCCTTCTCAAACGGTCCGAGGAAGCGAGTCTCGTCCGCAACCCTGAAACGGGAACCGAGTGCTACGTCGGAAACGATCGACTGGAACCCGCTGATGGCGAATCATCGCTCGAAATCGCCGCACTCGCCGTACCCGATCCAGTGCGAAGCCTCGTTACGACCGTCCACGATAGCCAAAGCCTGGGACTGCTCTGTGTGCTCGACGCCGACGGGCCGTACTCGATACGATGGCTCCTCGAATCGACGGACCTCTGTGAAAGCGATTTGAGCGGCATGCTGGCCTCACTCCGGATGAACGGATTCGTCGAAGAGACGACAGTCGACGGAGAGCGCGGCTACCGAACGACAGAGCGCTGTACCGAGGCCCTCAACGCGCTATCGAACACAGGCGGACCCTCAGAAGAGTAGAGGAGGCTCATCGTTCTTGGACGTCAGAGAAGCGACCGGATGAAGCCGACCGACCGAGCGAAAACGACATCGCGTTCAGTAGCTGTCGCCCGAGCAGACGGAGTTACTCGGACAGCGACGCGAGGACGCGGTCGGCCTCGTTCGGATCGCGAGTTTCGATCGTCGATCGATTCGTCGTCGCGTCTTTTCGTACGTGGACCAGGTCGTCGGCTGCGCCCACCAGTTCTTCGTCGTGACTGACGAGGACGATCTGTTCGACACCGAGTCCTCGCATCGTCTCGACGAGCGAGACGAGCTGGCTCACGTGTCCGGAATCGAGGAACACGGTCGGTTCGTCCAGGATGAGCGGCGGTAACGGCGCTGATCCCTCGACACCTTCGGCGAGTAATCGATAAATCGCACACCGCAGACTCAGGTTGAAGAGCGCTCGTTCACCGCCGGATAACTGATCCGGATCGAGCGGTTCCCCGTCCTTCTGGTAGACGGTGAGTCGATAGGAGCCGTCCAGATCGATCCCGGCGTACGAGTCGTTCTGATAGATCAGTTCGAACGTCTCGTTCAACATGCGCTCTAACGTCTCGACGTTTCGCTGACGGAGTTCCGCCCTGAGGTCGGCGTACAGTTCCTGTAGCGAGTGGGCCTCGTCGTACAGCGCCTCGAGCGAATCGAGACGGTCGTCCACCGACTCGCGCCGGTCGCGTAACGACGAGAGCTCATCGAGTTCGTTCTCGACCGCTCCGATCGCGTTCTGTAATTCGTCTCGGCGCGACCGAAGCGTTGCCAACTTCTCGTCGACTCGCTCGATGTACGACTCGGCCTTTTGTCGGTCGGAGCGGGCGGCCTCGATGCGCGATTCGTCGAACGCCGATTCCAGTTCCGATCTGCGCTCTCTGGCCGTAGAGAGCTGTGACCGGCGCTCGTCGTTCATCGTCTTCCAGTCGGCGCGGCGTTCGCGTATCGACTCGATCTCCCGACGAACGTCCTCACGAGACGTCAGCGTCGACCGGAGCGTCTCGACGCGTTCGCGAGTGTCACGAACGTCTGCGCGGCGTTTGTTCAGTTCGCCGAGTTCGTCCCGGAGCGTCTCGATCGACGATTCGAGTTCGTCGGCCTCCTCACGCCGCTTACTCGCGGACGCGTCGTATTCCTCTGTGGCTTCTAGCAACGACTCTCGTTTCTCGACGCGCTCTTCGACCGCCTCCCGTTTCTCGGCGAGCAGCTGCGAGATCGACTCGCGATTTTCCCCAAGTCGGTCGATCCGACGCTCCGCATCGCGGAGTTGCTCGGCCTGGTCGATGCGATCCGAGAGTTCGTCAATCGTCTCCTCAATGGACTCACACTCGGCCTCGATGGTCGATAATCGTTCGCGGTCGTCGTCGAGATGGGAAACGTGAGGCGACTCCTCGACGGATTGGGCACACTCGGGACACTTTCCAGCCTCCAGAAGCGCCTCGGCTTCTTCGATCGACGTTTCGACCGTTTTTCGTTCGGCATTGCGCTCGCTCAACTCCTCCCGTCGCTCCGATCGCTCCTCGGTGAGCGATTCGAGTAACGCTTCGGCTCCGCCGGGTTCGACGGGCGCGTCTTCGAAGCGCTCACGGTGGGTCTGGAGTTCTTCGTCCAGTGCTTCGAGTTTCGAGACGCGTTCGTCGATCGCTTCGCGTTCGGTTTCGATCTTTTCGGTGAGCTCAGCTGCCTCCTCTCGCGCGTTCGTCGCGTCGGCTTCGAGCTGGTCTGCGCGCTCTCTGCGTTGTTCGATCGTTCCCTTGGTCTCGCTGATCGCGAGCCGTTTTTCCTCTAACTCGTTTCGAAGCGCGTCGTCGCGCGCTTCGAGTGACTCCAGTCGGTCGACGATCGCCGATTCGTCGGAGAGATCACCCTCGATGGACGAGCGGATCGTCTCGATCTCCTCGTCGAGTTCGCGACGGCGCGATTCGAGCGTCGAGAGGCGATCGGCGGCGTCCGATCGCTCGGATTCCGTCTGCGTAATCTTCTCGCGTAGATCATCGATCGTCTCGGTCAGTTCCTCGAGTTCGGTTCGGGTCTCCTCGTGAGAGTCAATTACCTCCTGGGCGTTCGCTTTCGTTTCGAGCGCCGATTCTCGCTGTTCGTCGAACCGATCGATCTCCGATTCGACGTCCGACAGTTCAGTTTCGAGCGCGTTGAGTCGCTCCGGAAGTTCCTTTTGTGCTTTCGATTCGATCTGTTCGTCGAGTGTGCTCGCTTCGCCGCGAACCTCGTCGAGAACGTCGGAGACGCCGAGACGGGCCTCGCTCGCCCGCTCTCGATACGTTTCCAGCGCGCCGAGTTGGAGCAATTCGTCGATCATATCCTGGCGCTCGCCCGGAGAGGCGTGGATGAGCTTGTTCACCTCCCCCTGACGGACGTACGCACAGTTGACGAACGCGGTGGCGTCCATGCGGAGGAGGTCGGTTACGTACGCCCGAACGTCGCGCGCGCCGTCGATCGTCCCGTCCGGCGTCTCGAGCGTACACTTCGTCGTCGTCGCGCGGTCGTCGCGTCGCGAGAGGTGGCGGTCGAGTCGATAGGAATCGCCAGCGTGTGTGAACGTCAACGACACCTCAGAGGCGTCCGCACCGGTGGTCACGACGTCGGCCAGCGTTCGATCGTCGAGCGCTTTCGAACCGTACAGCGCGAAGAATACGGCCTCGAGCAAGGTCGACTTTCCGCTCCCGTTGACGCCGTGGACGACCGTCACGCCCGATGCGAGCGATAGCTCTGCCTCTTCGTAACACTTGAAGTTACCCAGGGCGAGTCGAGTCACCTTCACGAGAAATCACCGATAGAAACCTGCCCGTCGTCTTCGTTCCGGGACGACCCGTCTGTCGGTGAGTCGCCGTCCCCATCGCCGTCCGTCGGTTCGACGGGGTCGGCGTCGGCTGCCGGCCGTGTCGACCCGTCCGAGCCCGTGGTCGGCTCCCCCTCCGCATCGGGTCGATCTGGATTCGGTGGGTCAGTTTGTTCGTCCGGATCGCCCTCAGAAGCCGAATCCGACGGCGCCGTCTCCGCACCAGCCGGTTCGGTGACAGTCGGTGAATCGTCGTCGAGCATCTCGTGGACGTCGACGAACGACAGACCACTCTGGGTAAGGGCGTCGCGAACCGTTCGCTCGACGGACTCCCTGACGTTCGAGTCGGCGACCGTCTCGTCGCGGACGGTCGCGTCGATGGCCAGGGCGCCGTCGCTACAGTCGAGTTCGCGCAACCGATCGGTGACCGCAGAATCGGGATCCGCGAACGTCACCTGATGTTCGGTCGCGTCCTCGGCGAGGTCGCGACGGTCGTTCGCCCGTGCGACGAGCGCGTCGCGCTCGAAGGCGAACGCTTCGACAGTGGCCGGTGAGACCGGTTCGCCGTCACCCTCGATCGTTACGATGGTGACCGTCTCCGAGAGATCGTGCTGTCCCAGACGTTCGCGGACCCGATCGACACCCTCACCAGGTTCGAGTTCGACGTCGACGAAGACGAAATCGCGAGTGTCTTCGAGCGCTCGCCGCGTGATCGAAACCTCGTCTTCGAACGTGACGAGATTGTAGCCGCGCGGATCCCGCTCGCTCGCGCTCGCGCGCTCGGTCGATCCGCAATAGGTCACCCAGGTGTCGGCGACCGTCGCCGTGTCGGGGGCGTGATTGTCGCCGAGCAACATCGCGTCGAAGTCGACCGTCGATTCTGAAAGAACCGCCTCCGTGTCCCAGTCAGCGTGTGCGAACGGCTCGAACAGACCGTGTGCGACGAGCGCCGTCCCAGAGACGTCCGCGGGCGCCTCGTCGAACTCGTAGTTCAGGTGCTCGCGACGCGATCGCGGGACGAAATCGAGACCGTAGAACGCGACGTCGCCGACGACGACCGGATCCGGACCGAGGCGGGTCGCGAGATCGAGATCTTCGAAGAGATCGAGCCACTGTGCGTCTCGCTTGGTCTCGTGATTGCCGACGATCGCGAGAAACGGAACGTCCGCGTCGGCCAGTCGTCTGAGTACGTCGATCGTTCCCTGAAGATCGACGAGACCGGGTCGCCGGTCGTGGAAGAGATCCCCGGCGTGGACGACAGCATCGACGTCACCGTCGATCGCTGCCGAGGCGACCGCCTCGAATGCCCGAAGAAAGTCGCGACGTCGATCGGGCGAATTGTACTGTTGATACCCGATGTGAGTATCGCCCGTGTGAATCACCCGCGTCATCAGCGATGCTTCGGGCGCGTACCCTAAATGGATTCCGTCGTGCGCTGACACGGACGGAAACGGTCTGTTCCGACGGGATACACCCTCGACGAGGACCTGACGGTTTGGGCCACTACGGTCGGTCAGGACTCGATATCCAGGCGGTAGACGCGTTTTCTGGCGTCGGTAAACGAGAACCGGGATTCGATGACGTCAGCCTCGTCCAGCCGGCTGATCGCGTACCGCACCGTGCGTGCGGGGAGTAAGGTTTCTTCGGCCAATTGCTGCTGTGAGAGCGTCTCGTTGTACTCGAGAACCTTCGCGACGAGCTTCGCACTCGGCGGTAAGTCGCGTACGTCCTCCCACGTTCCACCCGATTCGGTCGACTGCTGTAGCGCCTCTGATGCACTCATCACCTCACACATTCGGATACAGGGTAATAATATTTGCTGTTCTAAATTATAATCCTGGGTTATCCAGCCGCCATTGATCTGACCCGAAACCTCTTATGAAGCAATGCCCTACGGAGGTGTGATGACCGATACTGTGGATGACGTGGAGCTCCCCTATGAGGACGAGACGTCCCAACAGGAGAAAATACGGGCGCTCGAGGACCGCCTCGAAATCGTCGAGGCGCAAAACGAGGAGATGCGGGACAAACTCCTCGACGCGAACGCTGAGAACAACAAATACCAGCAAAAACTCGAACGGCTCTCACACGAGAACAAGAAACTCAAACAGTCTCCATTGTTCGTCGCGACTGTTCAGGAGATGACCGACGACGGCGTCATCATCAAGCAACACGGAAACAACCAGGAGGCGCTGACCGAGGTCACCGACGAGATGCGCGAGGAGTTAGCTCCAGACGACCGCGTCGCCGTGAACAACTCGCTTTCTATCGTCAAGTCGCTCACGAGCGAAACGGACGTCAGAGCCCGCGTGATGGAAGTAACTGAAAGTCCGGACGTCGGCTACGAGGACATCGGCGGACTCGAAGACCAGCTTCAGGAAGTAAGAGAGACGGTCGAAATGCCCCTCGATCGTCCGGAGATGTTCGAAGACGTCGGGATCGACCCACCGTCCGGCGTCCTCCTCTACGGCCCGCCGGGGACCGGAAAGACGATGCTCGCAAAGGCCGTCGCGAACAAGACCGACGCGACGTTCATCAAGATGGCCGGTTCCGAACTCGTTCACAAGTTCATCGGCGAGGGTGCGAAACTCGTTCGCGACCTCTTCGACGTCGCCCGCGAACACGAGCCCGCCGTTCTGTTCATCGACGAGATCGACGCTATCGCAGCGAAGCGAACCGAGTCGAAGACCTCAGGCGACGCCGAGGTCCAGCGGACGATGATGCAACTGCTCTCCGAGATGGACGGATTCGAAGAACGCGGTGAGATTCGCATCATCGCGGCCACGAATCGATTCGACATGCTCGATCGGGCGATCCTCCGACCCGGCCGGTTCGACCGGCTGATCGAAGTGCCGAAACCCGACGAACAGGGCCGCGAACTCATCTTCGAGATCCACACGCGCAACATGAACGTCGACGACGACGTCGACTTCGCGACGCTCGCGAGCGAGACCGTAGACGCCTCCGGTGCGGACGTCAAGGCGATCTGTACCGAAGCCGGTATGTTCGCCATTCGGGACGACCGAACGACGATCACGACCGAAGATTTCTACGACGCCTGGGAGAAGGTAAACGCCGAATCGGAAGACGTTGGCGACGTCTCGAAAACCTTCGCGTAATCCGGATCGCCGTCATCCACAGCGTTCTATCACGAGTTACTCAGAGGAGCCGTCTGTCCGTAATACGGAGCAATAGCATTCCGGTCGGTTTTTACACGCCGGGTCGGTAGACCTACGAAATGACGAAGATCGTGGTCGTCGACAACCACGGCCAGTTTACGCACTTAGAGCAGCGCGCGCTGCGCGACCTCGGAATCGAGACCGACCTCGTCGACAACGAGACGCCGCCGTCGGCCGTCGATGCGGACGGAATCGTCCTCTCGGGCGGACCGGATATGGAACAGATCGGCGAGAGTCCGGCGTACCTCGAAGCCGACGTCCCGGTTCTCGGCATCTGTCTCGGCATGCAACTCATGGCGACCGAACTTCCCGGCGGTTCAGTCGGAAGCGGCGACTACGGCGGCTACGCGGACGTTTCCGTCGACATCATAGACGAGGACGATCCGCTCGTCGGGTCGCTCGCCCCGAAGACGCGCGTCTGGGCCAGCCACGCCGACGAGGTGACGAGCGTTCCCGACGGGTTCGAACGGACGGCGACCAGCGACGTCTGCGAAATCGAAGCGATGAGCAACCGCGAGAAAGATCTCTACGGCGTCCAGTGGCACCCGGAAGTAGCTCACACCGAACGCGGCGAAGAGGTCCTTCAGAACTTTCTCGAGATCTGTACGTCACCGTAACCACAGTTGACGGCTGGATCCCGTTCGGCGATACTACTTCGAGCGAGACAATGGATGACAGCTGCCGGCGTAGACCGTTACAGCGAGACGAATAGCAGATACGGGACGACAAACAGCAAGACGGTCAACAGCGCGATAATCAAGACGTACCCCAGCCCAGCCCCGATCGCGCTCAGCCAGGACGGATGTCTGAATTGGTCGATATCGACGGCCATACTCGACACTCCGCGGTTAGTCATTTAAACGTACCGGAGACCGAACGTGTATCCAAATTTACGGGTACGTAGCCCGGGAACACGGGAAAAGTTGGGTGGTGCAACCCCGAACTCACTCGTTAGGCGTCGAAGAGATCGTCGACCGCGTCCCGGGCGGCGATCGCCGCCTCGTCTGCGACGTCGTCGGGAGTGACGTCGGTTTCCGGGGCGTTGACGTAGACGTCGACGTCGAGCACGCCCTCCTCGAACGTGACGGTGACGTCCAGATCACGCACAGCGGATTGTTTGTACCGTTCGAACACGAGGGATTCGGCCGCTTCGGCGGCCGCCTCGACCACCGTCACGTCGTCGGGATCGGAGTCGGCGACTTCGTCAGTCGGGCCGCCCCCATTCGCGCCGACGGAGTCGTCGGTCGGCATCTTACGCGCCGCCTGCGCCGGGACCGCCAGGACCGGCCGGGCCACCGACCGCACCGCCGCCCAGTAATCCCTCGAGGTCTTCCTGGAGCGACTCGAACTGCTGTTGGACGCGTTCTTCTTGCTTTTCGAGCGTTTCGAGACGGATTTCGAGCGTCGAGACTTTCTCTTCGAGTTCGGACTCGGCTTCGTCGAACTCCGTCTCGACGTAGAGATCACCGATCTGGCGGAACATCGTCGTATCGGCGTCGATCTCGTCGAGCTCTTCGAGAGCCATCTCGGCCTGCTGGAGCCCCGACTCGGCTTCCTGCTTCTGGACCGCAACGGTCTGTGCCGTCTCCTGAAGCCCCTGCAGCTCTTCGATTTTCTCCTGTGCTTCCGGCGGTAAGTTACCCTGCATACGTGGCGGGACGGTTCCCGGCCTGATAAACCCAAGCTTTGATCGCGAGCGGGATCCGGAACCCGGACACGATCAGGGGGCGGGCCTTCCGACATCGATAGATCGCTCGGCGACGTCGCCGAGCGAGAGCCAGGTGTTGAGCGCGGCTCGAAGCGCCGTTAGATCCTGCGCCGTGATCGTCACGCTCAGCGTCGCTCCGGTGCGATCGAGTGTCGTCTCGGAGCGATCACCGTCTATCTCCCCGAGTTCGCACGCCAGGCTTCGCTCGATGACGGTTGCTCGACGTTCGCTCCGATAGGAAAACGTAATCGTCGTCGTATGGGGGGAAGAAGTCACTCGACGTCGACTTCTTTGACGTCGCGGCTGCGCTCTTTGAGTAACACACGGTGCCCGCAGTACGGACAGCGGACGCCGCCGTACTCGTCGAGCGTGACGTCGCGCTTACAGCGAGAGCACTTGTACGCCATCGGTTACTCTTCAGTCTCGTCTGTATCCTCGTTCAGTGCCGCGCGGATCGAACGGGTGACGGTCTTGCCCGCGGGCGTCTCCGGACGGTAGGCCCCGCCGGCGAACGTTTCGCCCGTCTCTTCGTTCTTCCAGATTCCGGTTCCGATTCGGGTAACGGCGTCGTCGTCGACGGTAGCGTGGTTCATCTCCGCTTCGATCTCCGAGACGCGCCGTCGGGCGACTCTCCCGTATCGGGCGCCGAACCGACCGGCACTCCCGACCGTTCCGCTGGATTTCTTGGCCATAGTGTTCGTCACTATCCCCACGCCACCAATAAACCTGTTGAGTCGTCCCCGCCTCGCGGGCCCGAGTTACCCGCGCCCAGACGACCGTACACTCGACGCAGATGATGGCGAATCCAGCTATCGCACCGAGGGCGATCGGAACGCTCGGCGGAACGCTCGAGACGTCCGTTCTCGCGAACAGACGACCCAGCAGTACGCCACCGCCTGTAGAGACTGCGATCGCAAGTAACACCGCATCTGGACGGTTCACGGAAAGGCCGGCAACGTCCAGCCTGAAAACGCTCATCGATGGAACGATGACGGTCACGGTCTCGAACCGGTTCGCGGACACCGGTCACGTTGTAGGCCGGCCGTTTACGCCTCCTGAAACTCCGCATCGACCAGCGCTTCGTTCAACGCCTCCCGGACGCGTTCACCCGTCTGGGCGTCCCACGCCGTCGTTACGATCCGATTTTCTTGAACGCTCGATCCGTCTCGCAAGAGCATTCGCAGGTTACCCCCGTCGTCCGCCCGCGTAACTTTCGCCCGAAGCCCCGACCGAGATCCCGTCCCGCCGGCGTCGATCGGTCCGGGGATGACTTTCTTTACGTGCGGGTGCGAAGCGATGGTTCGTATCGCGCGCATGCCCGTTCGACTGCCGATGAGCGTCGAGTGACTGCCGCTGATCTTCTCACCGGGAGGTGTTTCGACGATGTCGAGCGCGTCAGCGCCTCGTCGGGAGACGACGTGATCGACCGGGTCGTCGGCGTCAATTCGGTAGAACTGGTAGTGAACGTCTCGACGAACGTCCCGAATAACGGTTCGATCACCCGTCGCGTATACGTTCGAGGGTCGCTTCCGTCGAATCTCGTCGCCAATCCGGCTCGCGAAGTTTCGCCGTTCGATCGTGGCGCGTTCGTCCGCTGTCTCGGGAATCGTCGTCACCGTCGTTTCGCCGACCACGGTATCCTCGTCGACGATCGTTAGCGTCGCTCGGTCGCGCGCCGCCTCTAGCACGACCGCGTCGGCGTTTCGCTCTCGACACACCAGACAGAAGTCACCCGGCTTCTCGAGAGACGAGCCGCAATGACGACACTCCATACCCGAGCATCGACCGGCCGACTCAAAACCACCACGCTTCGGTAGCGACGTCGTACTCGTGGTCACGTCAGAGCCACCTACTCAACGACTGATATCGATTCTAGCGCGAACCGGTCACCCGAGCGTGGTCGGGTCGGACTTCAAAAATTCGCGCAGGACGACGGTCGCGTACGATCCACTCGGGAGCGAAAACGAGAGCGTCAACGGATCGTATTCGATCGACAGATCGGTGCGAACGAGGATGGACCGCCGCGTTCCGGTGGAGTGATACTCGCCGGGGAGCTCGAAGTCGCCCAGGCGGAGACCGATGTCGTCCAGCACCGACCGCTCGATCTCGCCGGGTTCGCCCGCGCCGAGTTCCGTCTGCGTGCCGACGAGCGGTGCGGTGACGAAGGCCCGACCGCGCGCGCAGTGACGGGCGACGGAATCCACGCGGCGGCCGTCGACGCGCTGGAGGCGATCCGTGTCGGGAACCGCGAGATCCATTTCGACGGTTCGATCCGCAAAACAGGCGACGTCGCCCTCGACCGGGCGGTCGAACGGCAGCCCGCGCGACAGCCGTTCGCTCAGAATTCGGTTGAACGCGTAGGATTGGGCCGCGTGAACGAACAGTCGTCTGAGATTCGAGGGAAACCGTTCGAGCGCACGCCTGTACGCCTCCGCGTCGGGCGAGCCGTCGCTCTCTGCGAGGGCGTGGAGGAGCGATCGTTCGTAGCGCAGGTGGCCCGGAAATCGATCGAGCGCCTCGAGCCAATCGCGCGTCTGGGAGACGAATTCGCGGGCCGCCCGGGTCTCCGCCGGTTCCGACTCGTGGGGATTTCCGAGGTACGTCAGCACCGCGCCTTCCCAGTCGCGACGGACGATCGCCAATCCGACCTCGTGTGTGATGGGGCGATAGCTTCCGAACCGTTGCTGGCCGAAATAGTTCGGAACGCCGATCGAGACCGGGCTCCCATCGGTCATCGAGGAGCCAGACTCGTCGGCGCCATCGTCACCTTCCTGATCGTCGAGACCGCCGAACCCGGCGAGATCGGTGACGACGTCGGACGCGGCGTCCGGACGCTGGGGATCGGAGACGACGATCTCGAACTCGTTTCCGAGCAGATCACCGAACTCGAGTGATCGACCGGCACGACCAACGACGTCTATGTCGACCCCAGAAAGCGACGGTAGGTCGCCGGGCGACACGTCGCGGACTGAAAAGAGCTGGGTCGTCACCGCTCGCTTGTCCTTCGTCCCGGCCCACGAAACTCGCTCGCGACTCATCTCCAGGGCGTCCGACAGCCTCGCGGCGAAGTCGTTCGTATCCCAGCCCGAAAGCCTCGCTCGAAAGACCAGGTGCGGGTACGCGGACGGATCGGCGTCGACCGATTCCGTCTCGAAGTTTTCGCGTTCGCGCACGCGAAAGTGAGTATCGCGGTCTCGCAACCGGCCGCCGATCCCGTCGACGTCGCTGACGTAGTACTCCATGCCGACGGCCCGTTCGGTCGGATGTGCAGCGCGCATTGATCTGCATCGGCGTAGGAGTCAGAAGGGGAAAATGCGTTCGTTCTCCGTTCGACAGTCGGCAGTTCTCGACCGGCCGACACAAATTCGATCTCCTCGACCACATCCGACTCCAGGCGGTTACGAGTGCGCCGAGTCGGTACCAACCACGACGGCATCGAGGAGGTCGCGGACGACCGTCATCTCGTCTTCGATCACGCCGTGGCCCATACCCTCGTAGATCCGCGTCTCGACGTCCGCATCCAGTGCCTCTAACGCCGTCGCGGACGCCTCGACCCGGTCGACCGGAATGTGCGGATCCTCGTCGCCGCAACCGAAAAATGCCCGGGTTCCGTTCAGCGATCCCTCGTACTCGAACGTCGTTCCCTCGGGACCGATCAGTCCTCCGCTCAGCGCGACGAGACCGCCGTACTGTGTCGGGTTTCTGGCGACGTACTCGCTCGCGAGACACGCACCCTGTGAGAACCCGAGCAACACGATTCGATCGGTCGAGAGTCCGTCGCGTTCGACCGTCTCTCGGACGCTGTCGAGTTTGCCGAGCGCCGAGTCGAGGTGGGGCTGATTCGCGTCGATCGGCGCCATGAACGACTGGGGATACCAAGTGCCACGATGTGCCTGTGGGGCGACGAACGCCACGTCGTCGCGATCGATCTCTCGAGCGAAGTCGAGCATTCCGGTCGCGCGTGCACCCCGTCCGTGAACGAGTAACACGGCGACGTTCGCGTCCGACGGATCGACCCCGGTCCGCTCGACGGGCATCTCGGCGTGTGGATCCGTCCCCGATTCTGGCGGCGAATCGTCGGTCATACGCACACGACGCGACCCCAGATGAAATTCCTTGCCGTTGACCGGGCGGTCTGAACGACGAAAAGTTTGCCCTCGACCGGGCGATCAGAACAGCGAGAGTTCGCCGGTAACGCGGTCGACGGCGTCGTCGGGCCCCGGACCGACGGCAAGCGTGGTGACCGTGCCTGGATCTAACTGCGTGTGACCGGCGTCGCGGACGATCGACGTCGGCAATCCCTCGCGGTCGGCAATCTCGGCGAGTTCGTGTAATTCCCGCTCGCTCGATCCCTTCAGTACGACTTTCTTCTGACCGCCCGACTTCCACGTCCGCCGGTCTCGCTTCGAGGTCTGTTCGTAAGCCGACAGCGACGCGTGGGCGACCTGCGCGGCGAGTTTTCCCGTCCCCATTCCGATGTCGGTCCGGGCGACGATTGCCTGCTTCATGTCCCCAACTCACCGTCGACCGCAATAGGCGCGACGATCGCCTCCGGCAGATCCGAACCTCCACGGTCGACGCGTGCCGAATCGATCCGGTTCATTTAACAGAGCCCACGCGAGTCACGGCGTATGATACTCTCCGATGTGGACATCGCAGACCGGCTCGACGACGGCGATCTCGTCATCGAGCCACTCGACGACCTCGAGTTGCAAATTCAGCCGGCCAGCGTCGACCTCCGACTCGGAAACGAGTTCCTCGAGTTTCGCCGGACGAACATTCCGTGTATCCACCCGGACGCGGCGCGCGAGGTCGACGAGTACGTCACCGAGACCGTCGTGAGCGAGGACGAAGACTTCATTCTTCACCCCGGCGACTTCGTGCTCGGGACGACCCACGAACGCGTCGAGATTCCGGCAGATCTGATCGCACACGTCGAGGGCCGATCTTCGCTGGGTCGGCTGGCCGTGGTCGTTCACGCGACCGCAGGACTGTGCGATCCGGGCTACCGGGGCCAGATCACCCTGGAACTCTCGAACCTGGGAACGGCGCCGGTCGCGTTGACGCCAGGGATGCGCGTCTCGCAACTCACGTTTACCGAACTAAGCTCGCCGGCAGACCGACCGTACGGCTCGGAGCGAGGCTCGAAGTATCAGGATCAATCTGGGCCCCAGGCATCGAAAATCGGCGGTGATCACGAATTCGGTGGAGACCAACTCGGGGACGGATGATCCGGATCGAACGCACGCCGGTCACAGTGATCGAACGCGCACGGCGGTTGTGTGGGTCCCAGCGACGCACCCGCAGAATTAACCGCACGGGCCGCGTACGCGAGGATAGTCGATGAAGTTCGTCGAAGAGATCGTCGTCGAAGAATTCCTCCCGACGGTCAGATCGTTGTTGGCGGCCGAACTCAGACAGCAAGGGCTCACCCAACGTGAAGTCGCTTCGGTGCTCGGGATAAGCCAGAGCGCCGTTTCGAAGTACGCACACGGAGAGGTGAAGATAAACGATGAAATCGCAAACGATGAGCGGGTGGATCGCGTCGTCGGAACCCTGGCGACCGGACTGGCCGAGGGGGAACTGACGTCGGTCCAGGCGCTGGTCGAACTCGAAGTGCTCATCAGGGAACTCGAATCGGGCGGCGACCTGCTCGCTCGACTGCACGAGTCCGCGGAGCCGGCGCTGTCGACCTACCCCTCGTTTCGCGTCCACGCTCCCGATAGCGAACTCCGAACGAACGAGCGCGTCCGGTCGTCGCTCCGACGAGGCCTGCAGATCATCGAGAACACGAGCGGCTTCGCCTCGTTAATTCCGGCGGTCGGGTCGAACCTGGTGGCGTGTGTCCCCGACGCACGGACGATCGACGATGTCGCAGGAGTTCCGGGGCGGATCGTCGACGTGACGGGACAGGCCACAATCCCGGCCGAGCCGGAATTTGGCGTCTCAGAGCACGTTGCCTCGATCCTGCTCGCCGCCCGCGAGGGCGGTAGCGATGCCGCCGCCGCGGCGAACATCCGATACGATCCGGCGCTGCTCTCCGCGCTTTCGGCGGAGGGCCACGAGCTGGTCGAGTTCGACGAGACCGGCGACATCGAGGCGAACGCTGGCGAGGCGATCGCTGAAAACCCCGACGCAACGGTCCTCTACCAGACCGGTGGGGAAGGAATCGAGCCGATCACGTACGTTCTCGGCGCGGATCCCGAATCGGTCGCCGTGACACTCAGGTCGCTCGCCTCGACGGTTCATCACTGACCGAGACAGAATCCCGTCCAACCACCGATGCACGCGAACCAACCAGACGAGCGATCCCCGACGTCCGCCCAATCGTTCTACGGCCGATGGGCGCGCCTGTACGACGTTATCGCAACCGGAACGCCCGGCATTCGGAGTCTCCGCCGTCGCGTCGCCGAAGCGTGCGACCTACGTTCGGGTGACACGGTCGTCGAATTCGGTTGCGGAACAGGCGCGAACCTTCCGTACCTCCGCGAAGTCGTCGGCGAATCGGGCACGGTGGTGGGTATCGACGTTACGAGGGAGGTACTCGACCGTGCCTACCACCGCATCGAACGGGCGGAAAATGTCCACCTGATCCGGGCCGACGCCACAAATCCGCCGATTTCGGTCGACTCGGACGTCGACGCAATCGTCTCGACGTTCGTCGTCGGTATGTTCGACGATCCGGCAGCCGTCGTGGACGAGTGGTGTGACCTCGTCGGTCCCGGCGGTCGGATCGTTCTGGCCAACGCCGCCCGCACGCACGGACCAGCCGCAGCGCTGGTCAATTCGGCCTTCGGGGCGGTGGTCAGGCTGTCGACGCCACCCACCCGAAAGCTCCGCTACGAAGACGATATCACGGGGCGACTCGACCGGCGTATTTCGACGGCCCACGGACGGCTGCGAGCGAGGGCTACTGCGACCTACGAGCACCGTTCCCATCTCGGACTCATCAGGCTCACCGGTGGCGTAGTCGACGGGTGAGATCGATCGCGACCGATCGGACGGGAGACGCGTTGGCCGGTTGGGCGGGGCCGGCGAAAATAACGGCGTTTAAGTCGTGGCTGGCGTAAGCGTGAGACATGCAGGATCGAACCTACACGGCCGATGCCGAACCGGGCGAGACGGTCACCGTCGCCGGTTGGGTACACGAGGTGCGAGACCTCGGAGGAATCGCCTTTCTCATCCTCCGCGATACGACCGGGCGCATCCAGGTGAAATTCGAGAAGGACGAGATGGACGACGACCTCGTCGAAACGGGTCTCGGCGTGACCCGAGAGAGCGTCGTTTCGGTCACCGGCGCCGTCGACGAGGAACCGCGCGCGCCGACGGGGGTCGAAATCGTCCCCGATAGCGTCGACGTGATTTCGGCGGCCGACCCGGAACTTCCGCTCGATCCCTCCGGGAAGGTCGACGCCGAACTCTCGACGCGTCTGGACAACCGGACGCTCGATCTCAGGAAGTCGGAAGTGCAGGCGATCTTCTCGATTCGAGCGACGATTCTCGAAGCCGCTCGCGAACGCTTCCGCGAACTACGGTGTACGGAGATCACGACGCCGAAGATCGTTGCGACCGGCACCGAAGGCGGAACGGAGTTGTTCCCCATCACGTACTTCGGCCAGGAGGCGTTCATGAACCAGTCCCCACAGTTGTTCAAGCAACTGATCGCCGGTTCGAACGTCGAGCGCGTGTTCGAGATCGGTCCGATCTTCCGCGCCGAAGAACACAACACGCCGCGACACCTGAACGAAGCCACCTCGATCGACTTCGAGGGTGCGTTCTGCGATCACCACGACGCGATGGACGTCGCCGAAGCGGTCGTGACAGCCGCCTACGAGGCCGTCGCAGAGAACTGTCGAGACGAACTCGAGACGCTCGATCTCGCAGACGACTTCGAGGTTCCCGAGGGCGACTTTCCGCGGCTCTCCTACGAGGAAGCGATCGAGCGAATCAACGCGACGGGTGAACTCGACGACCAGCTCGTCTGGGGAGACGACCTTCCGACGGAAGGCGAGAAGGCGCTCGGCGATGACGTCGGCGGTCACTACTTCATCACCGACTGGCCCAGCGAAATCAAGCCGTTTTACATCAAAGATCACGACGATGACGAACAGCTCTCGACCGGGTTCGATCTGATGGCCCCGCGCATGGAACTCGTCTCTGGCGGGCAGCGCGAACACCGCTACGAGCACCTCGTCGCCGGCTTCGAACAGCAGGGACTCGACCCCGATCAGTTCGAGTACTACACGAAGATGTTCCGCTACGGCATGCCGCCACACGCCGGTTTCGGTCTCGGCGGCGAACGGCTCGTGATGACCATCCTCGATCTACCGAACATTCGAGAAGCGGTTCTCTTCCCGCGCGACCGACAACGTCTGAGCCCGTAAGGGCGTAGATGTCGATGGCAAGCCAGGTTCGAACGGAGAGTGTATTGCGAGATCTCCAGCGAATGAGCCCGTAGGACAAGCTCTCCGGGAGCCAGCGAGTCGAACGAAGTGAGTCTCGCAGGATCGCCAGCGATTGTCGCCGTAGGCGGCGAACTCGGAACCGGCGAGCGCGGTCATTGAATTCTAACTGCGGCTCGAATGGGGGCGTGATCTTTCGCCAAACGCGCCCCAAGTAGACCGTCTACGTCGCGATTCTGAGACCGTCCACGAACGAACGATCACCCGCAGAACGGTTCGGGTTCACACCAGCGCCTCAAACAGAACTGTGCCTACCTGCCGAACCGACACCTCAGGCCGTTCGTCTCGCGATTGCCGACCGAACAGCCACGGTAACCGTTCGCGTTTTTGACGTTCGAACGGTCTACGACGCAGGGGTGCTGAGAAAAGAGACTCGGTCGGTTTCGACTCAGTCGTCCGACACCGTGGTCGGCTGGACCTGTGGGTTACCACCCGTTTCGAACTCGTCGAGACGCTCCTGGAGTGAACCGGAGCGACTGGCGAGGTCGCTCGCACTGTCGGTGACCTCCGAAAGGGCCGTCGTCTGTTCTTCAGCGGCCGCGGCGGCGGAACTGGCCTCTTCGCTCACCTGCTGGCTCAGCGATTCGGCTTCGTCGACCAATTCGACGACGTTCTCGATGGACGCGGCCTGCTCTTCGCTCGCGGCGCTTATCTCCTGGGTGCCGTCGTGCGTCTGGGTGGCGTAGGTCGCGATTTCGTCGAGCGCGTCGATCGCCTCGGCAACGGCGTCTGCGTTCCGAGAGACCTCCTTTCGCGTATCCCGTACTTCGTCTGCGGTTCGGTCGGTTTGATCGCCGATCTCGTCGACGAGTTCGTCGATCTCGGCGGCGGAGTCCTGGACGTCGGTCGCGAGTTCTTTGACCTCCTCGGCGACCGCGGAAAAGCCTTCGTCGGCTTCGCCGCTTCGAGACGCTTCGATGTTCGCGTTGAGCGCGAGCATGTTAGTCTGCTTTGCCACCTGCTGGATCGAGTCAGTGATCTCTTCGATCTCGATGATCTTCGACTGGAGTCGTTCGATCTCAGTCACCGCCGCATCGGCGTCCTCGTCGACCGCGTTCATCGCCGTCACAGCATCGCTCGCCGCTTCTTTGCCCGTCTCTCCGGCAGTCGCTGTCCGTTCAGCAATACCGGCCACCTCGTTCGACAACGAGGCGATCTCTTCGGTGGTTGCTGAGAGGTCTTCCATCCGATCGACGACAGTCCGGTACGTCTCGTGTTGCTTATCGGTCTGCGTCGAGATTTCCTGGACGGATTCGGTCACCCGACCGCTCGCCGTTTGAACTTCCTCGCTGCTCGCGGTGACCTCCTCGCTGTGGGTTGCGACCTCCTCTGCGAATCGCTTCAGTTCGTCGACCGTGGTTTCTATGTCGTCGACCATCTGATTGTACTCCGACGCGATCGCTTCCATCGACTCGTTCTCGCTGGTTGCATCCATGCGCGCCGTGAGATCGCCGTCACCGGCGCTGACCATGACCTCACGGAAGTCCTCGGCTTTGGCCTCGAGATGGGTGGCAAGTCTGGCGAGTTCCTCGCCGCGGTCTTCCGCGCGGTCTCGTGCGGCCTCAGTTTCCTCGATCGATTCGCGAAGCGAGAGGCGCATGTTGTCGAACGCCCGGTACAACTGTCCGATTTCGTCCTTCCGGGACGATTCGATCGACGTCTCCAGGTTACCGTCCTCGACTTCGCGGGCGCTGCCGGCGAGATCTTTCAGTGACCGACTCGTGTTCCTTCCGACGACGACGCCAATCAGGCCCAACCCGAGGAACGAAACCAGGACCAGTCCGATCACTGACTGCGTGATGTCGGATTGTAAGGCGAACGCGTCCGAGCGGGGTTCGTGACTCATCACGACCCAGTCGGCCCCGTCGACGTGGGCGTACCCCATTGACATCGTCCCATCGTGATCGATATCGACCATCACGTCCATTAGGGCTTCGTGCGTACTGCCGGGTGCGTAGATGGTATGGCCCCCGTGTCCTTCCATTTCGTGGATCTCACCGCCGAGACCGAGAATGACCGAGACTTCGATGGCGTCCTGTTGAGCGTCGTAACCCACGTGATCGTCGTGATCCATCGCATCCATGTCGATTTCTTTGTACCCCGATTGCTGTGGGAACTCGATATCCATGTGGTGATGATCGATCAATCCGATCGCGTCCGTATTGTGGCTCATCACGACGATTCCGGTATCGGTTATGACGTGAATGCCAGATTGCTCGGAGGCCGTCGGGTGCTCTAAGCGCTCCGATAACGCGACCATGTCGATCAACAGCACGACACGTGTATCCGCGTCGACGTCCATCGTAATCGCGCCAACGGTCGTCCCCACGTGGTCGTCACGGTACGGGCCGATCATCTGCGGTCCGGACGGATCGTAGGCCAGCGTCGACCAGGGGAGAGCGCTCGCGTCGCTACCCTCGGCCCCGGTCGTCGTCACGTCGATCGTCTGCTGTTCGGTATCGACGAGGTGAATACCGGCGACGGACTCGTCCATCGAGGCGAGTTGAGCGTCGAAGAAGTCACCGATCGTCTCGGTATCGCCGCTCTGGACGGCACTGCTCTGAGCGATCAACCCGGCCTGGCGTTGATTCGCCGCGAGGCCTTCTTCGATCGTTTCTGCCTGCAAGACGGCAGATTGTTCGAATTTCTGTTCGATGTCGTCTTCGAGTGCCGCGTCGGTCTGGGCGTAAATCAACCCCCCGAATCCCCCAACAACGACGGCGACGATCAGTAGTAACAGTACGAGTTTGACGGTAAACCGGCTCCGGAGGCCGGTTATCGGTTGAATAGATAGCGCACCCATACGAGGTCAGTATCGTATTACAGTCCAGGACAAATATAGGATTCGACCGAAATGTATCCTCGTGGATTTGATAATCAGAACGAGATCAGTCGTAGTTTCTTCGATGACGGTGTCCGCATTTAATGCTATACAGACACCCAACAACACGCAGGTGGACACGCTTAAAGAGGACGGGTGGGTACACTTCGGTACATGCCCGACGAGTGTTCGGCCTTCGTCCCCGGCCATATTACCGGATTCTTCAGCACGCACCCCGACGACGATCCGACACGGGCCGGATCGCGCGGAGCGGGCCTGACACTCACGGACGGCGTCACCACCACCGTCTCGCCAGCGCGCGAATCGTCGATCGAACTCGACGGCTCACGAGTCGAGATAGACCCGGTAGAACGGGTCCTAGACGCGCTCTCTGTAACGGCACGCGTCGAGGCAGTCTCGTCGGTTCCCATCGGAGCCGGGTTCGGAGTCTCGGGAGCGATGGCACTCGGGACCGCGTACGCGGCCAATCAAGTGTTCGACTGTCGGTTATCAGCGAACGAACTCGTGACCGTCGCCCACGGCGCGGAGGTGCAGGCTGGGACGGGCCTGGGCGATGTCGTTGCACAGGCACGCGGCGGGATCCCGATCAGGCTCGAACCCGGCGGGCCGGCACACGGCAGGCTCGACGAAATACCGACACGTGTGAGAGTGGAATATCACTCCTTCGGTGAACTCTCGACCGAATCAGTGCTCGCCGGCGATACGGACCGCCTGGATGAAGCGGGCCGACTCGCGCTCTCTCGTGTCGTGAAAGAACCCACACTCACCTCGTTTATGTTCGCCTCGCGCCGGTTCGCCCGCGAGGCGGGATTGCTGACCGACGACGTAAAGCGAGCCGTCGAGGCGGTCGCGACAGCGGGTGGTCAGGCTGCGATGGCGATGCTCGGAAATACCGTGTTCGCCCTCGGAACCGGCCTCACGGATGCGGGATACGATCCATCGATCTGTGCGACACACCCTGCTGGGGCGATGATCGAGTGATCGCCAGATCAGCGTCTCGTTCGGTGACCCAGAAACCGATCCGGTCGTTCAGTTGATTCTCGACGTCGAGATTCCGAGCGACGTCGCCGTGAGGGACAACCTATAACATATCAATACGCTCACCTTCCTTCCCGAAATATTCTACTGTTTTCCTTACCAGATTATTACTTTTTTAGAGTTAAAGAGTAACGAGCACTACTACACCACGAGTATGTTTCCTTATATTAGTCCCCGATATAAATAACTCACTACGGGTAGAAGCCTTGAGAGATAGATTTTACAAGGATCCATAGATACTATTTGCGCGACGACATCTAGCCGATAATTTATTTACCTTCGATTTAGTTATCCGTTCGAATTCAAATGGCATCACCTGGCAATTTCAACGACACGTTATTTCGGTTGTACGAACACTACGTCGGAGAACCGGAGTCCGGAAAGGACGTATACGGCTACTGGGTATTCATTCTCGGGTGCATCGTCGCGTTGACGGGCCTGGTCGCGTTTCTCGTCCTCTATGCGGGTGACGCCAATTCGACGTTCTACATCAGAGTTACGGGCGTTCTCGGTATGACCGCGCTGTCGCTGTGTCTCTTCGGTATCGTGTTGATGTTACCCGTCAGACGCAGAGGGGTGCAAGCGAGTGTCTTCGGCTTGTTGATCGCGTTCGGCGGCGTGACGACGTTCGGGATGGTTTACCCGGACGACTGGCGCGGATTCGGCGATGACTACAGCGTCGAAGTGATTACGGTGTACGCCACCGGCCTCGCTATTCTCGCCGGCGTCACCGCGCTAATCCCGGCCGTAACGGGACAGAAAGGGAAGTACGTCTCCGAAGAGGGCGCAAAGGACAACCCCGAGGTTCTAACGGGTGACGCGCTCGACGGCGCACAGTTCGCCGCGTTCAGAGACGAAAACGGCGACTGGAAGTGGCACATCCTCCACCTGGAGGCACTCGCCGCCAGTATGGATAGTGCGCTCACGCGCCCGGACGCCGAGATGGACATCGAGGAGGTGAAATCTCAGATCGGATCCGCCGGCCTGATGGAGTTGACCACCTCCGCGTTCAGATTGTACGAGACGAGAGACGGAATCTGGGAGTGGACGCTCGTCCGAGAGGACGGCAGCGTCGTCGCCCGGTGTGGCGACTCGTTCGCCGATCGGGACGGAGCCGAAGCCGCCGTCAGCTTCCTCAAAGACCGGGGACCGGTCGCGGACGTCATCGAAATCGACGACGCCGCATTCAACTACTACGAAGAACGCGACCGCTGGCACTGGCAGCTACTCGACGACGAACGCCGCGCCCTCGCGAAATCGCCGACGGATTACGGGAGCAAGGCGGACGCGGAAGCCGGCGCCTCCTCGTTCGTCGACAGTTTCGAAGAGGCGAAACTACTCACGATGGAGCACGTCGGCATCGAGCTTCTCGAACGCTCGAACGGCTGGACGTGGCGGTTCGTGGACACGGACGACGAGGAACTCGCACTCGCCGAGGAGACGTACTCGTCCCGACGAGACGCCGAAGAGGCGATCGAAGCGCTGCTACCGTCACTCGACGACGCGGCCGTGACGATCTCCGGAGAACCGACCTACGAACTGTTCACGTCGGGCCACGAGTGGCGCTGGCGACTCGTGGGCCGCAACGAACAGGTTGTCGCTCGGAACCCGAACACGGCCGGAAGTTACCAGGAGATCGAACGAACGACCGACCAGTTCGCCGAGAACGTAGCCCAAGCGGACGTCTTCGAGATCGAAGATGCCCTCTACGAGCGGTATCGAACCGACGACGAGTGGCGCTGGCGGCTCGTCACCGAGGACCGGGAGATCGTCGCCGCGAGTACGGAACCCCACGAGACCGCAGACGACGCCCAGGCCGCGATCCAACGCATGCGCGAGCAGGCGAGCGAAGCCGACCTCATCGAGTTCGAATCCTCGGCGTTCCAGGTGTACGAAGCTGACACCGGCGAGTGGCGCTGGCGACTCATCGACGAGGACGGCAACGTCCTCGCCGACAGCGGCACCGAACACTCCTCGAAGGGCGAAGCCGCCGAGGCGATGATGACGCTGAAACAGCAAGCACCCGACGCGGAGTTGCTCGAGATCGAAACAGCGGCGTTCGAGCTGTTCGTCGACGACGGCGACTGGGGCTGGCGGCTCATCGACGACGCTGGCAAGCTGATCGCCGAGGACCCCTCGTCTCACCCGACGCGCGCCGCCGCGCGGCAGGCGATGGACCGGCTGGTCGAAAACCTCGATACCGAGAGTCGAACGATGGAGCGCGCTGCCTTCCAGACCTTCGTCCGGGACGACGACTGGAACTGGCGCTTCGTGCTTCCGTCCGGCACCGTCGTCGCCGAGAACGAAGACTCCGCGTCGACCCGCGATCAAATCATCTCGGAGATCGAACGCATTCGAGCCGTCGCCGAGGACGCCGATCGAACTCGAATCGGCGACGTCTTCGTCCAGATCTACGGTAACGACGCCTGGCGCTGGCGGCTGCTCGATCGCGACCGTTCGCCGATCGCCACCGCGGCCGACACGTACGACGACCGTGATGGCGTCATCAGCGCCGTCGACGATCTCACGGCAGCCGCCGCAGAGGCGCCGATATTCCAAATCGAAGACGCCGTGATTCGACTCACGAACGGCGACGGCTGGTCCTGGGAACTGATCGATCAGGAACGGACCGTACTCGCCCAGTCCGGCGTCACCTGCGCCCAGCGGTCCGAAGCGACCGAACTCGTCGACGAACTCCGTCGCCTCGCGTCGCTCGCGGGTCGCGTCGACTTCGACGTCGCGTCGTTCGAACTCGTCTCGGCCGACTCCGGCTGGACGTGGCGACTCATCGACGAGAGCGGAGAGATCGTCGCGACCTCCGCGGAGTCGTTCGAGACGACCGAGGGAGCGCGTCGCTCGGTTAGCGACATCAGGGATCTCATTCCCGCCGCGAGCATCCTCGAGATAGACGGCGTCTCGTTCGAACTGCACGACTCCGAGGACGGCTGGAAGTGGCGATTAGTCGACGAACACGGAGAACCGATGTCCGAAAGCACGAAGGCGTACGCCAACCGAACGGATGCGCGGGAGGCGATGACCGACGTGAAAGTCTACGCACCCGACGGCTGGATCGAGTTCACCGAGTAACGCCCGCGGCCGGTGCGTAAACGCGTCACTTTTTACCGCCGATACCGACGATAGTCACGTGAGCGAGTACGAAACCGTTCCGGCCGAGGTCGACGAAGAAGACGAAATTCCACCGGATCATCCCCGATACGAGGATCTCGTCACCAGACATCGGATCGAACGAGGCGTCGAGAACGGGATCACCCACCTCCAGGGGATGCACGCCGAAGGACGGGGGAGCGCCTTCGACTACCTGCTCGGCGAGCGAACGATCCCATCTGCACGGGAGGCCGAACGCACAGCGGCGGCACAATTGCTTTTGGCGGATAAACCGGTGCTCTCGATCAACGGAAACGTCGCCGCACTGGTCCCCGGAGAGATGGTCGAACTCGCGGATGTCGTCGACGCCGACCTGGAGATTAACCTCTTCAATCGGACGGACGAACGGATAGACGCCATCGCGACCCACCTGCGAGACCACGGCGCGAAACGCGTCCTGGGACAGACCGCGACCGCGCGGATACCGAACCTCGACCAGGAACGCGCGAAGGTGGACGAAGACGGGATATACGCGGCCGACGTCGTCGTCGTCCCGCTCGAAGACGGTGATCGCGCCGAAGCGCTGGGCGCGATGGGAAAGACCGAGATCGTCATCGACCTCAACCCGCTCTCTCGATCGCCACAGGTGGCCGACATACCGATCGTCGACAACGTGATCCGGGCGATTCCCAACGTGACCGAGTTCGCCCGCGAGCTGGCGGACGCAGACGATCACGAACTACGGGATATCGTCGCCGATTTCGATCGCGATGACGCGCTCACCTCGGCCGAGGACGCGATCCGATCCGGAACCCTCGCCTGAGCGTTCGATCGCGGGAATCGTCGATCGTCCGGGTCAGTTCGACCACAAACTATTTTACGCGATTGCTCGTTCTTCGATTCGAAGAATGGAGACCGTTTCTCTACGCTGAGCGGGTGTTTCCCGTCGCCCAGTGGGCACGCCTCGACGGCACGAACCGCGAGCGTTCGGTCCGTCGATACGCGTTCACTCGAGCAGTCGATCTGATCACGATCGAGCGTTCGCTCGATCGGGTCGTGTCGGTGATGGATGACACCCACCGTCGGTAGCCGGAATCGTGTGTATACCGAGTACTGCCGAATCCACACTAATGACACGAAAGTCAGCACGAAGATCGACGCAGACGAACGGACAGACCGCGATCGTTGCCACGCTAGCTGAATACGCACCCGTCGAAACCGACGAGATCGAAGCGTTGACCGAAGCCGCAGGCTACACTGTGGCGGGGACGTGTACGCAGCGCCGACGCGCAG